>CAKZPV010000035.1 GCA_937139405.1 uncultured Nitrospirota bacterium
GATTGTCCCCGAGATTGGCCCAGAGATTGTCCCCGAGATTGGCCCAGAGATTGGCCCCGAGATTGTCCCCGAGATTGGCCCAGAGATTGTCCCCGAGATTGGCCCAGAGATTGGCCCCGAGATTGTCCCTGAGATTGTCCCTGAGATTGGCCCTGAGATTGTCCCTGAGATTGTCCCCGAGATTGGCCTTTGGCAATTCTCCAAATTTCTGCAAAAAGTTTATTGCCATAATGCACTGCCAAGGACTTTGAAAATGCATTATCATCGGCTGTTCAAGGCCACCTGCTGCATATAAATTACTGATAGCTTTATCTGCTTTTGCCTTTTCAATGGATTTTGTTGACAATCCAACCTTTAGCCATTCATCACGGAAAACAGGTAAGTAGGCTTCCTGCTCTTTAGTTAGTTCTTTAATTTTTTGCATTTCATTTTCCTCTCTTGCTATGCTGCAATACTATCTGCTTGTGAGTTGGCTGTGAGTTCATCAACAGAAATGCCAATCATTCCAGCGATGATTTCCAACACGTCAGATTTGGATTTTTGGAACCGACTGTTACCCATGGCTTTCATCTTTTGAGATTCAGCAATCCATTTAACGACGACTGAGCCCGACACTGACGCCAGGGTGTATCTTTCAACATCATCCCTATCCTCAATCATGAATGCCGCGCGTTGGGCGTCCTTTGGGCTGTCAAATACAACTCGCGTTTCATGCCTGTATCCGGCTTGGATAAGACAATGTTTGCGGAGTAACTCAGGGCCATCCTTGCCAGTGAACTGATTGGAATACTGTTCAGGTAATTGACTCCATCCCTCTGCAATCACGGTGAAGTAGTGACGGTGAGATTTACCAGAACGCTCTTTGTTTTCGCTGCACCAATATTCCTCACCAATGACCAGATTCTTGTCAGCAACCTTTGCCCAGAATTGATTTATCGGTGTGAATGCTTCTCCATCCCAGCGCATATGGATTCTTGGAAACGCCATTATCCAGCCACCAATGTATTCGGCTCGACACGTTGCAAAGCAGTATCATATAGAGCGTTGAATAGATCTTTGTCGGCAGGTTCGAAACCATCCAAATGGTGTTGAAATTCTTCCCATGCCTTTTCAACATCCTCACCAGTTTTTGAATTGTTGAACCATGTTTCAGCGTCTTCAAGAATATCGTCTGGTGATTGAATTATTTTGTTATTTATTGGTTGGCTTTCTTCTTCATGCTGAATAACGGATGGTGGCGGGGGAGGCGTCAACTCCTGATCTGTCGCTGAAACGTCTTTCATTTCGGCAATTTTTGCACCTTCGTCTTCATCGTAAATGCCAGAGAACCCAAAAGCATATCTTGCAGCCTGGATCATCGCCTTATGACGCAACATTCGGTGTTCCATTTTCCAAGGATCAGTGCTTCGCTTGCATTCTGTTAGGTACTCAGTGACCTCAACAGGATAATTACGATCTTTGCGATGCATTTTGCATGTGCATGAAACCAACTTTTTGTCGCTGTCATGCTCCCATTCGAATGTAAAGCCATCTGCCTTTGGGTGTGAATTAACGAGGTTAACCCAGCCGTCTATGCTGACTATCGGCACTATGCCGCCACCTCTTGCCGGGAACGCATAGATTTCCTTGACGATTGGGTTCAGTCCGTATTCATTGGCAACCAGCATCAACGCGCCAAACTGTTCATTGGTGTGCTTTGCTGGCATTACAGTGGTGCGGACAGTTTGCTCGAAAGCTTTTGGGTCCATTCCTGCCTTGGTTGCCATTGTGGTTATCAATGACTGCTTTTCTTGTGGAATTGTTGCTACTTCGCCCATGATTATCTCGCTCTTTTCTCTGATTTGATTTCCATGCCGGGTAATTCGTGATCACCCTTTGCCGCCCGGTTCGCCAATGACTGGACAACCGTTTTGATTTCTTCCCGATCCTTCAAGGCTTCCAGCAATTTGTCATAGTCGGTGATTTCTCCCCACTTAACGGTGACAAGTGAAACCTTGCTGCCGGTGCGGCCAGCTTGGGCATTGCGCTCTTTTGCCTCGCGCTCTATGGCTTTTTGTTCTTCGGCTAGTTCTTTGGCGCGCTCTGCGTCTTCTTCTGTTTTGGCTTCGGCAGCGGCTTTTTCAGCTTCTATGCGCTTGGCATCGGCGTCTGCCTGTGCCTTACGCTGGCGTTCGCGTTCAATCTCTGCCTGCTTACGTAACCAGTCATCCAAGTGACGTTTGAGACGTGTTGAAAGGTCTTTGGCATCGTCGCGAATAGGGCTCCACTTCACGTCAACTGCTTTGCCTTCATCAATTGAAGGTTGCTTTTCGACCTTGCGGAAGTTGTCGGCTTTCTTGGCAATTTCAGAAAGTTTTTTCGACCAGGACGCGGCTTTATCTGCTGCCTCCTGTGTATCAACTGGCGTGTTTAAAAACTGCTCTGCCAGTTCCTTGTCGCCTTCCAATTCCATCGCAAGGGCATCGTGCGGGTCTTCTGGGAGATTATGTCCAACAGTCGCAATATCATCCGGCCATTCGCCTGAATTGAAAGCGTCAAGATATGCCTCATAGGTGATTGGACTTTCACAGATGTATGTCCATTCGTCTGATGCATCGACCTGATTTGAATTTTCCTTGAAGCCTTTAAGCGCGATGATTTCGCCATCTTTTTCCCAGATTGCTACTGGATAATCAGGACCGTATTTGTTACGCTTGCGATAGTATCCACATTGGGGATCGCCATCATGTACAGGGCCAAAATTGCCTTTGATTGCGTTTTCCCAATAGGTATGCGTGTGTGGTGCGTTCATGGTTCAAACTCCCTGTAACATGTCTGCAAAAAGCAGAATTGCGCCGATGAATAGTGATAGTGAAGCCAAGGACATAAGGTCTTTGAAAATGCCCTGGCTTAGGTTTTCGGTGATCCGGTTCATGATTTAGCCTTTGCACGGGTGAGGGCAGCGGTTGCTCTTTCTAAGGCAGACGTTAAAGCGCGAATTTTGTCACGATATTTGTAATGTGAATTACAAGCCTCAACGATGAATTTTGCATCGTGCTTGCTTAGGATTCCTGATAAGTTAAACCCGCATCCCCCAGTGTCGGGAGCGTGTTCCGAAAGAACCCTATGATAGCTTCCTATGCCACCCTTAATTTCAAAGTAGGGGTTTCCAAAATCACTGTCTGGCGTATGGACTTGAGTTAGCTTGAAAGGTAGTGGAGTGTGCTTGATAGTGTCCATCTGCTCTTGTGGCGGGTTCATTGGGTCTGGTGAATGTGACATTATGCTGCCTCCTGCTTTACTGGCAGAGGCCAGTCTTCGGGTTCTTTTTCTGACAACCATTGAATCAGACGATTGAATTGCCAGTCTTCTTCATCATCCCTAGCAGCATCCCTAGCAGCAGCCGAAGCAGCATCCCAAGCAGCATCCCTAGCAGCAGCCCAAGCAGCATCCCAAGCAGCATCCCTAGCAGCAGCCGAAGCAGCATCCCAAGCAGCATCCCTAGCAGCAGCCCAAGCAGCATCCCTAGCAGCATCCCTAGCAGCAGCCCAAGCAGCAGCCGAAGCAGCAGCCGAAGCAGCAGCCGAAGCAGCATCCCTAGCAGCATCCCTAGCAGCATCCCTAGCAGCATCCCTAGCAGCAGCCGAAGCAGCATCCCAAGCAGCATCCCTAGCAGCAGCCCTAGCAGCAGCCCAAGCAGCAGCCCTAGCAGCATCCCTAGCAGCAGCCCAAGCAGCAGCCGAAGCAGCAGCCGAAGCAGCAGCCCAAGCAGCATCCCTAGCAGCAGCCGAAGCAGCATCCCTAGCAGCAGCCCAAGCAGCATCCCTAGCAGCAGCCGAAATCTCGCCACGAGCGTATTGCCGTGCTGCTATTATTGTTTTTCTTGGCGCATCAGAATCGCCGGTCTTTTCGTATATATGAATAACTCGCGCAGCACAGTCAGCCATCCATAACCGTAACCGTCTTTCAATATCTTCATTATTTCTCGCCAGTGCGGACGCCACCCAAACTAAATTATCGAATGTAATTCCAGCATCTTTCGCACTGGCGGCACCTATCTTGTTGCCGTTCCATTTTTTTTTGCCGCCTAATTTGCGAACAACTTTTTTGAAATCATCTTCGCAGGGTGAAAGTGCTTTTACTTCGTCGTATGTGAGTGCAATAGTCATGTTATGCTGCCTCCTGCTTTACGAGTTGTGATTTGGTAAGGCGGTGTTCAGCGTTAGGATCCATGCAAGACACCAATTCGCCTTCAATCGCTTGCTCACACAAATGAACATTGCGGCTCTTGGCCCATGCTTCAGCTGCATCACAAAGGATTTTACAATCCGGGCAATCGTCAATACGTGACCACTTGCCATCATCACCAAGGATATGAACGCGCTCAACTTCCACAAAGTCACTGCGATAGTCGTATTCGACCTCGATCTTCATTGTTGTGTAAATCAAGACCTCAGCGCCGTTTACGCTGGTAATGAATTCATCATTTTGGATTGTGGTTTGCATTGCTGTTCTCCTGTTTGGTAGGAGTAACGTAATGGGCATTAACACATTAGTCAACTAAATAATGGGCATTAACACATTTATTTTTTGCAGGCATGTGTAGGCAGAATGGAATCAGGCAAAAAAATACCCCGCACAATGGCGGGGCGTTGACTGTCTGGCTTGATTTATTTGAGTTAGACTTTCTCTACAACCCCAACAAAATAGCGCACTCGACCTTTTATGCTTATCTCGTCGCCATCATCGCCATTGATTTGAATTGGCAGTTGATGGTTAGGATCATTCGACTCCGGCATAAGCAGGTTGCGGCCCTCACTGTCTTGGAACAATCGCTTTACGGTTGTCTCATAAAGACCATCCGATCTGATGCGCTCAACAATGTACAGATTGCCAGGAGTAGGCGCTTCGCCAGTCTCCCACACATCATCATAAATAAAGATCGTTCCTTCAGGAAAGCTTTTATTCATTGATGTGCCGCGAGATTGGGCGGCATGTAGTGTAATGCCTTTCATAGTGTCAGGGATAGAAATATCAAACCAAGCTTCCTCCGGCCATATTGCCGACTCTTCCCAAGCCCCCGCCTGGACGTGACCTTTTACCTGTAGAGTTCTTGTCCCTTCGTTCATAGCGTGAACCCCAAACATTACCGAAGGGTTAATATCCAGCACTTCGCATATTTTGGTAAATTTTTCCAAGGTTGGGGTGCGCTCACGCGCAAGCATGTCTCTGACGAATGTTTCCCCTAAGCCTGCCTTTAAAGAGGCCTGCTTCATATTTGTTTGCTTTTCTACGAGGGCTTCTCGTATCGCGGTTTTCCATGCTGGTTCGCTCATACTAACCCAATATCAACAATTAGATACAAAATCGATTGTGTTATTGCCCATTATTCTCTTGACAAGTGTGTTATTGCCCATTATTTGAAATGGTATGACACAAGAACAAATCACAAAATCGATTGAGAGTTTTTGCAAATCGTCTGGAATGGCGTTGACGACTTTCGGCAACAAATCAGTGAATGACACAAAATTATACGAACGATTGACAAGCGGCGGCTCTATTACTTTTAGGACCGCCGACAAAATCCTCGCATTCATTGATAAGCATTCTGAACCCCAATTGGATGGGGGGCAAAAATGACGACTGGTTATGTTTATTTCATTGAATGTCGAGACAGGGACAAAAAACCTGTTGCCATCAAAATTGGATATTCGGAAAACCCTGCCAGAAGGCTGACTAAGATATCTTCCGACAGTCTTTATGATTGTGAATTGTTGGGGGTTATCGCGGGGTCGCGAAAAGAAGAAAAGCAAATCCAATCTATATTCCAAAATGATGTAATTCGTCGTGAATGGTTTCAGGTTTCAGATCGTTTGCACCAGTATATTTCGGACAAGACCTTTCTGCCTGAGCCAGTAAAAAGGCGAATTGCCAGAATGAATCCTGAAAATCCAACAGAAGATTTCAGGTCTTTGATTTGGAGTTGGCCAACACTTGCAGACTTCGCTGATTGTATTGGTGTTTCTGTGGCTACTGCAGCACAGATGCGGTCAAGAAATTTAGTGAGTGCTCGTTATTTCCAGAAAATCGTAGTTGGTGCCAAGCAGCAAAATATTCCGGGTGTTGACCTCAGTGTTCTTGTTCAAATGCGCAATTCCACAGTGTCAAATACACTGCTGAGGACCCTCCGCTCCAAAGCCTCGCAAACAGCGGGGCAATAGGTATGAGCGCAGCCAGCATACGAGGTACATGCTTGACTGCGCTCTGGGGGCCACCTCTGCGGCGGGAGGTGGAATCTTTCGGCACTGGGTTTTTTGGGGTCCATCCAGTGCCATTACCCACGCGGCTTAATTCTCCTCCCTTTAGCCGCGTGGGCTTTCAATACGTCCAATGCAATTTCACCGGCGTTGCGAAACTCCTGGCGGTAAATCCTTTCCGGTTTCTTCCTCGTGGGTTTGCGTCCTTCCATTCAATTTATTCCTTTGTTCAGTCTCTGAATACCGTAGATGGTTTCAAAGATAACAAAGGAGCATTCCAAGGTGTCAGAAAAATATTCCAGAGGTTCAGAAAAAATGTATTCGCGTGAAGTGACCTTAAACGAAATCAATAAGTATTCAGAGGAAATAGCTGATTTAGCGGCAAATTCTACTGGTTGGGAAGATCGCGTTAAAGCTGTAGCCAAACGGACAGGTTTTACATTCTCAAGAGCGAAAACATTTCTATACGGCGAAGCGCGAACAGTCGAAGCCCATGAACATATTATCGCAAAAGCGGCATTGCGTGAACTCAGAGCCAAAAGGCAAGCCAATGAACAACATGAGAGATTATTATCGACGATCACCTACCTACGCGAGACAGACGAAGACTTTTATAGCCCAACGATTAATTCGCTTGAGCATTCGTTTTCTCGGCTTGGCGTACTGGATAGCGCCGTGGGTGAACCCGAACAATAAAGACCAGTAAGGAGTAACCAATGCTAATGCACCAAAAGGTAGACGCAAAGCAGCAAGAAGGGTTAGTTCCGATTGCCATATCGGAAGCCCTTGGAATATCTCTTGAAGATACATTGAGGTGGTTGCGTGTTGCCAAAGTCCAGAGGCGCAAGAAAGAAGCCAGACAGAAAAAAGCTGAACGAAAATTCAGCAAAATCGCTTATGCCGGATCACACCGACAAAGTGACTACTGGCATAAAAACCCAGACGAACGGAAAACCGCCTCACAAAGAGCATATGAACTTTATGTATGTGGTGATGATGTTGGAACCATAGCCGAAAAACTTGGCGTGTGTCGCAGAACTGCCACCTCTTATATTGCGAATGAACGCAATCGCTTGAAGGCCTCTAAGCCCACCGTATTGGTTCCATACGCGGGGGCAGGATGATGACCGAACAACAGATCATCAATGCCAATTTTCTTTGGTCACATGGCTACAATACGCACCAGATTGCAGTTGCTTTGGATCTGGAAGAATCCACCATTTACAACTCCATGAGGCAGATCAAGCGGTCTGGATTGAAGGTGGCTGTATGAGCGTTAAAGCACTTTCATGGGCATTTGAACAGACCGTCAACGACTCTATTGCGAAGCTGGTTTTGATTGCTCTATGTGATTCCCACAACAGCGAAACAGGCAAATGTTTCCCATCTCATTCATCGGTCGCGGCCATCGCTGATTGCTCGATTAGAACTGTTACCAGGAAGGTGAAATGGCTTGCTGATCATGGCTGGATTCAGATTATTCCAACTTACAATGAAAACGGTAGGACATCCAATTCTTACTACATTTCAGTGAACGCCAGCCTGTCCTTTACTGATCCGGTGGAGGACACAGGTGTCGTGGGGGTGGAGGACACTGCTGTCGTGGGTATAAGGAATGTAACCGTAAGTTCTAGTAACCGTAATAAAAAAACTAAAGCAAAAAAAGAAATTGAAATCTTGGCTGGTGTTGTCGGTGAAGAACACGCCCAAGCGGTTTTTGATCATCGTAAATCTATTCGAAAGCCCTTGACCGAACGGGCTGCAAAATTACTTGCAAATGAGTTTGCAAAAACCAGTGATCCATGTGCGGCGGCTGATCAAATGATCATGAACGGCTGGCAGGGGTTCAATGCCCAGTGGGCAAACAATTCATCAGCAAAAAGCAATACCAAACCAAACAGTAGGTCAGAACGTGAGGCGGCTGTTTGGGGGAAGTACGAACAAATGGAAGCTGCGGCCAAAGCGGAATTAATCGAGGGAAATTGAAATGTCGAAAGTGAAATCAATCAAGCTTTTGCTGTCAACGAACACAGTCGAGACTGACGAAGTCAAAATTCAGGGATATCTGATCGGAGTTTCGGAATTTGACGACAAGGTTGTTGAACAGGCTGTTCTCAGATTTGTTCAGGGCAAGGTAGAAAACCACAACCAATCATTCTGCCCCAACTCCGCGCAACTGGCTACAGAGTGCCGGAAACTGGCTGGTGAGTATGTTAACCCAGATAGCACCTTTGGCAAGTTCATGGCGGCAAGCAAGCTGAACAAAATCAAAACTGATCGGGAAGACGCAGAATTTAACAACGGTCGTGATCATAAGTTCCTGGATAATCCGAAAGTGAAAAAGGCTGGTCGAATCCTGACCGACAAAACCCGATCCAGTTCCGAGCGTTTGAAAGCTTTGGAAGACATGAAAAGCATCAAGACCGGCAGCCAGTTCGAGCCTTCAAAAGCAGAGGCAAGAAAAAATGGGTAGCAAAATTGAATGGAGAACATGCGGGGCTTGTTCTGAACATTACAAAGGAAAATTTGGCGAGTGTCCAAAGTGTCAAAGCAGCCATGAAAAGGCATCCAAATGCAGGCCAGAAGTCATTGGGTTTTCAAAGCATAAAGGATCCCCAACACTCGATGTTCAAGAGGGTAATTCTGAGGAGTATTTTTAAAATGGGTAGACTTTCACCAATCCTTCAAGACAGACACGACAGGGCGCTTTCACGGTTCAAGAAATCAAACAAAGCTTTGCGAGAACAACGCAAGGCAGAAGACAACGCCAGACCGGGCAAGACCTTCATGCAGGAAACCCATGAGAAGTTTAACCCAGGCGGGAAAGCAATAATCAATTCGATGAAGGGTGAAGCAGATGGATAAAAAAGAACTGATCAAGCAATTGAGAAAACCTACCCGGTGGTGGAGTACAGATGCAATGCCACTTACAAAGGATTGTAGTAAATCCGTCAACCATCTGCCTTATGAAGCTGCTGTGGCCTTGGAGGCTCAACAATGGCAACCGATAGATGACGATGCAAAAACAGGGAAGCCAGTTCTGGCATACTTTCCGCTTGAAGGTTTAGCCGATAGTTGGTGTAGGGTTGTTCCGGTTATTTATTACGATAAGGATGATGTTTGGAATTTCGCAGGTCGGGCAGCGTCTAACTTTTCAAGAGAATACCAGCCCACCCATTACATGCCACTCCCAACACCCCCAAAGGACAAAGACCCAATAGCAGCGATGCAGAAGGGCGGGGAGTGATGAAAGAGAAAATTTGTTCAATAGACGGATGCGCTTCCAAAGTGGCAGCACGCGGATGGTGTTCAAAGCATTACGCGCGATGGAGGAGGTTCGGTGATCCTGTTTCTGGTTTAGCTGAAGTAACCGACAGAAGCGGCGGGTTGTGGCTGGAAGAAAAACAAAAAAAATGTGTTGAGTGTGGTGACGGGTTTTCGACCAGGTGGCCAAGGCAAAAGTATTGCACAACCTGCCAATCTGTAAAGAAAAGCAATTTGCAGAATCAAATGGTATCTGCCCGAAGAGAGACAAAAAATGATGCACTCAAAGAAATTTTTACAAAATCCAGTGAGGGCAATGCAGGAATTATAGGCAGATTTAACGAACCATCCCCTATATGGGAAATAACAGTGAGAGTGCCGTATAGTCGGTCTGCTTCAAAAAATAGAAGATGGCACCCATATGCTGGTCGTTTTGTTTTAGATGGTGATGTTAAGAAATATGAGGAAGTCGTAGGACTTCTGGTTAAAAGAGCAGTCAAAGGGAGAAAAGTAAATCAGAACAAAATCTGGGTAAGTTTCTTCGTGCAAAAGCCAGATCATACATCAGACTGCGTAAATGTTGTTGATACGCTTTGCGATGCTATTAAGGGCGCAATCGGAGTTGATGATCGATGGTTTTCGCTCGGGTTGGTTGATTGGGAAATCAAAAAAGAAAACCCTGAGATATTTATCAAAATTGCGCAGGAGCATGATTGGGACGCCCAAGCCTGTTCGCATTGTGGCGGAATATTCCCGTTTGATCAATTCTACAAGAATAGTTACGCGAAAAATGGGATCGCTAGAGTTTGTAGGTCATGTAAAAAAATTGTCGATCGTCACACCAGATTGAGAGCCAAACAAAAGCGGGAAGGAGCTGCTTGATGATTATTACAGTAGAGCGCTTCAAGGCGTCCCAGGCAAGCTGTGAGGTCATTGTTCGTCCTTCCAACGGCATAGCGGAAAGGGCAGCATGACCATGATTTACGGCTCAGTATGTTCCGGCATTGAAGCAGCAACAGTTGCATGGCACCCCCTTGGTTGGAAGCCAGCATTTTTTTCAGAAATAGAAAAGTTTCCATCTGCTGTTTTAGCGCATCATTATCATTCAAATATGCCAGGGGATCCAATTGGCAACGGTATTCCGAATTATGGCGATATGACCAAATATGAAAGGTGGCCAGATCATGCAATTGACATTCTTGTCGGAGGAACGCCCTGCCAATCTTTCTCGATCGCAGGACTTCGCAAAGGACTTGATGATCCGCGCGGAAACCTCATGCTCACCTATCTTGCAATCGCTAGACGCTATCAGCCACGTTGGCTGGTTTGGGAAAACGTTCCCGGCGTCTTGTCTTCCAATAATGGACGGGACTTTGCAGCCTTTATCCAAGGGTTGGAAGAATGCGGGTATCATGCGGCCTGGAGAGTGCTTGACGCTCAGTATGTCAGAGTGGACGGTTTTGGACGAGCCGTGCCACAAAGACGAAGGCGTGTCTTCGTTGTTGGATATCTTGGAGACTGGAGACGTGCCGCAGCGGTTTTATTTGAGCGCGAAGGCATGCAGGGGCATCCTGCGCCGAGCAGAAAAACGAGGGAAGAAATTGCCGGAACACTTGGAGCGCGCACTTGTCGCAGTGTCGGAGCTCAAGACGCGGACAATGGGCATTTAATACCATTCAATATGGAGGCCATGGGGCAATATGGTGATGGCAAAAAAGCCAGCACAATAAAATCCAGGGATTATAAAGGTGCAACTGACCTGATTGCATTCAATTCTCGTGAAGATCCAGAAGTAACATTTGATCGCACCGGCCCATTGGGAGCATCCAGCCCACAAGCGCAGGCTATTGCGTATTCAATCATGCCTATGAACTCTGGGAAAGATTACAAAGCACGAGAAACCAATGTGTCACAACCCTTGATGTCTGGCGGTCCAACAGGCGGCAATCAAAAAAATAATTTTATATCTGTTTTTGATCCCAACCAAATAACCAGCAAGACAAACAGGTCAATTCCAAAAAATGAGATATCACACACGCTTCCCGCGGCTTCTAATTCTCCTGTTGTTTTCGGTAATAATTGGTCTGTACGCCGCTTAATGCCTGTTGAATGTGAAAGGTTGCAGGGGTTTGCAGACTCATACACGCAAATACCTTGGCGCAATAAGGAGTCTGATAACTGCCCAGATGGACCAAGATATAAGGCATTGGGAAATTCGATGGCTGTTAATGTAATGCGATGGATTGGGCAAAGAATTGAAATGGTCGAAGATGTATTCCAGCGCGCGGCATAAACCAACTCCAGGACCTCACATCAACAGAAAGGCGGTGAATAGAATGGCGGAAACGAGATCAACAGACAAACTCCAGAAATCAGTATCAGAAAAATGCGCTGAATCCATTCTGGAAAATGACATGAAACGCAAGCATTGGGGTTATGCAGTTCGAGACTCTATTGCTCGTAAGATTGAGCGCTCAAATCAAGTGGCCATAAAAACTTATCTGGTTTAACAGGCGGCGCAAGAACGAATACGGGCGCAGAACCGACAGTATAAAGCCCGATTGAAAACGGCATAGAGGGGATTACTAATGGCGGCGCACATTGAAGAAATTAACATTCTGGACATTGAAAAGCGCATTATACGAGCGCTCAAAACAATTCGGGTGTTGCCTGATCCAGAAGCTCGGTTCATGACCTATCGCACGGCGTGGCCGGAGTTCCCACAAGACTTTATGGATGCCTACAACAGCGATGAAGTGCGGCAGCGATTTAAACCCAGTCCATTCGACGTAGGAGACTGCCTGACGGCGTTATCGTGGCTCAGGGGTATTCAGCCACATGACACTCGTTTCATCCACTGGAGAAGCCATGAAGTCTCATTCAGGCAGATAGGTGACAAGATTGGCACCAGCGACGAGACGGCGAGAACCAGGTATCGCGATGCAATGGTTCGCGTTTGGGCAAATGCCAACAGTTATTCACAGGATAATTTCGGAAAACTAAGGGAAAGCGCTCGAAAATCGCGATGTTCTGGTAATGTTCGGAAGAAAGTTGCATAAGCCCTTGCCATTTTGCCAAAAATCAAGTATTTTTTCATACAATCAGGCGAATGATGTTCGCATTCGTTGTTTTCAAGGACATTATTGTGAAACAGTCTGTCTACCAATACACGACCACCGCTTAATTTAGGCTGGTGTAGCTTTAAATGGTAGAGCGCCCCAATTTATTTCGATATTGGAATCGCAATATCGCTTTCAACCACACCCATAAGGCTACTATGCCAGATAAAACCAAGACCTACACAGCCAGCTATCGCTTGGATGACAGGGATCTGAATATCTATCTAAAGGCCACATCATTCGAAGACGCTGAAACCCAGGTAAGAGATTTAGCAGCATTCAACGCGGCATTTTCCAGCCTAAAGCTTGAGGGTGTATTGGCTCATTCAGAACTAGTTCACTTCCAGAGCAGGGCAAAGCACTAAACATGGCACTTGCAATCACCCTGTCATTTCTACTTGGCACTTTAACCGGCCTATTCATAGCCTATTACATTACAGACAGGATTGTTGCGGATATATCGGAGCGTGAAGAATGACACTATCAGAATTTAAAATCTGGCTTGAGGGTTTCAATGAAGGAATCGACAGCGCTCCGACTCCAGAGCAATGGGCGCGGATACAGGAACAGTTGGCCTCTGTAAAGCAAGAGCCGCCAATATTGCCGGTTCCTCCAAGCCTGCCAAGGCAAGACCGATATTGGCGTAACAAGCCATGGTATGATTCATTTCCACATAAAGGCGATCCAATCTATCGTGTAGGCCCAACACTATCAGAACCGGGATGCAGGCCAATTGAACCATTTTGCCCAACTTCCAAAGCCAAACCAGCCAACACCACAGGCTGCATTGAAGGGAATGGCGGGTGAATAAGTCAGACCGAATCCGAAAACGACTTATCAAAGCGTCGAATGGTTCATTTCGCATTATTCATAAGGCACTTTCCGAAGCCAGCAAAAATGCCAAATCCAACATTCTTGATATTGAGGAAGTTATCTCAATAATCAAACGAGATATTTCCCACACCAACCTCATAACCATGCAGGATTAGTATGGCAGCGCCAAAGGGGAATAAAAACGCCATTGGCAATAGCGGCGGTAAAACCAAATACAAACCTGCTTACTGCAATGAAGTCAAAGAACACATGGCACTTGGATATTCGCTCACAACATGGGGTGGAACTGTCGGTGTTTGTCGTGAAACTTGCTACAATTGGGCAAAGGAATATATTGAGTTCTTCAACGCCATAAAAATCGGCAGGGCAAAAGGTCAGCGGGTTTGGGAAGACAAACTGATGAAACAGGCGGATACTGGAGGCGGTAATACAGCGGCCACCATCTTTGCCATGAAGAACTTATACCGCGATGATTGGGCAGATAAGATCGTTCAAGAACATACTGGCGGCATTAAAGTTGAAAAGATTGTGAGAGAAATTGTCCGTCCTAACAAGACAAGTACCTGAGGTCTTCGAGCCGTTATTATATCCGTCAAGATACAAAGGGGCGTTTGGGGGCAGGGGTTCTGGCAAGTCTCATTTCTTTGCAGAGCAACTAATTGAGGAATGCATTGATAATCATGTACGTGCAATATGCGCTCGTGAAATACAAAACTCGATAGATGACAGTGTAAAACAACTGCTCGAAGACAAGATATATAAATTTGGGCTGCAAGATGCATTCAGGATAACTGATAGGGAGATATCAGGTCCAAATGAAAGTTTGCTTGTGTTCAGGGGTCTTCAAAAGCACCTAGTCAACAGTGTTAAATCTATGGAAGGTTTCAATAGGCTGTGGGTAGAGGAGGCTCAGACAGTTTCACAACATTCTATTGATGTGATTACCCCTACAATTCGAGAAGAAGAATCTGAAATATGGTTCTCATGGAATCCTAGTTCACCAACTGACGCAATTGATAAGTTCTTACGCAAAAGACCTCCAGAAGGGGCAATTGTAGTTAGGGCAAACTATTTAGACAATCCATTCTTTCCAGAGTCACTACGGGAAGATATGGAAGCTGACAAAACCAGTGATTATGCAAAATATGAGCATGTTTGGCTTGGTGAATATCAAGATGTGTCGGATATGCAATTTATCTCACGCGAGGTAATAAAGGCGGCAAGAGACAGGCAAAGTCCTCTGCCTGAAGAGCCCCGCATTATGGGTTTAGATGTGGCCCGGTTTGGTGATGATAAAACGGTCCTGATACTCCGTCATGGGCATAAAGTTAGAAAAATTTGGGATTGGTCAAAGCTGGACACAATGCAAACTGCGGCAAAAACCGCTGAATTGTGTGACAGGCACACGCCGCAAGCCTTGTTTGTTGATGGAGTCGGGGTAGGAGGAGGCGTTGTAGACCGCCTTAGAATGCTGGGTGTGAAGGTTATTGATGTGAACGCTGGTGGTAGAGCCATGCGAGATACGCGATACGGTAACAAACGGGCTGAAATGTGGGCAAATATGCGCGATTGGCTTCGAGATGTTGGTGAAATCCCTGATCATGATCATTTGGAAATGGAACTACAATCACCTGAATATCGCTATGATAATCAAAACCGTGTGTTTCTGGAAAAAAAGGAAGATATGAAAAAGCGGGGGATGCCTTCACCGGACTATGCTGATGCTCTTGCTTTGACATTCGCGCAGCCTGTTAGGCAAAGAATGCAAGGAAACCGACCAAAAAAGAATTGGCACAAAGATTATAATCCGCTGGCCGGTGTATGATTGAATTTCACCCGGTTAATTTGGTTGATATCAGGTTCATAGTTGAGAATTTACGACAGTCAGACAGTGACGAGATTTATTGCCAGATCGATGATGCTGCTATGCTGATCGACTTGGCAATGGAACTAAATTCTACCATTTGCAGGTTGCGAGGTGAACCGGTCGCGGCAATATCATTCTCGCCGCTTAATTTGGCAACTGTAGCGGTCAATCTGTTCGGAACGGACAAGATAACAAGAGCGATACCTGAAATAACCCGATTTATCTTCACTCAGATGATCCCTGACGCGCTTGTTCAGGGCATTCGTCGCTTTGAAGCCAGATCAATTGAAACGCATGCACAGGCTCACCAGTGGCTTGAAGCATGCGGTGCTATTCGTGAAGGCACTCTTGAGCAAGTGGGTGTAAACGGTGAGCGATTTTTTATGTATGCTCTGACTAAACCAACATTAGATAATTTAAACCCGAAAAGGTGGCAAAATGTGCGTTCAAAAAGCGGCTCGTAAGATCAGGAAAACAGTGGATGACACCACTGGATACACCGGCAGAAAAGAAGCGGCGAGTGATGCTAGGCAAAATGCGCGTGAAGTGGCGCGAGCTGCGGCTGAAACCGGTGTTGTTGGTGATCGAAACGATAACAGTGAGATTAACCGGCGTACAAAGGCCAAATCCCGGCGTTCGCGCGGCTTCAAGCGTAATATCTTCACTTCTTTGTTGGGTGATAGTTCATTCGGCAAGAGTATCAAATCCGCTTTGAAATTAGGACAAACTTCATAATGGGTATTGTTGACGACCTTCTAAAGCGCAAGACAGAGTTGGAATCTGATTGCTCGCCCTGGAAGGATCACATACGCGATGTTGCGAAATACGTCCTGCCGACTATGGCACATCGGGAGGTGACCGACGTTGTTCGTGCAATTGCTGGTGAGCCAAATTCTGCTTATACCTCACCTGAGTTGTATGATCATACGGCTGTTATGGCTATTCAGCGCCTTACCGCTGGTGAGATATCACTGAATATGCCGTCATCTTCCATTTGGCATGACTTGAAGAAGTCGGATCCATTTGCCCCAGACGCAAATCAGGAAGAAAAAGAATTTTTTGAAAAACTGCGTAACTACCTGTTCAAGATGCGCTACAATCCAAAGACTGGCTTTGCGGTGGCTTCCAAGGCTGCAATCAAGTCTCGTTGTGCATTTGGTACCGGTGTTATGTACGTGTCAGAGTTGATGGGTCAGGGTTCAAGCGTTCCTTTGTCTTATCGTTATGTGCCAATTTTAGAAAATAATCTCGGCGCAAACTTTGAAGGCATTGTTGATACAAATTTCAGGGTATTCACTCGAACTGCCTCACAATGTGTTGAGAAGTGGGGAAATAAATGTTCACCAAAGGTTAGATCAGATGCTGGTGATCCTGGTAAGTCAAATCGGACAGTTCAATTGCTTCATGGTGTGTTACCAAAGCGTGATTTTACAGACAAATCAGGAAAAAACTTCACAAGCTTTTATGTGGAGGTAGAGGAACGGCATCTTATTCGCGAGAATGGATACTTTGAGTTTCCTTATATCGTGTTGCATTGGGATAGAGAAAGCCAAGGGCCGTATTCTGAAGGCCCGGTATCGATGGCGATATCAGAGATTAAATCTCTCCAGTTAATGAGCAAGGAAGAATATACTGCTGCTCAACAATGGGTAAATCCTCCCACAGCGCAAACAGATGATGATCACAATCGCCCTGACCTCAGCCCCGGCGCTCCTAATCCCGGTATGCTGAATGAGCGTGGTGAATTGTTGATCAAACCGATTATTCTGCAACAAAACCCAGGCATGGCGCGGGAGATTATCCAAACCAAACAGGAAAATCTAAAAGAGGCGCTATATGTGAACCTCTGGCAGATATTGATTTCAAATCCGAATATGACCGCAACAGAGGCCATGATCAGAAGCCAGGAGAAGGGTGATTTGCTTGGCCCGTCTGGTTTGTCTCTGCAAGTTGGTCTTGCAGATATGGTTGATCGGGAAATAGCTGTATTGGGTCGCAAGGGTGCGTTTGAAGCCGGTTCAAGGCTGGAAGCACCCGATTCAATGTCTGATCAGCCAATTGGTGTTGGTTTTACCGGTCCATTGGATAAAATGCGGCGTATGCCTGAATTGCAGGGTATTGATCGGGCAATTGAAATGGCCGGCAGACTTGCAGAAGTTGGCGATAACAGCGGCGTTGAGCGTTTGGACGGTGATAAGATCATGGATCACACTCAGGACATTGGTGGTGCTCCGGCTGATATCTTCAAGTCTGATGATCAGGTACTGGCTGATCGTGAAGTCAAACAAGAACAAATGGCTCAACAGCAAGAGATTGAACAAATGCAACAGGGTGGTGATGCTGCCCAAGCTGCCGGGCAGGGTATGCAGGCGATAGCCGAAGCTGCTGCATGAAAACATTAAGTGATTTGTTCCCTGAGGGAACCAGCCCAAAGGCATTAGAGCGCCTTATGGGATCGTATGAACGTGTCTTTTTCGGACGTGGTGCAAGTAAGGAAGACCAACAAATTGTGTTGGCTGACTTGGCTACGTTCTCCAAGCATTTCTTTGTAGATGGGGCCAAAGCCTCAAATGAAGAAATTCGCGAGGCCAACGGAATGCGGCTTATTATGGGCCGCATTATCCGTTTAGGACTTGGCGAAAATGGCGATCTGTCTGCGCTTTACAAAGCTGTAGTCAGACAAACCGCAACAAACAAGGATAAACAAACATGACCGATCAAAACGGGTCTGATCAATCAGGCAACCCAGGCGATCAAAACGGAGGCGCACCCAATGGATCAGGTGACGCCGCTGTGAACCCATTTTCTGGCCTCGAAGGAGACAACCAGATCTGGATCGAAGCAAAGGGTGCAAAGTCAGTTGCTGACGTTGTTACCATGGCGCGAAACTCTGAAAAAATGACTGGTGGCTTACAGTTGCCAGCCAAAAATGCAAAACCAGAAGATATTTCTTCTTTCTTTGACAAAGCAGTGAAAAACTTCATGCCTGAAGACGCATCCGGTTATGATTTCGCTATGCCTGAGGGCATGCCGGAAAACATGCCTTACGATGTTGAAATGTCAGATAACATGAAGTCATGGATGCATGACAGCGGGATTCCCCCGCAGATGGCAGACAAATTTCATGGTCACATTGTCAATGAGTTTATGATTCCTGCTTACGAGGCAGAACTCGCGGAGGTTCAGCAAATGGTTGATACTTCCAACACTCTCTTAAAAAAGGAGTGGGGGGAACCTGACAGCCAGGAATTTAAAACCCAGATGGAATACACCATGAAGGCCGTAAACGGTTTTGATGGCTACAAGGATGCATTGATACAAGCCGGGGCGATAGATGAAGATAATAACATCTTGAACGCTGCTTTATTGATGCCGCTTGCCAAACTGGGTGAATTGCATTTTTCAGAAGACGGCCTGGTGACTGGTGACAACAACGAGCCAAACCCATTTGCAGATGATACTCGAAACTGGACCAAGTCCAAGGATATTATCGCAGCCGATCCAGCCAAAGCAAAAAGCCTTATTACCGCAGCCGGGAAAAACCCTGCTGATTATGGGCTTTGATTTAAAGGAAAAATACAATGGCTGTCGCTAAAATTACAGACATCATTACGCCGGAAATTTATCTCGGTTATCGTGCCGAGCAATTTCCAGAACTGAATGCTTTTGCCAAATCCGGCATTTACACTTCACCGCCTCCCGAGGTGGTTTCACAGTTAAACGCCGGGGGTGATACAATCAATTCACCTTATTGGGATTATATCCCACGCACTGCGCCACAGATTCCATCTGATAATGATGGGGCCAGCATTACACCTAAAAAGGTTGGCGCTGAAAAAATGCGTATGCGCAAGCAATATTGGGTAGAAGCCTGGTCCGCAATGGATCTGACTGGCATTATGGCCACCGGCAACAGAAAAGACCCAGAGGCTCACCTTTTGAGGTCGCTGGCAAACTATTGGATGGGCGCTGAGCAGACAATGCTGATTGCCTCCTGCATTGGTTTGTTTGCGGACAATGCTGCGAATGACAGCGGTGATATGACATTCTCGGTTTATTCCGACATTGCCTCGCCACTGGCTGCAAACAAGTTCTCCCGATCAGCGTTTGACCGTGCGTGTAATACGCTTGGTGATCGTATGGGCGATGTTGTGGCTATTGCTATGCATTCATCTGTGTATCTGTCGTTGCATGACAATGACGATATTGATTTTGTGCATGATTCAAAGCTGGAAAAAGACATTCCTTATTACAAGGGTCGTCTTGTGATTGTGGATGACCAAATGCCGGTAACTGCGGGAAGTAATTCAGACAAATATACTTCATATCTGTTTGGTCGTGGGGCGTTTGCAATGGCAAAGGCATCGCTCGATGCTGATTATGTCATTGAATCCGAGCGCGAGCCTCTGACTGGCAACGGCGGCGGTCAAACCACTACTGTTGTTCGTGAACAGTGCCTGTTGCACCCAATGGGGGCAGATTGGCTTGAGGGTTCGGTGGCAGGCGTTTCACCAACTGAAACAGAGTTGAAGGCTGCTGCCAACTGGGATCGCAAATATGCTCGCAAGAACATTAAAATTGCGTCTTTGGAAACCAACGCGGCTTAATCCGCCCAATTGAGACTTAGACCGGGCAGGGCAACTTGTCCGGTTTTCTCATGCAAAAAAGGAATTATCAAATGTCGCTCAAATCAGAAATCAAAAAAGAAAAAGATATTGTTCGTCGCAATCACCTGCAACGACAATTGAATGGCCCTGCTGCAATTGCTCACATGACCAACAAGGTTGATGTGAAAAAAGAGGCTCGTATCAAACTAACTGACGAGGTTTCAAAGATTGGCACTAAAAACCGCCTGGAAGCTGAAGCGCTCGGGAAAAGGGCTCTTGCCAAGGCTCAGGTCAAAGCTGCTGGTGAGGCAAAGAAGGCGGCGGCGGCTGCTAAAGCAAAAGCTGAACAGGCAGAGGTTGAATCTGTCGAGTTTAACGAACTGGCCGCGGTCAAGCAGCACAATGCTGAACTTGAAGCCAAACTGGCTGAATATGAGGGGAAATAACCCATGGATAGCTATAACAGCACCTTCGGGGCAATTGGCCAATCTTCAAGTGCAAATGGTGATGTTTGCGACGCAATCATATCCGGTACATTTGTCGGGACTGTCGCGCTTGAAGTACAGGATGCAACCGGGAATTGGGTTGAGGTGGATTCTTGGACTGCCCCGGCTAAATCTCTCAACAATGAGGCTGCATTCGCTCGTAAATGGCGGTTGAACTGTACTGCTTACACCTCTGGCACTGTTGATTATGAGTTATCTGCTGGTCGTTCGCGAGATTTGAAGCGCTGATATGACTTCATCAATCGCGGCAGTTGATATCTGCAATATGGCTCTGGATATGCTGACAGAAGCACCAATCGACTCCATCGATGATGATGATCCGGTTGCAAAGCGCTTCAAGCGGAATTTTGACCAATGGCGTGATTTATTTCTGTCAGTGCATCCTTGGAACTTTGCCACAAAGCGAGTCTCAATTGGTGCGGATGCCACAGCGCCGGCACATGGTTGGAATTATCGCTATTTGCTTCCTGGAGAATGCGTGAGGTTCCTGCCTTTGCGTAAATCTGGTGAGTTTGAAGGTGATATAATCCCCCATGAAATTGAGGGCAGTTATATCCTGACAGATGAAAAGGCACCATTGAAAGCGCGATATATCTGGCGCAATGAAGATTATGGCTCTTGGTCACCTGAAGCAATCAATGCATTTGCCGGATTGTTGGCTTTTAAGGTGGCTCTAGCGCTCACTGGGAAGAACTCAGCAAAGCAAACGGCAGAAGTGGAGGCAGATACACTATTAGGCACTGCAAAGCGTCTTGATGGGTTGCAAAGCCATGTTGAGCGCCCTTCCTATCAAGATGTTATCTCGGTTCGCTATTAAATGACAGTCTACCCAATCAAAGCAACATTTGTGCGTGGTGAATTATCTCCCCGGCTACATGGCCGTGTTGATATTGATCACTACAAGATGGGTCTGGAAACCTGCACAAACTTCTATGTTTTGCGGCAAGGTGGCATTCGTCGGCGTCCAGGTACTGTGTTTGTGTCTGAGGTAAAGGATTCATCCAAGAAAACCAGATTGCTGCCATTCGAATTTAACGAAACGCAGGCTTATGTTGTTGAACTGGGCAATTTGTATGCGCGTTTCTATGCATTGACCGGGCAGGTTGAATCTCTTGGCTCGCCTTATGAGATTTCTCATTCGTATCTGGAGGCCAATTTATTCGACATTCACTATGAGCAATCTGCTGATGTGCTGTATTTGGCCCATGGTGATTATTTCCCAAGCACTCTGACACGGACAACTGAAACCAATTGGGCAGTTGCGGATTTTGAAGCAGAAGATGGTCCATATTTGGATGAAATTTCAGACGGAACCAGCCTAACGCTCGATGGTACCGGCGCGGTGCACCCGATAATGACCAGCAACGTGCTTCCAGCGGGTTTCACGGTTGCGGCAAGTAACAGTTCTGCAAGTGCATGGCATGCCTTTGATAGTGATCCAGATACCGCTATTGATCTGGGCAGCATTGGTGGGGCATGGTTGGATATCACTCTGAATGCATCAAAAGTTGTGGACGGATACACTTTAAGAGCAAGCCGCGTCTACCCAGACAGGCACCCAATGACCTGGTCATTGCAGGGGTACGATGGGGCGGACTGGGTTACACTTGATTATATCGAAAATGAAACCGGTTGGGATCGTGGTGAAACCAGGCACTTCCCTTTTGCGAATACAAAGTCATTTTCCCGATACCGCATTTTTGTCCATGCAACCTCTGACAATAACAACGCTCAAATTGCTTCATTTATTTTGCACTGGAAACAAACGGACCAAACAGGGATTACTTTAACGGCATCGGCTGTGACTGGCATTAATTCTGGCTCTGGTTTCATCGCCTCTGATGTTAATCGCACAATCAGGCTGTATGGTACAGATGGAATGTGGCGTTGGGCAAAGATTGATGCTGTGAACTCGACGACCAACGTTGATGTAACAATTGGTGACCAAGCCTTTCTTGACCTCAATCCAATCTATCGATGGAAATTATCGGCATGGGATGCAACCAATGGATATCCCCAGACGGTAGGCTTTTTCAATGAGCGATTGGCCTGGGCTGGTTCAGTGGCCTACCCAAGAACTGTTTGGTTTTCTGAATCTGCGAATTACAATGGTTATCGGATATCTTCACCATTGGTTGATTCCGATGGTGTAACTATCACCATGACAGGCGGGAAGATCAACAAAATTCAGTTTATCAAAGATATCTATGATCTGGCAGTTGGCACTACGCAAACAGTCCGAACAGTTGGCGCTGCATCATCTTCAAGTCCATTTGCTGCGGGAAATGTTGAGCAGAGACAGCAAACAACAGAAGGCTCAAGCCATATTCAGCCAATTACGGTTGGCGAGACAACCATTTACGTCGATTATTACAAAAAGAGACTGCGTGAATTTACCTATTCATTCGAATTGAATGGCTATCAGGCACCTGAACTATCAGTTCTTTCCGATCACATATACCGATCTGGGGTTACTTCTGTTTCATACCAGGCGATACCGGATAATTTGATCTGGATTGGCCTTGGTAATGGTCGTTTGGGCTGCACTACCTTTGAGAAAAACCAATCCATTGTTGGTATGGTTCAAATGTTTATCTCTGGTGGATCCTCAACAGATGAAGCAATTGTTGAAAGTCATTGCACGGTACCAACCGAAAGCGGTGACAGACTTTGGATGATCGTTAAACGCACAATCAACGGCGTTACCAAGCGATATGTCGAATATATGGCTGAGCCGTTTGAAGAAGGCAACATTGAGGATGGGATATTCTTTGACAGTTCGGTCACGGCAACCGGTTCAGACTTTACAACAATATCCGGTTTGGACCATCTGGAAGGCGAAACAATAGGTGTTTTGGCTGATGGCGTTGACATTGGGGATGCAGTTGTTGCTTCGGGGCAAATAACGCTTCCAGGCAGCGTCAGCGCGGACAAAGCAACAGTGGGCCTCAGGTACCAAAGCTATGGCAAAACCTTGCGTATGACCGAGGCTGGCAATCAGGACGGCACTGCAATGGGTCGCAAGAAGATAATCAGTGAAATCTTCCTTGATGCTTACGAAGTCGGCTCAATGAAAGTCGGCACCAAAACAAAGCAGTTCGAAATGTTCGAGCGAAAAATGACTGAAACATTTGGTAGCGCAAAATCCCTGTTTACCGGGTTTGAGAAAATAAAAACTGAGGGTAAGTGGTCCGGTGATGGGCAAATTGTGTTTCACACTGATCGCGGATATCCGGCAACAATCAGAGCGTTGGTTGCTGGCGTCGATGGAGAGCCTTGATATGTGCATGTCATTTCTATTCAAAGCCCAGGGCATTCAACAACAATATGCAGCAAAAGCACGGGCTGACAGGTTGCAGGCGAATGAAAACGAAAAACAATCACGTTTAGAGCGCACTCGGGCCAGTATTGAGGCCAAGCGTGAAGGTGATAATGCTGATCGGCTGGCTGGCCGTCAAATTGCTTCTTTTGCTGAAAATGGTATTGCGATTGATGGAACTGCATTGGACTATATCGAAGATTCCGCAACTGAGTCCGGTAAGGATATTGAACTGATCAGGGAAGGATCAAAGATCAAACGTGATAATCTTGCATTTGAATCCGATCAACTGCGCACCCGCGCAAAGAATACTCAAAAAGCAGGGAAATATGCTGTATTTGATGCGGCTGTGGAAGAAGCGACTAAACTGGTAGGCGCATTTTAATGGCGGTTATTCCAAAAAAACAATCCAATAGAAGCCTGGATATTGGTCGCGGTGCGCGTGTTATCAATACTGATGGAGGCTTGGGCGCTGCAATTGCTGGTGTTGGCAGTTCAATCGATGCGACCGGTGACCTGTTTATCAGAAAGCAGCAACAGAAAGAAGATTTTCGGGCTGAAAACGAATATCAAAAACTGCAATTAAGTCATCAATCGGCAATGGATGATGAAAAGAACAAAATTGAAGGTGACGGCACCGGTTTCCATGACAATTTTCTCGGTGATGATTACAATAAGCGAAATTCTGACTTCATCACAAATTTGCCAAGGCGATTGCAAGAAAAGTATGCTTCAAAATCTTCGGTCGCAAATGAAAGATGGTCGATCAATGCTGCCCGAATAGAAAGCGAACAAGGCAAAGACTATGACCGGTTTCAAATTGGGCAGCGATCAGAAGAAATTCGCAGTGAAATCTATTCCGATGACAGCAAATATAACGATGGCGTGACCAGGGGCGTTGAATTAATCAATGCGTCCAGCCTGTCAAAACTGGAAAAGCAGAAGCTTGCCAATGAATTGCGCATGGCTTCAGTTGAATCGCGTGATTTGGGTGTTGTTGAGCGTGATATTGACTATGCAAAGGCCGTATCAAACGGAATTTCGCCGAATTATATTGCCAAACTGATCGGGAATGAAAGTTCTGGGGATCCAAATGCTAAAAATAAGTTGTCCACTGCTACCGGGTTAGGGCAATTTACAAAGGGTACATGGCAGGATTTCATGAAAGAGAAGCACCCTGAAACAAAGGGTGATATTCAAAAACTCCGTAATGATCCTGATTTGAGCAAGCAGGCAATCGTCTGGTATGCCCAAAAGAATGCAACCCAACTTTCAAAATCTGGATTACCGGTAAATGATGCAACTGTTTATCTTGCGCACTTCGCCGGGGTGGGTGGCGCCAAGTCATTGCTGAAAGCCAATACAAATGAAACTGCTGAAAGCGTTCTGGGTAACGAAGTTATTAAAGCCAACCCATTTCTGAAAGATATGACAGCCGGTGAGGTTGTTGATTGGGCAAGTCGTAAAATGACCGGTGCAAACTCAGATTTGTCATTCCCTGCAATGACCAGAGTGAGGCGCGCTGCAGATGCCAGGGTGAGGGCGCATAAGGCAGAACAGAAACTTGAATATGACAGTTATAGCGATCAATTCAAACTTGGCATTCAAACCGGTGAGGTTGATAATGAGCGTCAGATTTTAAATGATCCTGTCCTGAACAATGGTGACAAAGCAATCCACTTGAAGGCGTTTAAAACTGCAAACAAAGACAGGATTGATAAACAGAAGCGATATGCAAAATTAACTGAGAAAGACGCAATCTGGAACCCATGGGATAAAGACGACAAGAAAACCCTGAATGAAGTTGTCGAAGATTCCGGTATTGTTGCTGGCTTGGTTGATGGTGATGATCAGAGCATTGAAAAAACAATTTCGCTTGTATCTGAAACAGAAATGATTCCCGGCAAGGTTGAATCTACTGTTAGAACAATGATCGACCAGGGCGATATTGATACCGCTGAAAAAGGTTTTGATATTCTGGACCAGATTTATTCTGTGAACCCTTCCATGGCTATTCGTGATCTGGGGAAAGATACAATTGACCGTCTGCATGATTATAAAGCACTTCAAGGACTTATCCCCAATGACGAAATACTAAAAGCTGTCCGCGCTCCGGCTGACGCTGTGGATGCGAACTTGCGCAATACACGCGAGAAAGCAGCGAATGAAGTTTTGAAGGATTACGACCTCGGCGCATTGCTGAACGATATTGATACCTCAATATTACCATTTACAGAGCCTGACGCCCCAAAAGACATTTCAGAACAAACCAGAATGATGTTGGATTATAAAAACGTCTACCGGGCTAAATTTTCACATACAGGGAACGCAGAATTATCCCACAAGCAGACTCTTGATGTAATTCGATCAACATGGACTTCGAGCGCCGTCAATAACGGTCGTTTGATGAAAAATGCTCCAGAGATTTACAACGTGAAAGTTGAAGGGTCGCATGACTGGATGATGGATTACGCCAAAAAGATGATCAAACCGCTTGCGGGTGGTGATCTTAGGTATATCGGTCATGAACTGGTCGCGACTGAGCAAACGGCTGCTGATATTAAAGCCAAACGCAATCCTGCATATCGTGTGATGATTAAAGTCGGTGGCAAGGGCCAAGGTCTGTTAGAGCCATTGCGAGACAAAGACAACAATCTTGTTGTTCTTCGTTTCGATCCAACTGAATATCAAAAAAGAGCGCGTGAAAAATTCAAAAACCAGAGCAAGGCTGCGCGGAAAATTGCCAGCGACCGGGAAGCATGGCGCACCGGTAATTTCAACAAATCAAAAGAATTAGCCGATGCCAATTGAAATTGAACAATTGCCTCAAGGTTCGGCGTTTACTGACGCTCCAGTTATATCTGAACCAGAAGTGCCTTTATTGCGAGATGTTGCCAGTGCCGCTTTTATGCGTGAAAATTCGGTTGCCGGTATTTATGAAGCAACCAGACATCATTTGATGCGGTTTGAGGGTGATGATAATTATGATGTAATGGCTGACATTCAGGACAGCGAATATGAACAATCGCACCTTGATAGCTTTGTCGGGTCGCGCTCAAAGGCTGAGACTGATTTCATTAAATCAAAGATAGATGCTGAAAACAACAGATCGCAGATTATAGCCGATGGCGGGTGGACCGGAACTGTTTTCTCAATGGCTGCGGGGGTAATTGATCCAACAATTGCGATGCCAGGCGGGGCAATTGTCAAATCAGTAAAAACAGGCAAGGCAGCGGTTAAATCTGCTGCATCAGTCGGCACGGTTGCGGGGGTTAGTGTTGCCGCACAAGAGACTATTTTACAACAAGCGCAAGAAACACGAACCAGTGAGGAAACTGCTTATGCAATCACTGGCGGGGTTCTGCTCGGTGGCATTCTCGGTGCTGGCGCTTCAAAGCTATTGTCCAAGGCTGAGTTTGGCAAACTGTCTGATGATATTGCCGATTTTCAAGATGTTATGGTTGCTGCTGAGAAAGAACATGGTGAATTTGTTTCAAACAGCACGGCAGGCGCTGCACAAGTCGATACTAGACAGGCCCGGTTAAAAGACGAGAATGTAATCAAAAAACTGTATGGATTGAATTATCAGGACCCAATGATACGTGGGCAACTGAAACAGTCTGTCCATGCTCGACGTACCACAAACGATCTGGCTGAAAGCCCTTTGGAAATGGCTGAAAATGCCGATTTTGTACCGACAAGCGTTGGTGGTTCAGTTGAAAGCAGCATGAAGACCTGGCAGGGGCCACTTGCTGAATCCATAGAAAATTTAAGCGATGCCTATTCACGGTATTACTTTGGAACGAATGTGGGTAGGATTAAAAAAGCGACAGCGCCAATCCGCTCGGAATTTTCTAAAGGTGGTAAACTCACTTACACGCAATTCAAGGAAGAAGTTGGCTATTCCCTGCGCCGTGGTGATAAACATGCTATTGCCGAAGTTCAGGAAGCTGCGCGAACATTTCGAAGTAAGATATTAGAACCGGGGAAGCAAAAAGCAATTGAGGCTGGAATTTTTGATAAGGATATTGATATAAGAACTGCTGATAGTTACCTGACAAGAATCTATCGGAAGGAATACATCATTGCCAACCGGGGAGAGTTCAAAAGTATTCTGGAAGCCCATTTCCAAGGTGAGCGTGTAAAAATTAATTCGGCTATACAACGAATGGAATTGAAGGGCGAAAAAATATCTGATGATATGGCTGAATTCTCTCGATTGAGTGATGAAGAAATTACTGACGTTGTAGATAGTGTCATTGATCGCATTCTAGGGCACCCCGAAGGTCGCGTTCCTTATGATATTGTACAAGGTAATCGAGGACCCCTACGAGAACGCGTATTAAATATTCATGATCTGAAGATAGAAAAATTCCTTGAATCAGACATTGAATTGATCGGGCGACAATATACCCGCACAATGTCTGCTGATGTTGAACTGACAAGGAAATTTGGTGATGTCAAATTAGAGACTCGACTCAAAGAAGTTCAGGAAGATTATAATCGCATCATAGAAACTGCTAAGGACGGAAAATCCAGAATTAAATTGGAGAAAGAGAAAGCACAGGCAGTTTCTGATATTGAGGCTATTCGCGACCGGCTGCGTGGCACCTATGCTCTACCGTCAAACCCTGATGGGCTATTAGTTCGATCAGGGCGGGTATTGAGAAACCTTAATTACTTACGCCTGTTGGGTGGCATGACTCTTTCAGCACTGCCAGATATTGCAAAGCCGGTGTTTGTTCATGGTATGGGCAGATCATTCCAGGATGGCCTCGCTCCAATAATCAAGAATATCGGTGCATTCAAAATGGCTGCAAAGGAAGTAAAGCTTGCAGGCACTGCATTGGATATGGTGTTGGATAGTCGCGCGATGGCGATTGCTGACATTATGGACGATTATGGCCGGCACAGTAAGTTTGAGCGATCTATAAGCAATTTGACCAGTAAATTCGGCATTGTCTCATTGATGGCACCATGGAACGCGGCTGCAAAGCAGTTTTCCGGTGTGATCGTCATGACGCGCATGCTCAAGGCCATGGAAGATTTAGCCAATGGCAAGATATCGCCCGATGATACAAGATTGCTGGCATCCTCAAATCTTGATGAAAATTTGGCGCGGGAGATTCACAAGCAGTTCAAGGCTCACGGTAAGATTGAGGATGGTGTTTATATCGCCAATACATTGGATTGGGCCGGACCTAATGCAGCGGCTGCAAGGGATGCATTTCGGGCGGCTGTGGTGCGTGATGTTGACAGAGTGATTGTAACGCCTGGTCAAGATAAACCGCTTTGGATGAGTACAGAGCAGGGCGCGATTATCGGTCAATTCAAGAGTTTTGGCGTGGCAAGCGTTCAGAAAACACTTCTTTCTGGTGTTCAGCAACGTGACGCGGCTACATTCAGCGGTATCATGATGATGATGTCGCTCGGCGCTGTGACTTATGCTGTAAAGGAAAAATCCGCTGGCCGTGAGGTTTCGGCTGATCCGCTTGTACTGGCTGGCAATGCTCTGGACAGATCGGGATTGTTGGGCTGGCTGGCGGATGCTGACGCTATGGCTTACAAGGTTCTTGGTGGTTCACCAATTGGCACAATGACAAGGGGTGTTGGCCGGTATCGATCAAGAAATCCTTTGGGCGCAATGCTCGGTCCTTCTTTCGATGCATTGGGTGACGCAATGTATGTTGCCGGTTCAGCTTCAAGAGGTGAATTGAAAGAAAGCGATTTGCACAAAATGCGAAAATTAGCACCTTTGCAAAATCTGTTTTATGTTCGTCAATTGCTTGATGAAGTGGAGGGTAAAGTTGCTGAAGGTGTTGGCTTGCAGTGATTATTCGTCTTTGGAGGCCTGATTCCAAGCCGTGCCAAATCTCCTAAACCATTTGAAAAAATCAAACTTGCTTGGGGTTGCTTGAATGTATCCGAAGTTAAGGCACATAAGAATAATAAATGGAATGAGTATGGTTAGCGGGAGATAATCTTGACGTTTTATCAGGCTCCAATCACCATACATCCAAGTAAAAAGAGCAAATACCGCTATCATATTACCAACCAGTAAGAATATTCTCATTCGACAATCCAGATTTACAATCCAACAAGCTTACAACTTGGCGTGTAATACCGTCAGTGTCAATTAGTGACCACTCGGGCAGATGGGGTTGGCTAAAATTTGTAAGTCAACCTCATTAAAACTGTATCAAGTAGAAGATTGTCGATTTTTACACCGGTAGTTTGGGCGCCAAGATATCCACCATGGACTTTACTTTGAAATTTGATGTGTTTGTATCCCACACCGAACACCCAATTCGAATTTAATGCCCAATCGATACCACCACCTAAGTAGTAACCTTTATGTGTGACTGACGATTCTGCAACACCCAATGGAATTAGATGCATCAAATCAATATCTGCGGAAGCTATACCGGACTGAAAATAATAAAGAGAGGTATCTTTGGCATATCCTACGCGGCCACCGAACATTAAAGTAGAACTGATGGCACTTGAATTTGGAAGGTTTCTTGTACCATTAAAATATGAACCTTTGTCGTCTACATTCCCAATAATGCTAGCTTCTATACCAAATACCAAACTATCTTTTTGCCAATTGTAGCCGAAAACGCCACCATATGTGATGCCTGAAGGCCAATGGTGAACCTGAACACCAGGGGCACCGAAAAATGGAATATCTACTCCGTTTGCGTCCAACCACTCGATATTACCTTGGCCATAACCTAAAGTTCCACCAAGATAGATACCACTCCAATCATACGTCGATTGTTGTTCCTGTGAGTGTGATTTAACCGAGTATGAAAGCAATAGTACAAAAACAATGAGTAACCTGAACATTATTCATCCCCTTCAATCAACAGAGAGAATATAAACACAGCAACCAGAATATGTAAAATGGTGAAATATCATCCCTCAAACTCTGGTTTTTCAACCCATGCCTTATACCCGTGAGCAATATACCAGTCATTCAAGATAAACTGGATTGCCTCTGCATGGGTCAGGTTGCCGTCATGCTCTTCAACAAAAGTTTCAAGTGAGGCAAGGGAATAGGGCGTTAAAGATACTGTTACATCGGTCATAACGACCAGATAACCACAAAACAAAGAATACACCAACCCGCTTCACGGCGGGTTTTTTCATGGAAAGTTCAAAATGACAATTACAAGCGTCATAAACAGAGTTGAAACGGCTGGTGATGGGTCAACAACTGTATTCCCATTCAACCAGTTTGTTGAAGACTCTGGGGATCTGGAAGTCTGGCTTCGTTCAAGTGCTGGCGTGGAAACGCTTCAAACCATTACAACGCATTATGCACTATCGGGATTGGAGTCTGCCGCAGTATCGGTGACGATGGTAACTGCCCCGGCAATTGGTGAACGCCTGGTTATGATCAGGAAAGAGCCGCATACCAATGAAGTCTCAGTTGATAATGTCAAAACGTTTCGCGCGCAGGCGTTTGAGGACCAGTTTGACCGCATCGCGCGAGGACTGCAAAGCCTTGCTGATAGTGTAGGGCGATCACTTGGTCTGAAAACAACTGACCTTGATGATTCCACAGGTGAGTATGACGCCAATTCACGCAAGATTGTAAATGTTGCGGATGGCGTTGCCGATAATGACGCGGCAAATAAAGGCCAGATTGAAACTGTCGCGGCTGCCGCTGCCGCTGCCGCTGCAACAACGGCGGCGGCTCTGGCTGCGCTTGGTTTTAATTCTCGCGGTAATCATGCCGATGCAACTGAATATGCGGCTTTCGATTGGGTTTATAATTCTGGACAAGGTGCATTTGCTTGTATTTTGGGGCACACATCAGGAAGCAATGACGACGAGCCGGGTGTGGGCGGCAATACTGCTACCTATTGGGCGCAAATGTCGGCTGATGGTTCTGCGGGGATGGCTGCAAGTAAAACAGTGGCGGGTATTATTGAACTACTTACCATCGCTGAAATTAATACCGGGACAGATGACGTAAGGGCGATGACTGTTGCCGGTTTTAAAGGCTCGGCAATGGGGATAAAGCTTGATGCAATTCCCGATGTCAACAAGCACAATGCTACTGCTGCCCCAACTGTCAATGATGACAGCGCCGACACTTCGGGCAATGGCGCTTTTTCTGTCGGTTCAAGATGGACTGACGTAACAAATGATGAAGCATACTTGTGTGTTGACGCAACCGCAACGGCGGCTGTTTGGGTGAATACCTCTCTTGAACTGGGGGATTTGACAGGCGTATTTGAACCCGCTGACGCCGACATTCTGAAAGCAGATACTGACGACACTCTGACTGCTGGTTTTGCCGCAACAGGCTCCAGCGATGGAACAAAATCAAGCGGCACATACACACCAGCGGCGGCAGGTGGAAATTACAAGGAAATTATCAACGGCGGTGCATTCACTCTGGCGCCCATGACGCTAGAGGGAAATGTTACAATTGAAATGACCAACAACGGCTCAGCGGGGGCAGTAACCACAAGCGGGTTTGATATCGTTACCGGCGACAGTCTCACAACTACGGATACCCACGTATTCCTGCTTTATATCACGGTCATTGACGCTTCCAGCCATCTTCACATTACAGCACTCCAATAGGATTAAACAATGAAACATATTGGATATTCATGCATCAGGAACAAGAACTCGAAAGAGATTTCACATTCTGCGACATTGCCGATCAAGGCCGTTGATCCGTTAAAGCCAAAAGGTCGCATTGGTGTGTTCTATGAACTTGGTCCGGCTGGTGATAAATTCACAATTGTTGAGCGATGGGAGGTTGAGTCGCCTTCAAAAAGCTACAAGCGAGCAGTTAATTCCTCTCAATCATTTGAGGACGGCAAGATTATTATTGACCCCAAATGGAAGCCTTTTGGCCTCAATACCATTCGACTGGGCTTGAAACGTGCAGTAAGCCAAAAAGCCTCGGAAATCATTACAGGAAAATATGATACAGCCGATCAGATCAATGCAATTGTTTATGATAAGGAAACTGACCAAAGTACACGATTTAAGGCAATTAAAACCATTCGCGACCATGTCAAGGTTTTGAAGGCTGAAATTGACGCCCTGGACACAGTATCAGATTTAGACGCATGGGAACAACATGACTGGCCGGTGATCTGATGTTCTTCCCTTTCATGGTTCCTCAAGAAAGTATAATTGCTGCGCGCTATTGGCGTATTCGCAGAACTGCCGCTGGCAACCTTTGGGATTTGCAGGGCAATGCATCCAATGGTATCTGGGAAAGTTCAGACAAATCAGGCACCAACTTAGCATCCGGCCTGACTTATTCAGGCGGCATTAGTTTCAGAAATTCCGGTGGTAGCGTCAGCACGCTCGGCGGAAGCTATCAAACCAATATTTTAGATTCCAGTTCAGGCAGATTGACGGCTGCAAACGGTAATGATGACACCGCTTTACGTCTTGATTTCGGGTCGGATAAAATTATTGGCAGTATTCGATATTCAGTCCTTTCGAGCAATCCCGAACGCCAGCCTCCTGACATGGAGTTAGAATATAGCCATGATGATAGTGTGTGGACAGCTTATGCAACTCTCACTTCCACTTTGACGTTTGTTAATGTTTCATGGACTGATATCATGCTCGGCGCAACTGTCGCTTCGGTAGATGTGTAAGGGCAAACAATGACAGGCTATACAGTAGGTTTTTCAGGGCTGCTATCATCAGGGCAGGGCGGTACTCTTGAGATTGCTGGCAGGATACCTGGTGCTACACATTATAGTCACCGATCATGGAGGCAAGTCCTCAAGGATATTATTGCTCTTGATACATTGGGCAAGCTATCCCGGCCATTGTGTCTATTTGGTCATTCAATGGGCGCTGAGGCTGTTCTTGAGATATGCGCTGGCTTGAGAAAAATCGGCATTGAAGTTGATTACGCAGGAATAATTGATTTGACACTCGGCCCGGTCACATCTGCTGAGAACAATATCAAACTACTGCAAGAATTTCACTCGCAATTTCAGCGGGTAAAGTTCCATGATTTCCAAGGCGTTCATGAACTGTATGAACTTGATGACATCATGGATGACAACATAGGTCATTCAGAGGCTGCCAGACTGGATTTCACACAAGACAAGATAGTCGAAACAATAGCAATGCTAACCAAAGGTGAGCCGGTGAGCAAGGACAGATTTTACAAAGGCGAAGGCAAGCGGATATCTGACAAGGATTTTGCTGTATTGTCTGCCAAGCATCAAATCCCCCAATATTTGCTTCGGGCAGTTGTGGAAGTTGAAGCGCGTCAAAAAGGCTCACATTCCTCTGGCGCTCTGGTGTTCAGGTATGAACTGCATAAAGCCTATCAATATTCCAAAGGCCCAGTGCGCGATGCGCTCGTAAATGCAGGATTGGCCAGCCCCAGTTACAAGGTGGCATTGAATTGGGATCATGCCAATTCATATCCACACCTTGAACAAGCTGCTGCAATTGCTGGTGAAGAAATTGCCTGTCTCGCTTCATCATGGGGCATGGGGCAGATTATGGGCTTCAATCACAATGCTGTTGGATTTGATACGGCGCTTGAAATGGTAACCAACTTTGCCCAGTCCGAAGCCAACCAGGTTGAAGGCATGGTTGCATTCATCAAGTCTGAAGGTTTGCTTGACGATCTGATGACCGGCAACTGGAAGGGCTTTGCTGCTGGCTACAATGGCAAGAGTTATGCGACCAATCAATATGACGTAAAACTCTGGCAAGCGGCTGAAAAATGGCGGCGTAAAATTGGCGAGGATATAGACGTTATCAGCGTTCCGGTGCCTACGCACCCAGAACAGCCAAAACCGCCTGTAATCGACGATATGGGCGGTTTGGAGGGTGCCAGAACCACGCTGGAGCAGTACTTCCCCGATCTAAATCCACAAAACCGGGAATTGGTGCTGGCCTTGGCAATGGTGCTTGGCAAAACGCCAGAACCACCCCCGAAAATAAATCAAATAGAATTACCAACCAACCCGCCCACTGAGGCGGGTTTTTCTTTGCCACAAACAAAAGGACTAAATCAAATGGAACCACAAGGTTTTATCAAATCAAAAGCATTCTTCAAATCAAAACGTTTTTGGGGACTGGCTACAATATTGGTTGGGACGATCTTCCCGACAGCCAAGCCAATTGTCGATATTATCACGCCAACGGTCACAGATGCGACTCCCGAATTGTTGACTGAACTTCAAGCGCAATCCGTTGGGTTTGTCGAGTGGGTAAAAGAGGGCGTTCGATATGCCGGTATCGCTCTAACAGCATTCGGTAGCTGGAAAGCAGAACACAAGCTGACACTCAAATAAATCAAATCCCCTGGCTTTATGTCCGGGGGCCAAAGAAGGAACTGGAACGATGAACAAGTTTGCATCGGATGGTGGCAGGAGAGGGAACGGATGCGGGGGCTTTTTGCTCGCCTTGATGGCTGTTCTTGTTCTTTTCACCTATTTAGTATTCAGCACACCGGTAGAGGCCGGAACAAACTGGGCATGCGACAATCATGGGCAAAAACTGCAGGACTTTGTAGACAAGATCAAGTCCAACAGTAAAAGGCGATCACACCTTGAGATTATACCCGCAGGTGACCATCAGATTGTGATTGCCATCATCGAAGGCGTGCCGGTTGCCGGGTTCAATATATTTCTCAACCAGTGTGCCATTACATCAAAAACAATGCCGCTTATTCCGCTGGTAGAAATGTACGACATTGATCTTAAAGAAGCCTTCCCGGTGCTTAAAAAAGGATCATTCTAGTGGAAGACCTGCCCCTCGCACTATTCGCCCAATATGGGGCCTTGTCTTTCGGCTGGCTCCTGGCCGGATACTTGCTGCACCGGCAATCGAAAAACGAGGCGGCACTACGCGATATCATCAACAAAAACACAGCTGCATTTATCAAGCTGGAGACAATAATCACTGAACGAATTTCGCGCAAAGGTGATTAATGGGCAAGATAGCAAAACTGTGGAATGTGTTCACCGGTACCGAAACAAAAAAAACCATCAAGCAACACTCTAAAGCATCAAAAAGATTGGATAAGGCATTTGAGAAAATATCCAACGACAAACAGGCATTAATTGAAATTGATAATTGGTTGAAAACTGGCAATCGGAATGTTTGAATTATTTGAAATTACAAAGCACCATAATATTGCAGGTGCAAACACAGTATTCGCGCTCACCTATCTGGTGGCCGGCACATACCTTATTCCCCAAGTCTATCGGCACATCATTGATGGAAGATGGCAAGATCCGAGCAGGATGATTGTTGGGTTTTTCATCATGTGCATTGGTGTTGCGATCAGAACAGGATTTTGGAACCCTTGGAGGGCGTTTCTTGCAGAGGGTGATGCAGGATTGGCCAAGATATATTTAAGCTACTCCTGGATGTGGACATGGGGAGGGACTGCATTTGGAATTGTTGGCCTATATCTCATTGTCTTCCCGGCGATGATTAGAATATTTGGTAGATCGGCTTGGCTGATTGCAATTGCCGGACCTGCTGTTTGTTACGTGCTTGGCCTTCTATTCGCAGAGTATTTTGGCGTGGTTGTTGAGTATATTCTCAGTTAGCGTTCATATGCCTGTTTTTAACCACGCTCAAAGCCTTTTCCCTAGATTCCGCAACACAAGTTTTCCTATCCGAGCCAGTTGTTGCAAAAAACGCAACAACTGAATTATTCCCGCCATATTGCATTCTGTATTTGTTTTGGCGTAAATGCATCAACTGGGAAAAAGGTATCTGCCGGGCCATCGTAGTCAATGCGTGAGAGATAAAGTTGGTCGATTTGATTGGCAAAACTGCGGTATGTTTTAGCTCCACCTATGAGGATATATTTGTCTGGTAAAGGCGTCTCAAGTTCACGATATTGGTCGGCTGTGATCAATTGTCTGCAAAGATTCCACTCAACATGTTTCAGTGGTTTATAGGTTGCCCAGCCAGCAACCATTACCTTGCAGGTGGTGATATCTCGATACCATTTCAAATCATCCTTGTGGTGCGGCCATGGTAACATCTCCTCAAGACCAATCTGCCAGGAATTACCAACTGCACAAATTGCTGAAATCATCTTCAATCTCCTGGCGTTGTTGCTTTATGGGTGTACATAGGAGGCAGACGTAATTTTATTTGATCAATGGGATATCAGCATAAGTACTGTTGGAATCAAAGTTGCTGTTTAGATCAATGAAGTCATGAGCGTCGAATTGGGATGCCAACATTTTTAGAGTATGCGGCGTAAACTTTATTCCAGCGATAGGGTCAGCACCCAGCTTAATCAAAGTCTCATTTAAGTTTTTTAGACATTCTACTACTTCTTGATTCATGGTATGCGACCTTTGCTTGTGCAGGTTCCTATTTTGTTCTAAAGGGTAGGGGGAGTCAATTATGTTTCTTGCGGCCACGCCGTATCGGCTTTTGGTAGCCGCAATTACCCGATACACTCAACCAGTCCAAAAGTGAATCCATCATTTTATCAAGGTCATCTTGTGTCGCTCTAGGGCCAGCAGAAACATATTTTCGAACTGATTGGGCAACGACTTCGGCGCGTTTATAACTTTCCAATTTCCTAACCGATATGGCCATCTTCCATCTCCTGGTATATACTATAGGGGTTAGGATTGGGGGTTCATCCATTCATCGCCAACGCTGAACTCTGTACCATCGGGCCATATTTCTTTAATTTTTTCGACGCATGCGCCGCAATAGTAAGAACCAACAACACCCGATTCCATTTTATGGGTTACCTGTTGGCGGCAATTTTCAGAAGCGCAACGCATAGTTAATCGCTGGTCACCATTCAATTTAAAAAACATACCTCTATTCCTCTTGGTTAGGGTTATTCAGTGGGTGGGTTGCAAAGTGTTATCTTCCCACATTCATCGTAATTCGACTTCATTGGAATATAGCCCAAAACAGTGAAGCCAATTGCCAGCCCCAGTATTATTCCAACAATTGCTGCTGCTTTTTCACTCATCGTCTATCTCCATTACTGGGCTGGGGGTGGAGATTTTTTATTGCAATTTTCGCTAAATTAATGACGTTTTCATATGCCATCTCTATTGCTTCGCTTTGATCAAGTCCCATGCAATCATCATTACTTAAATCTTCCGGCAATATGAAATTGGATATATTAAGTACAGCGGTTTTTAGAATATTATTTTCACTATGTAATTTTCGTATTAATACCGCTGTCTCGTCTAACCCGGCGTCGTTATCGGCAAATGGCAGTGCATTAAGTATTTTCTCAACGCATTCATTGCTTGTGTCGATTTCCATCTTCTATTCCTCATTCCTATTACTGTCTTGGGAATGTTCTTGGCATTTTGTGTGGCGGAACGGGAATTGATTGAGATTAGAAACACCCGCCCTTGCTTCGCATAAATACCCGGCATCTAAAATGAACCCATCCGTTTCGTCTTCGATGTATTGAAGGTGTCGGCATTCGCGGCAACTCTTATCGCTCATCTTCTTATTCCTCACTTCATTACTGGCTTCACATAGACAAGCTAGGGAGGGAGAGGGGGCGACAAGAACATGAATCTTGAAACGTGAACAAAGAACAAACAGGGAAAGTGACTAACCCAACTATATGGGGTGACTAACCTTTCGTTATATGAATTCCAATAACGGGTTATCTGTCTGATTCTATTTGAGAAATTTGGTGAGCCCTGACGGGTTCGAACCGTCGACCTACTGATTAAAAGTAAGACGGAATAAGGCGTAAACCTTTGAAAACATTGCATCCGGTTGACTAACCTAACCATTTTTGCCACCATTATTTTTCAATGACTTAGCCCCATGACTGACTAACCTTACTACCGCTGCTTTGGAGCGCGTTTTCTGACTAGCCGCCTTCGTATAATGTGTCACCATTGTACTTGTTTTATGGCCGGTAATCGACATAATTAATCGGTCGCTGCATCCAGCTTCTGCAAAATCTGTTGCTGACCTCTTGCGCAAACCATGTGGTTTGCAGGCCTCTGGTAATCCTGCTGTCCTGGCTGCGGCTTTAAGGATCTTCCCGGCTCTTTCCGATGATAATATTTTACCACGCTCACCGATGAAAAATGCAATCTGGTCAATGGGTAATAAATTGATTTCTGCGGTGATATCCGGGTGTTCAAATATCTCCAGCTTATCATTGTCTGAATTGCCTGTTTCAGTCTTTTCCGGTACAACTTTAATATAGCCGCGCTTGCGGTCGTGGCGTGTCATTTTGGCAGTGTCACCCACACGTTGACCCGCATACCTTAAAAACGTGTACAGGCGGCGCTCTAGGGTCCCTGGAGCCCAATGCGCTTCGAATGTATCACATTCCTCCAGCGTCCATGCTCGCCAATCACCAGTCTTGTACATATCGATATTAGACGCAGGGTTTGTTGGGATTGCCTTGATCTTCACAGCGTAGTTTAAAAACGTTCTGAAATAGCGCATAGTGGCGTTTGCAAGGGCAGGGGTGTCTTTCATCTTTGCCTGCATAATTTCCACCATTTCAGGTGTGAGGTCTGCTAGAATGGCTTTTTCATTGCCTTTGCAAAGCGCATCCAGTCGGCGCGAATATTCCAGCTTTGATTTTGGTTTCAGATTGCTGAATTTTGGTGATGCATAATATTGATTTAGAATCCTCGCAAATGTACCAAAGCCGTGTTCTTTTGGCTTTTCCCATTTTCGACCATATAAGGCCGCGTCATATTTAGCTGAAAATTCTGGGTGATCTGGTGCAGGCAATGGGGTTTTGAATTTACCTCGTCGAAAGGCATACCGCCACTTTCCATGCCGGTCTTTGTATTTATTCACATATTGCAAATTGATTTCGGTCATAGGTTCCATCCACCATCGCCCCCCTTCAACTCGTCAAATGCTTTCAATAGTTCGCGACCATCCCAAACCACGCAACCGTCAATTTTAAACGGTTGCGGGAGTTTATTGCACTTCACAAGCTGGTTAAACTTCGTCAGCTTCATGCCAACAAAGTTTGCGGCTTCTTGCCGACGATAGCCTATTTTTGAAAGTGCAACAGGTGTATTCATAAGTTGTTACCGCTTTTCCTTTTTTTTGTTGTCATATTCACATGCTCTTGGTGTCTACCAGGATTGGTCGGGGTATATGTTTCCAACTAAAAGCTGACCTTCGCCGTCAATTTCTGCGATGGCGAAGCATTTGGATAGCGGCTCCAAATTCAGGGCCTCGTAAACGGTTTTTGCAAATGAGCCGGACAACGGAATAAAGGTTGATCGATCTTCATTGTAGACAAGAACTTCACCGCCGCTGATATCGCGTTGGAATTTCATTATTTCTGCGGACATCGCCTTTCCTTTTCTTGATGCTAGTTGGTGGGTTATTTTTTAGATTTCCACAGAGCCAAAATTTCTTCGTCTATTTGACGAATGCTTACAAGATATGTGTTTTCAACAATCCGTCTTTGACTTGCGAGTTTTTCAACTTGTTCAAATATTGTTGGCTGTTGTTGATTTTCCAAGGCGTCTGCGGCTTCACGCAAAATCTCATGGTTCAAAGCGTTGCTTGCCGCTTCCCTCAATCGCTCGATCAGGTTGTTGTTAGTCATTGGTTTTGGCCTCTGGTTGCCAGAGTATTTTCTGACCGGATTCGTCCATTATTTTCAACGTTCCCGGGTTCAATTCTGCATGAACTGCAAGATCTTCATTTTCCTTGACTTCAATAGGGTAGAAAAATCCTTCCCTGAAAAACAATACCGTTTTCATCTTGACTTTTGTCACACTGCTATCCTCTCTCTATATTAAAATTATTCTCTAAATTGGCGTATCTTAAAAGCACGTCCGCATGACAAAGCGCATCAAGACCGCACCAGCAGGCCAAGTTTTTGCCCTTCAATTCCGATGCGTCAGGTTCACTATCATGCAAATGAATGTTATAATCCCACAAGCATTGTTCAACGCTTTCGTAGTCATCTGCTTTAAAAGGATTGCCCCATTTAGATGGCCGTGCAACGTTCACAGCATTCAGCCCATTTGTAGCTTTGGAATGCTTCTGAAGGTTGAACCCCTTCTTTCGTGAAAGTCTAAGCCTGGTTGGGGTGGCCTTCATGATGATACCTTTCCGTATAACTGCCTTGGCTCAAGAGGCGCTTTGGTGAACCGTGATTTCTTGCTGGATTTCTGGAATCCAGGAGAAGGGATTTTCTGCTTTGGCGCGGCAATGCCAAGGTGCTTCTTGCGGGTGCGGTTGACCTTCTTTTTCTTTGCCATCTGGCGCTTGGTTTCGGCCTTGTGTGGAGCGACTAAAACAGGGGCAAGATTGCTTTCTCTGTTTTCACCACCTTCGATCAATGCTACCTTGTGGTGCAGTTCCCATTTCTCACCGGCCTCAATCTTTCTCTTTGATAGCCAGCATATGCCGTTGTGGGCCTCGTAGACGCGAAGTCTGACACGCGGAGGTGCATTGGTGTCGTCATGCTTTGAAATCCACTCAGGTGTGCTTCTAGGCATTGGCTGAGTTCCGTTTTCCAGGGCCATAAACTTCCGCGTATTCCCGTGTTAATTCGCGCATTTCCTCGCCAAGTGTGATACAAAAACCCAACTCATCTAATGACCAATACATGTCGCCGCATTTCTCGCACATAAACCAATTTGCTAAATAAACTTCGTCGCCGTGAATCCTTTCTTCGATGTCTGAATTAGGCCTCCGAAATCTCGGAAATGGGACAACTGGAGAACCCGGTTTAATCAAGTCATTGCAAGAACAACATCGACGCGCCTTTTTCGTTTGTAGTGTTGATTCCTCTGTTGGCTTCCAGTAAGACCAACCCTCACCATCATAATCGTGGCATTGGCACGATAGAGACATCTTCCTAATTCCTTTCCGCGGGTCGCCAGGGGAACAGGCAACCCGCTTGCTTTGTAGTGACCGCTTCACTACTGTTAGTCTGCTACTCGACGCCAACCTTCTGGTGTGGATTCTTGCTGGCGTCTAATTTCATACATTCCAGGTTGGAACATAATGCTTTCATGCGTGTGGTGAGTGCGCTTGTGATCCAACGAAGTGGGGCGGTTAACCTGGAGCCAAGAGATTAGTGGATTCTCTCCATTGAACATTTGAACTGCTGGCTCTGGCTTCTTATCGAGAACCATTACATGGTCGTGTCCGGTTTCACTGTGAGTAACCACAAGTTCGCTTTCATTGTTTGGGAGTTGTTCGGTTAAGCCTTCTGGAAGGCTATCAACCTTCACAAAAAGAACATCTCCTTGAGCCGCGCATTTAGTAAATTTTTGCATTGTATTTTCCTTTTTAGTTATGTTCTGACTTCCGGTATTAAAAACTCGTCTGCTTTGAGGCCGTAGGAAGCTGCTTGAGCCTCAATAATTGTTTTGGCGTTTGCATCTGCCATGACTGCGACTTCTCGCCCTGTGCCACACTTCGCATGAATAAATTTCTGGCGACCGTGATCAGGCAAGTTAATTTCAACCAGCCTGCCAATCTGAGGATCTTTATCCTCATCAATAATTTTCGCATCGAGTGAATTAATGATGTGATGCCATCCGAGTATCTCACAGGCTGCGGAGCGCTGATCTACATTTTCCCATGTGATCGCCATTTCTGGCGTTAAACAATCGGGCTTTTCGATCCAGTCTGCTGGTATGTTTTGACCATGCCAACAATACACAGAATACCCATCCCTAAATTTCAAGGCAGGATCATCTTCACAATGGAGTCTGGCTTCATCATCTTTTTTGATGATTTCTGGACGGTCGCTTACAATAGCAATGCCGGGGTAAAAATACCCCCACCCGCATGTTTTTGCGAAATTGATATAGGCATGAAAATGATCTTTTTTGCCGTACTCAACGCCAATTTTTTCACCAAATTCATAAAATGCCAACCAACTAGCATCCTGACCAGCCCAGAACCATGTATCAATAAATTTTGAGTTGGCCCAGAGATTGTCCCTGAGATTGGCCCAGAGATTGTCCCCGAGATTGGCCCAGAGATTGGCCCCGAGATTGGCCCAGAGATTGTCCCTGAGATTGTCCCCGAGATTGGCCCAGAGATTGTCCCCGAGATTGGCCCAGAGATTGGCCCCGAGATTGTCCCCGAGATTG
>CAKZPV010000036.1 GCA_937139405.1 uncultured Nitrospirota bacterium
ATGGTATCAATTGATAGAGAAATGTCGTGGAGATGGATGCTAAATGATTGTCTCCTCACAAATGTGGCGAATTTTAGCGACTTCTTTTTTAGCCTCTTGCTTTTCTGTATATCCGACGCCTGCTGGCTGGCTCTTGGGTCGGACGCTCTTGTAGTTTCGCGGGTTTGTTTGAGTGGAGCGAGTTGGACCGTCTTCGGTCTGGCGTCTGACCCATCTTAATCTGGCCAGACTGGGCGTCAATGGCTTTGAGTCCTTTTGCCGAAACAAAAGGGCCTCGCCTGCCGGGGCGAAACCCGGCAATATAAAAAATCGCTTGGACGCTATGGTTGGAAAAACAAGTGTGGTGAGTTTAACTTAGCACTCGTTCTTGCTTAGTAAAAAACAAGATGGATTCCTGATTAAGGATATCGGGGATGACGGAACACGGAAAGATGAATTCCGATTGTCGATTTCAACTAGAACAAAAGTGGAGGATGAAGTGAGAAGGATTTGTGTCGTCGGAACGTTACTTTGCATAGCCGACAATTCGGCACAGACTTTTTAAGACCTTTTCAACGCAATCGGTTTTGATTCTGCCAATGTGTTTGACGATATGTTGGTCGGAGAGGGTGAACACTTTGTCTACTCGTATCCAACTTGGTTTGGGTAGCGTGCCGATCTCGATATCCACCGTGGTTAAGGCGATAGCTGGTTCTATTTGAGGAACGCTCGTCACTGCCAGGGCAATAAAGTCACCATGGTGATCTGGTGCTGTGAGGACAAGGACTGGGCGTTTTTTTGAAGAACTGAGGTCAGAGAAAGGGAAGGGAATGAGAACGACATCATAGGCCCTACATGTCATTCCACACCTCATCTTCGGAATTATCCCAGACATGTTCCATGGCCGGGTTTTGAGCGGGTTTGAGCTCCTCAGCTATTCGGTCTTTGATGCCATGTTTCAATTCAATGAATCCAATGAAATCTAAGACTTCCTGCACTAAAGGTTCGGGAAGCTTTTGAATTTCCCGCATGATTTGTTCTGTTGTCGACATAGGTGAATCTTTCTTTTACATCATAAGAAATGCGTATTATGAGAAATGTACCCCACTAATTGAGAAAAGTACAGAAACGTCGATTCTCCCGTACTGGCGCAGAGAGAGAGGGTCACCCATTAGCAGGCTCTGTCAAGTAGGCACACGACTCCGGTCTTTCTTGTTCTTCTTGTTTTCGCATGCTGTTCTTCTTCTGCTGCGACAAGCAATCTGCTTCGCACCTGGGTCTTCTTTGGAATCGGTGTCGTCTCCCTCAGTCTGAGACGCACCAGTCACCCATCAGGATCAAGGCGTGGTTGATCTATGTCGATCAAACGCCCCTGGCATCGACGTGCCCCAGAAACACCTCAGTACCCGACGACTGTCCATGTCAAACACTCACAGATCGTGTGGCTCTCATCGAGCGAGGACTCGCTCATGTGAGGCCAACCCCTTATTGGCTCAGTCCCGAGGCGACTCAGTCGCTCCCGTCGCGGGAGCAGAAGAGAGGGCGCGAACGCGGCCAATCAGGCCTCCTGGTTCGAAACCAACCCTATCGCCAGCTCACGTCCGCATCCTCATTCAGGCAAAGGCCCGAGTCACGTCAAACGGCACCGTATCCCGCATGATGTAATAGCACGCGCGGGCCAGTTTGTGGGCGACCGCTTTCAAGGCCACGACCACCTTGGTCTTCGCACGTTTGCGATGATAAAACTGGGCAATCTGGGGTTCGTAGCGAATGGCAAAATGCGCGGCTTCGACAAACGCCCACGCCAAATATTTATTGCCATTCTTGCTGTTGCCTTGCCCTTTACGTTTGCCGTTACTGAGTTTGGTACTCCCCACGCAGCGGCAGTAGGAGGCAAACTGCCCCACGGTCGGGAAGCGAGTAATCGCGCCGGTCTCCAGCATGATCGTCAACGCCAAAATCGGCCCAATCCCCGGCACGGTCCTCAACGATTGGAACGCAGGGCGCAGCTTCACACGGGCCTGCACCGCTCGTTCCACACACGTGATCTGCTCCGCCACGTGCTGCATCACGGCGACGGTCACTTCAAGGGCGAGGGCTTGTTCCGAGAATGGCATCAACTCGCGAATCGTGCGTGGGGTGAGCTGCTTGATTTGGGTCCCGTTCAGAGCATGGCCCGTATTCCGAATGAGTAAGTTTTGAATACTCAAGAGATTCATCGTCCGCTGCCGAACCAGTTGGCTGCGTTTGCGCAGCAGGTCGCGTACCGCGCGCTCCTCTTTCGGATAAATATACCCCGTCGGCAGCAGTCCTAACCGAAGGAGATGGGCTAACCACCGGGCATCCGAGTCATCGTTGGTATATTTGAGCCCCGCGTATTGTTGCATGGCCGCGGGGTTGGCCAGATGCACCACGTAGCCGGCTTCTTGTAAGCCATCCACTAACCAATACCAATTATACGTGGACTCGACGACCAGGCCCTGAAGGTGTGCCCGAAAGGGAGTGAGTTGCAGAAGAATCTGCTGTAATTCATTCGGTAATCGCTTTCGATACTGCACGCGATCCTCCTCATCGAGCACGACGACCACACTGTTGTGGCCATGCAAGTCAATGCCGCCATACAATTTTTTCATGGCTCCTCCTTTGGGTTGGGATGGTGGAAAGCGAGTGGAATCCTCTCCACTGTACCGCCCACTTGAGGAGCCTGCTAGATGTATATCAGGTCTTAACTTAACATATACTCCCAGGCTCCTTCCCACATTCCAAACATTTCAAAATGGTTCCCATTTCCCTGCGGATTCTTCCAGAGGAAAAGCTTGCACACAGTGAGCAAGTCTTCAAATATCTTTGAGGAACGTCAGACGCTTGACGGATGGCTGGTATGACGATAGCCTGATCGATCGGCAATTCGTTGGGAGGTTCCAGATGGCCACGACGACGATTTCACCAAAATTCCAAATTGTGATCCCCAAAGACGTGCGAGAGAAGCTCCACCTCTGCCCGCAGCAGCGCTTGCAAGTCATTGAAAAGGGTGGAGTGATTACCCTAGTGCCGGAAATGCCCCTCAAAAACTTGAAGGGTGCCCTTAAGGGGATGGCCAAGTCCGATATTAGGGAAAAGAAAGACCGCCTGTGAAGATTGTCATTCTCGGGGTCAGATTTTGCATTCACACATCACGACTACATTGCCCTACTCTCTCCTCTTTCTACTTACCGGCATGGGGTTGGATTCTGCGAGAATTTGTAAAGATGTTATGCCTAGGCTCAACCTCACAACGCATTCAATTCTGAGGCTTGGCCTCTCTTCTTTCGCGGCCTCTGCATTCGGTTGACCTCACACGCAGGTTTGCGCGATGTTAGCTCATCATGTAACCGAAGAGCGCATTTTCTACATCGTTCATCAAAGTGTTTAATGGAGGAGCCATGAATAAACCTAAGCCTGATTACGAAATGGTCAGCGAATTGGAAGTGGAAGGAATTAATTTTTCCATTTCAAACAAAAAATTGGTTAATTGTAATTTTAAGTCCTGTAATATTTTATAATAGGTGTCAGGAACCTAATTTAGAGATATATGGAGTGAAAGGCTAAATTCTCAAGCAAGCAACTTGGCCTCTTTCCAAAGAACAACGACGAGGAATTTCAAACCATTCTTAGGTACAATGGTCTTGAAACCAGTGGGCAAACGCTTCTTCGGTGAGTTGGGAGCTGGCCAAGGCCATGATCGCCGCCGTGGCCTCTTCTTCCGAAGCATTCAGGATGTGGCCATTTCGTTCCAGGAAAATCCCGCCAATCACATAGCCGGTGCGCTTATTCCCATCCACAAACGGATGGTTCTTCACAATTCCGTAGGTGTACGCAGCGGCCAACCGAACAAGATTGGGGGTTTCGTCAGACCAAAGATTCAAGGGGCGAGCGAGTGCTGATTCCAACAAGGATTCGTCGCGAATACCAAGCCCGCCCCCGAACTCTGCGAGGAGCACATCATGGACGGCCAGCACCGTCTGATGAAGGACCCAGACTGGTTCCTTCATTTAGCCAAAGCCCGCAAGGTATTGCGATATTGCGCAATGAACTTTTTCGCAATTGTGAGTTGTTTTCCAAATTTTTCAACCTGGTTATATCCACGTTGTTTTAGTTTTTTGTGATGTAACGGAACAGGAATTACAACATCAATATTTTTCAAATGCTTTTGCTCAACGATCAGCTCACCATACCAATTTCCAATAAAATCACCAATAACTTCTTGGTTCTTGTATTTAAGGTAATGCAATAGGTTTTTCACAATACCCGTTTTAGAGAAAAAAAGGAAAGCAGCAGCTTTTTTTATGCGCACACGGCCATAGAAAATACGGTCAATTTCGTTTTCATCATCAAAATTGTACTCGGTAATCGGCAAATCATGTCGACAAACGGTACATAACAAGTGTTCTCCCCTGATTAATTGCGCATTACATCCAAAACAGATGGGTGGCAATAGTATTGAGTTAATATCGTTTATTATCTTTGAAAGCTTAACACCAAACATACCTTATACCTACTATTCACCTTAAATGGAGTCTCAAGATACCACTTTCAACTACAAAATAATTCTGGCAGCACTGGTGGCGGTAATAATCGCTATGCTCATAGCTTTTTATTATAGTTATGCCCAATCTCAGAATCAAATGAGTTATTTAGAGGATGAGAAACGGTTGTTGGTAAAAGATATGACCTTAATGAAAGCGGAAGTTGACCGGCTTTCAGGTGAAAATGAAATTAACGAAATTGAATTACGAGATTCCAGATATGAGGTTCAAACCTTATTGGATTCTGTAGGAAGATTAAATTTCAATATTGCGAAACTTCGTGAAAGCCAAAAAGCACTTCGTGTTTTAGAAGCGAAGTTTGATAGTTTAAAACTCAAGAATAATTTTCTACGCTATAATAATGGTCTTTTGACAGAACGTTATGAAAGCACCCGTCGAGAAATTCAAGAACTGAGGGGTAAGACAAGCTCTTT
>CAKZPV010000037.1 GCA_937139405.1 uncultured Nitrospirota bacterium
GTGCCTAATATAGAGAATCATCTTCCGGTTCATTGAAGTGTGTGTTCTTCCCCAGGTTAACTCTGTGCGTGTGAGCAAGGTATGTTATCTTCGAACTGTCTATGTTCACGCCTAAGGCGAATTATGGAGTGCGTCATGAAAGGGAATTTCTTTGGCTCATGTCAGGAATAAGGATGTCTGACATGGCATTGACTCCAAGAATTTTGGCCTCAGTTACTGAATAAGAAATTTGAAAAAGTTAATGAAAGGTCATGGACAATGCCGAAGTCATTATCTTACCGTCACCATGGTGGCAATTGGTTGCTATATTCTCCATGACCACGTAGTCAGGATTCAAATGACTGTGACAAAAATTCTGTGAGCGGTGTATTCCTGTGAAAAAACTTTTTCTCAATCTCCCTCTTGACAAAAAATTGTTTTTTGTCTCCGGGGTTCCAGTTCTGGCTGTGTTAATCTTGAGTGTGGTGACCTATAAAAGTGTGGAGACGTTTTCTCTTGACGAAGATCATCTGAATGAGGTGTACCATATTCAAAGTGCCTCAGCAGAATATATGCGATTGATTGTGGATCTTGAGACAGGGTTTCGAGGGTATGTGCTCACTGAGCAAGCTCCTTTTTTGCAGCCCTATCAAGCTGCCAAGCAACGGGTGCAGGCCTTGGGAAATTCTCTGCGACAATTGGTGGCATCTGATCCAAAGCAACGAATGTTGATCAAATCTGTACAAGATAATATCTCCCTGTTGATGACGGATAAGGATCGTCTCATTGAGCGGGTGAAAATGGGACATACGGACGAGGCCGAAGATTACATTGAAACGGAGAAGGGGAGGTTGTTGATGCTGGCCATTCGCGAAGAGATGGCCAGATTTGATCGTCACGAGATTGAACAGTTACAGCGGGCATTAGATAGCAGTGCTCAAGACCGTTCGGTGCTCATGAGCGTGGTGGTGGGCGGAGGTGGTTTGGCCTTGATTTTGATGCTTCTTCCTCTACAACTCATTGCCCGATCTATTACGGGACCATTAACGACCTTGGTCAAAACCGTGGAAAATTTCTCTGGTGGAAGAATGCCGACGGTATCGGTTTTGGACAGAAACGATGAAATTGGGGAGTTGACTCGTGTGATGAATACCATGGGCACTCAGATTGATCAGCATATCCAGCAAATCCAACAGTCGGAACAGGAACTGCGCGCGCTCAATCAGGACGTTACCTCGTCCGAGGCGAAATACCGGGGTATTGTTGATTATGCACCAATTGGGATATTTACCGTGGAACAGGGACGCGTCATTTTTAGCAATCGGCAGAATTGGATTTTGGCTGGGCGAGATCCAGATCACGTCTTGGACCCCGAAGAAATATGGGACGCGTTGCATCCCGAAGATCGAGAGGATGTTCAACGAGTCTTCTACGATGCACAGGCTCAAAGTGAACCGTTTGAGCGCATATTCAGGTTTTTGCATCCCGGCGGGGCGGTGCGACGGGTCTTGAGCCGGGCTGTTCCCATTAATGATGAAACCGGTCGAACGATGGTATATCAGGGATTTAATGTGGATATTACGGCTCTGGAACAAATGCGGGCGCAATTAAGTCGATCGGAACGGTTGGCCACATTAGGACAAGTAGCAGCCGGTATTGCTCATGAAATTCGGAATCCTCTCGTGGGGATTGGTTCTACTGCTTCCTTGTTAATCGAAGAATTTGAGGAAGGGGATTCTCGGTGGGAGGACTTGACTATTATCTTAAAAGAAACGCGGCGCCTGGATCGTATCGTAAATCAAATTGTCGACTATGCGCGTCCGAGAGAGTTTCTCCCAGTCACATTTCAGCTCGAGGATTTATTGACAGAATCCCTTCAAGTCTTATCGAAGCCGATCGCAGAAAAGACCATTCAGGTTTCTCATCAGTTTCCAGATGATCTTTGTGCGCTCCAAGCCGATAGAGATCAACTGAAACAAGTGATCTTGAATATCTTGCAAAATGCCATTGAAGCTATGCCGGAATCCGGAACCTTACGCATTTCTATTCGAGACGAACCCTATGAGCATGAGCCAGGTGTTCGATTGAGGGTAGAAGATTCGGGTAAAGGCATTGATCCCAATATCCTCTCTCGAATTTTCGAGCCATTTTTTACGACAGGGAAATATCGGGGCACAGGGCTAGGATTAGCCATCTGCCGAAATATTATAGAATCGCATGGCGGGGAGATTCACGCAGAGAGTCAATTGCAGGTTGGAACGACGGTGTCGGTGTGGCTTCCCCGTGTTTGCCAGCCACAGCTATCAACGGTGTAATCATGCGCGCAACAATTTTCGTAACAGATGATGATGAAGTGGTGCGTCAGGCTATTAGTCGACGATTGGCCAAACGCCATCATGACATACGCAGTTTTGATTCTGGAGAAGCCTTGTTGTCAGCCCTGGATCATGATGTGCCTGACATCATTTTTCTGGATTTGAAAATGACAGGCTTGAGTGGGCTGGAAACCTTAAAGCAGATTCGCTCAAAAACACAGCAATCTTTAGTCATTTTACTCACCGCGTATGGCACCGTTGAAAATGCTGTGGAAGCAATGCGACTAGGCGCGTATGATTTTCTCATCAAAAGCGTTGATCTTTCCGGTGTCGATCCGGTGATCGATCGGGCGTTGGAATATTTGACGTTGCGTCGACGGATCGACTTTGAGACGCAGGATCGGCCAGGCCGTTTTTCATTGCAATGTGTGGTCTCCAACAGTCCTAGTATGAAGGAGTTAGTCGGACAAATTCAGGAAATGGCCCAAAATCTCAAAACCACCGTGTTGCTGTTTGGAGAAACAGGAACGGGCAAAGAATTTGTTGCACGAGTGTTGCACCATAATGGCCCACGGGCACAGGGCCCATTTGTGGGGGTAAACTGTACAGCCATTCCCCAGGAATTATTTGAAAGCGAGTTGTTTGGATATGAACGGGGGGCATTTACTGGAGCCCATCAACGGAAGCCAGGGCTCTGTGAACAAGCCGAAGGCGGAACACTTTTCCTTGATGAAATTGGCGATTTAAATCCCACCATGCAAGCGAAACTTCTTCGAGTGCTGCAGGAACGGTCATTTAAACGCTTAGGAGGGCGACAAGACATTGATGTTGATTTCCGGTTGATCGCGGCGACGAATCGCGATCTTCGAAAAGAAGTGGCGCAGGGAAATTTTCGTGAAGACCTCTTTTTTCGATTGAATGTTGTTTCCCTCGATCTTCCACCGTTGCGGCAACGTGTCGAAGATATTATCCCTTTGGGTTTGCAGACATTGGTTCAGCACAGTCAAGACTTAGGGAAAGCTGTCACCGCGATTGATTCAGAAGCGCAACAGTTGTTAGAACGCTATACCTATCCAGGCAATATCCGAGAATTGCAAAATATTATTGAGCGGGCGGTGATTTTTTGCCGAGGGCAAAGCTTGACGAGTGGAGATTTACCTAGAGAAGTTCAAGAAGTCGCGCATTCTACTGTGAATGTTGTGACTCAGGGAGAGCAGCCTATAGTACGTATTGAGATGAAGTTGGGCGAACATACGCTGGGGGATGTGGAAAATACTCTCATCGAAGAAGTGATGCGTGCCTCTGATTTTAATAAAAGTCTGGCGGCGAAACATTTAGGGATTACACGATTTTCCCTGGACCGTCGCCTCAAGAAACAATCTGACGCTTAACTTCTCGATCTTGTCGCCCATCCATCCTTTAGTGATCGGATTTCTTTCGTTCGTTCAGCAACACGATGAGGCCAATGACCCCAATGACGATGCCGAGAGCTCCAAGAATTTCTAAACCTCCCATGTTTGTGTTTCCGTGGTAGTCAATCTTTCCTCAGTCAGTTCTTTTAAAAACAGTCTTTTCCTGTGAGTATTTTTAGCTTTTTGAAGAGTGAGTGCGTAGCGATGTGTTCAAACATCATAGAGAAAGCGATCACGATACTCTTTGGGGGGTCGATAGCAAGTTGTGAGTGTTCCTCGCAATTGGAAACGATATCGAGCGACGAAGTCATAGATGCCATCTCTGAGGATTTTTGGAACAAGAATGAATGGATATAGGATGCTCCATATGCCTCCAAGGTGGCGTGCAATTCGTAGGGTTGCTGTAGATTTAATGAAGTAGCCAGCTGGAGTGATCACGACAAATGTCGAAAATATTTCTTGTGATAAATTATATGCAGCGAGCTGTCTTTGTCCTATAGGGGATTGAAGCGGCGCAAACTGAAATCGTTTCTGGGAATCGTGTTTGAGAAGAAATCGAACCCATCCCGTACACCATCCACAGAGACCATCAAAGAGAATGAGCCATGTGGCTTGAGGAAATTTTTCATCAGATTGTTGTCGTTTCATAAGATACCTATTGTTCAGACCTAAAGCTTGGCACTTGAGCGAACCATCTGTCTACTGAGAAAAGTCTATCGAAAAATTGAGCGATATTGTGGGGCAAACATGTGATTGCTACAATTGCATTCATCATGAGAATCTTGACCTTCCATGCTTGCTGATGTTGTTCTACCAAGTCGCCGGTTTCAAGTTTTTACCTATCATATTCCTAATCAATTACAAGATCAGGTCGCAATCGGAAGCTCTGTTCTGATTCCGCTAGGCTCGTCTGTGGTCTCCGGTGTGGTGGTTCGAATATTAGAACCTTCTGCTCTTCCTTCTGTTCGCTCATCGAATCCAACCATGGCATTTCGTGACATCTTGTCAGTGGATGCCACGCCTGAACATTCCACCCTGGATCAGAAGTTGCTCACATTAGTAGAGCATATTGCAGAATATTATCTGGTTCCGCTGCCAGCGTGTTTGCGACTCATTGTGCCGCCTCGATTATTCAATGTGGTCAAACGTCTTGTTCTCACCGAAGTGGGTCGTCAGTCTTTACGTGACCGGTTAGTGTCGAGCGAAGAGCAGATGGTCTTACAGAAAATAGCACGAGGTTCAAACGGAGTGCTTCGATCAGCACTTCTTAGAACGTGGCCGAAGGCCGGTACTCTTATTACGAAGCTGAAAAAAAGAGGGGTGATTGAGGAACGTTCTAGTCTACCTGCTCGGTTTGCGACCAAAACACAGAGAGATTCGTCTCATCACCCTGTCCCAGCGCATGCTTCGACTTATGGCGGCATGGGTGATCTTTTTGAGCAAAGTGGCAGGCAATCCTCAAGACGTTCATCAACACAATCCGTCCTTTCGGAAAAGATGAATGTCATTGCAGATGAACTGGTGGAGGAAGGCTATTCTGGAGCATTCCGGAAGCATATCGTCATCGGGACCGATGATGAACGACTTCAAGTTTTCCAATATGTCACATCGAGCATGTTTCAACGAGGTAGACGGGTACTACTTCTCCTGCCTGAAGTACATCAAGTTGAAGTGCTCGTGAGCCAGCTGCGAGGGATCTTGAATGAATCAGTGGAGGCCTATCATGGGCAATTACCAACGCCGGTTCGAGCTGAAGCCTGGGAACGAATTCGAAAGGGCCAAGTTCAGCTTGTAGTTGGAACGCGATCAGCGTTGTTTATTCCGCTCTCTGATCTTGGTCTCATTTGGGTAGACCAGGAAGAAGATGCGTCCTATAAGGATGAACATTTGCCTTATTATCATGCACGTGAAGTCGCAAGGATGCGAGGAGCTATTGAGCGAGCTTTAGTGGTGTATGGCTCAGCTTGTCCTTCACTGGAAACTTATGCGGAGTTTCGCGATACGATACAGAAAAATGTTCAGGTGTCGAGTTCCGAGAATTCTAATATGAATCTGATCGATATGCGGGACCATATCTCTGGAACGCTTCTCGCGCCATCTTTAACTGATCGACTGACACAGGTTCTCAATGAGGGGCAACAAGCGGTTCTTATTCTGAATCGGAAAGGATTTTCTTCGTCACTTATCTGTCGAGATTGTGGAAAAGTTCCGGTTTGTGAGATTTGTGGTGTCTCGTTGAGGCTGTTTCAGCGACCTTCTCGTTTGTTGTGCGCCTATTGCGGAAAGAGTTATTCAACACCGGAAACGTGTTCTTCCTGTATGGGTACGGTATTTCGATTTTCAGGAATAGGTACTCAACGTCTTGAGGAAGAACTCGCCAGACTTTTTCCATCACATGTGTTGTTTCGGTTTGACCGAGATCAGGTCAAAACGGCAGAAGAGGCTCAGAAGGCGTTGGCTAAATTTCGTCAAGGAGACATTCATATTCTCATTGGGACAGAGTTCTTATTACATCAACCTCATCCTCCTTCAGCAAAGCTGATAGCCTTTCCTCAAGCTGATCTTGGCTTACATCTTCCTGATTTTCGTTCCGCTGAACGCACGTTTCTTCTTCTATCGAAAGCCATGAGGGTAGTCCAAGCACATGCTCAAGTCGATGGCGAATCTGGGGAAGTATTTCTCCAAACACGTATGTCCGATCATCATGTGTTTCAGTCTATGATACAACACGATCCCCATGTGTTCTATCAGCACGAGCTGGACTTGCGTGAAGCTTTGGCGTATCCACCTTCGGCACATCTTCTATTGTTAGTCATCACAGGGGCACAAGCGTTGCGCGTACAACGTGTGGTCGATTTCCTCGATCAACAGCTGAAAAAAATAGAAGTGCATAGTGCGCTGTCTCAGAGAGGTGAGGGAATGTTGGATCTGCCAATGGTGCTAGGACCATTGAGTTCACGGAAACCAGGTCGTCTCAAAAAGAATCGCACAATCTTTCTTTTTAAAACGTTTCATTTAGAAGAGACTCAACGACATTTTCGAGAGATTCAGCAGATGTATGATCAACAGTTTGGAAGAGAGCCGGTGGTTTTTGAAATTCATGTCGATCCTCTTGAAATTCAATAGGAGTAAAAGTAAGAATCTTTGATAAATTATCTAGATGGTACCTGAGAGATTACGCAAGTGTTCCTATGCCAATCAGGCCTGTCCTATCTGAAAGCTGTTGCTAATAGAGGGATGCCCTTGATGATTTGGGCAAATGCCTGAACATACAATAGACCCTCTCTTTTTTCGAAAGGTAATGGAGAGGAACCGAGATGGCCAAATACTTTCATTCTGCCTGTGTGAATTATCGCCGAAGAGACCTTATGAGTATCATTGTTCGTGGGTTTCCTCCTGGCTGTATCTTTCTCCTCATTCTCATTTGTTTTCCCGCATACGCTATCCAACCCTGGAGTGAGAATCCCGCTTATTGGGAACATGAGGGAGCACCGATCTTATTACTCGGATCCAGTGTGACGGACCATCTCTTTTTAGGTGACGGTGAAGTGTTAACGTTCGCCGGTACCATTGACCTTCTTGCGCAGCTCGATGAAATGCAAAACATTGGAGCAAATTACGTTCGCAATACCATGAGTCAACGAGAAAATTGGCCCCTCGTCGCCTTTCATCGTATGGAAGGGGGAATGGATGATGGTGGCAAATTCAATTTAGATCAATTCAATGATGCCTGTGATGTCAGAGCGCCTCACGGAGATATTGCCTCTGATTGTTATTGGACTCGGTTTAACGGGTTCTTGCGGGAAACGGCAGCCCGTGACATTATCGTGCAGATTGAGGTATGGGATCGGTTTGATTATCGGTATCAGGTCGGTGCCGATCCGAATGTCTTTCATCGGACTTCTTGGTTGAAGAGTCCTTGGCGTCCAGAGAATAACGTAAATTACTCCAATGCCGAATCAGGGTTTTCTGGCACTTACCCTCGTCATCCAAGCGACGATGTTCACTCGTTCTTTCATGGCGTACCAGGACACCCTTGCTATGAACTAGCGCCTTCTTCAGATTCAGACCCATGTACTAACAGGTCGCCAATTCCAGCACCACGAAAGACCCAGGCTCAATATGATGTCGTCCGACACTATCAGGAAGCTTTTGTCGATAAAATGTTGTCCTACTCTCTGAACTATGATCACGTGCTCTATGTCATGAATAATGAAACATCAACTCACAGTAGTTGGGGTATATATTGGATGAACTATATTAGGAGCAAGGCTGCGGTGCGGCAAAAGGCCGTGTATGTGACGGATATGTTTGGGTCTTTATTTGCTCCCTTTCCAGGACAGGCAGGAGAGGTCGGAGTGGAAACGTACCACAATCATCCGAACCTCTATAACTTTTTAGAAGTTTCCCAAGTGAACTCAAAAACTATGGGAAGCAGCGTCAGAGAAAATTTACAGAACCATTGGAAAAAAACACAGTACATTATAGAGAATGCCATGGGGAATAGGTTTCGCCCAGTTAATCACGTGAAAATTTATGATGGACTTGGGACTTCACTCCCTCTTAATTCTAATATGGGGATCCACCAAATGGTTAATAATTTATTACTCGGTGCGGCTTCGGTAAGACATCATCGACCGTTCAGGAGAGACCAGACGAGCATTCTGCTCTTTCCCAATTCTATTCAAGCTATTCGAATGGTGGAAAATAAGGTGAAATTTTGGGACCTTGAGCCCCTGAATGCTTTGCTATCTGCCAGGAAGGACGGCGAAGCCTTCCTCGCAGCTCAAAAAGGGGAGGCCTATGTACTCTATTTCCCGCGAGGCGGCTCAGTTGGGCTGAACTTGAAGGCTTGGGTAGGCCAACCGTTTGTTCTGGATTGGATGAATTACAGCGAGGCTAGATGGTTAAGTCCTTCATCGAGAATTGAGGGTGGAAAGGTCCGCACTATCACAGCACCTGATTCAGGTTCATGGATAGCGGTGATGACCAAACAGACATCTGCCAAAACTTCGAAATAGTATAGGGGTGATGATGCTTTGCCCTGAAGTTGGTTGCCGTTTAAAAATGTGTCTTTCTGGTCCAAATATATGCGCATACGGGGAGTAATATTTTGGATAAGTCCCTTGCGATCAGAGACTTGCGAGAGAAGAGAAACTTTCCCTCGCAGGAAGAAATTTTGGATTATTCAACATACTTAATGCACTGCTAGGAGCTGAGTCACCGAGATTTCTTTTTTGATTTTTTCTTTGGAGCTGAGCTAGAGGACGGTTCAGGAAAAGGAGTGTGGGTTATGTGTCCCCGAGTTCGTTTGTAAATCCCGTAGGCAAACGTCATCCAAAACACACCAGAGAAGAGCCCAAAGATCACAGCCGTAAAAATCCTTTCTAACTCTTCCATCGGTGGCTCAGGCCCTAATTTTTGAAGATCAGCCATCTGCATCATGGGCCAAGCCATACTTTCCAGACCCAACAGCAATGTGGATATGCACCAAATGTAACCGATAGATGGGCATTTCCAGGCTAACAGAATGGCCAGACAAATACCCACGGCAATTCCTGTAGGCACAGGTAACGCACCAACCAAGAGCCAGAGTCCTACTGTCACTGCTAAGCTGCCTAAGACGGCATTCACTTGAAGCCACAAATTGTCAGTCATCCTTTGTTCCTCTATTTTAAGACATCACAGCATAGCATGGGCCATTTTAGGGGAGCTGTACGATACCTCAACCAAACTGGCACGCAAATTTAACGTCCAATGTCTTCGAGAGGTTTGGCGGTGGTGGTGAAGTTCCCACGTGGGTTGTCAATGAAGGTGTTTGACTGGGATAGCTCCGCTGGCGTTGGTGTGGGTTGAGAATCTGGAGTGAGCACGGCTCCCCAATGGGCGTTTTTTTCAAACGTATTGTCGAGAATGAGCGCTTGCGCTTGAGAAAAAAGCAAGAGCCCACTCAGCATATTTTCTCGGCAGACATTGTTGACCATGTCTGGTCGTGTACCCTGGTCTCGGGCCGCCATGCCGAAATGATGGTTTCCAAAACAGTGATTCCCTCGTAAGTAAGGCTGAGCGCCTGCAAACGCAAACAAGCCAGACTCCCGGTTATAACAAATATCATTTGCTTGCAAGGTTGGCCGGCAATTAGGACCATAGATGACAACTCCAGACAAGAGCCCTTCGGTAGCTCGACAATGTAAAATTGTGCACGTCGAATCCAAAATATTCAACGCTGAATGTTGGTCGCTGCCGACATAGCGAAAGGTTATGCCACTGATTTGACCTCCTGTCACCCCCTGTAAATAGCAAGGCCCACTACGCCGACTGAAAATAGTGACCTGATCGCGCCCGGCTCCGATAAGATAAACCGGTCGTTCGGTGATCACCAGCCGGTCTTCATAGGTTCCAGGCTGGATGAATATTTGATCATTGGGCTCAGCTTCACGCAATGCTTCGCTAGGAAGGGTATAACAGTTAGGTAAATTCGAGGCGACGATTAATGTCTTTCCTCCCAATGGGTTGGGAGGAATTTCACTCGAAGGAGCTGGTTGAGTAGTCAAAATATTCTATCCTATTAATTAGGTAGTTTTTCGAGTCAAAAGAAAATGGAGTCCTGTTGTACCACAAGTAGCGTGATAGCACATCGTCGGACGTTTTTAAATCGTTTCAGTAAAGCAGGGATCTGACACCACGGGCTTCATGCATTGAAGAAACAAATTGTGAAGTCTAAGTGTAGAGATTACAGGTAAATGCGCGAACAAGATGTAAATTAATTTACGGAAGACTCACTGAACAAGTGTCTTTGACCAAAAATGCTTGGATTGCCAAACGAATTTTAGATCAAGACCATGTCAGGTCAATTGAACCATCTATGGGATTAGTTCTTTTAATGTTCGAAAATGGATGTGTTATTTCGAAAGGCCAAATAGCCGGCAGGTGGATTAGAACGTAGATTTTTTTGCTGGATTTAACTTTTTCTACCAGTTGAGTAACAGGTTGGATAGCAAGTTATGGCCCAGGTGGCTGATTAGTTCAAATCGATCTAGAAATTCTGCATGAACTACTTCTGGAGAAAAAAAGAAGACCAACAGTCCAAACCAAAGACCTAGCACTTTGATTGCCGGAGAATCGGTTGGCAAGTTGAATAACGTAATATTGGTATGTGGGAGATGAGTCATGGCGAGCTCCAAGGCATGCGAAATCGTTTAGATCTCTTTTTCGGTTGAAACTTCGATTTGATGAAGCGGAAATGCGCAGTAAGGCTTACTGGCCGAAATTTTTTCAAAAGAGAAAGGTTACGGAGCAGGTAATTTCACAAAAATCAAGGAAAGAATGCTGTTGGATTCCTGTGATTGGAGGGCGATCCGGGAGAGAAGAAAAAACAGGTAGAAACGTTAATTATTTTCGATAGATTGCCGAGTGGCGAAGACTTCGCCGGGGTGGATAAGCAAGAGGCAATCTCCGTCGGCTGGATCTTTGTGGAACAGGGCGAAAGTGAGGCAAAGTTGCGGGGTGGGCTCAGGAGAAAATTCCAGGAGAACCGGGACATCAACTAACGGTGTGGCTTCTTTTAGATTCGCCAGACGAAGGCGTACGGCTACTAAGGTATCGCGTAAGCGTGAATGAATGTGCTCTTCAGTGAAATCGGGAGAGGACGTAATATATTGATCCCATAAGGGATTCGTCATAGCTACACAAAAATCCAATCCGATGCTTTGTGCCAGTGGTGTTACATCTTTGAGAACCCCAGATTCAACGGCTTCTCTGCGTGAGCGAATAGTAAGTTGCTTCAGCTCAGGCGGGATTTCTTGGGTCGTCATCGAGTCCGAGGCTTCAATTGTATCTTTTGAGGAGGAATCGTCAGCTTCAACTGTCAAAGTTGGTAGTGATGCCTCTTCTGAAATCTGAAGTTCTGAGGGATTATTGCCAAGAGCTTGAATGATCCCTTCATAGACTGATTTGGCTGAATCGGTCCAATTTTCATCAAGGGGGATCCCTCGAAAGGCGGCTTCAGATGCTTTTTTTTCGTCATGCGTTAAAGGCCGTGTTGGTTCCATGTCTTATAAGGTAAGTCAATTCAACGGAAAGTCAAGTATCTTAGCAAAGGGCGAAGCAAAAACAATGGGATTCGGTAAGGATCTTCCCTTGTTGTGTGCGAATATGCACGTCTGTCACAGCGCGAAATCGCTCTTATCTATGAAAAGCATGATAATTCTAGCAGTTATTACAATGGGAAATAATATAAAATAACAAAATATTTCAATATGTTATGTGAAGACATGATAATGAATGTTGTTGGGGAACGTTGCTTGCATTTCATCAAACATATATAGCTGATTTTATTTAGGAGGACACAATGGACCCAATTTTTGATTTAGCGATGATTGTTGTAGTAGCTGCAATGGTCGCCTTCAATATTTACGGCTGATCCTCTCTTCTTTTCTCCTTTCTTCCTTTGATAGGAGAAGTAGCTTCTTCGTACCTCTTCCTTCTATTTTCTTCTCTTGTTTCTTATTTTTCGAACGTCCTGCAAAATCAACGTATTTCTACGTAATTAAAAATTCATAAAATACCGATTTTTAAGGAATTTTCTTGATGTCATCGCTTTGTCCTGGTATATCTCCTCGATACTTCTTGGAAAGGGCATGAGGCCAGCAGTCTTGTACTGAGGGCTTTCGCGAACTTTTCTTCTCCTTAAACAGTTTGGCCATTTTGTAGGGTGGTTGACTCTCATTAAATGACGGGTCAGTTTCAGTACAAGCCGGTCTGTGGTTCTGGATATCTACTCCGAAACCCTGACCGGCTTTGTTGTATCAACTTTTCTGGACAAGGAGATTCTGGGGAATCTTGGGCTGATTTCCTCACAGTAAATTCCTTTGAATTCGGAATTAATTAGGCGCAAGTTTCTAGTTCCAAGTTTCTCTTAAAATTATGAAGAAAGACCCGGCAGAAATTCCAAGAGGGCAAGTATCCGATTTTTCTAGAAACTGGAAAGCAGACATGCTTTCTGGGTTTTTGGTTTTTTTAATTGCCCTGCCACTGTGTCTGGGAATTTCCCTAGCCTGCGGCTACCCTGCCATTTCTGGCATCTTTACGGCCATTATCGGGGGAATGCTGGCCACATTTTTTAGTAACTCGGAACTCACCATCAAAGGGCCTGCAGCAGGCCTCATTGTTATTGCCATTGGATGCGTCATGGAGTTTGGGTTTACGGGGGGGAAGGACCCGGCCGCTGATTTTCAGGCCTACCGCTTGGCTCTTGGGGTAGGTGTTGCCGCAGGGTTGGTTCAGATTTTTTTTGGAGTCGTTCGAGCCGGAGTTCTTGGAGAGTTTTTCCCGACCTCCACAGTGCATGGTCTCCTCACGGCGATTGGGATCATTATCATGGCCAAACAATTTCCCGTTGCGATGGGATTAAGCCCGGAGGGAAAGCCTTTGGAACTTCTCGCGAGCATTCCTCATTTCATCATGAACATGAATCCTCTGGTGGGCCTTATTGGAATCATTAGTTTGATCATTGTGTTTAGTTATCCCTTCATAAAGAATCAGCACGTCAAAATGGTCCCTGCTCCAATGCTCGTCTTATTTATCACCGTTCCTTTGGGTATGTATTTCAATTTTAGCCAAGAGCAAACCTATTCATTTAGTGGACAGGATTATCCTTTAGGAAAGAATTTTTTGGTTGCGGTCCCGGAAAATATGTTTAGTGCCTTGACCTTTCCAGACTTTTCAGGCTTGGGCACTTCGATAGGTATCAAATATGTTGTGATGTTTTCGCTGATTGGCAGTATCGAATCACTCTTAAGCGCGAAAGCCATTGATGAAATTGATCCGTGGAAAAGAAAAACTAATCATGATCAAGACATGGTCGCGGTTGGGGTAGGGAATACTCTCGCAGCCTTTGTGGGTGGTCTTCCCATGATCTCAGAAATCGTGAGGAGTAAAGCCAATATTGATAATGGTGGCAGAACTCGATTTGCAAATATGTTTCATGGATTGTTTTTGCTCTTGTTTGTTGCGCTCCTCCCAGGGCTCATCAATCAAATCCCCCTTGCTGCCCTTGGGGCTATGCTTGTCTTCACTGGCTTTCGACTCGCTTCACCTCAAGAGTTTGTTCACATGTGGCACGCCGGTCGTGAGCAATTCTTTATTTTTGTCTCAACCGTCATTGGTGTGCTGGCCACTGACTTGCTTATGGGTATCGCGATTGGTATTGGTGTCAACTTTGTGATGCATTTGAAGAATGGTGCCCCTCTAAGGTCCTTATTGAAGACGCAAGTGACGATTGAACGACAAGAGAAAGAGGGAGTAATCGTTCGAGTCAAAGATTCGGCAATTTTTAGTACATGGATTGGCCTGAAGAAAACGTTGGAACCATTGATGAATGAGTCACGAGTTGTCCTGGACTTATCGGAAACCTTTCTTGTGGACCAAACAGTCATGGCCAAACTTCAAGAAATGGAAAAAGTATTTCAGGTCAATGGTTCGACCTTAGTAATTGCAGGATTAGATCAGCATCAGCGGTTATCTAATCATCCAGCTGCAGCGAGGAAAAAATCGAGGAAATGAGCAATTCCTGAAAGGGAAATGTTGGTCTTTAATCCTTAGAAATCGCAATTGAAGTCGTTGTGAAATTTAGGAAATCTTGATAATTTTTTTAATGAAACTTTGACTCGAGATCTTGGTCGAGTGAAAACACAATTACCCGTTCTCCAATGTGGACATCGATGTCAGTAAATAATCCCAGGACAGAGACTCCAGTAATTTCGGTCAATTGCGTACAGAGTTTTTCGCGGCCTTGTGTAATAAGGTTTTGACGCATGGCTTTAACCATATCTACGCCATTATCACTTTTTGCCAATTGGCGTTCTGCTTGGGTGAGGACGCCTTTCAAGCGAACTAGAACAAAATCGCGAAGAATAAAGGCTTTGACATCCATGGGTCCTCGACCCATAAACTCTTGCTCGAAATTAATGATGGCATTGCGAATAGCGGTTTCAGCTTCACCTTTTGTTCGTCCGTTTTGCATGTATTCAGAATTATTTGTGAAATTGATACGGCGAATTAGTATAAAGAGTTTCCATGTGTCGAACAATGTGAATAACTGGAGGTGGGATGTCTTCTGAAGTGAAAAAAGAGCTTCCGGCCTTGACTCAAGAAGAACGTATACATCTTCGTCAGGTGATCGAAGAGGCCAGTGAACCAATTGCACCTTTTTGGCCGATGCGAACCATGGTCGCTCAAAACCCAATTCACGGGTTAGAATATCTGCCATTTGATCAAGCCGTGCAAAAAGGAAAAGAGCTACTTGGTGGAAATGGGTATTTAGCTAATGAAAAGTATCAGCAGTTTTATCGAGACGGCCGTATTACCCAAGAAAGTCTGAGGTGGGCTTTTCAGAGGGTTGGACCTCGTCAAGAGAAATCCAGTTCCGTCTATATAGGGAGTCGTCCGATTACCGCTTCTGATGTTTGGCAGTGGCACATCATGGTTGGTTTTGAAGAACTCCCGCCAGCTCTCCTTGAGTGGGAGCTGGGTGACAACGGATCGACCAAGCGGTTTCACCAAAACCTTTCTGAAGCATCAAGACAACGCATCATCGAACGAACGATTCAAGAGTGTGAACAGTGTCGAGACTATCCAGAAGAGGCGTATCTTACAAATTTGTGGAAGAGTGCGTTGGCCGTTTTAGAGTTGGCTGAGTCTCATTCTCCACCCCAATCATCTGACCGTTCCGTTTCGCATCATTCCGTATCCATTTCTCTGCCAGCACAACGGACAATCAGTGATTGGGTCGATTGTTTGGCCAGAGCTGGTCTTGTAGACCAAGTCAACGACCAACTCATTAAATGGGTGGCAGCGTTTCTCGATGAAGGGTTAGCTGGGTGGGAAATGCCCCAACGTCGGGATGGTTTTTATCAAGCCTGGCGGAAATTGGTTCAAGAAGATTACTCAGGAACCCTTCTCGGAATTAAAGACTTTTCTCAAAAGATTCGCGATCTTCCTTCTGACCCAGAGAGTGCTATTTCTTCCTCGTTGCAGCATCTTGGTATCCCTCAGGATCGATGGAGCGATTATCTTTCAAGGCAGCTGTCCTTATTGCCAGGATGGACACGGTACATTCGGTGGCTCGGTGAACACTCCGCGTATCATGCGCAAGAGAAGCATCCAATTGATACGACCCAATATCTTGCCGTCCGCTTGTTCTACGAAGTGGGTTTGACTCAAGTCATCTGCCAACGAGAATGGGGGATCGAGGGAACGGTTCCTGCTCTTGCTGCTTACTGGAAAAGTCGATCCGAAGAATATCGCAATCAAATAGGAGAGGGTTGGCATTCTGTTGATCAAACCAAACGGAAGATATGCCGAGAGGCCTGGCGTTTATTTCATCTGGCACAGTTCCTTGAGTTATCTCCGATGGAAGTTCATGATCTCTCACTTGCTGATACTCAGGCGGTGTTGCAGTGGTTAGATACCTTTCCTCCTGATCAGCATAGTCCCGTATGGCTTGAAGCCTATGAAGAATCTTTTCGGGCAGACATCCTAAAGAAGATTTCGGCACACCGGGAAACCGTTCCAGCATTACAGTCTCGCCCTCATGCGCAATTGGTATTTTGTATCGATGTACGTTCTGAATCATTTCGCCGTCATATTGAAGCCCAAGGTCCCTATGAAACATTCGGATTCGCAGGGTTCTTTGGCATCCCTATCAGCCATCAAGCCTTTGATAGTGATCAACGTGCCTTCTTGTGCCCGGTACTACTTACTCCTAACCATGCAGTAACGGAAACACCTAGATCTGGAGAGGAAACAGCGTTAGGCAAGTATTCTTCTGCCACTCGCTGGCATCAGCTGGGGCATCATCTCTTTCATGATCTGAAACATCACCCTATTGGGTCAATGATGGTAATTGATGTGCTAGGCTTCTTTTTTAGTTTGGGGTTGGTGGGCAAAACCCTGCTCCAACAGACATTTCGCACCATCACATCAGCTATCGAAAATTGGTTCACTCACACCGTACCGACACAGATCTCGGTTTCTGCAGCTTCAGATTCACAAAGTCCCAAAATAGGGGAAGTGAATGCGGAAGGGATTCCTGCGGGGCTTTCGCAGGGGTTTGCTCTAGAGGAACGGGCGACATTTATCGAAAACGGCTTGCGGGCCATGGGACTTGCCCAGAATTATGCTCGGCTCGTGTGCCTCTGTGGTCATGGCAGTGAGACAGACAACAATCCCTATTATGGTGCGTTGGATTGTGGGGCCTGTGGTGGTGCACCGGGCGATGCGAATGCGCGGGTCTTTGCCACGATGGCGAACGATCCTCAGGTGCGACGTATCTTGAAACAAAATGGGTTGCCTATTCCAGACGATACTTGGTTTCTTCCTGGGAAACATAACACAACAACAGATCGCGTCGAGTTTTACGATCTAGAAGAATTGCCTGATACGCACAAAGAAGATTTGCGTGCGTTAAACAAAGATCTTAAATCAGCCGGTGCGAATCAGGCTCTTGAACGTTGCCATCGCATTCCTAGTGCGCCGGTGGAGATTCCTCCAGAGCAAGCCTTTGCTCATGTAGTGGAGCGCAGTTGCGATTGGGCGAACCCTCGACCAGAATGGGGGTTGGCTGGTAATGGCGCGTTTCTCATTGGGAGACGAAAGCTGACGAAAGGTTTGGATTTAGGTGGTCGTGTGTTTTTGCATTCGTATGATCCTCTTGATGATCTCGACGGAGCCATCCTTGAAAAAATCATGACCGCGCCCTTAATTGTTGGCGAATGGATTAACACTGGTTATTATTTTTCCGCTGTGGATCCATGGGTCTATGGCAGTGGGAGCAAAGTTTTGCACAATGTGGTCGGTGGTGTGGGGATGATGTTGGGAAGCCACAGTGATTTGCAAATGGGTTTTCCCTTACAAACAGTGAATGACGGAGATATTCATTATCACGAGCCTATGCGGCTGCTAGCGATTATTGAACAGACGCCGAGTGTGATCTCGTCTATCATTCGAAAGCATGCGATTCTTCAACAGTTGTTGCATAATCAGTGGCTTAATCTTGTTGCGCTCGATCCACATACCTTGGAGTTTCATCGGTATAACCCAGATAGTCAGTGGGAGGTTCTTTCTTATAACTGAGATCACCAGGGCGAGAGGTGTTGAATAAGAAATCGACACCTGAGCAAGGAGCAGGAACTATTTTGGATTGGTGGATATTTTTTGTCAGCTAATGGGCTCGCTGTAGTAGGATTTTTTAACTAGTGCAGCTTTAAGAGTTCCGTCCAGACACCGTAGGCTTTGGTGATAGGAGACTATTTAAGGTGGTAACTGTATGACGAACGATAGCTTTCCTTCAGGGGTACGTTCTAGGCCGATATCTTCACAATTCTTAATCTTAAAGACCACAGCACTCTTTGTGTTATGGATTTTGTTATCTGCCAGTTTCGATTGGATACATCTTGGGTTGGGGTTAGTCCTTTCCTTCACGGTGGCGTGGGTGAACTCTGGGCACTCTCCCTTTGTTCCTAAATTTCGATTGTGGGGTAACATTCTTTTCTATCTCCCTTGGTTGTTTGTCAAAATTGTCCAAAGTAGCCTTCATGTATCAAAGCTGATTCTTCATCCCTCACTTCCCATTGATCCCAGGTTAATCAACGTCGAGACGAATCTTGGACATCACGGTGCGGTCGTGCTTCTTGGCAACTCAATAACCTTAACGCCTGGAACGATTACCGCAGAAGTCGATCGCAATACACTCATCGTTCACGCGCTGGATGAGGTGTCCGAGCAAGACGTCACAAGCAAGAGTATCGAATCGAAAATTGCTGCAATGTTTAAGGATGAAGAGCCAGATTTATGAAAATTTTTCTTCTCTGTGTCTTAGTCTTATTGGCGTTGCTCATTGGTGCGTACCTCTATCGCGTGCTTCAGGGGCCCACAATTTTCGATCGTGTGTTGGGTCTCAATGGCATTTCTACTAAAGCGATTCTTCTCCTGATCGTGATCGGTATGTATTTTGAGCGAGTCGAAATGTTTGTAGATATCTCAACGGGATATGCCTTATTGAATTTGGTGGGTGCGCTTGCAGTTGCCAAATTTTTGGAACAAAGAGGACTGCCATAATATGGAAGTGATGTCCATTATCTGTATTCTGGCTGGTTTATTTTTTCTGATTGTTGCGGCGATAGGCGTAATTCGTCTTCCTGACGTGTTTAGTCGTTCCCACGCTGTTTCTCTTACGGACTCCTTGGGAGCCTTTTTGGTGTTAGTGGGTGTCGCGCTTCATGAGGGGCTGAGTCCGAGTATGCTGAAAATTATTGCTGTCTTAGCATTGCTCTATATTCAAAATCCGGTTATTGCCCACGCGACCGTGCGTGCAGCGCTTCGAGCGGGTTTGAAGCCATGGAAAAAGGAAGCCTCATGACCTTTGCCTTGGAATTTACCCTTCTGATTTTACTTCTCGTCACTGCGGCTGGCGCCATTTTTGTTAAAGATCTCATTAGTGCAGTCTTGTTATTGGGATGCTACAGCTTCTTTCTAGCCCTAGTGTGGGCGTGGCTGGGGGCTGTGGATGTCGCGTTTGTTGAAGCGGTCGTAGGGGCAGGGTTAGCAACGGTTCTCTTTTTGCTCACACTATTTGGCACTGCTCCAAAGGACAATCGTCTTCGTCGACCACCCCCTCCGATGGCAGCCGTGATTGCACTTCCTCTGTTGGGAATTCTTTTGCTGTATGCGGCTAATGATCTTCCTGAGTTTGGAGATCCCGGTTCCCCAGCCAGTGTTCACATTTCACCAACATATCTCGAACAGAGTTATTCGGACACTCGTACGCCAAATGTGGTGACGGCAGTACTGATGGATTATCGTTCTCTCGATACCATGGTGGAAACGGTGGTGATATTTGCCGCAGGCATAGCTTGCGCGCTCTTGTTGCGGAGACAAACCTCATGATTCGACCTCACGATAGCATCATTGTTCAAACCTTAGGTCGTTTTCTTATTCCAGTGATTCAAATGTTTGGGTTATACGTCTTGTTTTTTGGGCAATACGGACCTGGGGGAGGTTTCGTCGGAGGGGTGATCTTGGGGACAAGTATGATTTTATCAGTGTTGATTTTTGGCCATGATGCCTCTCGGAGCCAGGTTGCAAAAAAGGTTTTGCACGGCGATGGAGTCGGTATGCTGATTTATGCCGGAGTCGGCGGTTTGTGCATGATTGGAAGTGGAGAATTTCTCAATTACGCCAATCTTGAAATCCCCGGGCTTGAGACAGCGTCACGTCGATCATTGGGAATTGTCTTAACGCAAATTGGTGTGGCTGTAGATGTAGCCGTGACGGCCGTGTCCATTGTATTCAGTCTTTCTGCCGAAGAGATTATTGAGGATTCGTTGAATGGCTGATCTCTTGTCTGCAGTCATACAGCGCCCCAACTTTTTGACGTTTGTCATCATTTTCCTGTGGGGATTTTATATCATGGTGACGCGATACAATTTGGTGAAAAAGTTGGTCGGTTTATATCTTGTGCAAACAAGCGTGATTTATTTTCTTGTATCTATTAGTGCGAAAAGGAATTCGACTGCGCCTGTCCTTCTGTCTACCACCGAACCCGTACAAGCCATGAACTATGCGAATCCGTTGCCGCATGTGTTGACGTTGACCGCTATTGTGGTTGGTGTCGCCACATTAGGTGTGGGTTTGGCCTTGTGCGCGGCCATTTATCGTCGATACGGCAGTCTTGATGAGGAAGAAATTTTAAAAAAGTTAGAATGAGTCATCACTTCCCAGCCATTCTCTTTCTACTTCCGATGTTTGCGGCGATTTCTATGCCAGTGGTGTGCTTAAAGCACCGCCAGTGGAGCCGGCCAATCTCTATCGCTGTGCTCGTGGCCATGGTTGGGGTCTCCATTCTAAATCTCATTAGTGTCATTCATCACGGTGAAGTGCGGTATGCTTTCAGTGGTTGGGCTGCACCATTAGGTATTGAATGGGTTGCAGATGGTTTAGCGAGCGTGATTCTCGTGGTATTGAGTCTCTTGGGTCTGTTGGCGTTAGTGTTTGCTGGACCCGCTTCGCCAAAAGATCTCGGTGGACGAATCGTTCATTATTATATCTTGATCTTGCTGCTGATCGCGTCGCTTGTGGGGATCGTATTTGCAGGGGATTTATTTAATCTGTTCGTATTTTTAGAAGTCGCTGCCATATCAAGCTATGCGCTCATCGGCGTGGCTGGCGGGCGAGCTTTGTTCGCAGCATTTCGCTACCTTATTTTGGGAACGCTCGGGGCTTCTCTTTATTTGTTAGGCGTCAGTTATTTCTATGCAGCAAGCGGGACGCTTAACATGGCGGATATGGCTGAGAAACTCCCTCAATTATTGACTTCCAAAGCTGTTGTTGGTGGGCTTCTCTTCATGTTCATAGGATTGGGTATCAAGATGGCTTTGGTTCCGTTTCATGCATGGCTGCCTGACGCCTACACCTATGCCCCAGAATCAATCTCTCCAATTTTAGCTTCGTTAGTCACGAAGGTGGCGTTAATTGGGTGGGTTCGAATTATTTACTGGGTATTGGGTGCCAAGGCAATCGTGTACGACATTCCTGTGCTCTTGCTCGTCGGTGTGCTCGGCACTCTAGCCGCCGTCATCGGTGCGGTACTAGCATTATCTCAACGAGACATTAAGATGATGTTTTCGTATGGGGGAATTTCTCATATCGGCATCATCCTCATTGGCGTGAGTCAGGGCAACCATACGGGATTTGTAGGGGGTGTCTTTTATCTCTTGAACGATGCTGTGATGCAAGCGGCACTGTTTTTTTTAGCAGGAGTCGCGATTTGCCAGTATGGAGTTCGGACTGTCGAGGATATGGGGCAGATTGGGAAACGCGCCCCTTGGTTTATGGTCGCCTTAGTGGTCGTCGCGTTAGGTATGATCGGCCTTCCTCCTACAGGAGGATTTTTTGGAAAGTGGTACATCATCCTTGGAGCACTCGAAGCGAATAATTATATTGCTGTTGCTGCAGTCTTACTTTCTACGCTCCTGACACTTGCGTATTTCCTGAAAATTTTTGAGTCGATTTTTCGTCATCCAGCGACTGACTCAGAGATACTCCCAGGTGAGACTCCTCTTCCATTTAAATTGAGTGTAGGTATAACCGCTGCGGCTGTGATGATCTTGGGTCTGTGCAGTGATCTCATTGTTCAGTTCTTGTTGAACCAGGCACTCCCCCCAGGTATGTGATGGACGCTATGGCTATCTTTATTCTGATTCCTTTGCTTCCTCTTCTTGCTTCTCTCATACTTGTTCTCGGAGGGCGGCGCTGGGGTGAGCAAAGTCATAGGATTGGAATTTCTGCTATTGGTTTATCTTTTGTTTTTTCGGTTTTAGCTTTTCTTGAGGTGCTGCGCAATGGGCCTTTCACTGTTTCTCTTTATCGTTTCTTTCAATCGGGGTCGCTGTCTATCGATTTCAGTTTATTTGTAGATCAACTCACGGTTCTCCTTTTGCTCTTGGTCACGGGAGTGAGTAGTGTCGTGCATGTGTATTCTTCTCGGTACATGATCGGGGACCCTCAATACAATCGATTCTTTGCGGTCATCGCATTGTTTACCTTTTCCATGGTGTTGCTCGTTATGAGCGGCAATCTCTTGATGCTGCTGGTCAGTTGGGAAGTCATGGGAATTTGTTCCTATCTTTTGATTTCGCATGCCGCACAAAGACCATCGGCAGGTCGGGCTGCAACCAAAGCTTTTCTGGTCAATGCGGTTGCAGATGTCGGGTTAAGTTTCGGGATTATATTGACGTTTTATACATTTGGCACGCTGGACATCCAGACTATTCTCGCTCAGGCCGAAGGCATGCAAGAGCATACGATTAATATCTTGGGATGGATGGGATTGGATCTTCCCATATACCCCGTCGCTCTCATTCCTTTCTTTTTATTTATAGGTGCTATGGGTAAGTCAGCTCAAATGCCGTTTCATGTATGGTTGCCCTTTGCGATGGAAGCCCCCACCCCGGTGTCGGCTTTGATTCATGCTGCGACCATGGTGAACGCAGGTCCATTCCTGCTCGTGCGATTGAGCCCCTTGCTCGTTCTTTCTCCGTACGCAATGACGTTCATTGCGATAATTGGAGCCACCACTGCGCTATTCGCTGGCATTGTTTCTCTGACGCAGTCCGATATTAAAAAGATTTTGGCCTATTCCACGATTAGCCAAATTGGTTTCATGATCATGACCTGCGGTTTGGGTGCATTTGTCGTGACAATTTTTCATCTGCTTGCTCATGGCTGTTATAAAGCGTTCTTTTTTCTTTCCACCGGTAATGCACTCCGATCGGTGGAGCCAGGTCACGCCCATGGAGAGCAGGAGCATCATGCATCTCAGGACATGGGTGTGTTGTATGGCGGTGCGCTATTGTTAGCGTTGCTTCCCCCGATTCTTCTGTTTTCAGGTGCGTATGAAAATTTGTGGGTCGTGACGGGTTTTCCTTCTGCCGCAATTGGATTCCGCGTGATTGGCCTGATCACAGTGTTTGTGGTCTCTCTCTATCTATTCCGAAGCGTCACATCATTATTTATTCATGGTCCTAAAACGTATTGGCCGAGTTTAGGTCAACAGGGCTTGCAGGCACATTCTATTCGACCTCAATTTGTGAATGGTTCGATCTTGACTGGACTGCTCGTCGCAACTCTTGTCATTGGTGTGCTCCTGACTCTTTTTTGGAATTGGTTTGCCTCCTTTCTCGCTCCGGCATTGGCCTTGCCTGGAGTATGGTTCCATGAAAGTCCTGTTGATGCGGGGCTTTCGTTATGGATGGTAGTTGCAATTGGGATAGCTATTGCGGGATGGATCTACGCGTATGTGCAGGCTCAATCTGGCCTGCAAATCGCTTCATCAGTCAACAGGAACAGAAGGTTATACGTGTTCTTTTGGAATAAAGGGTATTTTGATGAATTCTATGATGCCTATCTCGTGAATCCCACCATTCAATTTTCTCACTGGCTCTGGCGTACCATTGACATGAGCGTGATTGATAAATTCATACATTCCATCGCGATCTACTCCGTACATTTTGCACGATGGCTCTGGCGGGTTGTGGATATCAAGGGTGTTGATCGAATGGTGATGGGGATTGGACGACAGAGTGTTGGGGCGGGTCATTGGCTTTGGCAGGTCGTGGATATTGGCTGGTTAGAACAGAAAGTCAATCAAATGGGCAGCCAAGCAGATACGGCAGGCCAATTGCTACAAGAGGTTGAACCTCGCACGCTCCAACATCAAATACTTGTCATGATCCTTTGGTTGGTCTTTGCAACTGGGCTATTATATATCTTGGTTTAATCATTTATCCTAACAGGATAGGGATCAAACGTATGGATATCTTGATGGGTCATATTATCAGCTGGATGATTCTTGTTCCCTTCTTGGGAATTGGAATTCTTGCGTTTGTTCGTGATGGAGAATGGATTCGACGAATCGCCTTTGGATCGACGATGGTGGAGTTTTTCCTCTCGCTTGTTCTTTGGAGAAGTTTTGATTTTACTCAACAAGGCATGCAATTCGTAGAGCGCATGGAGTGGATGCCCACTTTCAATATTCAATATGCCGTTGGTGTGGATGGGATCAGCATTCTGTTAGTGATACTCACAGCTCTTCTTTGTCCACTCTGTGTCCTCTGTTCCTGGAATGCCATCACCACGCGTGTGCGAGCCTATCTATCCCTGATTTTGCTTGTGGAAGGTGCGATGATTGTAGTCTTTACTGCCTTAGATCTTTTCCTGTTCTTTATGTTGTGGGAAGTCACCATGATCCCCATGTATTTTATGATCATTCTATGGGGAGGTCCGAATCGCAACACAGCGGGTATAAAGTTTGTCTTGTACAGTCTTACCGGCAGTCTCTTGTTACTGGTGGGAATCCTGGGTCTCTACCTGGAAGGGGGACATACCTACGATCTCTTGGTTCTCAGCGAACAAACCTATCCCTCCACCACACAATTTTGGTTATTTCTCGCGCTTTTTTTGGCATTTGCCATCAAGATGCCCATGGTGCCCTTCCATACGTGGTTGCCTGACGCGCATTCTGAGGCCCCGACCGCCGGAAGCGTCATTTTGGCTGGAGTGCTGTTGAAAATGGGGGGATATGGTTTCTTACGATTTTGCTTGCCGATGTTTCCTGAGGCCTCAGCCCAGTTTGCTCCATATATTTTATGGCTCTCCGTCTTCGGAATAATCTATGGTGGATACATGGCTCTAGCACAGTCTGATCTTAAAAAGCTCGTGGCATACTCCTCGGTATCACATATGGGATTTGTCACTCTTGGCATTTTTGTGTTCAACAGTCAGGGCATTCAAGGGGCGATCTTACAAATGTTTAATCATGGCATTACGACAGCTGCTCTATTCATAACAGTAGGAATATTGTATGACCGTACGCATAGTCGAGCCATCAGTGATTATGGGGGCTTACATAAACCAATGCCAAAGTTTGTGGCCTTCTTTTTCTTGTTTTCAGTTGCAGCATTTGGACTGCCGGGAACATGTAATTTCATTGGTGAATTTTTGGTGCTTGTCGGAACATCCTATGTCAGTTTCCCCATGGTTCTGATTTCCATGGGAGGTATAGTGTTAGCCGCGGCTTATATGCTATGGATGTTGCAACGGTTGGCATTAGGTGAACCGTCGACAAAGGCTGCAGGAGTGCTTCCTGACTTAACGACTCGTGAGTTAGCGTCGGTGATACCCTTGGCGGTTCTTGTGCTTTGGATCGGTCTGTATCCTGGACCCCTCATGGAAATGATGGATGCCAGCGTGACCCATCTCGTGCAACAAATGGCTGCTTCTCAGTCGAACATTCCTGCCCTTACCGCAATTCGCTAACTCACGCGTGCTCTTCTCCCATTGCCATTTCTGAACGCACAAGACTTCCTGCTATAGCGTGTATTCGGACACTTGAGATTGAGCCAGTCTTCTTTTAAGCCAGCTCTCCAGTTTTTTCCTTTCTACATCTACGTCAGAAAACGGATAGATAATGTTAACTATTATAGGGAGATCCTTGATGTTGGTGTGCAATTCTGTTTTTTCACCCTTGTTCTCTCAAGAAAAAGCCAATGAGAACCGAAAAGTCGCTATGAGGGCGTGCTAAAAAAATAGAATGAAGAATGCTTGGTAGCGTAAAGGTGGTCCCAAGTGAAGCCAGCAATTGAAACAGACATCCATAGAGTAGAAGTTACTGATGTAAGAACTGGAATTTTCGTACTGTTTATGAGATCAGGTGAAGGAGTAAACCTATGCATACGATAAAACTCATTCTAGTCATGCTGATGTGTACGATGGTACTAGGCTGTCTTAGCCAGCAGACTCATGACCGGGCAATTGAAGAGTTAGAACTGACTCGACAACAATCTGCGCAGGAAGTGGAGCAACTTCAAAAGGTTGTTCAAGAGCGAGAAGCCGTTGTTGCACAATTACAAGAAGATCAACTGGTGTTTGAGGAAAATTTGCGAGCCAAAGATTTAACCGTGGTTCAACTACAAGAAGCGAATCAAGAACTTGAAGCCGAGGTGGAAGTTCAAGAGCAATTGAAAGATAAAAATATAGAAAGGTTTAAGCGAGAGTTACAAGATTTGTATTCCCAAGTGACGGGTCTGGGAGGTATCTCTGGGGCTCAGCCAACGAATTTTTCTCTGGACATGAATAATGGCGAGATTGATTTCGATGACATTGCAAAAGCTTTCCGAGATGTGCGTGCAACGTTGGCGTCTCAAATGAATGATTTTTCGCAATTGCGCGATCAGAATGGACAATTAGAAGAAGAACTGGAAAAGTTAGAAGCGCGTCTACGGAATGTGGAGAGGCTCAAGAAAGAATTAGAACAGGTGCGTGCAGATCGTGAAGCACAAGAGGCCAAGCTGGCGAAGGTTCGACATGAAGTGCAAACGGTTGGCAAAGAAATTGATCGAATTACCAAAGCACTTGAAGAAAAATTTGGGAAAAGCTTAGTCGTCACTCAACATCAAGATCGTCTAGTCTTGACGATGCTCGGCCAAGTCTTATTTGAGTCAGGGCAAGCACAGCTGACGCCGTTAGGATTAGATATCATGAAACAGGTCGGTGACGTGTTGGAGACTTTGCCGAATAAAAATATTCAAGTGGAAGGTCATACCGACAACAATCCCATTTATGGCAGGTTGCAACAACAGTACCCTACAAATTGGGAACTTTCGACGGCTCGAGCTACTACTGTGCTTCGGTTTTTGATTGAACAAACAGGGATGAACCCCCAAGACTTTGCTGCGACTGGATATGCGGACACCCGACCGGCCGTAGGAAATGATACGGCAGAAGGACAAGCTCAAAATCGTCGTGTCGAAATTGTGCTCTACCCTGAACGAGGTGGACAAGATATCACCACTGTCGCAACCCTTGCCCCGTAGTTCGGCTATTGAAGTCTTACGCAGGGAAAACTCGGAAAGCGCCAGACGTGAAGTGTAAAATGATTAAGAATAGTTTACCCTTACTCTTCACCCTTCTCTTCTCACTTCAGAATCGCCTTATATTTTAGTGATGAACTTCCCCATTCGCTTCGCTACCCGGAATCGA
>CAKZPV010000038.1 GCA_937139405.1 uncultured Nitrospirota bacterium
CTCCAACAATTGACCATTATGTGGTTCAAGGAAATGTAAAAAGAAGATTAAAACGTGCTAAAGTTAAAACTGCCTAAGTTATGAGTAAGAGAACAGATAGTAATTTATATACAATACTATTCGCCATAGTTATGGTGTTAGTAGTAGGAGCGTTATTAGCATTCTTGGCTTCATCTTTAAAGCCAACAATCGATGAAAATAAACGTATAGAAAAGCAGCAAAATATTTTATACGCAATGGGCGTAAATGAAAATGATGAATCTAGCGCAATCTTTGTTTCTAAAGATAAAGTTGGAGAAGAATTTTCTAAATACATCACAAAGCAAATCGTAATTCAAGGTGGTAAAGTAACCGAAGATGAAAATGCGTATTTAATTGATGTTAAAAAAGAACAAACCGCAGAAAAAGAAGGAAAAGAAAGAAGACTTCCTTTATTTGTTGGAGAAAAAGATGGTAAAACATTTTACATTGCTCCAATTAGAGGAAAAGGACTTTGGGATGCAGTTTGGGCTTATGTAGGTATGGATGAAAATATGGTTATTCAAGGAGCCTATTTTGATCATAAAGGAGAAACTGCAGGTTTAGGTGCAAACATTAAACTACGTTTCTTTATGGATGATTTTATTGGAGAACATTTAAAGAGTGATGGTAATTTCAAAGGAATTGCAATTTCTAAATCTAATAATGATCCAAAGAACGAAGATAAAACAGATAACGAAGTAGATGCAATTGCCGGAGCAACAATTACTGGTGATGGAGTATCAGCAATGATTAAATCAGAGTTGAGAAAATATGTGTCATTCTTTAACACTTTAAAAACAAATTAATATGGGACTTTTATCAAAAAAAGACGCAGCATTAATCACAGATCCGTTTGCAGATAACAATCCAATTACAATTCAAGTATTAGGTATTTGTTCTGCACTAGCAATTACAGCAGAATTAAAAGCTTCAATTGTAATGGCAATTTCTGTATTGTTTGTGATGGGTGTAGGAAATATTGTAATCTCATTAATGAGAAACATCATTCCTTCAAAAATTAGAATTATAGCACAACTTATTGTTGTTGCAACACTAGTAATTATTGTTGATTTAGTATTGAAAGCATTTCAGTATGAATTAAGTAAAACACTAGGAGCTTTTATTGGATTGATTATTACAAACTGTATTATTATGGGGCGTTTTGAAGCTTTTGCTTTAGCAAACGGACCATGGCGTTCTTTCTTAGACGGAATTGGAAATGCAGTTGGTTATGGTGTAATCTTAATCCTAGTTGGATTCTTTAGAGAATTATTAGGTTCTGGTACTTTATTAGGATTTAAAGTATTGGGAGATCCAATTGAAAAAACAGGAGTGTATGCTTTTGGATATGAAAATAACGGATTTATGTTATTAGCACCAATGGCTTTAATTGTTGTTGGAATTATTATCTGGATTCAACGTAGTAGAAACGAAGCATTAATTGAAGAGAATTAAAATTAGTTTGCAGTAAGCAGGCACAGTAGGCAGTTAACTGCTCACTGAAAACTGATACTGAAAACTGAAAACTAAAAAAAATGGAACATTTAGAATTATTTTTCAAGTCGATTTTTATAGACAATATGGTATTTGCCACTTTCTTAGGAATGTGTTCTTACCTTGCTGTATCTAAAAAAGTATCAACTGCTGTTGGTTTGGGTGCTGCGGTAATTTTTGTATTGGCAGTAACGGCCCGTGCGGCAGCAGACCTGCTTGGACTTCAGGCGAATACGACGATCCTGTTGTATCGAAAAGTTCGAGGCCTCCTTGCGGAGTGACTCGAGGCCGCAGCCTCAGAGGTTGCGGGAGAAATTGAGTTCGATAAAAGCTATTTGGGAGGAGTGCGTCAAGACAAGCAGGAACGGGGCGCGGCTGGAAAAGTCCCGGTGTTTGGCATATTGAAACGGGGCGGGAAAGTGTCTACCCAGATGATTGTTAATACGCGCACTGACACCCTGATGCCAATTATTCGCCGTACAATGAAGCCTGATAGCATTGTGTCCACCGCTAGCGATCGCTCAGACAACGCCTGAGCGATCTTGGAATTCAAGCATTATCGGATCACTTATTCTGCTGGGTTTGCCGAGGGACGCACTCATCGCAATGGGATTGAGAATTTCTGGAACCAAGCCAAACGGGTGTGACGGAAATATAACGGTATTCCCGCCAAGCCTTTCTAGTGGTTCCTGAAAGAGTCGGAATTTCGGTTTAATGATGGGACACATTAGCAACAATTTATCACCACTGAAACAGTGGTGTAAGTTATAACTAATCTACATCAGCCCCTAAAACTATGGTGACGAAATCCAAGGCAATAAGCCTAAAACGGAAATAGACAGAGATCTTGCTTGTTCCATAATAGAGGTTGTGTAAGAAGTCTCTGGACTCAATCATTCTTGAGGTATTATGAATTTAACAAAAAGAAAACGCTAGAAACGGCGCATACATAGGGCAAGAATCCATTGAACATCAGGATCAGTTTCTTGACTCGTATCCATTGGCAATTGGGCGCAGGTGGATAATACCCAGAGGCGGTCTCGTGATACAATAACTCGGTGCAGCACATGGGGGCGAAGCATCTCCTGCAAAATAAGTCTGAAGAGGGAAGGAGGTACTTGAGCCCTATTGGTCAATAGTCATGAGATCTGTGGGTAAAAACACGTTTCGTTTGAAGATCTTAATCAAGACTCGATGTTCTCAAGCATTTTTGGGCAGGTAGTTAGCCGCACAGGCTGGTTTTTGACTAGACAGCGTGACTGATTATCTCAGGTGGAAAACGATACCTGCGGCAGCTGGCTGTTTGCTTTTTCATCTCAACAGCCTGTCCAAATCTGGTCAATTTGACAATACCAATGGAAGAGACAATGTTCCAAAATATTTAACTTAGTTCTGTGGTCGCACGACCAAAATAGAGCAACCGGAATACGCGGCCACCCATTCCGACACACTCCCCATTTGAAACCGTTCAGGGCCTGTTAAGCCCTTTGCGCCCAATATCGCCAGGCCAGACTCATGGTTGACCAGACAGTCCAAAATGGTCTCTCGAGGATTTCCTGTGATCACCTCAGAGGTCACATCGAATTTCTTCTTCAATAAAAGCAATTGAACTTGTGTGTTGGTTTCCTGGGCTTGTTTTTGAAAGGCGTCAGTCAGGGCTTTGGTGTATGGTTTTGTGCGAGCGCTTGAGCCTAGCCCCCTGGAGGCTTTGGGAACGACCGAAAGAATATGAACAGAGACCAAATCAGGAGAGATCCAAGATTTCAAGTAGTTCACCGCACGTGTAGAGGCCGTGGAGCCATCTACAGCAAGAACCACCGGAACTGGTGTGCGAAGTGGATCCTTCACAATAAACACCGGACAGGGTGCATGAGATAACACCTTTCGTGACACACTCCCCATGAAATAGCCTTGAATATCATGAAATCCCCTCGATCCCAGAACCATAAGATGGGGCTTTCGTTTTTCTGCTTCCTTTACAATGGCATAGGCTGCATGTCCTTTGGCCAAAACAGAGCGGATTTTCACTAATGTCTTCCCTGGTTTTTTATTAAGGACCTGAGTGGCGTACGTTTCCGAGGCCTTAAGAGTTTTTTTTCCGTCTACCTCTAACGCTGTGAGAATTTTCTTGGTCTTTCCTTTATTGATTCCCTCTTTCTTGAGGCCCGATTCCAAAAGACTTGTATCAATCACATGAACGAGAATGACTTCCCGAAGAGATTGATGAAACAAGGCTCCCAAAGCT
>CAKZPV010000039.1 GCA_937139405.1 uncultured Nitrospirota bacterium
CAAGGCGGCCGACCGGGCGCGGGTGGTGTTGAAATCTGCGTTCCCGCCATCAATAATCGTATCGCCTTCTTCCAAATAAGGGCTTATCGCCGCAATCATGGCATCCATCGGCGCACCTGACGGAATCATAAAGAGAATGCTTCGTGGCCGGGCAATCGCTTGCACGAAACCCTCCAATTCAACAATGCCCGTGAGACGTTCGCCAAGGTGACCCGCTTCTTTGACAAAATCAGTGATCCAAGTCGGCTCTCGATTGGAAACGGCAACATCAAAAGAACACACACGAGACGTATTGGGGACATAATCCAAATCACATTCAGGATCAGGATCATCCAAGTTGATGGTGGGAGGAATAATCCCCTGCTGCAGAGCCAAAATAGAAAAAACGGCTTCAATTCCTCCAGCTGCTCCGAGTAAATGTCCCGTCATCGACTTGGTGGAACTCACTGGTATGGAATAGGCGTGATCTCCAAACACTTCTTTGATTACCTGTGTTTCTACTCGATCAGCAAAGGTTGAGGTCCCATGCGCATTAATATAGCCTACAGATGACTTTGCAATTCCTCCATCTTTGAGCGCATGCTCCATACACTTCACCGCACCAGCGCCATCCTCAGGAGGAGCAGTGATATGAAACGCATCGCTGTTCATCGCATACCCGCTAATTTCAGCATAAATCTTTGCACCACGAGCACGCGCATGTTCAAGTTCTTCAATAATCAAGACGCCTGCACCTTCTCCAATGACAAAGCCATCCCGATCTGTATCAAACGGACGGCTGGCTTTTTCCGGCTCTTCGTTTCGGCGTGATAAGGCCTTCGCGGCGGCAAAGCCTGCAACAGCGGTTGGACAAATCGTTGACTCAGTCCCGCCAACGATCATGGCATCAGCTTCACCACGTTGAATGAGTCGAAACCCATCGCCGATACAATGATTTCCTGTGGCACACGCCGTAACAGTACACGCATTCGGCCCTTTTGCGCCATAGCGAATAGCCACCTGACCAGAGGCCAAATTAATAATCACCATCGGAATAAAAAACGGAGTGACACGATCTGGTCCACGCTCCAACAACACTTTGTGATAATGCTCAATGGCAGGAAGACCACCAATACCTGCACCGATATACACACCAACTCTTTCCGCATTGTGGGAATCCACCACTAATTTGGCATCATCCATGGCTTCTTGGCTCGCGGCGACGGCATAATGGATGAACGTATCCATTTTTTTAATTTCTTTTTTTTCGATGTACGCCGCCGGATCAAAGTTGGGAACTTCTCCTGCTATGCGCACGGAATATTTACTCGCATCAAACCGCGAGATTGGACCAATGCCCGATTCTCCTTCGCAGAGTTTCTTCCAGGTCTTCGTTACGCCAATATCTAAAGGCGTCACTAGCCCCAACCCTGTCACAACGACCCGACGCGGCGTCCATTCATTCATACCATTCACCCTGCCCACCTGCGGTGAGAATTCAAGCCTTGTCTTTGATGAAGTCTACAGCAGCTGAGACCGTTTGAATCTTTTCTGCATCTTCATCTGGAATCTCGATCTCAAATTCTTCTTCTAAAGCCATCACTAATTCCACAGTATCTAAAGAATCGGCACCGAGATCCTCCACAAATTTTGCATCAGGCACCACATCGTCTTCTTCAACCCCGAGTTGTTCTGCAATAATTTTTTTAATTCGTTCTTCTACAGCCATCGTTGGAATCTCCTCCTTCCAAAAGGTATTCAGTCACTCATATCATTACCGAACGTCTAGGCCATATGCATGCCACCATTCACATGCAAGATATGACCCGTGATATATCCCGCCTTCTCTGAGCATAAAAAACTCACCGCATCGGCAATATCCGATGCTTGCCCCAAACGGTTTAATGGAATTTGTTTTAAGAGCGCCTCTTTCGTGTCAGCCGACAGATCTTGTGTCATCGCCGTATCGATAAACCCCGGGGCAACCGCATTGACCGTCAGATTGCGACCGGCATATTCGCGGGCCACGGTTTTCGTGAGACCAATCACCGCCGCCTTGGAAGCCGAATAGTTGGCCTGTCCGGCATTTCCAATCGCTCCGACAATTGAGGCAATATTCACAATTCGTCCACTCCGCTGCCGACTCATGGTAGGCACAATGGCCTTCACGCAAAAAAACGTTCCCGTCAAATTCACTTGCAGCACAGACTGCCAATCTTCTTCTTTCATACGAAGTAGTAGCCCATCGCGCGTAATGCCAGCATTGTTCACCAAAATATCTACCTGTTTCCAGTCTTTCAACACACGATCAATCATACTTTTGACTTGGTCCCAATCGCCGACATTGACGGCAACGGCCATTGCCTGTCTTCCCAATGCCTTGATACGTGCAACAGTTTCTTCACAGCGGTCAGCATTCAAATCGGCGACAACGACATCCGCACCATCTTGAGCTAGCGTGATAGCAATGGCTTGCCCAATACCTTGAGCACTACCGGTGACTACAGCAGTTTTTCCTGTCAAGGACATCGTAACCCTCTCATTAAAAATGGAATGCCGTATTATTATGCCACATGAGCAAGAACATGGTCATACGATTCTTGGTCAAAAATATTCCACGTCGTTGCCTCAGGCACGATACGTTTGACCAACCCTGTCAACACCTTACCAGGACCAATTTCAATAAAATTGGTAATTCCCATCGCCGACATCGTTTGAATTGTTTCTTGCCAACGAACAGAAGATGGTAATTGCCGAACCAAGGATTCTCGAACTTCCATGGACGTCCGTAAGGCTTTCGCATCCACATTGTTGATCAACGGAACCCGCAAATCAGACCAATCCAACACATCAATCTCGTTCTTCAGTCGATCTGCCGCACTTTGCATGAGAGGGGTATGGACCGGGACACTCACTGGCAAAGCTTTCACACGCTTTGCCCCTCGAGCCTTTGCTATTTCTAGGGCTCGTTCAACCGCACCTTTTTCTCCAGCAATGACTGTTTGCCCAGGAGAATTCAAATTAGCAGGAGCAACGATACCCAAGACTTCCGCTTCTTTGCAGACCGCAGTCACCTCTAACTCTGAAAGGCCCAACACCGCAGCCACTAACCCACTCCCAGGGCTGACTGCTTCTGACATATATTGCCCACGCTTTTGTACAAGACTCACCGCTTCACGAAACTTGATCGCTCCGGCCGCAACAAGGGCTGTATATTCACCCAAACTATGCCCAGCTACAGCTGCCGGAATGAGGGGGCCATCTTGTACGATTTGGAATACCGCCAGGCTTGTGACCAGTAAGGCAGGTTGCGTAAATTCCGTTTGATTCAATTGTTCGACAGGACCATCAAAGCACAACGCTCCGACATCATAGCCCAAAACTTGCTTGGCGTCTTGATACAGGGCAGGAATATCGGGATTACTCTCATACAGTGCCTTCCCCATTCCAACGGATTGCGAACCCTGTCCCGGAAATAAAAAACCTATGGTCGATTTCACGCGATCAGTTCACTCGTACAGTTGATGCATGACAGAAAAAAATTTCACTCATAATCGCAATATCATGTTGATGATTAATCAACAATAAACTCTCCCCCATCAACACAAATCACATTTCCCGTGATCCAATGCGCTTTAGGGTGACTTAAGAGACCTAACGCCTCAGCCACATCTTGCGTGGTTGTCAAACGATTTGACGGATTTTTCCGTTGAGCCATGGTAATCATTTCATCAGAACCAGGAATTTTTCGCAATGCTGAAGTATCAGTAACACCCGCCATCAGAGAATTGACGGTGATACCCAAAGGAGCCAATTCCAAGGCGAGTTGTCTCGTGTGAGATTCAAGAGCCGACTTCGCAGCTGAAA
>CAKZPV010000040.1 GCA_937139405.1 uncultured Nitrospirota bacterium
TCCTTACCTGTTCCTGTTTCCCCTTGAATTAAGCCAGGAACATCAACGGGAGCAATTTCCTGAATTTTTTGATACAGATCTTGCATCAAAGGACTTTTGCCAATGAGCTTTTCAAAATGATCCTCACCAATCAATTGCCGCCTGAGAGCTTCAACCTCAGTGCGATCTTTCAGAAAAAGAATCGTTCGCCGCTGATCTCGAGGATCATCATGTATCTCCACGGCAATCTCCAGCCAAGGCATCTGTTTTTTCTGCAGCGAGACTGAAACGGGAGTACGATGCATCTCTGGGAGTGTCATTTGCTCTTGAATTTGAAGGCATTGCTTGTCTGTCAAGGGTAGGGGCTGATTCCACAATTTACCAACCAACTTTTGAGAATCAATGGCCAACAACTGAAATACCGCAGGACTCGCATAGGTCACAACATTGTTCTCGTCAATCATCACCGTTGCCAATTGCAAATGATCCAGAACGGCCGTCACATCATCTCGAATTTGTTCGCTCTTAGCTAAATGATTCCCCAACTGAGTTTCTGCATGCTTTCGGACTTCAAGCTCCTGCCCATACACCAATTGATTGTCTCGAGCTTTCTGTAACATGGGCTGTATCGTGATCATTTCAGGCTGATAACGTTGAACAATTAAGAAACATTGTCCCTTCTGTACGAGGGCAGTGGCTTCTAAATAACTCTCGTCCTCCATCAGATCTGGTTCGCACCACAAGCCAGATTGCAATTTCCCGTGATCATGGCCCTGCCAAAATTCTTCCGCCTCATCCAAAAAACACTGCAGGAAAAATGATCGCTGCACAAATTCCTGAGTATCGGTTGAGGAACAGTCTGAAGGGAGAGTCGCGGGATACCAACTCGGCAGGACAGTCATCGTGCGATAATGATTCGCCGATTGAACCTGTAAAACCAACGCATCAAAAATGTTTAAAATTTCGGGGTAAGGAGTATCGACGCCCATACGATTAATCCTTTCATGCGAGCCAAGATTTCATGGCTGCCAGACGCGTCTATTTCAATAGGTCTTGAAGGCGATGAAGCAATACTGACACTAGAGGGGCGTTCGCACACACTTGTGAGAACGAAGTGAGGCTCAAGAGACCCGTTAGGCCTTCAGCAACTGTTTGGCCAATTCATTAAACGCCGATTCGACACCTTCTCCAGTCTTGGCGCTGGACTGAAGAACCAAGCAGGCATTCGACGCCAGATCTTCATACATTTTTGGATCTACCTGCCAAGATTCGCGAAGATCGTGTTTATTGATCACCAGCACATACGGAACAGCCCCCATCGACTGTACCGCCAATGTATGTAATTGACGAGCAATGTCTAACGTCTCTTTCCTCGTGCCATCTACAACCAGCAGATATCCTGCTGAACCATGCAAATATGACGCCCGAACTTTTTGAAAATCATCCTCACCATATACGTCCCACAAAACTAGGAGCATCTCGGTGTCATCCACACATTGAGTTTTTTGGTCGATTTTCACTCCTATGGTCGTATGGTATTTTTCAGAAAATTGCCCTGAGACAAAGCGTTTGACAAGGCTCGTTTTTCCGACTGCAAATCCACCAAGCATGCAGATCTTTTTTTGGATTACCGCCTTACTACTCATTTGTGACTCTCAAGTAAATTTCCTTGAGGACGAACCACCCGGAACACCGCACGCCGACCACCAATAGGCAAACCTTCTATTTCTGCGGATCTGGTAACACCCTTGCCAATAGCCTCAACTTTTAGCGCACGGAAAGAATTAGTGGGAAGAGCCTGCACCACATTTTTCGCCCGAGCGGTACTTAATTCTAAATTAGCGTCTCGAGAACCCCTGGGATCAGTAAATCCCAGAACTTGTACTTGAGGGTTAAGGCCCAAGAGGAGGGCTTGCTTGTCAAAGGATTCAAGGATTTCAGAAACTTTACTAATTATCGTCTTTTCTCCCTTGGTAAGAGCCGATCCACCAACCAAAAAATTGACCGATAGTCTTTCAAGACGAGCCCGTAATGTATCAAATCGTTCCAAGTCTTCTGTGCCAAACATCCCATTTGTCTCAAAACTCATAACCCCTGGCAACAATGGTCCAAGAAGATTAGCCTGTGTAATCCAGGCATGCGGGGCGTGACCACCGACACTAAGATGAGTCGCTTGCCACCGGAAGTCGGCAGAGCTCGGAGGTTGCAACACTGCGTATGCTCGTTTTTCAACAAATTCAGGGGTCAGGTCCATAAATGGCTTCAAATGAAAGACCGCTTGCTTCGAGGAATAGCCAAATTCTGAAAGGATCTGCTCGGGATCGGTAGCCAAAGGATCCCGCAATCCATAAAAAATGGTCGGTGGTCCCTCTTCTTGGATTGAGGTCACCACTAAGCCCGGTTCCTGGCCAATCCGCTCCAACAATTGGGCCCATTGTTTTTGGTCCGAACGGGCCTGAAAAACCCAAATCCCCAAACCAAGTATCAGCAAGCCTAATAATATCCAGAAAGCTAACGGAAAGCCTTTAGATTTTTTCTCAAATTGGGCTTGCAAGCAATCTTCTAATGGAAGGCGGGTTTCTTCAAACGCCCCCACATCTCCTTTGAATACCTGCAACAGTTCTGAAAATTGGGCATGAATCGTTTCAAGTGTTTCTTGAAAAACTTCTCGTAACTCAATCGGAGGCGCACCCCGAATGACTCCCGCCAAAATAGCCCCTGATCCTTGCTCAATCCATACGGTTAAATCCCCAATGCGAAGAGACTCCAACCCATCGTCCTGTTTTTGCCCAAACGAATCACGGACAAAATCCTGGATGGCTGTTAGCATCCCCGAAATCACTTCTTCGCCTTGGCCACTGATCCCTTCGGCCACCACATGATTTAAGAGGAGTCCCGTTTTCTTATGAATGAGAAACACCTGTTCCACTCGAAACCGTAGGGTATGCAGCAACACGACTTCGGCAAAAGACTTTCCGGTCCTGAATGCTTCCCAACGCCATTGAAGTCCCTTCCAAGACATACTATATTCCAACGTTTGATTGAGCGACTGGACCATGCCTCTCATCGCACGAGCAATGGCTTTTCGGATCGCTGGGCCTAAGATTGGAGCAATGGAATCACTGATGAGTTGAGGTGATTGCTTGATTGAAAGAGAGAGCGCCTCTTGGGTGATAGGAATCATGGACGTCAACAACCGTGAGTCTTGTTGGGCACGAAGTCGAATGGCATCAGGGAGCACACGACTCACGTCATGGGGCTGAAGCGTGAAATCTTCTAATCGGCCTTTGAGTCGCTCCAGCTCCGTTTGCTCTGGTTGGAGCAACAAGCGACGAAGATAGGAGAAGCCTTTAGAATCTTCTAGAGAAATTTCGGAAGGAGAATTCGGAAGGGAGGGACGAGACGGAGGTGCCATATCGTTCCTTTATATCCTCATGTAATGTTTGATGCCAAGGAATCAAGATGCTGCTTGAGGTATTTCCAGTCGCTGCATTTACGATGTCGTCTCTTCCCTAGGCTCAACTTTTAACCGCAATGCCAAGTCCATCAGCATTTCGGCTAACGCAGCACGATCGGTTTTTTCTGTCTTCAAGAGCTGAAGACCTTCCTGAAATTGTTGTTGCAGGTTGGCCATTTGTTGAAGGTGATTCTTGGTTAAGTCTGATTTTTGTTGGATGATTTGTTGCTCCAACACACTGGATTGTTGCGAACCTTGTTGGCGTAATTGCGAGAGCTGTTCCTCGATGTTGGCACCTAGCGTTTGAATCACTTGCCCAACATCCGCCAATGAATTGGTACGCCCTTTTTCTTCTTCTTGAATATGATTTCTTAATTGAGAAACTTCTTGCGTGAAATGAGCTTTGAGAGCTTCCAATGATCGGGTTAATTCGTTCCGGAGGTTAGTACTTTCTTGTAAGAGTCGATTTTCAAGTGCATGAACACGTTGATCAAATTCTCGACTCTGGGCTCCAAAAAGAATATCACGAACTTTTTCTAAACTACCGTCTTCTGAGGGCTCAAGTCCTTCGGTAGAAGGGGAAGGCTTTTGCTCACTCTCTGAAGGGCCTGAGACATCATAGGCAATCTTTTTTGTTCGTTTTGGGGATTCTACTGGGTTCATGATGTTTCACTCCATAAAGAGGCCTCAACCTAGAGAAGAACTCTGAAGAAAAATCATCCTATCACCATCTAGAAAATGGAACAAGACTACTTTTCCGTGTCCCCCCCTCCTCTATCATGCTAAATATGAAGATTTTCTCTCCATACCACTAATGAACTAGATAAAACGACACACTACTCTGCTACAGGAACTCAGGAACGGTGAACTGTGGAAGAAAAATAGCAGGCAAGTATCCCCAGCTGCCCAAACAGCTTGAAGAATATCAAGAATTGTCTGGTAGGCACACTAATCTTTTTCAGGCTCGGAACCACCATGCTGATGGGTAACACGGTCTTCATCAAACAAATCAGCCATTTCTTGCGCCATCACGTCATTATCATGAGGAAGAGAAACAACAGACAGTTCTTTCTTTATCTTTGGAGCTTCGGCTGTGGGCTCTTTACCCTCACCTTTGCCATCTTCTGGGGTTTCAGATTTTTTATTATCATCCGTCATGACAATCTCCTCCACGATCGCTATTCAAACGATTCCAAAAATGACTGCTCGGGAAACTTGACCTGGCACTCGGTACACGTCACAAAATAGACCGATTCACGGACAGAAAGCACGGCTCTGAAATCTAATGATACTCCCCGATGCCGACAGGATTTACACGCAATTTCTTTAAGAATATAGGGAATATCTGGTTGGGTTTGAAGATAAAATTCCATATCGGTATAGACGGGAAAGATATAATGGCAATCGAGACAAATCGCTTTCCAATCCCCATCCCCTTCGGTCACCGTCCTGGAATCAATGCCGAAACGATTGCCTTTGCAAATCGCGCACTTCACTTCCCCTAAACGGGCTTCGACGTCTTTGATGCTTAATTGTACCATGCGTATTGAGTACCCTTGTTAATATTAGCTCAAAACCTCTATTAGTATAGGCTGCTAACAGAACTCCCGCAACCAGAACTCGCCTTTGCAATCTGGAACAGCAAGTTTCTTTATAAATCTCTTGGTTTTGGCTGAACGCATCCTATTCTGAAAATATCCAATGCGACTCATTTGGTTTTACCTAACCTTGTTCCGCCCTCGAGTTAGGCAAATAGCATTTCCCGGTTCAACCAGAAATCTGCTACAACTCGTGACACATCAGCTCAAGGCATATACTTCTAGGCGACCAACCAGCTACTTTCTGACCCATTTTTCCTCTTCAAAAAATAATCTTCATGCCTGAGCTCCCAGAAGTTGAAGTTGTCGTCCAACACCTCAACACCCACATTCTGGGGGGAACCATTCAAACTCTCACGATTCATCGTTCAGATATTGTCCGCACTGGGCATGACCTCATCCCGTGGTTTCATAAGGCGAAGGTGACCCATGTGCGTCGAATTGGGAAATGCGTGATCATGTCCTGCCAACGCTCTCAGAAGACTCGTTACCTTCTCTCGGAACTCGGCATGACAGGCCTCTGGTTTTTCAAAACCAATTTGTCGACATCCCCTCAACACATTCATTGCCAAATCACGTTGTCTGGAGCCAAAGCCAGGGAACTTCACTATTGGAACCCTCGCCGATTTGGCCGACTCTGGTTGTTTGAGACAGCGGGATTGGAAGCCTTTATACAGCGCCGATTCGGACCCGATGCCCTGACAATCTCCCTAGAAGAGTTTTGCGACCTCGTTCAATCAACACGTGGCCAATTAAAATCATTCTTGCTAAACCAACATCGCATGGCAGGGATAGGCAATATCTACGCAAATGAAATCCTATTTCGTGCCAACGTTCACCCCGATGCCCAAGGCCATAAACTTCGACGAACCTCTTGTCTGCGACTTCACCAAACCATGCAAAAGGTTCTACGAGAAGGGATTGAATCTGGAGGGTCTTCTATTCGAGACTTCCGCGCTCCTGATGGCTCACAAGGGCACTTCCAAAAGGCTCATCAGGTGTATCAAAAAGATGGCATGCCTTGTCCACATGGTTGCTCCACCCTCATTACACGCTTCCAGAAAGAACGCAGTTCATTTTTCTGCCCATCCTGCCAAAAGAAGCGCTGAAACTCAGGACCTTCCTTGAGGCATGTGGAGGCCTTTGTTAGAATGCAACTACGTTCACAACATTGTTGATAGGTATGATTCATGAGAGTAATTTTCGTCTTCTGTGCGAAAAATTAAATTACAAGAAGGGGTGGATTTAGCAAATCTCTTCGGCCCACAAGACCTGCACCTCAAAATGATAGAAGGGGAGCTGCAGATCGACATGGCAGCACGTGGAGATGAGATCACCCTAGAAGGTCAGCCTGAATCGATCCTACGTGCTGAGCATATTTTACAGGAACTCGCCGATTGGACCCGAACACATCACGAATTGAAACCTGAAGACATTTCGAGAGCGATCCGAGCTACCGAAGAACAACGCGATGTACCGCTCAAGCCCTATACGTTCTCGACCAACACTCTCTCCACAACAAAGGGAACAGTCAATCCCAAGACACCGACCCAACAAGCCTATCTTCAAGCCATCAAACAATCTGACTTAGTTATTGCCATTGGACCTGCCGGAACAGGGAAAACCTATTTAGCCATGGCGATGGCTCTGGCCGCACTCACTCGCAAACAAGTCAGCCGCATAATTTTGGCGCGTCCCGCCGTTGAAGCCGGCGAACATTTGGGGTTTCTCCCTGGAGATTTATTTGCCAAAGTCCATCCCTATTTGCGGCCCTTATACGATGCCCTCTACGGCATGATGGATATTGAACGCGCGACTCGCCTTATTGAACGAGGAGAAATTGAAATTGCACCATTGGCCTTCATGCGCGGGAGAACACTAGATGACGCGTTTGTGATTCTGGATGAAGCACAAAACGCGACCACTGAACAGATGAAAATGTTTTTGACTCGTCTCGGCATGAATTCAAAAGCTATTGTCACGGGTGATATTACACAAATCGATTTACCCGACTCGCAAAAATCAGGCTTAAGCCAAATTGCAGAAATTCTCGTAAAAATTGAAGGCATTCAATTCGTCTATTTTTCTGAGCAAGATGTCGTCCGCCATCGATTAGTCAAAGACATTATCAAAGCCTATGATCAATTTGAGCATGACTCGGGACTCAGTACAAATGGGCAAGGATCAAGAGGCTAATGTCTCATGGCCATTTGGTTCAAAACCCATCTTCGGCGCATTTCCGTCCGCACCAAAACCATTCAGCATGTCACCCAGTCAATTTTAGAACAAGCGGGGCAGCCCACTGCACAATTAAGCCTTTCATTGGTCGGCAAAACACGCATGCGCCGTTTAAACCGAACCTATCGCGGGCGAGATTATCCAACCGATGTTCTGGCCTTCCCCATGAAAAACATGGGAGTGCAGACAGAAGTCTTTCTGGGAGATGTCGTCATCTGCATGCCCGTGGCTATTGGGCAAGCGGCTCGGTTCGGCAACACTCCAGACCAAGAAATTCTTCGATTACTCATTCATGGGATCTTGCATCTCTTAGGCTATGATCACGAACATTCACAACAAGAAGCCGCACGGATGCAGCGTAAAGAACGTGCCGTCTCTAAAAAAATTTCTCCGAATCCTCGGTTTCTCGCCTAAAGTAAAAAACCGAGCGCACGATCCCTCCTCCTTTTTTCAAATATTATGAGCTGGATTCAACGTCTCCAAGATGGGTTAGCGAAAACACGTCAAACCGTGCAAAGTTCCATGCGCCGCATGGTCGGGAGAGAACTTGATCCAGCCGTCATAGAAGACGTGGAAGCAAGTCTTCTTCAAGCTGATGTGGGTGTCCGTACAGTTCAGCGATTTCTGGAAGCAGTGAATTCCAAAACCGGCCCATTTCAGTCCGCCAATCCACTTGAGGTCCTTCATGCACTGCTCCTCGATATTCTTCAAAAGGGAGAAACAGAGCCACTGGAAAAAATTATTCGTCGCGGCCCCAAACCCTTTGTGTGCTTAACTATCGGCATCAATGGCGTCGGAAAAACCACGACTATTGCCAAACTTGGTCACCGGTTTACTCAGAATGGGCTCAACACACTCTTTGTGGCGGGCGATACATTTCGCGCGGCGGCGATCGAACAGTTAGATATCTGGGGAACGCGAACCGGCGTAGACGTCATTAAGCATAAACACGGTTCTGATCCAGCTGCCGTGGTCTTTGATGGTATCGTCGCGGCCAAATCACGAAACGTCGATGTGGCGCTCATTGATACGGCTGGACGGCTCCATACCAAAACCAATTTAATGGATGAGTTGAAAAAAATTAAACGAATCATTGAACGAGAAATGCCTGGCGCACCGCACGAAACCCTGCTTGTCTTAGATGGCACACTCGGCCAAAATACCATTGCGCAAGCCCGTCAATTTCATGAATCCATCGGCGTCACAGGACTTGCGCTCACAAAACTTGATGGAACCGCAAGAGGCGGTGTCGTCGTCGCTATTGTTGAGGAACTCAACCTCCCCATTCGTCTCATAGGCGTTGGTGAAAAGGAAGAAGACCTCCAAGACTTCAACGCCAGAGCGTTTGTCGACGCCTTATTGCCTCAAGAACCAACTCTCACTTGATATGTCCGCCATTCGTTTTCTCATCTGGTTTCTTGTCGGAATCCTGCTTATACCCCACGTCGTTGAAGCCTCGAGCCCAAGAGTCATTCACCACAGTCTGACCGTTGAATTCACTCCTGACTCGCATCAGCTCATCGCGACCGACACACTTCGTCTGCCACGAAGCACGTTAGACCACACACCACTGACCTTTGCACTGAATCCACATTTAACGATAGATCGAGTGGAGTTGAACGGAGAAACGATTGGAGCTTCGAAAATCCCTGATGATTCTTCAGATCAATCGGCCTTTACTCAATGGATCATCAAACCTCCCTTATCTCGCTTCAACCAATCAGATGTATTACCCACTCTCACTATTGCATATCATGGATACATTGCTGATTCGCCGAAACGCTCAGACGGACTTCGTTTTGTCAGATCGGATCAGACCAATGGTCATATTGGTCCACAAGGGATCTACTTAACATCAGAATCTTTTTGGTATCCGACCTGGGAACAACAATTCGTGACTTTTGATCTCACGCTCACGCTTCCTTCCGAATGGCACGCGATAACCCAAGGACAAGAAACGGCGCAGGCCGTAAAAAATGAACAACGAATCAGCCGATGGAGCATTTCATCTCCAACCGAAGCCTTAACAGTCGCTGCCAATCGCTTTATCGTCCAGAAGCAAGCCTGGCGTGACATCCAATTAGCGACCTACCTGTTCCCAAACGAAGCCCCTCTCGCACAACAATACCTCGATGCCACTGCAACCTATCTCGAGCTCTATACGAAACTTTTAGGTCCTTACCCCTTTACACAATTTTCAGTAGCAGAAAACTTTTTCCCCAGTGGATTGGGCATGCCCTCATTTACTCTGCTTGGACAAGGCATTGTGCGACGTGGATACACACAACCCTACTCACTTGGCCATGAGATCGTACATTCTTGGTTAGGAAATTCCGTTTTCAATAACTTTGCACAAGGCAACTGGGTGGAAGGCCTCACCACCTATCTGGCCAATTATTATTATGATGAAGCAACGGGTAATCACGCAGCAGCCATCAAGACTCGCCATCGAATGATGGATGAATACAACCTCTATGCGACACCCGAAAAAGATTATCCTATCCGCCAATTCCACCATAAACAAAATCGGATCGACAATGCCGTAGGCTATCAAAAAACGGCGCTGGTCTTTCATATGCTCAGACAGAAAATAGGAGATGCCGCATTCTTCAAAGGCATCCGTCAAATTATTCAAGAGGGAACAGGGCAGTATGTTGAATGGAAAGATCTGACAAGAGTGTTTTCAGATAATGCAAAGCAGGACCTGACTGAATTTTTCACACAATGGATTGATCGCCCAGGGGCACCATCTGTCACACTTCACGACCTTTCGGTTCGTCAAGATCCGCATCGCCAGAGCCAGAGCATTTTGTCGGGAACCATCTCTCAAAAAGATGTGCCATACAAACTCCTTCTTCCAATCTCTGTAAACCTTGAAGATGGAGCACCTTTCAAAACCACACTCAAGCTTGATCAAACAACTCAACCGTTCACCTTGAACGTCCCCAACGGACCAATGTCGATCACGCTTGACCCAGAATACCATTGGCTCTTACGCCTACAACGCGAACAATTGCCACCAATGCTCAATGGCTGGGACACAGATTCTCATCGCATATTCATCCATGCCAAGACCGCTTCAACAGAAGAGGAGGCCAGTCTCCATGTTCTCATGCAGCGAGTCAAAGCCCAATCTGCCATCGAGCTACAACAAAACGATACTCCAACAATACGCGATAAGGCTTCATACCTCGTCGTTGGGACTCCAGCTCGTCAGCTCTTGAAATCTAAGACCTTACAAAGCTGTCACAAGCATATTCAGATGGAAGCAGGCTCTATCACAATAATAAATCAGGTATTTGAAGAGCCCGACATGGCATTTCTCATTACCTGTCCCCATCCGAACGATGCCAAGCATACAGTCTCGCTCTTTTTTGGCCTATCACCCGAAGCCGTCAAGCCGGTGGCTCGCCTGCTCTTCTTTTATGGATGGGATAGTTATTTAGTGTTCCAACAAGGCAGGGTTGTTGCCCGCGGGATGTTTCAGCCAGTACACTCTGCTCGTGAATTCCGTATCCCAGCACTATAAGGAATTTACATATGACGCAGTCTTACAGAGGAGGTAGAGAGAAGAACATGACCTGGAAATTCAGAACGAATAATCTGACAACATGGATGGCTCCAACCATAGTATGTGTACTCATGCTTTCCCCAGGATGGGCTGCCGAACCTAAGACCAAGTCTACCCAGAAATCCAAACCCGAACCCCATCTGGCCAATATCCAGCAATTGACCTTTTCCGGGAAAAATGCCGAAGCATATTTTTCGCCGGATGGGTACAAGCTCGTCTATCAATCCACGCTAGAGCCGGATGGCAAAACCCTACGATCTTGCTATCAAATCTACACGATGAATCTTGATGGCTCAAATGTCCGCCGAGTCAGTACAGGCCTGGGTGGCACGACCTGTGGGTACTTTTTCCCTGGAAGCCGACGGCTCTTATTTTCCTCCACTCATTTTGCCGACCTCAACTGTCCACCGAAACTTCCCCGAACAGAACGCTACCGATGGGCACTCGATAACTACGACATTTTCTCGATGAATGTGGCAGGAACCGACTTGCAACGCTTAACCTCATCGCCTGGCTATGATGCAGAAGCCACCATTGCACCAAGCGGACGGACAGTCGTGTTTACGTCAATACGCGATGGAGATCTTGACCTCTATTCAATGGATATTGATGGACAAAATTTTAAACGCTTAACTGAAGAAGTCGGTTACGATGGCGGGGCGTTTTACTCTCCTGACAGCAAGCGCATTGTCTATCGTGCGCACCATCCGAAAACAGAAGAGGAGGTCCAGGCCTACCGCGAGTTATTAGCACAGAACCAAGTTGAGCCCTCTAACTTAGAAATTTTTATCATGAATGCGGACGGTTCACACAAAATCCAAGTCACAGATAATGGGCGATCCAACTTCGCACCGTACTTCTTCCCAGACGGCAAACGTATTATGTATTCTTCAAATCTCTCTACGCCGCCGGATCATCAAGGGCGTCCATCATTTCATCTCCATGTGATTGGAGAGGATGGAAGCAAATCAGAACAAATTACGTTGAATGGAAACTTTAATAGCTTCCCTATGTTCTCTCCAGATGGGAAACAACTGGTGTGGTCTTCTGACCGCAATGCCACCACCAAAGGGGAATTCAATATTTTCATAGCCGATTGGGTTCCCTAATAGGAATCCTGAATGTACTAGGCTCTTTATCACTCCTGCGGAGGGAGGAATCCATCCTCACTTTTAATTCCCCGTGACTGACCACTCGCTCTCTCCTGATTCGTCAAGGCCCCCTATCTGGGGAAAATACGCATCAAACTCGATTATTGCACTCTCAATACTTCTGTTTAGCGGATTGTTTATCCTCATAGGACAAATAGACCATCCCACTCTGAACATCGTACATGGGTTCACGGATCCGCTCATTGATCAAATTGGCGACATTGGCAATACACTAGGCAAAGGTCTCACCTTAGTCATCCTCTCATTGACTATTGGAGGAATTGGCCTTTGGCTGAATTCTGAACGCTGGAAATTTGCTGGTCTCTACTCCTTGCTCGCACATGGCCTTGCGGCAGTCATCACCCAAATCCTCAAACACAGCCTAAGCCGACCTCGCCCTCGACTCATGGACACCACACAATGGGAGATCCGCCCGACCCTAGAAAGCGGTTTGGACTCCTTTCCTTCCGGCCATACCTCTGGTTCTTTTTCAATGGCCATGGTGCTTTCCTTTTATTTTCCAAAAGGAAGGGTTGTGTGGTTTGGACTCGCCAGCTTTAATGCCCTATGCCGCGTCATCAAAGGCTCGCACTTCCCAACCGATGTGCTGGGAGGATTGTTAGTGGGAATCGGAAGCGGATTGGTCTTAGTCTACGCACGAGACAGATGGAAAGAAGCAACCACACGTGCTTTTGTGTATGGACTACCGTGGCTGATCACTGCCTTTGGGTTACTCTGGATTCTGGTTCCCCACCCAGGGATCGAACTCGAACCCAATATGTCGCTCACCATCGGACTAATCTTAATAATGTTTGGACTCGGCTTACGCCTGTGGTGGATACGGGAATGCACAGCCCCAAACCCAATGCCTGGGATGAAAGTGCCGAGCTGGCCACGCTTGCTCATGGGCCTCGGCTTGGCCACAAGTACAGGCAGTTTGATTATTATAGGAACAAGTATCTTGGCAGGACTCGTCTGGTGGATTGGGAATCAGTCTCCTCTACTATCGCGAACGGAAAGCGACAACAGATTCATGCTAGGTCTAAACCCCATTCTGACAGAAGCGGCTTTGGGAATAGGGATGTTCCTCTTCGCCCTCCTGGTTTTTTCAATCCGCTCACCCGCTCTCTCACCGACAATTTCTTTTTAGCAACGCGCACCCCAGCTTAAAGTATGTCCAACCCCCTGGAGTGCGCGAACAGCCTTTCTTCATCAAGCGACTGGTTGGATCACCACCCGCCAATTATTGAGTTTTCCAACATCCTGGCCAACGCGATCCGAAACTCTCAGCCCCCACGTTCCATTAATCGATTCACCTTCGAGAGTTCCTAATGTAGGAGTGGTGGCTGACGTGTAAATTTCATCCACATTATCAGCAGATCCGCCTGTCTCATTTCGAAGGAACACTTCTGTGCCAGCCGGCGACAGCAAACTGACTCGTAGATCCCCAATATAGGTATGGGTAATATTCACCGCGACCTCCACATTCGCGACCTGTCCCTGCGCATGAGTAGCAAGATGGCGCTGGATACCCGTTGCATCATTATCAGGAATGTGAATACCTGGCGCTTCTTCCAATAGCACTTGTCCCGTCGGTTGCCCACTCGTGACAAACTCAAGCCCCCAACGATTCAGCGTCCCCACGTCAGCAGTGGCAAGATCTTGAACATCTAAACGCCACTCACCCAATGTACTCTGCCCATGCAGTGTCGCCAAAAACTGCAGATCAGACTCATCGTACGTTTGCTGAAGATCATCTGCGCTCCCACCTTGATTTCTTTCATGCAAACGAATTTCCTCTCCCCATGGAGTCGTCAAGGTCACGCGCAGATCACCTCGATACGTATGTGTGATGTCTAACGTCACCGTAACGCCAGCAATCACACCCTCCTGATCAATAGTGATGGTGTCAGATATTCCGGCCACAAGATTATCTGGAATACTGAGCCCTGGAGATGACTCCTTTTTGATAGGTTGATGACTATCATTATCATCTTGAAACAACTTCGCTCGGAATCCCACAGTAGAACTCGGTGCGGTAATGTCGAAAAGTTCAAGGTTAGAAGCTGTTCCATCCCACCACTTGCTACTGGGGATGGTTGAGTCCGAAAATCGGTTGTTGGTCCGACCATAGAGATCGGTGGCATCCCCGAGATGATGGCGAGTGGTTTCTAAGCGAAATTCCGCATCCGCTTGTTCCAAGGAAAGTTCGTAATGCTGACTCGGAGTCATGTGTTCATGGCTGTTATTGCCTTCTTCATCGACATGCCAAATTATAAGACCTTCATCCGTCAATGAAACATCCCGCCCGCTTTTTGCTCGATTTTCAAGAATAAAATATTCGCCGCTATTCTTGGGATACATGGCAAATTCATTCGTCCCCGCAGCAAGCTCTATCTCCTCGTTGTGGTGAATCGCCTTTACCTCGCTGGCCCAACCTGACAGGCGCTTCAGGTACGCGGAAATATGTGTTGGGTTTTTCTCGTTAATGTTGCCCCCAGCACACATTAAACAATAGGCCCCCACTCCGCTGGATTCACTTCCATAATCGTACAAATCTGGATAGTCACAGAGCATGTGGCCATTTTCATGACAGAATGTGCCAAGTGTCAGTTGATGACTCATATCGGTAAACTGATAATCAAAAGCGGACTTCCCCGGTGCTAATTCAACTGGGGTCGCCAAATGCCAGGCATGTGGCCATAAACCTTCAGCCCAGTTATTCACAACTTCACCGGCATAATACACATTCATCGCATACACAAAACCATCGCTATCCACCGTTAACGGTGTAAAATCAAAGTTGTTGTTTTTCAAATGATTGAGCGCCTCAACAATCAATTGCCGGGCTCGCACACCTTGGGAAATACTAGGATCGGTATAAAACGTTTTGGGATGCTGAGCTCGATAGTACTCGACGACAATATTGGTATAGCGGCATCGGCCAATAGAATTATCAAAAAAATAATCTGAGACAGATCCGTTGTTGCCAAAACCATTGTACCCTTGCTGATTACAAAATTTTTCAACCTCATCTCTAGAAATCGTTCCAGGTTCATCAGAAAAATCAATAAGCAAGCAAAGACCTACAAAATCGCCAACTGTTCCGCGTTGCGGCGGAGCGAAGGCAAGTCCATCAAGCGCGCGTGCTGCCATTTTCATGTTTCTTCGCTTCTCGCGACGCCGATCACACCTTCTCCCACCTAACCGCTGCACGCCTTCTAAGCCTTGTGCCCGAGCCGCTTCCCGATTGATCCGCAAACCCGGTTGCACCGAAGATCGCCGACTATCCAGGCCATCACCTGCTCTAGAAGAAGGTTCTAACCGATCGCCATCATTCGACAACTGGGCAATTTCAAAAAATCCCGTGCTCGGATTTTTCAACAACGTATAGCCGTCAAGGGTTTCGAATACACCATAATGTTGATCACCCCAACCACGAACTTGAATTGTCGATCCATCGGGTTGGGTAAAGGTGAACTCTTTCGCGATAAACGGTGAAGCCATTTCCCGACCTCCTTGTTAAGGGGGAAGATTGTAGAAGATTGAGAGCTATTGACCTTTCTCGTCTCTACTCCCGTGAAGAGTGGAATTGAAACTCCAAGATTGTCCGCCAACCCTTCATGGCAGACAACCCCCTCTGCAATAGATCAGCAACTCTTATGCCGAGACTGGCTTCCTATTCTTAAATGAATATCTCACGAGCAGAGGCGCAACAGTACGACAAAATTTCAATTCCGATGAAAAAAGCACATGCTTCGGTGGACAGGATCCATCATGAAACCCGTATCTTTGAAGATAAAAATGTATCTGAATAGATACGGTAAAGTGCTAATTCAAATCCAGCCTGTGACCTGGAAGACCTCAACCTGGTTTTGTGCCCCAATGAGCCTCGGCTTAGCGTCAACTATCGGCAGCGTAATCGTTGTAAGAGCAAGTCTCTTGGCAGGAATCCTCTGTTGGCTAGAGCTCAATCTGAGTCATTATCTCTAGTTGATACAAACAATAAATGTATTTCAGTTCTAAATCCTATCTGGTCTGAAGCGCTTCTAAGAATCGGAATGTTCCTCCTAGCCCTCCTAACCTTCTCAATCCGCTTACTTTAGTTTTTGGGTTGCAACTTTATTTTACTTCAATCATCCTTAACGTGTTCGGGGTCACGCCTACAATAAGGACAAAAATGTTCATATGATCCATCACCCTCCCAATCTTCGTATTTCATTCCACCTACAGGCCATCGTCCGCCGCACATATTACAATTAACCTCAATATCTCTTGATTCCTCGTTATTACAAAAACTACATTTGTACCCGGATGAAGAACCTTTTTCAGGGATCATCGTGTCATGATCACATTCATAGCAGTGGTAAATGTTAAAATCTAGAAATTCATATTCTTTTGGCCTTATACCTCGGTAGGCTTCTTCTTCAGCTTCTTTAACCTTAAGCTTAGCCTTTTCCAAACGCCCCTCATACGTGCTGGCCAACCGATGGAATAATTTGAATTGGTCAATTGCAATATAAGAACCTAAATCAATGTTTTCATGTTCCTCATCAAATTCGACAAACGCACTCACTAATCGGCCAATGGTTTCTTCTACCTCCTCAACATCCATTTGAAATTTGTGATGTTCGATATTATTCCTTAATTTCTTTAGCCATTTAATATCTTTCTCAAATTTTTCACTAATTTCACGGCCTTCATTTTTTAAGAAATTAATTGCCTCATGTAGCCCAATTGTTTGCGACTCATCTTCTAATGTTTTAGCAAATGGATTTTTGTATATGAGTAGAGGGTGGGACTGGGTGACGTAGTATTTAAGAATAAGTTCTAAAAAATGTGATAAATGTTGCACACAAAACTTATATGCTTTTTCATTACCTTTTTTGCCTTGCTGGTATTTAGCAAGAGCTTCATTAAGGCTATCGACAGAGTTTTCTAGCAAATCCAGCTCTATGTCTGCCATTCTGCGTTTAACTCCTTCCCTTGAATTTCCCGACGCCTGCTGTCTGGCCCTCTGGGCGAACGCTCTTATTGGCTGGCTGGCCTTGTTTGAGCAAAGCGAGTTGGTCAGCCCTCCTAACCTTGCGTTCGTCCCATCTGAAAAGGCCGGACGGGGCGTCAATGGTTTTGGGCCCTTTTGCCGAAACAAAAGGACCTCGGCTGCCGGGCTGAAACCCAGCACATTCAATCCACAATTCTTGGTCAATCGCTGAAATAAGTCAAGGAAACTTAACTACAGCAGCGGTTCGCTAGAAAGGAGGGAGAAGCCACCATGTTCGAGGACCACAATCCAATCGGCCACGGCTCCAGGAATCTCTTGGCGCAATGGCGTTTGGAGAATAATCATTTTCTTTCCAGAGGCCGCTAGATGCATTTGCCATTCTTTTTCATCTCGCGGCCCCAGAAAATACACTTTCCGCTGGGCATAAAAACTCAGGGATGGCCGCTTTCTTCCCACTTGTAGCAACCGATCGTCTTTCTTCAAGTTAAACCCCGCAATCGCCGCTAATTGCTGAGGCGGTTCGAGAAAATACATATGAAAGACGGGAAGCGCGCCTTTGACCAGGAACACACCAAAGACCAACATCATTCCAGCAGCCATTCCCACTGCCCATGATCGCTTCGTTTCTGAATCCAGGCACAGTCGAATGCCCAGAGTCCCTAGCAAAATAACCGATCCCATGATGACTGGAAGCCACCCAAAGTCCACCTGTGCCGCAGCCGGGAACTCCTTGGTGATTTGCTTGATAAATTGATGAAAAATGGCCGGAGCCACAATGATCGCAATTCCCAATACATAACCAATCACGAGAAGAAACCATCGAGCAACTCGCCAATCCGGTGGTAGGGCCATGTCTTGAAAACGTTTCCACCATAGCGCAACCAAAATGGCCGAGGCTGGAAACAACGGATAAATATAATGAGGCAGTCGTGTGGCCGAGAGAGAGAAAAAGATTAACAGTCCCACGACCCATATACTCAAGAAAAATTCTAGATTGGTCTCTCGTGTTGCAAGGCCCTGTTTGTTCCAATAGGCTTTCCATTTTTTTAGCGATTGGTACAGCACTGAGGGCAGGAACGCACTCCAAGGGAAAAACCCCAGAAGCAAGATAGGCACATAGAAGAAAATGGTGCCCCCATGTCCTTCCATGGGGTTCATGAATCGCCCAGTGGTGTTGGCTTGCGCAGCAGCCCAATAGGCCTCAGCATGGATTTGAATCATCGCCACATACCAAGGGGCTGCTACTACAATGACCAGGCCTGCACCCAAGATCGGAAATCCGTTTTGCCAAAAATGTTTCCATTGTCGAGTCACCGTGAGGTAGGGAATGACACCCACTAAGGGAATGATGATGCTAACTGGCCCCTTGACCAGCATTCCGAAACCCATAGCCAAGTAAAAGCTCATGAACCACCATCGTGTGTTGTTGGTCGAACCATGTAAACCGTGCCAAAAACTATAGCCAGCCAACGTGGTAAAGACGACGAGCTCTGGATCAGTGATGACCATGCGATTGATGGCCAAAAATTCCATATTGAGTAAAAGCATGATTGATGATAGAAAAGCCAGAGGCGCACCCAGCCATCGATAGACAAAGGCATACTGCAGCAGCAACACACAGAGTCCTGAGAGAGCCGAGGGAAATCGCGCCGCAAATTCATTGATGCCGAATAGGCTATAGGACCCGCTAATCAGCCAATAGGTAAAAGCTGGTTTGGCAAAACGTGGTTCATAATTGAGAGTGGGTGAAATCCAATCACCGGTTTCCAGCATTTCTCTGGCAGCTTCAGCATTACTGCCTTCATCACGATCAGTCAGCCCTAAACTACCCATCTCCAACCCACCAAGCCATCCACCTTCCAAGCCAAACAGCCAGAAACTCAGAACGAGCAGCAACGCAACATGTGAGAATGGAGAAGAAGAAAACTTTACTTGAAGAGAGGAAGGGGTAGGAGGCGGCGTCGAGGAAGAATCGGAAAGGACTGATTGATTATCCACTCACCGCTCGCTTCTTGGCACGATAGAGAAGAATGAGGTTACGCACATAGACGATTGTCCCCACACTTTGACCAGCGATAAAAACTGGATCCACACGATGAAGGGCATAGGCTAAGACAATGACACTCCCAATCAAACTCATGTACCAAAAAGAGATGGGAATATGACTTTCTTCTCGCCGTTCTGATGACGCCCATTGCAACAACCATCGAGAAAAAAAGAGGCTTTGCCCCAAAAACCCAATCCCCAACCATACGATTTCTTCCGTTGACAGTGATGTGAAATCCATTTCTTAGCCATCACTCTTTTGGCACTCAGTTGATTGGGGAGACTTGGTTTCTCTCATCTGATAGTTTAAGCATCGTTTCTGCATCCAGCGAACGGCAAACAAATCATACAACCCGACAAACAACCGATTGCCGACTCCATATTTGGACATCCCATGTTTACGCGGAAAATGTTGGACTGGGACTTCTGCCACCGTAAACCCGTACATCTTCGCAACCGCCGGGAAAAATCGATGCATATTTTTAAACAGGGGCATACGTTCGACGACGGCTCTTCGAAAGATTTTCAATGAACATCCCGTATCGGCAATTCCATCATGAACAACCCAATTTCGCACCTGATTGGCAATGGTCGATGACCATCGGCGCACCATATTGTCATGTCGAGCCGCACGACGTCCGCAGACTAAATCAAACTCTTTGATCAACGGCAGCAGTTTAGCAAAATCGTTCGGATCATATTGCAAATCTCCATCCATGGTTGCAATCAATTCACCATTTGCCTGACGAAACCCTGCGTCAAATGCGGCCGTTTGACCATGATTGTGGTCCAAGTGTATGACCCGAACTACCTCTGATTGTCTCATGCATTCATCCAACAGTGACTCACTGCCATCAGTGCTCCCATCATCCACAAACATTAGTTCGAAAGGAGCCGTCTTGCTCTCGGGTCGGACGTCAAAAAATTTGAGCAGTTGGCTCATTAATAACGGAATATTATCCCGTTCGTCTTTAATGGGAATGACAACAGAAATCCATGGGAGAGGCGGAATGCTCATGGAGAGAACATAGGACGCTACCAGTCTTTGCTCTTGAAAAACCACGCACGGTCAGATACTGCAAGTTCGCGTGAGCATTCTACTGAATCCCTGAAAAACCGGTCAAACATTGTGAGCACGCGATCAGCACTTCCTAAAAACATTCGTCCATCCTATACACAATGCTCTTTCTCTGCGACTTATGAAGGAAAGTTGACCAGGGATAGAAGCTTTTGTAAGGTGAGAATTATTTTCGCGGAGGACAATCAATGCACGCTATGCAAGAAGACATCATGCAAGCCTATACGGAAATAGAACAGGCCATGCAGCGCTATTCAATTTTGCTAGAAGAATATGTCGTGACTCTACAAAAGAGTGAGGAGGCAGCAGATCAGGTGAAATTCCAACGAATGAAAGCTGGTTCAACAGCGATACGCGACAGCAGCCAAATTTATCTCTCATATGCGAAGTTCATTGCGTATGGGATGCCTGACAGTGAAGAATTGATTGAGGATGAAGACTTGCAGAGTTAGGGATGGGGCCTAGTCATGTGAGAAGACCCTTCCTTCTCACTTTTCTCTTTTGACTTCTTCACTAAGAAACTTGGTCGGGGCGAGCCGATTTGAACGGCCGACCTCTCGCACCCCAAGCGAGTGCGCTACCGGGCTGCGCTACGCCCCGCCAATATCGTATTGTTCTCGATTTCACTTCCCCAATTAAGCTGATTGACGGTCTAGAAGCTTTAAAATACCCTGCAATTCGGACTTGGCTTTCTCGACACGATCTTTAGGAACTTGAACGGATTTTCCTCCGCGTTTCTTGCGATACCAAAATCGCTTCAACCCTACAATCGTGTACCCCTCTTCATAGAGCATCCGCTTTATCTCAAAAATCGTTTCAATATCGGTTTTGGTATAGATGCGGTGCTTACCCTGACTTTTCTTCGGTTTGAGAAAAATGAATTCTGATTCCCAAAACCGCAGAACATATGCAGGAAGATTGGTTAACGAGGCGACTTCTCCAATCTTATACCCAGTCTTCTCCTCGTGTTTAATGCCCGCTCCCATTCTTGTTCACACCATAATCATGATACGCTTTGGCTTTGGCCTTCTGAATTAACATATTGTTTAAAAAGTGCGCTTGGTCGGAAAGACACCACTCGACGTGGTGTGATGGCAATTTCCTCTCCGGTCCGTGGATTGCGCCCTTTTCGTTCCCCTTTACTTCGAACCACAAAATTGCCAAACCCAGCAATTTTGACAACTTCGCCTTGCTGCAACATGGCCTTAATTAAGTCTAAGACCTGCTCGACCATTTCCATGGACTCAGCTTTCTGAATCCCCGCAGTTTCCGTAATGATATCAGCGATGTCCGCCTTTCGCATAATCAGTACCCCCTGGCAAATGATTTTGAAAGGAGTGGAAACAGACGATCTGTCTTATCTCCAGACGCCCTTAGTTGACAAAACGTAACCCCCCTCATCAATCTTGTCAAGAACTTCTTACTTTTCAGGGCTTTATCCATAATGAAGGAGTAAGATGAACCGGGAGAAGAAGATGGCCAAAGAACCCCTATGTCTCTTGCTTTTCACGCATGAGTTTGTATTCAATGCTATCGGCTAACGCCTGCCAACTCGCTTCAATAATATTCTCCGAAACACCGACAGTCCCCCATTTCTCTTTGTGATCCCCGGATTCGATCAGCACCCGAACCCGCGATCCCGTCCCCCTCAATCCCGTTAACACCCGGACTTTATAGTCCAACAACTTGACTTCTTTGAGTTGCGGGTAGAAATGTTCCAACGCTTTTCGTAAGGCATGATCAAGGGCATTGACTGGACCATCTCCGACAGCCGCCGTATGTTCTACCACATCGCCAACTTTCACCTTAATCGTGGCTTCAGACATCGGCTCTTCATCAGTTTTGCGCTTCTCAACAATAATGCGGCACCCCAGCAGTTCAAATGAGGGCGTATGAGTCCCCAGTGCTTTGCGCACGAGCAATTCAAACGATCCTTCGGCTCCTTCAAACTGAAAACCTTCATATTCTAAATTTTTCAGGGAACCTAACAATTCCTGAACTTTGGGATTCTCCTGAGAGAGATCGAGACCAAAGTTCGCCATCTTTCCAAATACTGCGCTGCGCCCACTGTTATCTGAAATCAAAACTCGGCGTTGATTGCCAACTTGATCAGGTTGAACATGCTCATAGGTCAGCGGATTTTTTTGAACCGCATGAATATGGACTCCCCCTTTATGAGCAAAAGCCGTATCCCCGACATAGGGTTGACGCTTATTTGGTAAAAGATTCGCCATTTCCGCCACATAATGGGAAATGGTTCTGAGATTGGCTAACTTTCCATCACCCAATGCTGTTCGACCCATTTTCAACTCTAAGTTCGCCATAATGGAACAAAGGTTCGCATTTCCACATCGCTCGCCAATACCATTGATCGTCCCCTGAACGTGCATCGCGCCGGCCTCAACTGCGACCAACGAATTCGCCACCCCCATCTCCGCATCATTATGAGCATGAATACCCAACGGTACGGAACAGTGTTCCCGTGTGGTCGCGACAATCTCGCGAATCTCCCAAGGCATGGTCCCTCCATTGGTATCACACAAGATCACACGTTCAGCTCCCGCTTTCATGGCTGACTCAATAGTCTTCAACGCATAGACCGGATCGGTTTTGTAGCCATCAAAAAAATGTTCCGCATCGTAAAACACGTGCCGACCTTTCGAACGGAGAAAGACGATCGAATCTTCGATTAATTCTAAATTGGTTTCTAAGGTCGTCTCTAAGGCCTCGGTCACATGTAATGTCCAGCTTTTTCCAAAAATCGTGACAATGTCAGTTTCAGCTGAAAGTAGCGCCTCAAGCGTAGGATCATCCTCTGCCGAATTCTTCGCCTTTCTCGTCGAACCAAATGCTACGATTTTTGCCTGCTGAAGAGGTGTAGATTTAATGATTTGAAAAAACTCTATATCTTTAGGATTGGCTCCAGGCCATCCACCTTCGATAAAATGCACACCCAATTCATCCAGCTTGAGCGTAATCCGAACCTTATCTTCGACCGAAAAACTCACGTCCTCAGCCTGCGATCCATCTCGCAAGGTCGTATCATAGATTTCAATAGTTTGGTGCTTCATATCCATCGCACTCATTGTCACATCTCAATTTCATGCCAAACGTTCGTCCTAACCGTCTCAACTTAGGCAGCAGGTGGTTTCTCTAACTCAAATTCCTGATGTAAGCCTCGAACGGCCAGTTCCATATATTTTTCTTCTACCACACACGAAATTTTAATTTCCGATGTACTAATCATCATAATATTGATCCCATCACGAGACAACGTCGCAAACATTCGTGCCGCAACTCCGGAATGCGAACGCATCCCAACCCCAACCAAAGAAACTTTGGCGATCGCTTCATTCACTTCAAAGGTTCGGGCTCCAACCTCTTTTGCCAAATCTTGAACAAGAGAGATCGCTGCCTTCAGATCACTTCTTGGTACCGTAAAGGAAATGTCCGTCAGAGAATCTTGACTGACATTTTGAATAATCATATCCACATTAATCGCCGCTTCCGCAATTGCCACAAAGATTTTTGCGGCAATCCCAGGCTGATCAGGAACACCAACTACCGTGACCTTGGCCTGATTACGATCCCCTGTGACTCCAGAAACTAAGACTTGTTCCATATCTACATCCTCTTTTACCACACGAGTTCCCGGTCCGTCTTGAAAACTAGAGCGCACTTCTACCGGTACTTGATGTTTCGCTGCAAGCTCTACTGAACGTGTCTGTAAAACCTTGGCGCCTAAACTCGCCATCTCCAGCATTTCCTCATAGGAGATTTTATCTAATCGCCTGGCGGATGGAACCATATTTGGATCGGCTGTATAGACACCATCTACGTCCGTATAGATAAAACACGTATCCGCTTTGAGAGCCGCGGCCAAAACCACTGCCGTGAGATCAGACCCTCCCCTTCCTAGGGTCGTCACATCAGATGCTTCATTGATGCCTTGAAACCCAGCTACAATCGGCACGACCTTATCTTTTAAGGCCAAAAGGACCCGCTTTGTATCGACACGAGAAACACGAGCTTTCGTATGGGCCCCATCCGTCACAATACCCACTTGTCGCCCGGTAAATGATCGTGCGTTGACTCCGAGATTTTTCAAAATCATGGCCATCAAGGCAATCGTCACACGTTCTCCCGACGAGAGCAACACATCCAATTCTCGGTCATCAGGATCCGTGCTTAATTCTCTTGCCATTTTCATGAGCCGATCAGTCTCTCCACTCATGGCAGACAGCACAACCACCAATTGATGCCCCTCGCGATAGGTTTTATCAATGAGCTGGGCCACATGCTGAATACGCTCGATATTTCCCACTGATGACCCACCAAATTTTTGAACATAACAAGCCATCCCAGTTATTTCTTTCCGAAAAACCGTTCAAAAAAGTTAGCCGCATGCTGAAGAGGATGGTCTGATACTTCTTCATCATGAAAGGCCACAGTAGATTGATGTCCATCCGCCTTCGGTCCTTCATACAGTACATACCGACTGTAAGGATGCCTGCCTTCCTCCACTTTATTCGTGCACGACGTGGCGACCACAAAAAGCCGTGTTTCATTGGTTTCGTCGCACAATTTCTGTAATGGCCCGATCAGATGTTCGTCAACCTGTTCCAGATTCTCCACAAACGTCGATGCTGAGACCGGTTGTTCTTGTTGCAACATCTGGTTTGAAAAAGGAACATGAAGACATGCGAGATCATGTTTTTCCAAAATTTTTGCGGCGATGTCTACCATTTTTTCTAATCGATCAGATTCATTCGCAACAGAATCTTCTATCTTCACGACATGCAGGCCAGCAGCCATTGCAACACCACGATAGGGGCCATCTTGGGACACAACAGCACCACGAATGGGCCATCGTTCTTGTAGCGTAGGCAACTCTGCTTGCTTACTCTGCCCCCATGGCCACAAACAATTGGCAGGTTTCAAGCCAGCGTTGACTCGTTCTTGATTCACAGGATGATGCCGTAAGATCATACGAGAAGCTTCCATCAATTCGCGCAAAATTTCAGCCCCATCTCCCGTCGCAAGAAAACCCTCAATAGATTGACCTAACGCTCCCCGCGGATCCCGACAACCAATTTTAGCATTTCCCCCTGCCCAAACCATGAGATGTCGAGCTTGATGCCCCATGTAAAACTGAATATTTTCTGACACTAATTGTTCGTTAATAGCATCAAGCAACTCACGCGCTTCTTCGGTCTCCAAGCCTCCACCGGAGACATCATCCATGATTAACGCCGAGCCAAGCTTTTTCCCATCTCCCCAATCATCCTTTGCGCGCAGAGTGACAAAATCACACAAAAATGCAACATCATTCCGATCAAGCATCACTTCTAAGTTCATGCTCTCAAACACCCCTGGTCCGACATACCACTTCTGCGTGTCATATCCTAACAAGCTTAAAAAGGCCAGTTCCCCAGCAAAAACACGAGATTCCTCGGGAAACGCGAAACGCCCGAGTTCCCCATGTCGAGCTAGTTCATCAAGAAACGGAATATTGGCCACCTGCAATACCGTACGAGGGCCTAACTCATCAAAGGAATGAGTCGGCATTCCATCAATGTGAACCATGATCGTTTTTTTCACGATCCTTGCCTCACTGTTTTAGAGTTCATGGTGTTGGAGATTTATAATATTAGCGATGAACACAGAAAAGGATTAGGCCGTTAATTGAGCAGCAACCGCTTCGTGAGTCGCAGGAACAGTCACCGGTCGATAAGAAACAGATAATCCCGTATCTGGGTCTTTTAACCCATGGCCAGTCAAGGTACACACGATCGTCCCCTCCTGTGGTAGGAGGCCTTCACGATGCAACTTGTAAATGCCAGCAATCGAAGCGGCCGATGCTGGTTCACAAAAGACCCCTTCTTCACATGCCACCATTTGATAGGCCTGAAGGATTTCTTGATCGGACACCATATGAAGGCAGCCATCCGATTCCTCAACCGCTTGGAGCGCTAACGTCCAACTCGCAGGATTGCCAATGCGTATCGCAGAGGCCACGGTTTGCGGTGATTCCACCACATGCCCACGGACAAGTGGAGCGGCTCCTTCAGCTTGAAAACCAAACATGCGAGGCAACCCTTGTGATTGTCCGGCTTCTTGATATTCCCGATAGCCTCGCCAATAGGCGGTAATATTTCCTGCATTGCCAACCGGTAAGGCATGTATGATTGGTGCACTTCTAAGCTGGTCACACACTTCCATGGCCGCTGTTTTTTGGCCTTCCAGTCGAAAGGGATTGATGGAATTCACTAATTCAATCGCCGTTTCCTCACAGAGCGTTTTTACAATCGTCAACGCTTGGTCGAAATTGCCTTCTATTTGAATAACGCGCGCGCCGTGCATCAAGGCTTGCGTCAGTTTACCTAACGCAATCTTCCCAGCTGGAACGACAACGTAAGCCGGCAAACCAGCTTTGGCAGCATAGGCTGCCGCTGACGCTGAGGTGTTACCCGTCGAAGCGCACATCAATCCTTTAGCCTTGTTCTCCAAGGCCTTGGAAACAGCCATGGTCATCCCTCGGTCTTTAAAAGAGCCAGTGGGATTGGCTCCTTCAATTTTCAAAAACAACTCTCGTCCCGGACAGACAGTCTTTGCCAAACGGGTCGCGGAAATGAGAGGAGTATGACCTTCCTGCAACGAAACTATGGGAGTTTGATCCCCAACAGGGAGAAACTTCCGATATTCCTCAATTATTCCACGCCACGGTATCATAATGTTCATTCTGCCATTATTGGCGAAGTCAGCTGAAATTTATTCTACGCTTTCCATCCTGATTAACGTTGTCGGTTCTGAAATAAATGACAGAGTATTAATGGCCTGAATCGCAGATTGGACTCCACGTTCAATTGATCGATGAGTCAAAATTATCAAGGGAACTGGTTGCCCTTGTTTTCTCTCTTTTTGTAGGACTGATGAGATACTGATTCCATGCTTTCCTAGAATCCCAGAAATGGTCGAAAGCACACTCGGTTCATCTTTGACCATGCATCGCAGATAATACCGACTTTCGATTTCAGCCATAGGCTTGATGGGTAACGGTTGTCGCGATTCCCACTGAAAGGAAGTTGCTGGCACCCGAGAGAAAGACTCATATATTCGATTCCGAGCCAAATCAATGATGTCCCCTACCACCGCACTTGCCGTCGGCATAGACCCTGCCCCTTGTCCATACAACACAATGTCTTCTACTGCGTCACCAACCAAATGAATAGCATTGTACACACCATGAACCTGGGCAATGGGAGATTCCGTAGGAACAAGCGTGGGATGCACACGCGCTTCAATAATCTGGTTTTGGCATTTCGCAATACCTAGTAATTTAATAGTAAAGCCCATTTCTCTGGCAAAGGTCATATCCACAGTGGAAATCTTGGCAATGCCTTCAGTATAGACCGCACTCATGGGTACAGGAGTGCCATAGGCTAAGTTCATCATAATAACAAGCTTATGGGCAGCATCAATGCCCTCAACATCCAATGATGGATCAGCTTCTGCGTAGCCTTCACGTGTTGCTTCTTCCAAAATATCGCTAAAATCTCTCCCCTCCTGTGTCATCCTGGTCAAGATATAATTGGAGGTTCCATTCATGATACCCATTATTGAAGTCAAATGATTACCTGCCAAGCCTTCAGTGAGGGAACGGATGATAGGAATGCCTCCTCCAACACTGGCTTCAAATCCAAGGTCCGCTTGTGCCTTGAACGCAGCTTCAAACACCTCTTCTCCATGGTCAGCTAACAAAGCTTTATTCGCGGTGACAACACCTTTTTTGCTTGATAGGGCTTGGAGGATAAAACGTTTGGCCGGCTCATGCCCGCCAATGAGTTCCACCACGATGTCAATCTGATGGTCATTCAGAATATCATTAGCATTTGTTGTTAATATTTCATCAGGAACCGTGACACCTCGATCTGTGGTGATATCCAAATCCGCTATTTTGTCTAACACGACTTTTTTACCAACACGTCTTGCAATAATGTCAGCATTATCTTTCAGAATTTTGACGACACCAGTGCCAACCGTACCAAACCCGATAAGCCCTACTTTCACCACTTGATCCATTGTCATGTTTCTCCCAACTTCATGGCTTGACGAATCCCACGGACAGCCTGGAAGATCCGTTGCTCATTCTCCACAAGAGCAAACCGCACATACTCGTCTCCACCCTCGCCAAAACCAATGCCAGGTGACACTGCTACCTTGGCTTCCCGCAACAGAAACTTTGAAAATTCTAACGACCCCATGCCGAGATACGGTTGAGGAATTTTGGCCCACGCAAACATAGTGGCCCGAGGATAATCAATCGGCCAGCCAATGCGGTTTAACCCACGGACCAGCGCATTTCGTCGACGTTCGTATAGTCCAACAATATCATTCACGCAATCCTGCGGGCCATTCAGTGCAATAATGCTCGCAATTTGAATCGGCTGAAACATCCCATAATCCAAATAACTCTTCACGCGAGTTAAGGCACCAATCAGCTCTGGATTCCCCACACAAAACCCCACACGCCAACCAGGCATATTATAACTTTTTGAAAGCGAATAAAATTCTACTCCTATTTTTTTGGCTTCAGGAATTTGCAGCAAACTGGGTGCTCGATATCCATCAAAAACAAGGTCGGCATAAGCCAAATCATGAATCACCCAGACATTGTGTTCTAACGCAAAATCGACAACCTTTTTAAAAAACTCCAGATCCACGACTTGGGTGGTCGGATTATGAGGAAAGCTAATAATCAGTGCTCGGGGGGCAGGCTGGGTTTGTCGGAACGCACGGGTCAAATTTTCAAAGAAATCTGTGTTAGGGCCTAGTTCCACACCACGAACCTCACCCCCGGCAATAATGACGCAATACATATGGATCGGATAGGTTGGTGTAGGAGCTAATACCACGTCTCCAGGGCCCACAATGGCCAAAGCCAGATGCGCTAACCCTTCTTTTACTCCTAAGGTCACGATGGCTTCGGTTTCCGGGTCCAGACTGACATCATACTTTCGTTGATACCAATCACAAATCGCATGTCGTAATTTGGTAATGCCACGAGAAGCCGAATAGCGGTGATTCCGTCCGTTCTCTGCTGCTTCAATTAACTTGTCGACAATATGAGGAGGAGTTGGTTGATCTGGGTTCCCCATGCCCAAATCAATGATATCTTCGCCTCGCTTCCGAGCCTGAAGTTTCAAATCCTGGACTTGAGTAAAGACGTATCCAGGAAGCCGTTGAATTCGGTAAAAAGGGTCCATTGTCAATGAAAAAAGAAAGAGCGGCCCTCAGTCTTAGGGGCGTAGAGAATAGGAAATCCTACAAAATTTGAAGACGTTCCATTCTAGAGGAGGGAATGAAACCAGTCAATTTGGAATCAACAGATTTTTTGGGAAAAGACGAAATTACTTCCTTGTCTCTATATATTGCAAGTCAGATTTACCGCATTCGATTTATTGCCCGAGATTTGTCCTTTTGTCATAATGCCCTTCTGCAAATACTGACTTCAACAGGGGAATCTATGGCTCGACTCGGTGTGAATGTAGATCATGTGGCAACCCTCCGACAAGCTCGTGGCGGGCATGAACCTGATCCGATTATGGCTGCATCTCTCGTACAACTGGCAGGCGCGGATGGCCTTGTTGTGCACCTCAGGGAGGACCGTCGTCATATTCAAGACCGTGACCTGACGATTCTGCGGGAAACAGTTCATATCCAACTGAATTTGGAGATGGCCGCTGACGATTCTGTCGCTAAAATCGCCCTCAATATCAAACCTGACCTCGCCACCTTGGTGCCGGAACGTCGACAAGAACTGACGACGGAAGGGGGGCTGGACATTGTCGAACACCGAGATCGTATCCAATCGATGGTGAACCTTCTTCATGAAGGGGGAATTCCCGTCAGCTTATTTGTAGACCCTGATGTGCAACAAATTCGCGCTGCGCATCAGGTCAACGCCGATTTTGTGGAGCTTCATACCGGTCGCTACGCCAATACTCGACGCCAACAAGAAGCTGATACCGAATATGATGCCCTCATGCAAGCGGCTAAACTTGCCGGGAAAATAGGGTTGCGTGTCAGTGCCGGACATGGACTCAACTTTCTGAATGCCCACCGGTTGACCCAAATTCCTGAAATTGAAGAATATAATATTGGCCATAGTATTATTGCTCGAGCCGTTTTTGTCGGTCTTGAACGCGCGGTCCAAGAAATGAAAGCGCTCCTCACGTAGATACTTTCAAACCAATCATTCCCCGTCCTCAACAACCACCATGTGGCTCGTGACCCCAAAACAGATGCAAGAGCTTGATCGCCGAACGATTCAAGAGAATAAGGTTCCTGGGATCACCTTAATGGAACGAGCAGGAACCGGGGTCGTGACACATCTCCTCCAGCACTACGGCTCTCCAAAAGGAAAAAGGGTTGTGGTGTTCTGCGGGAAAGGAAACAATGGGGGTGACGGGTTCGTCGTCGCTCGACTGTTACAAGAGAAGAAAGCCCTTCTCAAAGTGATTATGATGACTCCTTATCAAGAGCTCGGCAAAGATGCCAAAACCATGTATCGACGATTTACCCAAAAAGCAAAGCCGTCTCAAATCTTTGTACAACCGAATGAGGAAAAATTGAAGTCATTAACACATAATGCCCATCTCCTTATTGATGGACTTCTAGGCACAGGCCTTTCCTCATCTGTTCGGGATCCCTATACCACTGCCATTGAAACAATAAATGCTTCTCCGGCCTATCGGGTGGGAATAGACATCCCCTCAGGATTGGACAGTGAATCAGGAAGTACCATGGGTGTGGCTGTAAAAGCTGATCTAACTGTGACATTTGGTTGTCCTAAAATCGGCCTCTATGTTGGAGACGCGATTGATCAGGTTGGGTACATCGAAATCGTCGATATTGGTATTCCGGAAGCATACATCAAGGACTTAGAACCTCAGACACAACTCCTATCACAAGCACTCATCCGTCCAATGATTCCACCACGACTGCCATCCAGCCATAAAGGAACGTTCGGACATGCAGGAATTGTCGCAGGATCTCCTGGAAAAGCTGGCGCCCCAGCACTCGCCGCACTGGGTGCTCTCCGAATTGGAACTGGCCTCGTGACCGTCGCAACTCCTGAGACAGTCACGCCCATTGTGGAATCCAAGCTTCTAGAAATCATGTCCCAAGGACTACCGGAAACACCTGAACATCTGTTAGGACTTGAGGCGTACTCCGCTCTGCAGAGTTTTTGCCAGAACACATCAGCATTGGGATTTGGTCCAGGAATGGGCATTTCCCCTTCAACGACCGAGCTATTGTCTAACTTGCTTCCGCAGCTTGAGGTACCCTGTGTATTAGATGCCGACGCCCTCAACAATTTAGTGTGTCATCTTGATATCTTTTCACACATCCAACAACTTCCTGTGTTAACACCGCACCCTGGAGAAATGGCTAGACTGCTAGCAGATTCCTCATCGAGAACTATTAATAAAGATCGGATCGTGGTAGCTAGAAGCTTTGCCACTCAATATCACGTAATTCTGGTCTTAAAAGGTGCCAATACCATCATCGCAAACCCTCTCGGGCAAATTGCTATTTGCCCAACAGGAAACGCTGGAATGGCATCGGCCGGCATGGGAGATGTTTTGACAGGAATGATTACGGGATTGTTAGCACAAGGACTATCATCTTGGGATGCCGCTCAAGCAGGAGTCTACATCCATGGGCTCGCTGGAGATTTAGCTGCCTCGTCTATGGGAGAACCGGGCTTGATCGCAAGCGATGTCATTTCAGCTATCCCTCATGCTCTCACCCATATCCTTTCCGGGCAAAAAAAGAGGAACCTATCATTATAGACAGTTCATCTCACACACCTTCTACACCAAGGCTCAATTCTCTGTCTTTTGAATTAGACTCAGTAGAGAATACACTTGCGTTTGGAGAACGCGTCAGCCATACCCTGCGAGGAGGAGATGTTCTCGCTTTAACCGGAGATTTGGGTGTGGGGAAAACGCTTATCACCCGAGGGATCGCGCAGGGCTTGGGAATCCCTGCTGGACAAGTCAGCAGTCCAACATTTTCCCTCATTCAAGCTTACGAAAATCATATTCCAGTTGTTCATGTCGACCTGTACCGGCTTGAAAACTCGACAGCCATTTTCCAATTAGGGCTTGAAGACTATTTTATTCCCAAGAATATTGTCATCATTGAATGGGCCGATCGCTTTATTCAGGTGCTTCCACCTGATTATCTTCATATTCATTTGGAACATGGCAAAACCGAGACGACTCGGTCTATAACCATGCGAGCAACAGGACCTAGAAGCACAGCTATTGTATCAGCCCTCCGTTGCTATACTGCATAATTCATCACTATTTCACCAACCTCTAATTCGACGACTGATCGACAACCCATGAAAGATCAAGAACTCTCTCCATTGATGCGCCAGTACCGAACCGTGAAAGCGCAACATCCTGAAGCCATTTTATTTTTCCGAGTTGGGGATTTCTATGAAATGTTCTTTGAAGATGCCGAAGAAGCTTCCGGCCTCTTAGGAATTGTGCTCACGGCACGAGGGAAAACTAAGGGGACCTCTATTCCTCTCTGTGGGATACCCCATCATACCGCAACCGGATACATTGCCAAACTCCTCAAAGCCGGGAAAAACGTGGCTCTTTGCGAGCAGGTTGAGGATCCTAAAATGGCGAAAGGACTCGTTCGCCGAGAAGTAGTTCGTGTCTACACACCCGGCACATTATATGATGATGAACTCCTCTCAGCTCGTGAAGCCAACTATATTTCTTCAATTTTTTACTCCCAGGAACCTTGCCATGATAACCCTCAATCGCCAGCCCGTGTGGGCTTGGCTACATTGGATCTTTCAACAGGAGAATTTTGGATTTCTGAAGCTCCACATGAAGGATCACTACACATTCTCGTCGATGAGCTGGTTCGCATCGACCCCAAAGAAGTCATCTGTCCAGATTCGATTTATGAAGAACTTTCTGATCTTCTCAAAACCTTAACCATCGCACGCCTAGTTCCTCATGACCGGAATAGCTTTGGATTAGACCTGAGTCAAACGACACTCACCACAACTTTTGCAGTGGCCGATATTCATGAGCTTCAACTCTCTGGACTCACGGTTGGCTATCAGGCTTGCGGAGGACTCTTGCAGTACCTCACCAAAACTCAGCCGACATTAACCCATACACATCTACACCGACCATGGATTCGCCTGCTCGAACAAGAAATGCAATTGGACCAATCCACGATTCGAAACTTAGAAATCCTCAAACCCGTTTCCGAACAACAAAAAAATCCAACCTTGTTTACCACATTAGACCAAACCCAAACTCCAATGGGGACTCGATTATTGCGTCAGTGGGTTGTGCGTCCTCTGACCCAACTTTCGGTCATTCATGGCCGGCAAGAAGTTGTCAAAGAATTTATCAATCAGGTAGGAACACGAATGTCGATTCGAGGCTATCTGAAATCAATCAAAGACCTCGAACGCCTGAATAGCCGGATTGCTTTAGGCGTAGCCAATCCTCGCGATCTCATGAGTCTCTATCACTCATTAGAAAATTTCGCAAAGATTCAGCAGCTCTTGGTACCCTTCCGATCCGATTTTCTGAAGGTCATGTATGCCGATTGGGATTCACTCCATGACATATCTTCCTGGGTTTCAGGTTCACTTATGGAGAACCCTCCTCTTTCAGCAAAAGAAGGCAGCATATTTCGAGAAGGAATCAACGAAGAGCTTGATGAGCTTCGCATTCTTTCTAAAGAAGGCACCCGATTATTAGCCGAAATGGAAACCAGAGAACGTGCCAAAACCGGCATTGACTCTCTCAAAGTAAAGTTTAATCAGGTATTCGGCTATTACATCGAAGTCACGAAAGCCAATGCCTCTCGAGTTCCGACGGACTACCATCGAAAACAAACTCTCGTGAATGCTGAACGCTTTACCACGGAAGAACTCCAGGAACTGGAAGGCCGTCTTTCCAGTGCTGCTCAAAAAATGAAACATTTGGAATATGAGTTGTTCGTCGATCTCCGTGGTCGAGTAGCCTCCACAGCAACAAGAATTCAAAGCATGGCTCATCAATTAGCCACGCTTGATGTGTTCACAAGTTTGGCAGAAACCGCATCCCTCAACCGTTACGTTCAACCCACCGTTTATGATGGGGGGATGATTCAAATCACTGAAGGACGTCACCCGGTTATCGAACATCTCAAAATTACTGATAGATTTATTGCGAATGACACAACCCTTGATTTGGACACTAATCGCGTTCTGCTGATTACGGGACCAAATATGGCCGGGAAAAGCACCTATCTCCGACAAGTTGCTCTTATTGTCTTAATGGCGCAAATGGGAAGTTTCGTCCCTGCCGATTCCGCTCGAATTGGCCTAGTTGATCGTATCTTTACTCGAGTAGGAGCCGCCGACGATTTGAGCGCTGGACAAAGCACCTTTATGGTAGAAATGACTGAAACAGCCAAAATTCTTCATGCCGCTACATCCAGAAGTTTGTTGCTATTGGATGAGGTGGGAAGGGGGACCAGTACTTATGATGGTCTGAGTATCGCCTGGGCTTTAGTGGAACACATTCTGGATCGGGGGAACCTAGGCGCCCGTACTCTTTTTGCGACCCATTACCATGAAATGACTCAATTGGAAGCACAGCGCGAAGGGATTAAAAATTATACGGTGCTCGTACAAGAAAAGGGACAGGATGTTTTATTTTTGAGAAAAATTATTCTAGGGAAAGCCGATCGAAGTTATGGGATTCAAGTTGCGAAACTAGCAGGCATTCCAACGTCCGTCCTTCAACGCGCCAACAATATTCTAGAACAACTCGAGCAGGATCATGCTTCGCCACAGGTTTCAGACTCGGAAAATCAGGAAACTCCACAATTGCCTTTTGAGCAATTTTCTCCTCATCCGCATATTATCTTAGAAGAAATGAAACAGATGGATTTATTTTCTATGACTCCATTGGAAGCTCTTAATCGCTTAGCTGATTTTAAATCTCGCTTAGATGATGATCTGGTCACAAAAAAAGAAAGGCCTGCGTAAACACGCAGGCCTTTCTCAAAAAATCAAGATAATCTATAAAGATTATTTGGCTGGATCCCAGAGTCCTGCGCCCTGATCAGAATAAGGAATCACACCAATAACAGCCGGTCCACCAGGAATCAACACATCATATAGCATCTTCCGGTTTTGTGGCCAACTATTGTCAACAATGGAGTCAGGAATAGACATTGTACGCAAACTGTGAATGCTGCGGGGTTTTGTTGGCGTTCCAGCAACATCATCTACCTGTTTCGCGGAAAGAATTACCCGCTTGTTTTGTTCTTTTTCTTGGACCACAATTTCAACCAAACCATAGTTTGACGGCTTGGTTCCGGTCATGACCGCTTGGCTTTGAGAATTTTTCCCGGCAGCTGACAACAAAGCCATTACTTTATCGTCTGCAGGATACATTTTGACATTTTTGCCAGGAAAATATTTTTGCCAATAATAACCGCTTTCAGCATTGCCACCAAATACGGCTACGTTGATCCAAACAGCTTTATCATAAGGATCAGTTACCGCAACTCGGCCACGAAGTGTGGTTGGCTTGCTCAAATCTCCCCACTCAAAGCGCTCTTGGAATGCCTCAATGGCCAATGCACTGGAGGCCATTGTGCCTACGAGCGCCATAGCTCCCACAAAGGCCCATCCTTTCATCTTAGCACCTTTCATAATGGCTTCCCTCCTCGACTAAAAAGTTGTATGTCATTTTATTAATGAGTAAAACTTTATCTTTAGTTCAAGATTTTAAACCCTGTGACGGTGTGACCTTTTACTTGCACTTCCATGGCCACAAAATCTTGAGCGGCCTTGGTCATTTGGTCCATAAGAGCTTTGTCTTTAACTGCTAATCTTACCGTGGTTTGCGGTGTGTACCAGCCAGAGTACGGATTGTTGTTGTCCGTTCCACCTTGGTATCCCCACCCGCAGCAGGACACTAACGGATCTGGCAATGTTTGAATGCGGTCATCAGACGCTCGGCCTGGAGGGTCGCCCACTTCGGCTGGTTCCGAGGTATTCCAATATTGAATACCGAACATAATTTCGCCATCAGGATTGTCTGCCCAATGTCCAAAAATTCGGCCCTTAAAACTTGTGGCCGGCACACCTTTGTAGGAAATATCACCTTGCGAAGTGATATCTTTCGGGTCTCCTTTTGCCTTTGGATTTCCAGCGGCAGGGCCTTTTTGCGCGTAAACCGCTCCGGCCATACCCATGCTTAGTAGGCCAAACGCACAGAGAGCTACCATCGCCCGACGTAGAGATGACTTCTTCATCTGCTCCCTCCTTACAGTGTTAGAATGACAAAAATTAAAAACAAACTTAACCATTTTATGTTCTCAAACCCTAAACCATAACTCCAAAATTCTATTTTTTAATACCCGGACTTTGCCCCTATCATCAGGCTCGATCTGGGGAGGGACAATGCTACTCGCCCAGGGTATCGTTGTCAAGCAGTTTTTCTCTCTGAATTTTTAAGGTTTATCCCCATTTTGCAGCCATTTTTTTAGGTATTGGACCTAGGGCCGTTACAACAAATTCCTTTTGATCTAATAACTTCTGACTGAGTTGGCGGATTTGATCTGGGGATATGCGGTCAATGGCTTTTACGATTTCTTGTAGCGTCACATGACGGCCTTGATAGAGTTCGTCTTTAGCCAGTTTATTCATGCGGCCATATGTCCCCTCTAAACCCAACATAAGGTTACCTTTCAGTTGAGTCTTAGTCCGCTCTAATTCTTTCTCGGCCACTTCACGACGACACAATTTCCTTGCTTCTTTGCAAATCTGCTCAATAACGGTTTCCACTTCCGTTGGTCGTGTAGCCGCGTAAACCGTTAAGGTCCCGCCATCCAGAAAACTTGAAAGATGTGAATAGATCGTATAGGCCAACCCTCGCTTTTCGCGTACCTCTTGGAATAGCCGCGAACTGACTCCTCCTCCTAAAATCGTATTCATCACATACGCCACATACCGATCAGGATGCCCGACCTCAAGCCCATTGAATCCCACGCAGAGATGCACTTGTTCCAACGGTTTATGATGAAGACTTTGGCGAGTTCGTGCTTTGTCCGGCCAACAATTACTTGCATTTGTCTCAGAAGGGTTTCTCGCTCCTTCACATTGCCATTGCCCAAAATATTCGTTGATTTGATCTAACAATTGCGGAAAAGAAAAGTTTCCAGCTACCGCCACAATCGTGTTTTCCGGTCGATAGAATTTGTGTTTATAATGCAGAAGTGTTCGGCGATTCATGCGTTGCATAGATCTTGGTGTCCCTAAAATTGGACGGCCGATTGGATGGTTACCCAAAACATCCTTGGCATGCAACTCATGAATATAATCTTCTGGGTCATCTTGAACCGTTCGTATTTCTTCGATCACAATCTGTTTTTCTTTTTCAAGATCACGAACCCCGAAACGAGAATGATGAAAAAGATCAGCTAACAAGTCAAAGGCTGCACCGACTTGTTGATCTAAGACTTTGACATAAAACGCCGTCGCCTCATGGGTGGTAAAGGCATTCATTTCGCCACCCAGTGCATCAATCTCGTTGGAAATCTGCGCGGCCGTGCGATTTCGTGTCCCCTTGAACATCATATGTTCTATAAAGTGAGAATAGCCTTCTTCACCTTTGATTTCGTAGCGACTCCCCACATTCGCCCACACTCCGAGGGCCACCGACCTCAATGAGGACATCCGCTCAAGCACAACCCGAACGCCATTATCCAATACGACTTTTTTATACATGGTCTTTCAACTGGGAAGAGTTACGCCGAAGGTTGATCGCTCTCGGCTTGTTCCGCCATAGCTTCTTTCCGACTGAGGCGGATTTTACCTTGCCGATCAATTTCAAGAACTTTGACAAGAATTTTTTCGCCCTCAGACACTTCATTGGCGACGGATTCCACACGATGCGGAGCTAATTGTGAGATGTGAACCAGTCCATCCATATTCGGGAGAATTTCCACAAACGCGCCAAAATCCATAATTTTTTTGACCGTGCCTAAGTAAATTTTCCCAATCTCCGCTTCTTCAACCAAGCCGAGCACCATATCCATCGCCTTTTTGGCTGAACTCTCATCGACCGCGGCAATCGTCACAATCCCAGTATCTTCAACATTCATTTTCACACCACATTCGGAAATAATGCCACGGATGACTTTTCCACCCGGACCAATGATATCGCGAATCTTGTCTTGCTTAATTTGAATGGTGCTAATCCGAGGAGCATAGGGGGCCAATTCAGTCCGATGAGTAGGGAGACATTCATTCATTTTCTCCAAAATGGTCAAGCGTCCTCCACGTGCCTGCGCAAGAGCTTGGCGCATGAGGGTTGGAGTCACCCCACCTATTTTAATATCCATCTGTAACGCCGTCACACCATCTTTGGTCCCAGCTACCTTGAAATCCATGTCACCTAAATGATCTTCCATGCCTGAAATATCAGACAAAATAGCCAGCTGCTCGCCTTCGAGGATTAACCCCATCGCAATTCCCGCAACAGGCGCCTTTAGCGGCGCGGCCGAATCCATAAGGGCTAAGGTCCCACTACAAATCGTGGCCATTGAGGATGAGCCGTTTGATTCTAAGACTTCTGAGACAATCCGAATTGTGTAAGGGAATGCTTCTTTCGTGGGTAATACAGCAGTCAACGCTCGTTCAGCTAATTTCCCATGTCCGACTTCCCGCCGCCCTGGACCCCGCAAAAATTTTGCCTCACCGACGCTAAACGGGGGGAAATTATAATGCAGCATAAATGAACGAGAATATTCGCCTTCCAGGGCATCAATTCGCTGTTCATCATCGCCCGTTCCTAAGGTAACCACCCCCAAACTTTGAGTTTCTCCTCTAGTGAACAAGGCTGACCCATGCGTTCTCGGCAAAATTCCCACTTCACAAGTAATAGGACGAACATCAGCCAACCCTCGTCCATCAGGGCGAGTTTTCTTTTCCAAAATCATCCGTCGAACTTCAGAATATTCCAACTCATGAAACGCTCTCTTAACATGAGACTTCCGCTCATCATCTTCACCAGCAACCGCTTCAATCGATTCTTGAAGGATTTGATCAAACCGTTCCTGGCGATCAGCTTTTCCCGGGATATACATGGCTTCACAGATCGACGAAGCCACCTGCGAACGAACCGCCTTTTCCACTTCTTCATCAAGTGCTTCAGCTTGGAACACACGCTTGGACTTTCCAACTTTATCCTGGAGTTCTTGAATCTTGGCGATAATTTTTTTAATTTCCGCATGGGCCAATTCGATGGCATCAATCATGGTGTCTTCAGAAAGCCCATTGGCGCCAGCCTCAACCATCATCACGGCGTCTTGCGTCCCGGCCACGACCAGATTTAATTCACTAGTTTCCAAGGCATCTCGATCTGGGTTAACCACAAACGCTCCGTCAACTCGACCGATTCTGACGGAAGCCAAATGCCCAGCATTGGGAATATCCGAAACGGCCAAGGCTGCAGAAGCCGCCACAATGCCTACCACATCCGATGACATTGTTTGATCAATGGAAAGCACGGTCACGATGACTTGCGTCTCATAATAAAATCCATCCGGCATCAGTGGACGAATCGGACGGTCAATCAGACGGCTGGTCAGAACCTCTTTCTCACTGGGCGCGCCTTCTCGTCGAAAAAACCCACCAGGAATTTTTCCAGCCGCATAAAATTTCTCTTGGTAATTCACTGTGAGAGGAATGAAACCAGCGTCCGGCTTGAACGTCCTCGAAGCCACGGCTGTGGCCAACACGACCGTATCAGCATAGGTGGCTAATACTGCGCCATCAGCCTGTTTTGCCATTCGACCAGTTTCTAACCGAAGCGGGCGACCACCAAGTTCCATTTCAACGACATGAATCATGTTTCAACCTTCTTTCTGAATCCTTTAAAATGCTCAATTGTATTTTGCGTTTGGAATTTCCTGCTTCGGATTAAAAAACGTGAACATACATATGGGTCAAATGCGTCAGCATTACCAGGGTCAAATCATCACCTTTGATCCGCACAACCCAGAGAAAAGCTACTGATTACTTCCGAATACCTAAATCGGCAATGACGGCTTGATATTTTTTTTCATCTCCTCGCCGCAAGTAGTCTAAGAGCTTGCGCCGCTTACTCACCATTTTCAGTAATCCTCGACGAGAATGATGATCCTTTTTATGCGTTTTAAAATGATCTGTCAGACTTGTAATTCGCTTAGTCAATATCGAGATTTGGACTTCTGATGATCCTGTATCTCGGTCATGAATTTGGTGCGAAACCACTGCTGCTGTTTTTTCTTCTTTCGTCAATGCCATAATGCCTCCTTCGGAATATTCTCCTCTGCTGAAAATCTACTCTCTCCCTCAAACAAGAAACAATAAATGATGAATCTGCCTCAAATGAATATTCTCAATTTCTTTATCCTAAGACAGTATCTAACGCCAATACAGGGCCATTCTGTCCAGATTGCAACGAAGGACCGGTCCCTAAAGCCAACAACGAACCCTCTATGGTTTTCACACGAACTCTCATGCCTTCTCCTAGAGTCGCAGTGACTGGCCTTTCCCCAGCCCATTCTACCCGATTCCATGGAATAGCATTTCCATGAAGCACTTTCCGCGCATCGTCTCCATTCACCACCACAGCCGGAAACTGTCCTAATGCTCGATCCAACGTCCACCATGCTCCATGCAATTGCGAAGCATCAGCGAGGGATTCCATATCTAGAGCTTGATCAAGATGTAACGGGCCAACCCGTCTGCGTTGCAGCCACTTTAAATGCCCACCGACACCCAGGCGATCACCAATATCGGCACATATTGTCCTGACATAAGTCCCTTTTGAGCAGGCTACACGAAAACTGACCTCAGGAAGAGCCATGTGCTGGATTTCTAGGTCATGAATCACTACAGTTTTCGCCTGACGTTCAACAGTTTGCCCTTTCCGAGCTTTTTTGTACAAGGGCTGTCCCCCAACTTTCACCGCTGAATACATGGGTGGCACTTGCTGTATTGGACCACGAAAACCCATGAATGCCGATCGCACATCATCTTCAGACACGGATTCGCAAGACTTCTCTTCCCGCACGGTCCCCCACGCATCTTGAGTATCCGTTGCTTGCCCTAAATGAAGAACTGCCGCATATTCTTTATCCCAATCCAAAAGATATTGCGCAATTTTAGTTCCTTTTCCAATCAAGATGGGTAAAACCCCAGTTGCGTGCGGATCCAGAGTCCCAGCATGGCCGACCTTCTGAATCCCTAAAACCGTTCGAACCCGGCCCACCACATCATGCGACGTCCACCCATCAGGCTTATTCACAATCAAGACCCCATGAGGAACAAGCTGCACGGTCGCACCCTCAACTCTTGAATGTTCCATACAGGCTGAAAGGAATGTCATAAATAACTAGTTCTGCCTCTAAGTACAAGAAATCGAGGATTCGCCTGATTCGTTCTGACCTTCAGGGGGAAGCGAGTCAAGAATCTTTTCAATTCGATCGGCATATTCAGCGCTGGTATCTTGATAGAACACTATTTCAGGTGTATAGCGTAGATTGAGCCGTCTTCCTACTTCTGTCCGAATAAACCCCACAGCACTTCTTAAACCTGGAGCTATTTGTTGCTCATATTGCTCTGGAGCTAACGTCGATACATAGACTCGAGCAATCTTGAGATCAGCTGTCATTTTGACATCCGTGACGGTAACAAACTGAACCCGTGGGTCTTTTATCTTTCGGGAAAGAATCTCAGCGACTTCCATCCGGATTTGATCGGCCACTCGTGTCGCCCGACTGATCGTTGATTTTGGCATGATTCCAAGCGGGTTAAAGCCTTATAACACTTCAATCTGAGACCGTAAGAGTTCGAGTGACGGATTGGCTCGTATTTCATTGAGAACATGCTCTAGCGTCTGATGAACTCGGGCCGACTCATTGGCAACGGTTGCAATGCCCAAAATAGATTTTTGCCAGAGATTCATTTCATCAATTTCAGCAACCGAAACGTTGAACCGATTCTGGAGGCGGGTTTTCAAGCTGACAAGAATTTTTCGCTTTCCTTTGAGTGATTGAACCTCAGGGTAATGTAATTCTACCGTACACAACCCCACAATCATCCCCATTCCGTCCGCCCTGCAGTCACATCCGTTTTATAATTTGGTCGCCTCCTCCTCTAACACATAGGCTTCCAAAACATCTCCAACCTTTACATCATTAAAATTTTCAACCCCAATTCCGCATTCATACCCTTGCTGAACTTCCTTGGCATCATCTTTAAAGCGACGCAATGAACCAATTTTTCCTTCGTAGACCATTACTTGATCCCGCACCACCCGCACCTTTGTGTTGGTACGCGAGATCGTGCCGTCCGTGACATAACAACCAGAAATAGTTCCCATCTTCGGAACAGAGAACAGTTGCCGAACTTCTGCATGGCCCAAGACCCGTTCTTTAATGGTAGGCGCCAAAAGTCCTTCGGCCGCTGAACGAACATCATCCAGCACATTATAAATAATGGTGTACAATCGAATTTCTACACCTTCACGTTCAGCAATATTTGCTGCATTAGAATCAGGTCGAATGTGAAATCCAATAATAATGGCCTTAGACGCAGCAGCTAATAACACATCCGACTCATTAATACCGCCGACCCCACTATGAATGATTTTCAGCTTCACAGCATTGGTCGAAATTTTTTGCAAGGCATCACCCAGGGCCCCCACGGAACCTTGGGCATCCGCTTTGAGAAGGACGGGCAATTCCTTAACTTCACCATCTTGGCTTTCGGCAAACAAATCATCCAAGGTTCGTCGAGACGAAGTCGCAAATCCAACATCTTTTTGCTTTTGCATGCGGTCTTGCGCAATTTCTCTCGCCGCTCGTTCATCTTTGACCGCGACAAGTTGATCCCCAGCTTCTGGAACCCCTAACAACCCAATTATTTCGACAGGTGTGGAGGGTCCGGCTTCCTTAAGACGGGCTCCTTTATCGGATGTAAGTCCACGTACTCGGCCACTCACTGAACCCACAACAAAGGTCTCGCCGACCTTTAAGGTTCCACCTTGAATTAACACAGTCGCGACAGGTCCGCGCCCTTTATCGAGTTTGGCCTCTAGAACGACGCCGCGAGCCGAACATGCCACATTGGCCTTCAATTCCATAACCTCAGCCTGCAGCAGCAACATGTCAAGTAGAGTATCCAGACCTTGGCTCTGTTTGGCGGAAACCTCTACATAAATGGTTTGTCCTCCCCATGATTCTGGGAGCAACCCATATTCTGCCAAGCCTTGCTTTACCTGATCAGGGTTGGACCCAGGCAAATCAATTTTATTGACGGCAACAATAATCGGCACGTTCGCAGCCTGCGCGTGATTCACGGCTTCTATCGTCTGCGGCATCGGTCCATCATCTGCCGCAACGACCAAGACGACGATATCGGTAACTTGTGCGCCGCGAGCCCTCATCCCTGTAAAGGCTTCATGACCTGGGGTATCTAAAAAGGTCACACTTTTTTCACCGACACTCACAACGGATGCCCCAATATGCTGAGTAATTCCACCGGCTTCACGATCAGTCACTTGGGTTTTGCGAATAGCATCTAATAAGGATGTTTTTCCATGATCAACATGCCCCATCACTGTTACCACCGGGCCGCGTGGCTCCAAGCGTTCATCCCCTCGTGGCTCTAAGATATCTTCTAGTAGGGCTTCTCCACTTTTTGCCGCGACCGCCTCAACAGCAATACCGTACCCTTCAGCAATCAAAAGGCCGGCATCAAGATCCATCGGTTGGTTCAGCGTTGTGATAACGTTTAAGTCCATCAATTTCCGAAGAATCTCCGTCGGCTTTTGGCCCAGAGTCTCCGCAAAATCTTTGACAGATATTCCAGCCGGGACCCTCATCACTTTTTTCCTTGGCTTAGTCGTTTCACCGCCAGATGTCGGCTGGACCTGGCGAGCTCGCTCTTCCCGGCGCAATGTAGGCAAGGGACGAAGGTCCTGCCAAACCGCTGCATCTTCAAATCTGGCGGCAAACATTTCTTCATTTTTTAATCGCGGTCCTTTTTTAGATTTTTTAACTTTTTCATCAGCTTGGCTGTCTCGTTCAGAAAGAGATCCTTTTTTTTCGACTTTCGCCTCACTTTTCTTTTCTCTTTCATCTACAGGAAGAACAGCTTGAACTCCCTTCTCTACCTCGGGGAGCGCGCCGTCAGGAGTAAGTCCCTTTGCAGGCTCATCAGACTCAGACAATGAAGACTCATCTGTTGGCTCGCCAATGCTTACCGGATCTACTGTCACAGCAGTGGCACTTGAAGATTCTGCAGAATCTTCTGTTTCTTCATCCCGAACCGACGGAAATTCCTTGGTTTCTGCAGCCAACTCTTCTTCGGTTTTTTTCTTTTTAATCAGAATATGTTTTTTCGCAGGCTTCTGAGGTTCGGAAGGCATCGAATCCGAAGTGCCTTTCCCTGAAGCTGTGGCATTTTTTTTCAGGAGTCGTCCACTCGTTTTTTTAATACCAACATGACCAGCTATCCCATCAGCGATAGAGACTCCTTTAGGAGCTGCAACTTTACCTTGAATAACATCCATCGCCCACTTGGCCGCATCGTCCTCGACAGCATTACTATGCGAGGTCACCTGAATTCCCAATCGCACTAATTCAGGAATCAACAAGCGACTTTCCATCCCAAGCTTTTTGGCTATCTCATGAACTCTCATGCTTTTCCTTTACGAGGACGAAGAATCTTCCGAAACCGCCTCTTCAATGGTCTCCTGCTTGGATTCATCGCTTGCTTCCTCGCCAGCCTGCTGAGCATTTTCTTCCTTGCCTACCGTTTCATCAGCAATATTTGCGGTTTCTTCAGCCAACGCTGCTTTAATCTCCTGATCACGCTCCAGCTTTTCTTTTTCATATTCGGTAGAACTAATGATGTCAATTTTCCACCCTGTAAGCTTCGCCGCCAATCGAACATTTTGCCCATTTTTCCCAATAGCCAAGGAAAGCTGAGAATCGGCAACAACCACGAGCGCAGATTTTTTTTGCTCATCAATGCCAACTTTTTCAATAGACGCCGGATTCAACGCTTCCCCAATAAACACGCGAGGATCATCGGTCCAGGGGATAATATCAATCTTCTCGCCACGCAATTCTCGAACGATGGCTTGCACCCTGGAGCCCTTAACCCCAACACATGCTCCGACTGGATCGACCGCCTTATCACGTGAGGCAACTGAAATCTTCGTTCGATCTCCAGGCTCACGAACGACACTCTTTATTTCCACAATTTTTTCCGAAATTTCCGGCACTTCTAGCCCAAATAACTTCACCACGAAATGCGGATGGGCCCGAGAAAGGATGACTTGTACATCTTTTGGAGTTCGCCTTACTTCCAGCAGTAATGCCCGAACTCGGTCCCCTCTACGATGTGCTTCACGAGGTATTTGCTCTTGTATCGGCAACAGCGCTTCCGTTTTCCCAATATCAACCAGATAATTGCGCCGCTCTTGTCCAAGAATCACTCCATGCACAAGTTCGCCTTCTTTTTTTGAGTATTCGCGTTCAATGGACTCCCATTCCGCCTCTCGAACCTTTTGACAAATGACCTGCTTAGCCGCTTGTGCCGCAATTCGCCCAAAATCATCCATATCTATGAGAGATCCGATTTCATCACCCATTTCCGCTTCATCATCAATTTTTCTGGCTTCTTCTAGGGAAATTTCTGTTTTAGCGTCCACCACATTCTCCGCAATGATCTTCTTGCTTACAATGGAGATTTCCCCGGTATCTGTATCAATATCGACCTGAATATTATCCCCCTGACCAAAGCGTTTTTTTGCCGCCGTCAAAAGAGCTGTTTCCAATGCCGCAAGGACTTTTTCTTTCTCAATACCTTTTTCTCGACCAATTTGATCGATCACCGACATGAGTTCACTTTTCATGATTGTTCCTCGCAACACACCATAAGTAGTAGCCCTGAAAAGATTAGGACTACACAAATCAATAGTAGGAAGACTAGAATTCTACCTCTATTCTAGCCTTCACAATCTCGCTCCACGAGACATAATGTTCTTGAAGCGTCTTCTTCCGATCATCTACTAACTGTAATCCGGTGTCCGTCACAGCCATTAATCGTCCCAAAACAACCGTATTCTTTTGCGTATTGTTTTGCACAGTCACACGAAGAAGTTGGCCCTGAACACGTTGAAAATCTTTGGGCTCCTTCAGCGGTCGATCTAATCCTGGAGAAGACACCTCAAAACGACAAATCGGCCCTGAAGGTTGAGTAATATCCCATGTGCGGCGAAGAGATTGGTGGAATTGTTCACAATCATCAATTCCTACCCCGCCGTCTTTATCAAGCGTCAAACGGATCAAGGTGCTGGTTGGCTTCCCGGTGCATTGTACATCAAGGATTTCAAGACCCAATGCCCGAGCAATAGGATCACCTACTTGAAGAATAATTTGACTAAGGTTTTCAGTCATGAAGGCCACCATAAATTCCTTATGGATAGCGGCCAAATCCTTACAGGCCAAAAAAAAGTGGGCTCACGCCCACTCAACAATGACCACACTAGCACTTTCCTATTTCAAAGGCAAGATATCGGTGAGTCAGCGTCCCCTGCGCCTCGCTAATTAATCCTGGAACTTCCCACGAGCGTTTGCGAGGGATCATAGGCTTAAGAACAACCTCATGATAGAGTAAATACTCAGGAAAAACCTAGATTCTCCAGATATCAACCAGAGAGGAAATCAGCAGATGCCCACAATCATTTCAGTCGCTTCTGGGAAAGGCGGCGTTGGAAAAAGTATGGTTGTCAGCAATCTTGGGCTCCTGTTGTCCCGCAAAGGACAACGGGTAATTTTAGTCGATATGGACATTGGTGGAGCGAATCTCCACATTCTCTTCGGAATGTTTCATCCTCCTTCTACCCTTACCGATTTCTTTACAAATCGGACTACAAACCTAGAAGACATAGCGCATACGTTGGGCACACCCTCACCCCTCCGGCTCATCCCGGGGACAGGTGAAACTCTGATTACCGCCAATCTTCAACATGCCAAAAAAAAACGCCTTATTCGACACCTCAAAAAACTCGATGCCGATATTATTCTAGTCGATGTTGGAGCTGGAACCAGTTACCACACATTGGACTTCTTTCTCCTCGCCGATTATTTTTTGGCGGTAGCAACACCTGATCCCACCTCGGTCATAGATCTCTATCGATTCATCAAGCTGGCAGCCATTCGTAAAGTGCTCACTGCCTTTTTGGCTCGTGACCCCATTGCCGAGGCACTCCTCAACAAAGATTTCAATAGCGTGACAGAAGTGCTAGAAGCCGTCGGACGCACCAGCGAATCGGGAATCGCATTGGCAGAACAAGCCTTAATGGGGTTCCAACCCGCATTGATATTAAATCGCATGACACCCAAAGCTCGAATTAACACCCTACATTTACGTCATTTACTTAAACAATACGTCGGAACCGACCTCTCTGTCTTAGGGAATATTCCTGAAGACCCCTTGGTCCAACAATCGATCTTGAAATATTTGCCGGTCGTAGAATTCTCGCCGAATGCACCAGCAGCACTGGCGTTTGATCAGATAGCGGAGAATGTATTGAAACTCGTCAAGCAGCCTAGAACACTACCAGAAACTCCAGAAGAACCTCGAAAAATACGGGCCTAAGGTGAGGCAAGGACAATTAGCTCGTCGTTAGCAACTTCAAGACGGATCCGAAGGAAGTAAATTACGAATAGCGTTGGACAGCGACTTGAGAGTCATCGACACACTTTCCAGTTCGGCTCCCTTTTTTTGCAAAGCCGATTGCATGGTTGACACTTTACCCACCAACCGATCTCGCTCTTTGGAAACCTGAGCAAAATCTTTCAATGATTCCTCTAATTGTTTCACCTTTTTGTCCAAACCAGTACAGGCTTTCTGAGTAGACTCACACTCACCTTTCACCGTCCCCAATTCCTTCGTCAACGAATCAACCATACTTTCCGCAGACTTCAAGTTCCGCTGAGCGTCTGTGCGATCTTCTTCGCTTTCTAAGAATTGTTGATTGAGCCGATCAATCACCCCAGCCCATTCTCGAGCTACCCCACCGAGTGTCTTAGGGACTGCAGGCAACGGCGCTTCTTTTCCCAATTGCCGAATGGACTGCTGCACCCAATCAATAAACAACGTCGCTTCTCGAAAATTCAAATCCACCGTTTCAGCAGGCTCAGCAGGGGCAGGAGCAGCTTTCGGGCTGGTTTCCGATGCCGGAGGAGCTTGAGATGATGGGGAGGCAGGGGCATCTTCTGAGGCCTTCTCTTCTGTCGGTCCCGTATGGAATTGCTGTAATAAGACCGCCACACAATGCCGGCAAAAAGGCTGTTCAGTCGATGGACAGGAACACTTCGTCGACAAGCTCCCGCCGCGCAATTTTATTGTTTGGGCATAGACACCATACGTACCATTGACCTCAGCCACGACTTGCGTCCCATTGGCTTCAACGATATTGACGCGTTGATCCGAAAAATATTGATTGCCAATTTTAAAGACCTGTCCTCCAACCACAGACTCCACCATATCAGGATCTAATTGACTCAGTTCATGGGCAGAGCACGAAATCCGATTCCTCATAACACCCTCACATTGTAAGAAAACATGAAGTACGGCTCCCAACAAACATTAAAACCTTAACCTTACGGCAAATAGTACCGAAAATGTACAGACAGGTCCAATCATAGAAGATCATTTTCTTTAAATGACGATGCCAAAAATGGAACAGATAGCACGACCGGGCCAAACCAAAACACCGTCCTTCCTCGAAAGTCTTCTCGAAGATGCGCCAGAAACGCTTCCTATTCTTCGGCAAAGTTGCGTGCAAGTCTTAAATCTTACGCAAGACAAAGATTCCAGCGCGAGCGACATTGGCGACATTATCAAACGTGATCAGGCCATGATGGCCAACATTATCAAAATCGCCAACAGCCCAGCCTACTACACTCGAGTTCCCGTCAAAACTTCAACCCATGCTGTGGCTCTCATTGGATTTGATGTCATTCAAAGTATGGTTGTCGCAGCACAACTTATTGAGCAAGCCGATACATTTGGCGCTGATATCTCCTGCTTAAAGCACTTGTTAGCCCGAGCATTAGTTGCCGGCACCCAAGCCCAAGAGCTGGGCAAAGCCCTCAATTATTCTGAACCAGGATTTCTCTTCACCAATGCCATGCTCTATTCCCTCGGTGACCTCATCTTAGCGCTGTGCCGCCCGGATGCGGCCAAACAATTAGAAGCCCTACGGCTATCAGATCCTACGAAAGTCCCAAAAACAGAGCTGGCACTTCTCGGGCGGCCACTGCCGACTATTGCAGCCACCATGGCCAAACACTGGAATTTACCCAACACCCTTGTTCATCTCTTAGAGAAAAAGCCTGTCTGGGCAAAAACCCCGCCTGAAAGTGATCAACAAATAATGGATGGGATTGTTCGAGCAGCCAATGAACTCAGCTATTGCCTTCTCAATCCTTCAGGCGCAGGACAAGAAACAGTCTTCCAGACACTCCTTCAACAATTCCTCCCCCCATTTTCACTCTCCTTTACTCAATTGGAACAGACAGTTGCCAGCGCGTTCATGCAAGCGTCAGAAATAGCCTCAGCCATTAGCATTGATCAGCAACATTTAATACCTACCCCCTCCACTATTGACGCCCCCATCCACAACCAACAATTACAGAAACTCACGTTAGCTATTCAGCAAACCTTCCAAAGTCATGAAATATCAGAGCAAGAAGAAATTCCACAGCCTCAAACTCCACCTCCACCTAATCGTTCATCTCAACCACCAGTATCTTCGAATGCAAGCAACCCTTTATTGGATTATGCCCTTACCGCAATGAAGATTCCCGAACCATCCAACCTTCTCAGCTTAGCCACCAAAACCCTCTATGTCTCCTGTGGTTTCGAACGAGTGTTACTGGCATTTGTCGTGCCCGGGAAAGAAAAACTCGAGGCCAAAATTGGGTATGGGGTAGAAACAGACGCCATACAAGAAGCATTTCATTGTCCAGTCTCGAAAGGGAATTTTTGGTACCGCCTTTTGCACCAATATCAACCCATTCAATTTTTGTCACTCAAAAATGAAGACACCGCCCACGAAATCCCAGAAGCATTCCTTCAGCTTTGGGGCAACCATTCAGGATTTGTCGGCTCTTTATATGCACCCAACAAACCCATCGGCCTGATTTTGGCTGATCGAGGCGGTAGCGGTAGCATATTGGCAGATTCAGATTTTGCCGCCTTTTCTCTCATCCTTTCTCAAACCAATACCAACCTGGCCAGGCTCGCCCAAGCACACTAATTGAGGATCACGTTTAAAGCTATCTATTCGAGTCTGACCCCTATTATTTTTACATTGCCCCTTGGTTTTTATGTTTTCTGGTGAGCCGCGTGCGGCTCGAACGCACGACCCTCGCCTTAAAAGGGCGATGCTCTACCAACTGAGCTAGCGGCTCACCGA
>CAKZPV010000041.1 GCA_937139405.1 uncultured Nitrospirota bacterium
TGCCCAATCATTTCAAGAAAAAGATATTCAAGCAACTTATGGTGACTTACAGTATGTTGATGCTCAAGATACAACGAAAATTGTCAGAAGGTGGAAAGCAGGACAGTATGACAAAAAAAACTTTTTGTACGGTTGGATGCCACCGCACCCACCTTTTTTTGTAAAAAAAGAACTATATCCTGAATTAGGAAATTTGAACGTGAAATTAAAAAGTGCTGCGGATTATGAATTGATGTTGCGCTTTTTATATTATATACAACAGGAAAACTTATGCCATTTTTATCTTCTTCCATTTCTGCATTATGAAGCAAGTCATGTTTCAGCTTCTCTTCAAACTCTTCAAACTTTGGAACTCTTTTATCAAAAGTTGCACTTCTTAGTTTTAATTTATCTTTAACATTAACACTATGTGATTTAACCATTAAGTTCCTATCAATTGCATAATTAACTAAATTCCTAAGAGATAAGGAAAAATATTTGTTTGAATTTTACCTCTGACCAATATTTTTAGAGAAAAACAGGAACATTTACTTGGGCCAAATTGAAGCAATTTTTATTTGGGTCATTTCCAGAAATGATTCTGAGGGTTTCACAAATCCCCATTTCAAATTAAATGGAATTTTAAACATGATGCACACACTCTGATGCATGACTAGCTAGGGTGTGACAACTCACCCCCACTCAAAAGAATCTCGTCCCGAGATTTGGGTTCCTCCGGGAAGAAGGCGGGATACTCGAGTCGAAGACGATCCTCCCTTTCCCAAGTTGCTTCATCCTCAGAATGGTGCGACCATTGAACCTTGAGAAACTTGATATTATGACGTCGGGTGGTACGTTCGGCCTGATCGAGGATACGAATGGGGTACTCTCGATATGTAAGATTATCTTGGAGATCAAGCGTTTCGTGGTCCACTCCACGGATAGGATCCGAGAAGCAACGCCTGAGTTGAGAAACGTGGAAGACATCGTGAACTCTGGAGAGGTGCGGAGGTAGTTCCAATTGGTAGGCAACTTCTCCTCGTTTGGCAAGAATGCGAAAAGGTCCAATGTAACGAGGAGCCAATTTGCCTTTGATACCGAAACGATGGGTTCCCTTCAGAGGGGTGACCCGAAGATAAGCCTTCTCGTCAACCTCGAAAGTCATAGCCTTATGTTTTCGGTCATATTGACTCTTTTGACGAGATTGGGCTGTTTTCAACTTTTCACGAACGATACGAACTTGTTCTTCTGCTTCCTGAATCATATCCGGGCCAAAGAATTGTCTTTCCCCGGTCTCTGACCAGTTAAGGGGTGTTCGACATCGTCGTCCATAGAGAACTTCAAAAGGGGCTTTACCCAAGCTAGATTGATAGCTGTTGTTGTAAGCGAATTCGGCAAATGGAAGGCACTTCTCCCAGTCCATTCCGAATGAGATAACAGAGGCTCGAAGCATGTCTTCTAGAATCTGGTTGACGCGTTCCACTTGACCACTCGACTGAGGGTGGAAAGCGGTGCTAAAGGAGAGACGGGTTCCCATAGCATTTTGGAAACTTTCCCAAAATCGAGAGGTGAAAAGACTTCCTCGATCCGAGTTAATTTCCAAAGGAACACCATGGAGAGACACTATTCGGGAGATGTATAAGTCTGCCAGCTGACTAGCGGTTATACTCTCACGAACAGGTAAGAAATGGGCCACTTTGGAAAGACGATCGACAACGACGAAGATAGCATTATTCCCTCTCTTGGTCCTGGGAAAACCGGTAATGAAATCCATACCAATTTTATCCCATTTCCATTCAGGAATAGCTAAGGGTTGAAGGGTGCCAGCAGGCCGTTGATGCTCTGCTTTAACACGACGACAAATGTCGCAATTAGCAATGTATTGAGCAATTTCTCTCTTCATCCTAGTCCACCAGAACCTCTGGCGTAGGTCCTGATACATCTTAGTACTACCGGGATGAATGGTGAGAGGAGATTCATGAGCCTCCTTAAGGATCAACTGCCGTAGATGCTGGTTCTTGGGAACCACTAAACGGTTCTCAAAGTACACAACACCATGATCATTTGTGGAGAAACAACTAGCACCTCCGCTAGCAATGTTCTCCTTGATCTTAGCTATTCCCTTGTCTC
>CAKZPV010000042.1 GCA_937139405.1 uncultured Nitrospirota bacterium
CGCGCAGATTATCAGGAACGACAAGAACCAATGTTCTCCTGCGAATTTAAGAATGAAATCAGTCACCGGCATGATCAGTTCTCTGATAGTTATAGCCTATTCGGCTGTTGAAAAGTACACGCCAGCGATGTTGTGCTGGCAGTGTTCGGAAAGACATTTTTCACCAGCCCAGACGCGCACGTAAGCAATGTCAGCGTGAAGACCTGACTTGGTAGTTGCTTCAATCCGGGTCACGTCACCGACGCCAACTTTGAACGAATAAATTCCGTCAATGTCGATGCTGTCAATCGCTTGCTCTATTGGATGCTCTCTATTGGCCATGATGTACCTTCTAGGAGTCAGTTTTTTGGAATGGTTGGAAGGCTGGCAATTTGTTGAACGTAGGGTCGTCAAATGCCCGTTCTTCATCATAGCAATACTCGCAGATTGGCTCACCATCTTTCAGCGCCAATGCGTTCCACGGATAGCTGACTTCTGAGGCGCAATTCTCGTGTTGGCAGCCAAACAATGCGTTTCCCTCAAGCCATTTCTGGTCATGTGTTCTGGCGGTCAAAATCAATCCTCCCTGATAATTATGGGTTAAATTCAAGGCCCTCGGTTGAGTTTTGTCTCATCAACGTTACCAAGTTCCGTCCATTTTTTGGTAGCCTCTGCAAGCGCTAATTGCGGAGTGTCGCCATAAGCAGTGTGGTAAGTCTTTCGACCCTCAATCTTGGCGCAAAAGCTTTTTTGCCAGTTTTTCAGAGGTTTTCTTACTTGGCGTACCCTTATTATGAAATCCATCGATCAGTTCTCTTCTAGTTGCAATCCAAGTGACCTTCCGCCCAAGCGTGGATTACGTCTCGGAGTTCATCATCTGAAATACGCTTGTTGAGCGTGTCATCCTCGTTTTCGCTGACCATGATCATTCCCATATTGCGGGCCATCTCTGTCAACTCAGAATAGCTCATCGCGAAAATGTTAGCGGCGACCATATTACGTGATGTCATATCAGTTCCCTATTCGTTGTAACCATTTGAGGGGTGTGAAAACAGTTTTTCAACGCCCTGTTTCCCTCCCGTGTTCCGATCCAAACTGCTGTTAACTTTTTTCTCGTATATAGAAATCCATGGGTCTGGGGCCACATACTCACTAACGAAAACTCTGTGGCCTTCGTTGACCATTTTTTCGCACCATGTCCAAAACTTCCTACTGTCAAACTCACCTGATGCGTATCTGGTGGTTTTGGAGTACGGCGGGTCACAATAAATTATTGAATTGGGTGGCACAGGAAACTGATCGTAGGAGACATTGAGAAAATCCACGTCATTTAGGTTGATGGCTTTTTTCATAGTCCCTCTGGACCCCTCGTCTGCATAATTTCGATCTGACCCGTTTGCAGCTTTTCCTCTCGCATAACCACCAAACCACTTACCGCCAAACGAGCAAGCAAAACCAACAAAACCCACTAATGGGTCTGGCGCACCTTCCTTCATGGACTTGCATTCTTGGTAAAGGCTTTCTGAAACCTTAGATGGTGGAACCCATCCTCCTTGAACAGCTTTCCACATAGCAATCAGATGGCCGTGCGTATCATTCCCAATTTTTGGCCCTCCTTGAACGTTCGCCATCATACCACAACCGCCGACAAATGGCTCAACATAGCATTGGCCAGATTTTCTACCTCGGGTAATTATAGGCACCATCTCTTTTGCGTGCCGAAGCTTCGAGCCAACATATTTCATAATCTGATGTCCCTCTTAAGCGTAGGTTGAAAAGTGGTTTGCAATGGCACTCTCGGCGTCAGTTGCAACCGCTGTTTTTGGTAACGCAGAAAGCACAGGGATCAACTCGAGAATTTGAGTCACGGGGACATACCTCATGACTGTGTTCGTGTAATCTCCGCCTGTTGGCAAATTGATCATTTCGATTTCTTTGGATTTATTCCAAATGGCAATTTCTGCCGTGGACGATGGGGGCAATGGGTTGTCGTAAGATATGTCTCCATTTGGAAAATCATAGTTCTCTGAATAGTTCCCACCTTCGATTCGAACAGAGAGCGTCCAACCGTTGTCGAGGTTGAAATGCACCCCTTTTCCATCTGTTACTCGCATCTGCGTCATCTCATTCGTCCCTTTGTCAGCAACCCATCTGGGTCGGTTCAATCTTGCCCTTTGTCTAAATCAATAATTTTAGCATGTCAACAACGAAAACCAAAAACTGTGTAAATCGAAAAACTATGTGGACAAGAGCGAAATATCTGCTACATACAACTCATGAAAAGAATTGCATACGGCTTCAAGCGCACACAGGCCGACTTCGCGCACCTAGAATATGACCATATCTTTTTCGATACGGAGAAGGAGCGGCCTGTGTTGGCTGAGACAATCCGCGACTTCTTTTACACAGGACATGAGGATGTTTTGTTACTCGTTGCAGATGGAGACTTGCCGGATCGCGGCCCGTTTCGTGAGGCGTTGAAAGCTAAAGGCGTGGCCATTGAGGTTCATGATGCGCCGGATAAGAGAGGCCCAGGGCGTCCGTCTGGCTTCAATCCGACACCAGAGCAAGACATTAAGTGCCGTAAGATATGGAATACGCCATATTACAGGCCACACGCAGCGAAACTCGTCAGCGATGAGGTCAAATACACCGTGACGCGATACACGCTTGAGAGGCGCTATGGGAAGCCGGACTTTGGGGATCAGTCATGACCGATAAGCCAATCACAGTTGATGATTTGCCGGAACTTGAACGCGCTGCTTTCCAAAGAGCATCGGCGGCCAACGTTGAGAACATGACTGATGATGAGATTGACGAATGGTTGGATTCCTTGCCCCGCAATGAAGCAATCGCTGTCATTGTTGCATGCGCTGATATGCAAGCCGAAGAAGACAACAAATAGGAGCGATGACTTGAACGCTATTTATGACGGACATTGCAAAATCAGTGGACGCCCAAAATGGGTCGTAGCTGACCGATATTACGTCGAAAGGGATCGGTTCAATCAGCACAGAGTGACAGATCGCAAGACCGGCACTGAATACCATGTTGGGACGCAGCACTCCGGTGGCACTAGAATGGTCGAAAGCACTTATTGGCGAAAAGGTCGCAGGGGAACAACGTGCCGTGGATACAACGCAACGCAAGTCCTGACACCAAATGGGCCAACACACAAACGCATCTGCGCTGTTGTTGATGCCTTACAGACATAGGAGCGATTGAACCGGTGGATGAATTTGATTTTGATGACGGCGAATTTTTAGGCCAATTCGGCGGGATAGAAAATCACCGTGTAAAGCCGAGACAGAAGCCAACAACCATAAGGGTTTAAAGTATGTGGGAGTGGCTACTACTTTTAATCCCCATAGCGGTAT
>CAKZPV010000043.1 GCA_937139405.1 uncultured Nitrospirota bacterium
TTCATAGGGATACAGCATCTTGCGGCCTAGTTGCCAATTATACACTTCTGGCATGGTTTCCTCCGTTCTTTATTTTTTGGTTACCAATAAAGATCATGATGGTTTTTTAGTCTTCCTTGTTTATCGTTTGTATTCTTTTTATTGCCAGAGCTCCGTTGATCATTGAATTGAGTATGTCCAAATCCACGGTCTTTAACATGACATCACAACGCCCTAATTTTTTGATTTCCTGAAGATTGATATATCCAGCATACGCTGTAAAGATTACGGCTGGTACGGAAGAAAATTTCCGAATACTTTTTAATGTCTCCACTCCATTCATTTCTCGCATCTGATAATCCAGCAAAATGAGGTCTGGTTCATGATGCTGACTAAGCAGAAATTCTATCAATGCTTCACCAGATTCGAAAATCTGAACATCGCAATTTAACCTGGAAAGCTTTTTACTAATATTGTGACGAACGACTTCATCATCATCAACCACAACTACATGAATTTTGCTCACCGCTTATTCCTAAAAATTGTTACTAGCGTACGCCACGACGACTTCTAACCCCAATGCCGTTGAATTTGTCAGGAAATAGCGATCGACCTGTCTTGCTAGAGGTGTAGGGAGGCTGGGAAAAGGACAATTTATGATAATTCCTGCCTTTGTCCCTGAGACGATTTCCCAGCCTCCGAGCTTCTGCTTAGACCTTAATCTTAATATGGTCCCCTTTGAGCCATTTAATCATGAACTCATTTTCCTGCCCTGGCGTAAACCCAGACCGGACTGGCTCCCACGGACCACGACCACCGATGCCCCCGTCTTCCGCTTTGGAAATCCTGATGAGACATTCTTTTGGCACGGTATTGACCGCATGGTGATCAATTTCAAAGCCCCATTTAAATTTCCACTTCGTCGCACTTTTTCCGGGCAAAGAGTCTGTTTGATGCATAGGCATCAACCAACTCCGTGTAAACGATTGCTGCGACCCATACCGGAAGTTGGATTGATACCCCGTATCCATCGCAATGGCGCGTCCATCTGGCCGCGTTTCATGCCCTTTCACCGATTTCGCAGTTGACACAAATGGGGCATGTTTGGCCATGGTCACATGGTATGGAAAGGCCGGATTATACTTCGCCCGGATCATCAACCGTGCCACCTTGTAATACGGGTCACTCGGCTTCCACCCACGATACGGCCGATCCACCGGGTTCCCATCAACGTAGACATAGTCCCCGTCGTTGATCCCACGATCTCTGGCTGCCGAAGGATTCATATGGATTTGATGTTCCCCGACACCTGGCGTCCGCTTATCCATCCGATAGGCGTCCCCGAAGTTCGACTCATACATTTGCACCCAGTCATTGACGGACCATTGACTGTGCACCCGATGTCTGGTCTTGGGTGTCACACAATAGAACTGATACCCTTTTTCCCAGAGTGGGTTGGAGTACCGTCTAATTTCTTGCCACGGCAACTTGATGTTCCGAACGGTCTTATCATCATGATGTTGCGCGGTGATCGGAATCCCGTAGTCATCAGGTCGAATATACGGGTTCGACGACATGATCGCATTCGGTAGATACGGGGTGGCTTCAGGTCCTTCACGGTGCACGATAAAGTTTTCCCCATACTCAATAGCTTCCGATTCCACCCGATATGTCTCCAATCGGCCGCTCCGCGTCCATTGTGGTTTGGATTCGTTTACTTCTTCCCACAAGGGAATCCGCGGATACGTCCGAGTCATGACCATCCAACCTTTTTCCGACTTCAACATGGTGTCAGCAGAGTATCCATAGGAACATGTTCCTGCATCAAGTAATCGCTGGAGATACACATCCACCCGATTGTCATACACAAATTTGAAGTAATCACGGAACCGCCCATCACCCGTCATTTCGGTTAACTTGGCCGCGACACCAGCCACGGTATCCAGATCGTTCCGCGTGTCATACAGGGGACGAATGCCGCCCTTCCATACTTGAAACCAGGGATTCGAGACGGTCGCCGTGTGTTCAGGATAGGTAAATTCCATCCACGTGTTTACCGCAAAGGAGACATCGGCATGATTGACATCCGAGGTCATTTCCACATCTTGATTGACAATAGTTTCAATATGTGGGTCCACGTTCCTTACCATGTCATAGTGATGCTTCGAATTATTAAGAATATTGACATTGACGACCCAGCGGAGCTTACTCGGGGTCGACATGTGTGTTTTCCCGGTATACAGACGGCGCCCATATTTTGGTGTATTGACAATGAGCGGGGTGTCCCCATGATTCCAATAACCAGGTTCTTCTCCATAGTAATAACTTTTTACTCGTATTTCTTTTCCATGCGCATTGGGATTGGTCGTAATATTGAAAGGATCCTCTCCGGTGTGGACACCGAGTCCTGCACCAGACCAAGGCGTTGCTGCCCAGGTGCCGGCTTTATAGTTTCCCGACCAGGTGTGGCAGCCAGACCCGAATTTCCCGATATTGCCTGTTAAAATCAGAGTTAAGGCTGCTGCTCGCCCATTCTGAGCCATATGGAAATAGTGACAGACCCCTTCTCCATTATGAATCGCTGACGGTTTGATGGTGCCCATATCCCGTGCCCATCGAACGATCAGATCCTTAGGGGATCGACAGATTTGATGGACGGTATCCAGATCATAGTCTTGCAAATGAACCTGATACATCTGAAAAATGGGCATGCAATCCACCTCTCTCCCATTCAGAAGCTTCACCCGATGCGTGCCGGTTAAGGCGGGCTCGATCCCACTATTTTTAAAATGCCACCCTACTAACTCACGGTGGATGGGGATCGCTTGATTTTTATTAAGATCCCAGACCATAAGCCCTCCAAGCCTCGCAATTTGACCTGGCTTGAGGGTTTGTACCTTTCCTGAATACGATTTGGAAAAATCGGGAAACTGGTAATCTTTAATGACTTCTCGGGGATCAAGATATTGAAGCGTGTCCGTTCGAACGAGAAGCGGCATATCCGTATAGGCTTTACAATAATCGTTATCATATAAGCCTTCATCAAATAGCATTTTGCTGGCTCCTAAAAAGAACGATCCATCTGATTCCGGCCGCACCGGAATCCAATAGTCGGCCCGATACGCCGTCGGATTGTACTCAGGAGTAATCACCGCAATTCGCCCACCGCGTTCAATAGACTCTAACTTCCAATGGGCTTCTGGCATCTTGTTTTCAACGAAATTTTTTCCCCAACTGGTATTAAATTTACAAAACCGCATATCACTTAAATCTTCGTCACAATTCTGTGTACCATTCCACCATGGCTGGGAAGGGTCCTGATCTCCATGCCAGGTATAATTATTCCAATATCGTCCTCCCTGCGCGTGTTTAGGGCCCACTTTCCGAACATAACTGTCCAATAAGGCCCCGCAGCCTCCGTTCATCCGAGTAATTCCCATCTTTCCAATGATGCCGAGGACCGGCATCCCGGCACGAAATTTCATACTTCGTACCCCTGACCCTTTCATCATTTCGATCATCTCAGGCGGATAGCCCTGCTCCCGCAACCGACGGGCCCCTCCTTCACCGCTATACCGTTCGGCAATAATGATCATGGCTTTGGCCAAATACGTAAAGGCTGTGTCCCAGGACACCCGCAACATGTCATCCAAGTACCGGGCAGTAAACTTATACTTCTTCATCACCTCAGGGGTGAATTGTGGACTGCCCTCATCAATCCAGGCTTTCCACCCACGTCGCATCAACGGCCCTTTAAGCCGGTACGGGCCATACACCCGACGATGCATCGTATACCCCTT
>CAKZPV010000044.1 GCA_937139405.1 uncultured Nitrospirota bacterium
TGGCTGCTTCCACATCGGAAGGCGGTATTTTCTCACCCGTGGACATGACAATTATTTCTTTCAATCGCCCGGTGATCGTCACACGGCCTTGCTCGTCAATGGTGGCCACATCACCTGAATTCAACCAGCCGTCATCAGACAAAACGGCCTTAGTTGCCTCCGAGTTATTCCAGTACCCCAACATGACATTCGGACCTTTGATTAACAACACATCATTTTCACCCAGCTTGACTTCGACACCTGGAATAGATGCACCCACACTGGATGGCATATTATTATTCAATTGGTTGGCACAAGCGACTGGACTGCTTTCAGTCATGCCAAAACCCTGCAGAATGGGCAGTCCCAACCCGATAAATACTCTCGATATCTCAGCAGACAATGGCGCACCACCGCTCATCGCTTGTCGTAAATGGCCACCAAGCTTAGCCATTAACTTGCTGGCCACCAGTTTATTCAATATCGGCCACAATAAATGACTGGGTTTCCAAGAACCACGCCCTTGTTGATGTTCGAACCGACTATAGCCAACATCAACCGCGAAGTTAAACAACTTGCGGCTGAAGTCCGGCCCATCTGCCAGTTTGGCTTGAATACCGGCATATACTCTTTCATAGATACGTGGCACCGACACCAAAATGGTTGGCTTAATAGTCAGCAGGTCTTCTTGTAGCTGTTGAATCGAACGCGCATACGCAATAGTAGCGCCACACATCATTGGAATGTAATAACCCGCGGTACGCTCAAACGTATGCGACAGCGGTAAAAACGACAACAACACATCTTGTGGGTGTATTGGCACAATCTGCAAGCAACCGTCCGCATTCGTTAGAATATTGTTATGGCTTAGCATGACGCCTTTCGGTTCTCCTGTACTCCCACTACTGAAAATAATGGTTGCCAAATCGTCAACGCTCGGGTGGGTGATGGCACCACAGGCCCGTTCGAGTAGATGGATAGGCGCACACAGAGCAAGGAAAATAGCCGTGATTTTGGCGCGTGCGTCAATTGTCTTCCGCACGTCTTCGATCCAGATGGGCGTGAGGTTCGCTGGAAATTCAACCTGAGCTTTTTCTAAGAAGACTCGATTGGTTAAGACGGTCACTAAGCCAGATTGCTTGGAGGCCGACTCTAGTCCTGCTACTCCGGCCGTATAATTGAGATTGACGGTCGTTCGTCCAGAAAGTGTCGCGGCCACATTCGCGAGGGCGCCACCCACGCTTGGTGGCAAGAGCAGGCCTACGGTATGTTGTCCATCCCAAAGTGTTCGTAAAGCTCTAGCGAGGGCAATGGCTCCAATGAGCGCTTGGAAGCAAGAGACATGAGGTCTTGTCGCATCACCAAATACAAAACGGAAAGGGTGTTTGCGCATGGAGGAGACAAAGCTATGATGCAGCGGTCGGCTGCTGGGTTTCCGTTCGCTCCAGGCTGCTTCGCCCAATTCTTGGATCGCTTGACGAAGGTCATCAGCAGTTGTCGTTGAGGGAAGGGGTTCACCTAGAGAGATGGTGATGGGATAAGGAATACGGGTCGGCCATTTTGCTAAAAACTTCCCGCCGATAAAACTAAAAATGCTGCCCCACATTCGATCTAAATGGATAGGAACAATGGGAATATCTCGACCTTTGACGATTCGGGTAAAGCCGGCCCGAAAAGGCAAAAGGTTACCCGTGCGTGTGATTTGTCCTTCAGGAAAGATGCAGACCAATTCGCCTTCATCTAGTCGACGACCTGCTTCGCGTAGAGCAGACAAAATTTCTCTAGGAGATCCATTGGATGAAATCGGAATGGCCCCCATGATTTTCGCGAAGGGATTGAGGAACCTATTGTCATAGTAGATTTGATCGACCAGAAATCGGATTGGTCGATCGGTCATGGCCAAAAGCAAGAATCCGTCTATGAAGGAGACATGGTTTGGGACTAACAACGCGCCTCCTTCTTGGGGGATGTTTGTTCTCCCCAGAAAGGTGAGCCGATACAGGCTGTGAGTGAATAGGACCAATACCAGACGGATAAATGTTTCGGGAAGTTTATACATGGCCCAGATAGTGAGCAGGGCACTTCCAATTCCAGAAACGAGGAAGATGGCGCTGGCATTTAAACCGATAGTCGCCAACAATCCGCAACCCAGAGAACCCAGTAGCACCCCTCCAAATACCAAAGTATTGGACAACGCAATAACGGCTCCCCGACGATCAGATGGAGAGCGCCATTGAATAAGCGCGTTAAGAGGTACGACGACAAACCCGCTTGAAATTCCTAAACAGATCATCCCCACTAGCGTGCCGCTTAAAGCAGGCCTCACTAGCCCTAAGGCCAGAAGGCTGAGAGTAATGCCTATGCCTCCCAAGGGGAGGTATCCCAATTCTACCTTTGAGGCTGAGAGTCTTCCCACGAGAAGGGAACCGATTCCTACTCCCACGCCAAATGCTGCGAGGGGAAATCCTGAATAAGTATCTGATAAATGCAGAACAGCTTTGGAGTAGACGAGGGCGTCTTGCCCGACCACGCTGGCTAATGTCCAAAACGCGATGGAGCCCAGAACACCCAAGGCTAGCACTCGATCCGCACGGAGGGCGTCGACCGCTGCTTGCCATGTTTCTCGAATCCCCCCCTCAGCGCGGGCTTTTGGCACTGGAGGTATCAGAAACGAGGCTCCGAGACCTATTCCTGAGAATAAGATTAAGACCAGCCCTGCCATCCAGGGCATGTGACCCGCTATGTCCAATAAAGGGCCCGCCAACGCCGTTCCACCAATAATAGCTAGGAAAGTCCACATCTCTAATTGTCCGTTCCCCCAAGCTAAGCGTTGATGTGGCAATAACTCTGGAAGAATTCCATATTTAGATGGACTAAAGAGGGCACTTTGCGCGCCCATTCCCGCTAGAACGAGCAGAGGCAACAATCCGCCTTCAGGGTTGAAGTAGAGTGCTGCTGTCCCTGCACTCATGAGAAAGACCTCCAGGGCCTTCATTAACACGATCACTGTCCGCTTGCTGAATCGATCAGAAAAGACCCCAGCAACAGCAGAGACTATCATTAGAGGAAGCGTAAATATGACAAAGGCTTGCGTCGTTTGTGTTTGTGAAGCCAATTCAAATACTGGTCCAGAAATATCAGGAGTGGCAGCAACCTGTTTGATGGCCAAGAGAGCAATCATGAGTTTCCAGGCGTTGTCATTGAACGCACCAAAAAATTGAGCAATCAGGAGTCCACGAAGTGCCCTAGTTGAAGCCGAATGGCCTTGAGAATTGGGAAAGGGTTCAGTCATGGCATTGAGGAAGGATGTATGCCGCGTTGTAGAAAGGAAGGACCATCACGGAGAATGGGTTGATATTATCATGTTTGCCGTCATATCAGAAATATCTTTTGGCCTACCTCTTGTGAAATCTCTTTAAAGTTCTTGGTTAAATGACCGATTTATTCCGTAATACTGGTGAAGGGTTTTGGTTCGAGTAACGGAGAGTAAGTTGGTTCGTGACGTGCCAGAGTGTTGGTAACTACGAACCCATTTGGTCTCATCTGAACAGAAAGATGTCCCTTAAGGTTTAACCACGATCTGTTTGTAATTGTTTATGGGAACAACCACAGTCTCTGCAAGAGAATTGGAAATGAGTTCTTTCTCAACAAAGGGGGGGGAGTCTGTCTTTCATAAGATGAGAAATGTGTTGAACAGTGTCCATGTCTCGGCGGGATTGATTAATCATCAACTTCGAGAATTGCATGTGGAAGATGTTGGGCGGGTCTCCGATATGTTAGAGGCGCATGAGGACAATGTTGGCTGGTATCTCACGCAGGATCCCAAAGGGAAAAAGATTCCGCATTTTTTAGGGCAATTAAGTCAGGAATTACGGCAGACCCATTTACATACGCTCACGGAACTCTCGGCACTGAATTATTACCTTGAGCAACTCGAATACTTGCTCACAGCGGGGCAAACCCCCGAACGAGCGGGTGGATTCAAAGACACGGTCAAATTTTCGGCGGTCATGGATGAGGCAGTTGTTTCGCATCAAGAGGAATTGGATCGAATGGGAATCGTTGTGGAGCAAGATTATCATTCGGTGGGTGAAGGTATTTTGGAGGTATCCAAGCTGAGAACAATTGTCGTGAATCTGATCAGAAATGCGATTAACGCAATGCATACGACAGTAGTGCAAACCCCTCGTCTGGTGCTCCATGTTTTGCCATGTCCAGACCGTGATGGCTTTGTCCGTTTGCAGGTTGAAGATACAGGGTGTGGTATTTCATCGGATTGTCTGACCCGGGTGTTTTCCCCTCAACAACCAGGATTTCAGGCAGATCTCCTTCCCAATCTTCACACGAGTGCCTTAGCAGCCAAAGATCTTGGTGGATCCTTACGGGTTTGGAGCGACGGTCCGAATCAAGGAGCCATTTTTACACTTGATTTACCAGTTATTCACATGGAGGAAACACGGTAATGGACATGGAACAAGGAAACCGCAGGATATTGGTGATTGATGATAATGTGGCAATTCACGATGATTTCCGAAAAATTTTGGAACGCTCCATGGATACCTCATTACTACAAGAAGTTCGCGCCGACTTGTTTGATGATGTGGAAGAACACACGGTGGTCGAAAAGTTCGAGGTTGAATGTGCTGATCAGGGTCAAATGGGATATCGCATGGTCCAAGAGGCTATGAAGGCTGAACGACCCTATGCCGTGGCGTTCGTTGATATGCGCATGCCACCAGGTTGGGATGGCGTAGAGACGATTGAACATTTGTGGCAAGAAGATCCAGATTTACAAGTAGTCATTTGCACTGCGTTTTCTGATCATGCCTGGGAGGATGTGATCCAACGATTGAATAAGAATGATCAATTGCTCATTCTCAGAAAGCCTTTTGATAACATCGAAGTTTGGCAGTTGGCCAATTCGTTGACCAAACGGTGGGCCGAAGCGCGCCAGGCCAAATCTCAGTTGGATCTCTTGGCCAAATGGGCTGAAGAGCGGGCAGAAGAAACCGTCAAAGCTAACTAAACTTCATTGAGGCCTCAGTTTTTTCTATGCGACTCATAGTGTATATGAGAGACGATGGTATGGAGCTTGAGGAAGTGCATTTACTCAAGTCGCATAGGCTATCTGAGAAGTCATCTATCATTTCATGCGTCACAGATGAATGATTCCTCATGTTATCTTCAGACTGTCAGTCTCTTTCCAAAGCGTTGTCACTGAATATTTTGATGATTGGCTTCCCTGAGTCGGGAATCGATCCATCTTACCGTTCCGTACTCATTTCTCTAGAACCTCAGCCATTAATCGAATGGGTTTTAACCGTACAGAGTGCTATTGCTCAGATTGCGTCAGCCAATCCGTATGACGTCATTGTTCTGGATTGTCGAAAAGAGAGGGAAGCATGGGGCCCACTCTGTCAGACACAACAGGAGGGGATGGACGCGATCATCCTTGGGATCGTGAGCAACGCTGAGGCTGAAAGCAGGCAAAGTCAGATCGCTGAGGATGCTGTTGGATATCGAGTAGATGAGTTGCTGGCACCGACTGTTTTGAAGTGGGTGCTTCATTATGCACAGGAACGAAAGCAGTTGCTTAGCGAGCAAGAGCTGCTTCGCAGTCAGTTAGGTGAAGCGTCGTACAAAATAGAAATGGCAGATGTGGCATCAACTGTTTTGCACAATGTGGGCAATGTCCTAACCAGTGTGACGGTGGCGGCCAATATGGTTGAGTCCGTTGTCGATCAATCATCGGTGACTCTCGTCAATCGAATGGCCCAACTTCTTAGAGCTCATAGTGAGGATTTAGGAAAATATCTGACCGAAGACCCTAAAGGTAAACGGATTCCTCCGTCTCTTGAAAAACTTGGAGCGTATCTCATCGAAGAACAGCAAGCAGTGCTCAAGGAAATGCAGGGATTGCTCAAAAATATTTGTCATATGAAGCAAATTATCGCGTCTCATCAGACGATGGCTAAGTCTGCAGGACAAGTAGAACATGTTGCGTTAGTTGATGTGTTGTCCCATGCGATGGAACTCAGTTTTCAGCCAGGAGATACGAACTGGATTACGATTCATCGTGACTATCAAGACGTGCCGAGTGTTTTGGTTGATCAACATCAATTACTTCAGATCTTGGTCAATCTTCTGCGAAATGCGAAGCAAGCGATGCGGCAACAGGCTCAAGAGCGTCACGACCTCCATCTTCATGTGAGCTATAAAAGTCGTGATGAGACAAGTGTGATGATGACAATTCAAGATAGCGGGATAGGCATTGCTCCTGAACATGTATCCAAGATGTTTACGCGAGGGTTTACGACAAAAGAAGATGGAAATGGAATTGGTCTTCACAGTTCAATTAGAGCTATTCAGAAGATGGGTGGCTCCATGCATGTGCAAAGCGATGGGGTCGGCCGAGGAGCGACGTTTACTTTATCTTTCCCTGTTCAGCAAGAAGATGTGTTGTCATGACCGTGGCGTGGCCAAGATATTGGCAGTTGATGTGGATCGTTGAACGATCCACATTCTTCATGATTGCAATTTTCCCCTTTCTCGTATTTTCTTCGCTACATCATGACCAAATATTGTGAACGAAAGACGAGCGCACCTGTCGAGGAATCTACAGTCATGACGATTCAACTCGAAGAGTTAGAAGAAGTTAATCGTAGCTTGAAGCAAGACATTCTTCAACAACAAGGCATTATTGATCAGTTAGCTCAAGCGGTTCGAGAGTTAGAGATACGTAATTTAGAAATCTCTGCTGTACGGGATCACGCGTTAGCCGAATTAGAGGAACGGAACAGAATCGAGATGACTCTACGCCAGAAGACAGAAGAGTTGAGTCGCTCCAATCATGGTCTAGAGCAGTTTGCTTCTTTGGCAGCGCATGATCTGCAGGAACCTCTTCATTCGATTCAAGTGTTTTCAGACTTACTACGAGTGAAACAAGGGGCCTCGTTAACTGAGCAAGGACATGGCTATCTAGATCGAGTAATAAAAGCAGCAGGGCGAATGCAACAATTGATTGAAGGTCTGTTGATCTATTCTCGTTTAGATGCCCCTGCTTTGACAGAGGCTTCTCTTTCTTTGCAGTTGATTGTGCAAGAAATCCTTTCTGATCTAGGGGCCCATATAGAAGAATTACAGGCAGACATTCATGTGGGAAATTTGCCCGTCATTCATGGTAATGCCTTGCATATTCGGCAGTTGCTTCAAAACCTCATTGGTAATGCGTTGAAATTTCACAAACAAGGGGTCGTTCCAGTTCTACATATTACGGCTATGATGATCCAGGATCGTCGTCATGCAGGATCTAGTAAACCTGGAAGTCTTTGTAAGATTGACATTCAAGATGAAGGTATTGGAATTCCAGCGGAATATCTCGACAAGGTTTTTGGGATGTTCAAACGGTTGCATCGGAAAGACGAATACGAGGGGACAGGGATAGGACTGGCGGTCTGTCAACGGCTTGCGGATCAATGTGGTGGTGCCATATCAGTTCGATCAACAGTTGGAGAAGGATCGATTTTTACCGTGACCTTGCCCGCGTAGCATAACGGATGAAACAGAGCCTTATTCCACACTTGGGGTAAACGAAATCATGAATTTCTCAGGCCATCCTGTCCATTTATAAAGGCAAGTGTAAAGGTTGCCGAAGAGTTTTTCTTCCAAAAGTAAAAGAACCAGGGTTAGCGATTGATAATGATGGCTACTTCCAACCATATTTCTAGTAGGCGCGTACTATCGATTTGTGATGAATCCAGTGCATATGATTTCCTGAAACACGCGCTGCATATTTCAGGTGAGGATGCTTCGTCAAATGATGAAGCGATGAAATCGTTTGACTCGACATCCGTGAATTTTTCACTCTTCAACGCGGAAAACTGGGAGTTAGCCTTTCAGGATCTCAAGGAAGGCAAACGAAGTAACGGAGTGTTTTCTCTAGTTGTTGTATCTTTTCAATTGGATTCTTGGGATATGGTTTGTGAGAATCTCGAAAAGATTTGGGAGCTGGATACCTCTATCCGTTGCATCTTGTGTTTGCCAGATAATATAGAAAAATGGCCAATAAGTCTGTCACTGAGTCGGCCCCAGCAATGGGCGATTTTTCGTATGTCAGGTGCGCCGGAAGAATTTTTTCAATTGGCGTGCTGTTTGAGCGCATCTTGGGGGTCTTCTACTGAGCGTTTGTCAGATGAATCAACGATCGCCGGCGCAAACGACAATCTTGTGATTGGAGATCGGCCTTTGAATATCCAACACGAGCCTGATCAACAGGCTGCCTTGGACTCGGCGCGAGATGAGCTAGCTACCTCAAGAGTCTATGTAGAGAATGTGTTGCGTTCCATGGCAGATTCTCTCCTCGTGATTGATTCCAATTTGACGATTGGTTCGGTGAATCCGTCGTTGCTTGATCTCTTAGGTTATGAAGAACGGGAATTAGTTGGTCAATCACCAGGTCTAATTTTTGGAGAAGAATTTGCGCAGGGTTCAATTATTGAAAACTTGCTTCTTCAAGGTACGGTCAGTGGTATTGAGTCCAGTTTTCTCACAAGTGAATGTCAATTGATTCCCATTTCTGTTTCCGGTTCCATGATGCAGGATGAGCAAGGACAATTTCAGGGGTTAGTCTGTGTGGCACAGGATATTACCGAACGCAAGCGAATGGAAGATGAGAAATTGCAATTGCATGAGCAACTATTGGATACCTCTCGTCAGTTAGGCATGGCCGAAGTGGCTTCAGATGTGCTGCATAATGTCGGGAATGTCTTGAACAGTATCAACGTGTCTATTGGTGTCGTCGCAGATCTTCTCAAGAATTCCATCGTAGGCGATGTAGGCCGAATCTCACAATTGTTCCAAAAACATCGTGAAGATCTTGGGCATTACTTTTCTAGCAACCCCAAGGGAAAACAAATTCCTGCCTATTTAGAAAAATTATCGGGCCAATTAATGGAGGAGCAACGAGCGGCGATAGCCGAATTAGACCGCTTGCGGGAAAATGCGCATCACGCACAACAATGTGTGGCTGCTCAACAGGATCTTGCGAAGGTGACGGGCATCACTGAGCCTATTGCTATTGTCGAATTAATGGAAGAAGCCATCGTGGCGAATCAAGAGTTATTGGAGACAGCAAAAATTGTTGTGGTCCGAGAGTTCGAGGAAATTCCATTGCTCATCGTTGATAAGCGTCAGGTTCTTGAGGTGATGATTGATGTGCTTCACAATGCGTGTCAGGCTATGGCTTCCGTTTCTATGAAGCAACTTATTGTGCGCGCAAAAATTATTCCCGGCCCGCCTGATTCAGTTTGCCTGGAAGTTCAAGACTCTGGAGTGGGGATTGCTTCTGAGCATCTCATTAAAATTTTTGGGCAAGGTAATACCACCAAAGAAGGTACGCGCGGTATGAGTTTACATAACGGAGCACTGATGGCCAAAAATCTTGGAGGAACCTTGCGAGCTCATAGTGAGGGGATGGGACATGGGGCTACTTTTTCCCTAGAATTGCCAGGCAATTTTCACTTTCCTGATCTTTGAGTCTTTGAATCTCGCTTTCACATTTCCTCTGTGTTTTTTCTTTCCTGCCTCATTACGTGTTTCTTCTTTCAATTCTAAGACGTTCATATGTGTTTCTGACCTCACTCTGGGTCGATTCTTAAGTGACCTTTTTGGATAGCCGAGGAGAAAATGAACGAACCCACTCCGGTAATACTTGTCTTGTGTTTTAGCACGGCAATAAGAGTAGAAGGATAACCGAACGCTCTATGACTACAGAACTTTCCATCTTGGATACGGATGAATTGGAGAACTATTTCCATGTGTTAACAGCTCAAATAGGGCCCATTCCTTTTCATCTTGAAAGTAGTTTGAATATTGGTGTGGAAGTATTCACTCTGTCCGAAGGGTTTGGACTCTCAACAACGACTCTCCAAAGTCTATGGTGTCATAGCGTCCGTACAGGATACCTTGCTTCCTTAATTGCAAAGCATCAGCAGGTCGATCAGTGCTCGGTTTGGCAAGCATTTGTGGGTGGACTGTTGCATGACATCGGCATGGTCATCTTCCTGGCTCAGCAGCCACAAGTATTTATGGCTGTCGTGGACCTTGCGCAATGTCGTGGGCAAGAACTTGGCACTATAGAGAAAAATATTTTGGGAACAACACATGGCGAAAGCGGTACTCAATTTTTGGCCCATTGGGGGGTGCCATTAGAAATTCAGACTATTGTGACGTTTCATGATCAACCGTTTCAGGTTCCTCATTCTGGTTTTTGCCCTTTGACCGCTGTTTTTATTGCCAATGTATTAGAAGGCGGAGGAATTGCCCAAGATGCTGATGGGGTGCTTGGGTGGGAAAGTGAAGCCTATTTACTGCGTTTGGGAATATGGGACGACCTTCCTCGTTGGCAAGGATGGATGCGAGAGATTTCTCATCTTTCCGTGTAATGGCAGAATGTAATTTTTTCATCATTGAGCGAAGATGTCTGTTGCCGGTAATATTCTTTCCTCGGATTGAAATGTCTTTCAGCTATGAATTATTCTGGTTTTCCCCTTTGTGCTGTTTCTTTGAATATCCCTCCTGTATGTAATGTATGACAGTGGATAGGCTTCAGTCCGGCTGCTGATGTGGGTTTATTTGCTGCGTCTCGGAAGGGCGACCATACCTTATCATTCTGTTACTATGAAGCCGATGGTGAAGATACGATTGCGCCAAGGTATAAGTGGGCTATTCTTCGTCGGATGTATTTTGGTCTTTCCATATCCCGTGGTTTCGCTTGACCCCTCGTTGCCTCCTTGCAATAACCCAGAAAGTTGTTTTTCTGAATTTGTACGGGAATTAGACAAGCTGGATTTTGCCTCTCCTGCTTCTTTCAAAGCTGAAAAACTGTTTCATCAACTGATAACAATCCATGCTGAAACACCTTGGGCCACATGGGCTCGGCTTCGTTATGGGTATGCCCTTCGAATTGTAAGGCCAGTTAAAGCCATCCCTTTATTGCGAGCTTCGTTAACTGAGGTTTCTGTGCTAGCTGATTATCTTCATTATTGGCTGCTTCAAGCTTATGAGCATGCAGGTTTATTGCAGGAAGCGGCAACGCTTGTTCTGGCATTTACTGATGGACATCTCGAGTCGCGTGTTCGGGTTGCAATGTTGTATGAAGGTGGCGCTCTTTTTTCAAAAGCTGGGAAGTGTCAGATGGCCCGTTCTGTCCTGTCTCAAGCCTTGGCGGAGAGCCCGAAGCATCCGAATGCACCAAGTGCGTTATTTCAGCTTGGAACTTGTGCTGGGCTGCTTGGACAACAGGAAAAAATGGTCGAGATTTTTCGAGAATTATGGTGGCGCTTTCCGTTAGCTCAAGAAAGTGTTCAAGCTCAACTATGGGTAGCACAAGAAAATGCTGGGGTGTTTGTGCCAACTATTGAAGAGCAGTTCCAGCGGGCAATGTCTTTCTATAAAGGCGGGGCATTGAAAAAGGCTATCAATGACTTCGAAAAGGTCCTAGCTGTTTCGAAAAAAACTCCACAATATTTCAAATCTCAACTTACATCAGCCAAGGCCTGGGTTCGTTTGAAGCAATACGATCAAGCCGAAATAGTCCTGCAGAAGCTCACCCAATCTTCTTCTTCGCGGCAAGATGATGCTTGGGTTTGGTTGGGACGGAGTTATTTACGACATGGTAAAGGTGAAGCCCTAGGAAATCTAGTGAAGATTTTGCCTACGGACCGACTCACTGCGGATCAACAGGCTCAGATTCATACGTTTCATGGGATTTGGTTACAAGATCATGATCGTTGGCCTGAAGCCATTCAAGCCTATCAGAATGCTTTTCGGGTCGCCCAAACAGGTTCGAAGAAGCTCAATGCCTTGTGGCAGGTTGGGTGGATTCAGTATCAAAATGAGCAATTTGATGAAGCCGTCGACATCTTTCAAAAAATTATCCAACAAACGGAAAACCCGCAATCAACTTTCTTTAGGCATGCGTTCTCACAAGCTTGGTATTGGCTAGCTCGGTCCGAAGAGCAGATGGGACACATCGTATTGGCCAGTCAACATTTCAAACAATTAAACCAGGCGTATCCTTTCACGTACTATGGTCAATTGGCACAAATTAGATTGGGTGAAACAAACGGACAGAGCCCATCATGGACGGTGTTCGCTGCAATGGATTCTCCGAAAAAAGGGATTTCTCCCCAACTTAAACAAGATCTTCATTTTCAAAAAATCCAAGTTTTACAAGCAGTTCAATTATCAAAGGAGGCGGTACAAGAACTTGAGCAAGTCTATTCCCGTTATGGATCAGATGCCGAGATATTCCAGGAATTAGCTTCCCTGGCTGCAGAGACGGAGGCGTATGATATTGGTATTCGTTTGGCTATCCGTCATTTTGGATCGACGTTGAGAACAGGACAACTACCTCCTGCCTCTCCAGCTTGGTCCGGAGCGTTTCCAATGGGCTATCAACATATGATTCAATCTTTTGTTCCTCGGCATGTGGACCCCTTTTTAGTTGCCGGACTGATTCGTGAAGAAAGCTTGTATAGCGCTCGTGTGGTTTCTCCTGTTGGTGCTATTGGACTCATGCAACTCATGCCAGCCACGGCCAAACGCGTGGCCTCTCATTTGAACCTAACGGATTCCAAATTTGAAACCAATTGGCTCTACGAACCTCATCATAATATTCAATTGGGGACGCACTTCTTAGGCCAATTGCTGGATGAATTTCAGGGTAATATTATTTATTCTGTTGCGGCTTATAATGCTGGACCTCAGGCTGTTCAACGGTGGATGGCCCAATATGGGCAGCGCCCAGCTGATGAATTTGTGGAATTAATTGGCTATAAAGAGACTCGGAGATATGTTAAACGTGTTGTTGGGAGTTACCGTATTTACCGGATGCTATCTGGCAAAACCTGTCCCCCTATTTCTCTTGACAGGTTTTGTTGAACTTACTATAGTCCGGCTCGTTTGAGCCAATAAGGAAGGAGGTATTCGTGAGCGTCGAAAAAATGGAAAAGTTAGAAGTTCGAGTTCGAAAACTGCTCGATCTTGTTGTGGAATTACGGGAAGACAAATCGCATCTTGAGCAAGAGCTAGATTCTACTCGCGAGCGACTCGCTAAGCAGCAAGATATGTCGGAAGGCTGGGAGGACGAGCGGAGTACCATTCGTTCAAAAATCGAAAAAGTGCTTGACGAACTTGAGTTTTTAGACCGATCAAACGATTAACGACGGAACGAAGTGATGCCGAAGACCATTGAAATTGAAGTCTTTGGTCATCGATTCTCCCTACAAGGCGAGGGAGATGAGGCCTATTTTCATGAGTTAGCCGAGTATGTGGATGCGCAAATGCGTGCGCTTGCTAAACAGACTCGAACCAGTACTCCCACCAAACTTGCCCTCTTAACAGCCATCAATGTAACCGACCAGCTTTTTCGCCAACAGCGTCATAAAGATTCTGGTGAAGAAAGCGAGATGGAACGGCGAGCACAACTCCTAGTGGAAACTATCGACGAACATTTAGAATCCCGTCCGAACTAAGCCTTCATTGGGCTTTCCCTTCATTTTTGTATCAACAGAATATATCCTTTCAAAACATATGGTTGGGTTAAAGTGTTCTTGCATAGGGAATATTCCAGTCAACGTTTGAGCTCTAGCTATTTCCTTATGATTGAAATACGAGGGTATGTTCTGATATTTTACGGTTCATAAGTTATTGAATTTCAAAGAAAGAAAGGAATATTCCCTTTGTTGTTAAGGGAAAGAAGTGGAGGCCCAGCTGTGACAATGGGATTCGTTGTCATAATGGGCTATTGGGAAATTGGAATGGAACGATGTTGAAACGACTACTTGAAGGTCAATGGTATTCTTGGAAATTGAATGTTGTAAAGTTCTTTGATGCCCTATTCAAGGCTGATAACTGGTCTTTCGATCTAAAATCTGTAGTTTCGTGCTTCAATATAGATCTGGGCCGTTCCCTCGTTCTTGAACCGCAGCATATAAAGTTGCTGCCTGAACATGTTGTTTTGCGATATAGGGCTCTCAGACGTCCTTTCTCTCGTTTCCCTCATCGTCCTGGTTCCTCTCGCCGGTCTCTTTCTGATCATTAAGAAAGGTTCGGCAGTTTTCCCCATCCTTCCTTTTCCTTTGACCTTAAGAGGGTTCTCCTAGTTTCGGTATAGCAATTTTGCCTTTTAGAGGTGTTAGGAGCTAGCTCTTTCCCCTTCATGAGTACAAAAGGAAAAGAATAGGAGTTAAGCGATGGAAATGATCATTCCTATACTGGCAATTGTCGTCGGGCTCGTCATTGGGTTTGTCGCGTCTAAAATGTTTCAACAACATATGGATGCGAAGCGACGTTCGGAAGCAGAGGATGCAATACAGCAGCTGACTCAGAATGCGCAGCGGGAAGCGGAGAATTTAGTCAAGGAAGCCAAAATTGAAGCCAAGGATATGTTGTTTCAGGCGAAATCTGAGCTTCAGGCGAAAGAAAAAGAAAAACGCAATGAAATTCAAGCCGCAGATCGAAAACTTATTCAGCGAGAAGAAGCTTTTGAGCGCAAGGTGAGTCAGTTTGATAAACGTGATGATGAGATGCGCCGAAAAGAACAAGCTCTTAAAAAGCAGGAAGAGTCTTTAACAAAGCAGACAACTGCTTGCGAACAGGCCATTCAGGAACACCGGGTGGCCTTGGAACAAGTGGCGGGGATTACAACTGATGAAGCCAAGCGCCAATTATTGAGTGAAATTGAGACAGAGGCAAGGTTAGATGCGTCCCTTCTGACAAAAAGGATTTTGGATGAAACCAAAGAAGCGGCAGATCGCGATGCGCGTGAGATTGTCACTCGCTCGATTCAACGAATTACGCGAGACTATGTGAATGAGGCGACCATCTCTGTGGTTCAGCTTGCCAATGATGGTATGAAGGGGCGAATCATCGGTCGAGAAGGACGGAATATCCGGGCATTGGAGGCGGCAACGGGTGTGGATCTTATTATTGATGAAACGCCAGAGGCCGTCATTATATCTGGGTTTGATCCTTTGCGCCGGGAGGTGGCAAAAATTTCGTTGGAGCGTTTGATGCAGGATGGCCGTATCCACCCTACGAGAATTGAAGAGGTTGTGGAAAAGGTCAAGGGCGATATCGATAAACTCATGCGAGATGAAGCCGAGAAAGTCATCTTTGAGGTTGGCCTTTCAGATTTTCACCCTGAGATCGTTAAATTATTAGGGCGTCTGAAATATCGCACCAGTTACGGACAGAATAATTTATACCATGCTCGTGAAGCCTCCTACATTTGTGGAATTATGGCTTCCGAGTTGGGGCTTGATGTGAAGCTCGCAAAGCGTGGTGCCTTGCTTCATGATATTGGCAAAGTGGTCAGTCATGAAGAAGAAGGCACACATGCGATGCTAGGAGCTGAAATGGCAAAAAAATGGGGTGAGTCTGAACTCATTGTGAATGCCATAGCGGCTCACCATGAGCAAGTCGAGCCACTGTGCCCTGAATCCGTTCTGGTGGCAGCCGCTGAAGCGCTTTCGGCCGCTCGTCCAGGCGCCAGACGCGAGACCTTAGAAGCCTATGTCAAGCGGTTAGAGAAACTAGAATCCCTAGCCACAGGGTATTCCGGTGTCGATAAAGCCTATGCGATTCAAGCTGGTCGAGAAGTACGGGTGATCATTCGGCAGGGAGAGTTGAGTGAGACTGAAACGTTTGCACTGTCTCGCGACTTAGCCAAAAAAATTGAACAAGAACTCACGTACCCCGGGCAAATTAAAGTGACCGTCATTCGTGAAAACCGATTTATTGAATTTGCCAAATAGGTCGTAGGGAGCTGAAATTCACCTCGTATGAATGTGTTGTTCATCGGCGATATCATGGGCGAACCTGGTCGTCGTGTGCTGTTAAAGCATCTTTCCAGAGCGATTGAAGATCACCAGATTGATTTGGTGGTAGGAAACGGGGAAAATGCCGCCGGAGGATTTGGGATCACTCCAGATATTGCCGAAGAACTTTTTGACCTTGGTCTTTCTGCTATTACGTTAGGCAACCATGCTTGGGACAAGCGGGAAGCCATGGAATATTTACAAAAAGAATCTCGAGTCATTCGGCCTGCCAATTATCCTGATGGTGTCCCGGGAAAAGGAGCATGTGTCATTGAAACGGTCCAGGGGGAGCGTTTAGGGATTGTGCAATTAATGGGGAGAGTATTTATGCCCATGGTTGATTGTCCTTTTCGTGTGGCGGAGCGAGAGTTATCTCAATTGGAAAACCAAGCTGATTATATTCTGGTCGATATGCATGCCGAAACGACCTCAGAAAAAATGGCGATGGGATATTTTTTAGATGGAAAAGTTTCGGCCGTGCTGGGCACTCATACTCATGTGCAAACGGCTGATGAACAAATTTTACCTCAGGGCACGGGATATCTAACCGATGTGGGTATGACTGGGCCTGTGCAATCCGTGATTGGGATGAAACCCAATTTAGTCATCCAGAAATTTCTGACACAACTGCCTCGAAGGTTTGAAGTCGCACCCGGGCCATCCGTGTTGTGTGCAGCTGTCGTGGAATTCGATAGCACAACGAAAAAAACTAATAAAATTTCTCGTCTTCGATTGTTTGAGTAGCGCTTTCCCGTGCAAGAGCTCTTCCCGCCTTTGCTGACAGTCTCGCAACTGACAAAGCATATTCGGTCGAACTTAGAACAGCAATTTCCCTCAGTATGGGTGGAAGGGGAAATCTCTAACCTTCGTTCCCCATCTTCCGGACATCAATATCTTACATTAAAGGATCAGGGTAGCCAGATTCGAGCGGTGTTGTTTCGTAGTCAGGGTCAACGATTAAAGTTTGCTCTGCAAGATGGTCTTGAGGTTTTGGTGTTGGGGCGTCTGACGGTCTATGAACCTCGAGGAGACTACCAGCTACTCTTGGAAGCCGTGGAACCCAAAGGCATTGGCGAGCTGCAGTTAGCATTTAAGCAACTCAAAGCGAAGTTGGAAGCCGAAGGGATCTTTCAAGATTCTCAAAAGCAACCATTACCGCATTTTCCTGAACGTATTGGATTAGTCACTTCCCGTGTTGGCGCTGCGCTTCATGACCTGTTGACGATTATGCATCGGCGCTGGCCATTGGCTCACATCCTTCTGGCGCCAGTGGCTGTTCAAGGTGAGACTGCTGCGGGACAAATTTCGGCAGCCATTCACATGTTTAATCAGCTATCTCCCCAGTCAGGAAGGGTTGAGGTGTTGATCGTGGGACGGGGAGGAGGGTCGCTGGAAGATTTATGGGCATTTAATGAAGAACAAGTGGTGAGGGCTATTGCCGCTTCTCGTATCCCCATTGTGTCGGCTGTTGGGCATGAAACCGATGTGACACTTGCTGATTTGGTAGCTGATCGTCGGGCTGCGACTCCCTCTGCTGCTGCTGAATTAGTTGTTCCAGATGGAGCGATCGTCAAAGAGCACGTGCGTCAGCATCGGATCCAATTGGAACGTTCCCTCAAGAGTCTTGTCGCCGAGTTAACGGTCAGGGTGCAGCGGAGTCATCAACTATTGCCGGAACCGCGTCTCATTATTGGACGTTTCGTTCAACGGGTAGATGATTTAGAGCGACAGCTCTATCAAAAAGTGACGCAATGGTGCCGAAATATTCAGCTTCTGTTATTGCAGCACCAATCGGCAATTTGGGAAGCCAATCCTCTTTCGACGATCCAGCGAGAACAAGACCGGATGGCTGAACTCAACAAACAATTGGTGTATGGAATGCAAAATTTTGTGCTACTTCAGCGTCATCAAACAAAATTATCCATTTCCCAAATGCATCAATTGAGCCCCTTGGCAGTTTTGGCGAGGGGGTATAGTATTGTGAAAGATCTTCAGAATGGAAAAGCTCTCAAAAAATCAACAGAGACGAGGATTGGAGCGCAGATTCATACGACCCTAGCTCATGGTCAAATAGTCTCTAAAGTGGAGCAAATTCTTCCAGAGAAGTGAAGATATGCTTTTGATTCAGGCCGTGGAAGGCTATAATATCCGAGAATATTCAGTGCGACAACAAGGATCAACATGGCAGCCATAAAATTTGAAAAAGCATTGTCTCGCTTGGAAACAATCGTGACTGAGTTGGAAGCGGGGGAGCTTTCCTTGGACGACTCGTTGAGAATTTTTGAAGAAGGGGTCAAGCTGTCCAAGACCTGTTTGAAAATGTTAGACGATGCCGAACGAAAAGTGGAAATTCTTGTGCAAGATAAAGATGGACGAAAGCGTATTCAGGCCTTTTCTCTGGAGGACTCCAATTCAACTGAGTCCTAAGGCCTCTTCTCATTTCTCTCCTCTGTTCAGAACGGAGATTGGACGTAGTTATCATGTAATGTCGACTCTTCAACCCTCCGCCCCTTCTAGAAAACCCACAAAACAGCGGTTGGATTCCCTATTGGTCTTTCAGTCATTAGTCCCGAGTCGTGAACAGGCTTATCGTCTTATTCTGGCTGGGCGTGTCAAGGTCGATGGTCTGGTTAGAGATAAACCTGGAAAATTAGTGTCTGCGGAGGCTGAAATCGAGATTATTCAGCCTGAGTCCCGATATGCAAGCCGGGGAGGAGAAAAACTCGCTCCAGCTTTGGATGCCTTTAGTCTTTCATGCTCGGGGTTGGTGGTAATGGATGTGGGGGCGTCAACGGGAGGATTTACCGACTGCGTTCTGCAACGAGGTGCGGAACGAGTGTATGCCATTGATGTGGGCTACGGTCAGCTTGATTGGCGTCTTCGATCTGATTCTCGAGTCATCGTGATGGATCGAGTTAATATTCGATACTTATGTCCCGATGATATTCCAGAGCTCGTGGATTTAGTCGTCATTGATGTGTCCTTTATTTCTCTCAAGAAGGTTTGGCCGGCGATTCTTCCTCTATTGAAGCCAGAGGGTTACCTGGTGGCATTAATTAAACCGCAATTCGAGGTTGGAAAAGGTCAAGTTGGGAAAGGTGGAATCGTACGAGATGAACAATTGCGGGAAAAGGTGAAAGAGCAATTTATCGACTATGCCAAACTCTTGTCCTTTGATGTTGTAGGCTTGATTGATTCTCCTGTCTTGGGGAAAAAGGGCAATAAGGAAATTCTTATAGGATTAAAAAAGCGTTAGAGCAGAGAGTCGTAGTTCTTAAAAGACAGTGATTCTTAGACATGATCATGAGCGATTCTGACTTGAAAGGTGGAGAAACATTATGGGGATGAAAGTGTTGGTCACAGGCGGGGCAGGGTTTATTGGATCGCATCTCGTCGATCGGTTAGTGCAAGAAGGCAATGAAGTTGTGGTCATCGATAATCTTTCAACAGGGAAACGCAAACAAGTCAACAAAAAAGCCGTCTTATATAAAATGGATATTCGAAGCAAGGGGGTTGAGCGAGTATTTCGAAAAGAGCGCCCGTTAGTTGTGGTCCATTTAGCAGCACAAATGAATGTTCGACTCTCTACAGAAGATCCTCGATTCGATGCAGACGTGAACATTTTAGGCACAATCAATCTCTTAGAGCATGCAGTCAAACAAGGAGTACGGAAGGTTTCTTTTGCTTCTTCGGGGGGAGCCGTCTATGGAGAGCAGGAAGTATTCCCAGCGCCGGAATCTCATCGTACCGATCCAATGTCTCCATATGGCATTAGTAAGTTAGCTGGCGAAAAATACTTGGCCTATTACAAAAATACGATGGGACTTCGACACGTGGCCTTGCGATTTGGCAATGTCTATGGGCCGAGGCAAGAGCCAGAAGGGGAGGCTGGAGTCATCGCGATTTTTGCAAAACTCATGTTGGACGGTGGTCAGCCGATCATCAATGGAACTGGCAAGCAGACGCGGGATTTTGTGTATGTTGATGATGTAGTGGAAGCCATTATGGCGACGATAGGAGAGGATATTCAGGGCACCTTCAATGTTGGGACGGGTCAAGAATCCACGGTCAATGAATGTTATGGGATCATCAAAGAACTCACCAATAGTTCTTGCAAAGATTTATTTGGTGCAGCTAAGAAAGGGGAGCAATTGCGAAGTGTTGTCGACGTGACGAAGCTGAGGGAGGGTTTTAACTGGGAACCTCAAGTCTCGTTAGCGGAGGGGCTCAAGCTGACGGTTGAATTTTTTCAAGGAAAACAAAAATAAAGTGGTTTTCGTGAAAAAAAGAGTTGCCCGTGAGCCTAGTAGCGTGGAACAGAATTGTCAATTTCAATCGACCAGGATTCTATTCCCCCGATTAGATTTTTGACATTGGGAAATCCTTGTTGCACGAGGAAGCCTACGGCATCGGCGCTTCGCATGCCTTTATGACAATAGGCGACGATTTCGGAGTTTTTATCTAATTTATCCAACGAATTGGGTAGTTCTCCCAAGGGAATGAGCACGGACCCTTCAATTTTGGCCATCGAATATTCATGGGGTTCTCGAACATCCAATAAAAAAATCGCGTCCCCGTTATCTTGCCGAGTCTTCAATTCACGCACGGTAATGGTGTAACTCATATGCGACGGCCTCCTTCAATTTCTAAGTAACTCCTAGTAGATCGCTCATCATAGCGACTGAATTTTCTGAGTGTCAATTTATTCTTTGTCAGAACGTAAGGGAGAGTCGTCATGACCCAGCAACGTGTGGTGCCAATCGGGAAAATTGCGGAGTATGAAGGGCAGGATATCACCATTAAAGGGTGGCTTCGCCTGCGGCGGTCTAGTGGGAAATTGAGTTTTTTAACGGTGCGAGATGGCACCGGTGATATCCAGGCCATTGTGAGTAAAGCCACGGTGGGGGAAGAGCAGTTTGCCCTATGTGGGCAAGTGACGCAGGAGTCGTCGATCATCATTTCTGGCCAACCGCGAACGGATGCGAGGGCGCCAGGAGGCTTTGAGCTTGATGTGGCCAATTTCCAAGTAGTACATCTTTCTGAGCCCTTTCCCATCCAACCGAAGGAACATGGAACAGGGTTTTTGATGGAGCATCGGCATTTGTGGCTACGATCGAGCCGGCAACATGCCATTTTACGTGTGCGTCATGAAATCATTAAAACTTGCCGAAACTTTTTTGATGAACGAGATTTTACGCTCATTGATACGCCGATTTTTACCCCAAATGCCTGTGAGGGGACCACGACGCTCTTTCAAACACAATATTTCGATCAAGTGGCGTATTTAGCGCAAAGCGGCCAACTCTATGGAGAAGCCGCAGCGGCTGCTTTTGGGAAAATTTATTGTTTTGGTCCCACCTTTCGAGCGGAGAAATCGAAGACCCGTCGACATCTCATGGAATTCTGGATGGTGGAACCCGAAATCGCTTTCGCCGAATTGCCAGATGTGATGCAGCTTGCCGAAGAACTCGTGTCTTTAGTCATTCAACGGGTTCTGGAGAATCGGCGAGTGGAACTAGAAATACTTGAGCGAGATGTCGCGGCTTTAGAAGCGATGATTCCCCCATTTCCACAAATCACCTATGAGCAGGCGATTGCGCGGCTCAAAGAAAAGAACGTCGAAATTGAATTTGGAGATGACTTCGGCAGTGAACAGGAAACCATCCTAGCTCAATCCTTTGACCGCCCGGTTCTGGTGCATCGCTATCCAGCCGCAACCAAAGCCTTTTATATGGCCAGAGACCCGGAACGTTCCGATTTGGCCTTATGTATGGATATGTTAGCTCCAGAAGGTTATGGAGAAATTATTGGTGGCGGGCAACGTATTCATGATTTGGAAGTTCTCCGGCAGCAAATTGATGCGCATGAGCTACCGGAAGAAGCCTTTAAGTGGTATGTGGATTTACGGCGGTATGGGAGTGTGCCGCATGCGGGGTTTGGGATGGGGATAGAAAGAGTGGTCGCGTGGATTTGTGGGTTAGAGCATGTTCGTGAAACGATTCCGTTCCCAAGAATGCTTTACACCCTCTATCCCTAATCAGACCGATAGTATTGCTTCCTTAGCGTATTAACTGACTGATAAGACATTTCAGAATTCCCTCGTTTTTCCAGGGAGAGAGTCGGGGTGAGTGTAGAGGACCATCGGTTGTCAAAGCACCTTTACGAGAGGCATCCCTATTCCCCATGTTTTTCAATGAATGGTATTTGCCGGGTTTTGTCCCGGCAGCCGAGCCACTTTCGTTTAGCAAGAGTTGCCAAAACTACGTTGGCTGTAGCGTGGCTCTTCGGGTTCCCTGCACAATTCGCCAAACCCGGCGGCGCGCAAACTCGCTGCGCGCAAACAATGCCCGCCGATTTATTTGTGGGTCCACCCAGGGAGTCGAACGGCGTGCGTAGGCAATTGGGAAAGAGAAGAGAGCATGCGGTATGGGGATGTTTGGCAAAAAGCGACGTTGGCTCAAATGCAAAAAAATGTAACCAAATATGCAATTCTGTCATATGGAACCTAAGGTTTAGGAAAGGAAGACTTTTCATGCCAATTGGCATAACTTTTTTCAGAAGGTCTCCTTCCGGCCAAAAGCGGACATCTGAGATGACAAAAGGGAGTGAAAGTATATTACCTCCACTAGAGCATTCCGAGGGAGGAG
>CAKZPV010000045.1 GCA_937139405.1 uncultured Nitrospirota bacterium
GTGAGTTTGTACCAAGAGGGGGTGTGATTGAGAAAATTCTGAGCTAATTCTTGAGGAATACTTCGACGCATTGGCGTGACAGGGAAATATGGGTAAGGAGTGGAGGACGCTATGTGAAGAACAATCAAAAAAAAGAGGTAGACGGTTAACCTGCAGACACGATTCGTTCTCCCTGGGATTGCGGCTTGGCTTGAAGGGCCTTCTTTTCCACAATTTGCATCGCTTTATCAAGAACCTCATTAAAATGTGTGCAGATATTATTTGGATCCAGCCTATTCAACTCATGTAAATCTTCAAGAACCTGTCTAGTCCTAGGCGACATACCAGCCGTCAACACCGCAACGTTGCGGCTATTCGCGGCCTCAATGAGATCACCTAAGGCATAGGCACCGGATAAATCCAACTCATCCAGCCATTTGCAGCGAATGATGAGCACGTCTTTGTTTTCAAGATGCTCTACTGTGTCATTCAACCAATCAATCGCCCCGAAAAATAAGGGACCATGAGGACGAACAATGATAATGCGATCTCGAACCAGATGTTCAAAACGACCGCTAATTTCTCCCATATTTGCCCCATTTTGGCTGATCCGTTGAGCATAGTCCCGGCCAAACGCGAAAATAAGATCTTCCTCTTCCTGTTTGACGTCTTCATTCCGTACGTTGAGATCAGCCTTATAACGATCTGATTGGTCCTTCACAAAACGGAAAAACGCCACAGCCAGTCCCATCGCCATTGCTGACAGCAAATTCCAAAACACTGTCATCAATACCACCAGGGCAAAAACCATTAAATCAGAGATTGGCAATCGTCGAACGACGGGAAGGACGCGCATATCCAAGATGTCATATCCGGCCTTTAGGAGAATTCCCGCCAAGGCCGAAAGAGGAATTGAAGCAGCCAGAGACCCGAGTCCAAGAATAAACGAAAGGAGGACCAAGCCCATCGTGATTGAGGCCAACCGTGTCCGGGCTCCGCTTTGAATATTGACGACACATGGCATGGTATTAGTGGCACCACCGAGTCCCCCAATCAAACCTGAAAACAAATTTGCCGATCCTTGGGCGACAAGTTCACGGTCGCTGTTGTGATGGGTGCCGGTCATATTGTCGACGATGAGACAGGTCAGAAGGCTATCGAAGATACAGAGACCGGCCAGAGCTGCTGCAGGGACAAAGGCCGCTTCGAGGAGAGTGAGATCAGGAACATAGAAGGTCGGTAATCCTGTGGGAATATCGCCAATTTTAGGAATGTCTAAACCCAATGTTGTGGCCACCGCCGTACCAACGAACAAACCAATTAACGGTCCTGGCAGCCACGTCACCGGGGAAATTTTTGGCCATATGACGACAATGGCTAAGGTCAGAAAACCAATTGCTAATGCTGGCAATGATGCATGTGCGATCGTTGAGGGCAGTTCTGTGATCGCGGCCGTAATGCTTTTTGCGCCGGGTAATCCGATAAATGGATTGAGCTGAAGCAACATATATAAGATACCCAACCCAGTCATAAACCCCGAAATGACAGAATAGGGGGTAAACTTTATAAATTGTCCAAGCTTCAACAATCCCAGAACAATTAATATCAAACCGGCCAGGGCAACCATGGTGGCAATAAAAACCAAATCGGGAGAGCCGTCTGGCATTTGATGCGTCTGTGCAATTGTAAGGATTTGGATCGTCATAGGCCCTGTCGGTCCACCGACCGACCATGCTGATCCACTTAACGGTCCCGCAACAAGACCGGCTGCAACGGCAGACCACATCCCCGCAACGGCTCCAAGACCGGAAGCGACTCCAAACGCCAAGGCCATAGGGAGGATCACCATCGCAACCGTAATCCCCGCCAACATGTCTCCCCTCACATTGCTGGTCAATCCCTCAAAATTTTCTTTGAAGTTAAACGTTTTGAGATACTCACGAAAATTTGTCATCACCTGATCCATAATATTTTAGTCCTAAAAAATTTCTTCTCTACTTATATCGAATGAAGGACTCTGATCGTACTGACAGTTCTCCATTGAATATCGCAAGTCACATGCCATGAAATATGCTAGGAATCTTAACCAGAGGTTCTGAAACGTTTTTTGATAATGGGCCTGCTAAATATTTCTCAGAAATAGCCTGTTAATGCTCTAGAATAGAGTGGTGTCAGCCGCGAGACAGGAATAGTCAAAACAGTCATCCAGCAAGGCCACAGCCCTTTTGACGTGTGGAGCGTACTTCCAATACGCAAGCAAAGCAAAAGAGCAAGAACGCCACTGGCGGCTTTTTTCAACACTCCCATAATTTTTCAATACATTGACGAACAATCCCAAGAAGAGATCAACAAAGATACTCACTTTCTTTCATGAAAAAAACATTTATGTGCGAATTCGTACGGTGTGCGCTGTGCGAAAGTAAATAGCTCGGGAAAAGGAAATGGTGAGAACAGACTGTGAATCACTGAACAAGCGATTGAAGAACAGCAATAAAAAAACCGAAAAGTCAGTTGATGGATCTAGAAGGAAAGAGTCGCCATCGTATATACATAATTGACATCAGCGGTCCCCGTGCTTTGCGAGACTCGATCAAAATAAGAGCCTTTGAAAAAACGGGCAAATCCCACCTCAAAAACGGTATGTCGAAAATAACCGGCCTGCGGGGCCCAATTGACCGATATATCGAACAAATTTCCTAAGAATGTGCCCGCTCGACCTGTGGGGTCCTGCAACCCACTCCCCGCAAATGGCCCACGACCATCGGCCAGCCAAAAAGTACGATGGGACACCATCAATTGAACGGTGGGGAGGGGCTTGAAAGTCGAGCGAAATCCAACAGGTGAAAGAATATTGGATGGGAAGATGACGCCCAGAATACCGGTCGGTCCGTATTCTGCGCGGCGTTTGGCAAACAAAAAATCAAAGTTTTTTTTTGGATTGGGATCTCCCGATGCATAATCGAAAAGATACACAAACCGCAACGGCCATGCTGTCTCAAAACTATAGCCCACTTCCCCATGGTGGCGATGCGCAAAATGATTTGTCCTGCCCACCTCACCAATTTGATAGATGGATTCTATTTCATAATCCCATTGCTCCTTCTTCGGCTGCGCAAATGTCCGAAATCCCAAAGTGGAAAGATCCCGCCGTTGGAGATTATTCCCTTCATTGAGTTGAAAGAGATACAGCTCCCCATTGGCCCATGGGACATGGCTGCTTGAAATCGCCGCACCTGAAAAGTAGCTAATCGGTGTCGTCCAATCTGGGCTGACCGAATGTCGTTGAACGGGTCGTGTCACAAATGCCCGAAGTCCCCATGCCTGGTTCTTGTCCGATCCAAGAGTGAGTTGAACCCCATCAAATGTTGGCGTAAAGGTCCCAAACCGGTGACCAGCGACCAAACGCCCTTTTCCAAAATCCATGATTATGCGGCCGACTTCGACTTTTCCTGAACTCCCTAATCCAAAAAAATTCTGAGACACCAAATCGACATGGAGCTGAAAAATATCCAGATGATTGACAAAAATTGGGTTACGATCTTGTTCTCGATCCGCCACAGGGGTGCGAAAATCCGCGACTTCCAGCGTGAACCGCACAGGATCCCAAATATCCTTTATCCCCAATAATATTCTTGTCCGCTGATGAACTTGTTGATTACTTCCGGCAGTGCCTCGAGTAAAACTGTGATTAAACGTTTCATAGCGGGTTCGATGTTCAATCCCCATATCCAGCCATTCCGGGGTCGCCGCGGAAAGGGAATTGGGTTGCTGTAAAATTGTCTTCAATCGATCAAAATCACTGGGGAATTCTTTGCTATGATTATCAGCTCCTAAGACGATTTCTCCCCCAGAAAAGACACTAAAAACAAGAAGCATCACGAAAATCATACCGTAGGTCATGAGACATTCTTTCAGTACAATTAGACGAATAGTTGGTGTTCTCAGAGGGTTTACCTGTGCCAGCTTTGCGTAACGCAAAACAAATACCAAACTCCCGTCATTACGAAATGGACATGAGATTTTTGTAAATGGACAGAAAGGATTCTGTGTTCAATTGGAGAGCGCTGGCCACTTCAAATCAACGTTATTGAGAGAAGTGTCGGTCTTCTTCCTCGCTATTTCACCTGGATCTTCTCCAGGTGCTTGGTAGAAATGCGTCGTATCGATGTTCCCAACTCTTCCTCAAAGGTGCCATTTCACACAGACGGTCCTGTGCAGCATCGCACATACGTTTGCCTTGAAGGGGTAATGACGAACAGCACCACAAAAGAGATATCACAAAATTATTGCAGAAACACTGCATGCTTTCTTCGCATTCATCCTCAGAAAAATTCATAAACTGTTTGAGTATAAACTTTGCAATCATCGTCAAAGACAGACTCTTCCTGTTTTCCTGGTCAAAAACGGGGGAGAGGAAATTCCCTAAAGCCGTCCTTTCAAATGTCTAATCCCCCTGGGACACGGGGCGGCTTTGGGGAATATTTTTGTGGGACTGAAAAATTTTATAGACTACTTTTACGATGACTCTCTCTGAAGCTAAGGATCGCCATGCGCGCAACTATTTATGTTACCGATGATGAGCAGAACGTCTGTTCTGCATTAAGTCGCCGATTGACTAGAAAAGGACATCTCGTCAGGAGCTTCAACTCGGGAGGCGCACTCCTGGAAGCCTTGACCTATGAAATCCCCGATCTGCTGTTCTTAGACCTCAAGATGCCAGAAATGGATGGGTTGGAAACTCTGGGAAAGGTACGGAAATCGTCTTCCAAGCCATTGGTGGTGATGTTAACGGCATATGGCAGTGTTGAAGATGCAGTCGAAGCAATACGCCTAGGCGCTTACGATTTTGTGATCAAATCCGTTGATTTTTCAACGGTGGACCCAGCATTAGATCGAGCTCTTAATTTCTTAGAACTACGACGCCGTGTCGAATATAGCGCGTTAGAAAACCAAAGGCACTACTCTTGGGAGCATGTCATTGCCGCCAGTACTTCGATGACGAAGGTTGTTGAACAACTCAAGAAGCAAGCAGACGGAGACACCACCGTGATGTTTCTTCAAGGTGAAGTGGGAACAGGAAAAGAATTTTTAGCACGAGCTCTTCATTATAATAGCCCCAAGCACATCGGCCCGTTTGCTTCCGTCAATTGCACGGAACAAAACGCGCTTCTACTTGAAGCCCAACTCTTTGGCTATGAGAGAGGTGCCTTTAGCGGCGCCAACCAAGCCATGCCTGGTGCCTTGGAACGTGCCCATGCCGGCACCTTATTTATTGATGGACTTGACCACATTTCTCTGGCAGTTCAAGAATCCTTAGCCGAAGCTATTGAATCCGGGTCCTATTGTCGAATGGGAGGACATGACCGTCTCCCTCTTCAAGCGCGTATCGTGGTTGCCAGCACACAATCAGCTGTTGAGCCGGGGCAAGAACAGGTCTTTCACTCGAAATTGATTCCTCACGTTCGAGACAATCAGATCACCATTCCTCCGCTTCGTGAACGTCAGGATGATATTATTCCCTTGACCCTTAAGATCCTTCAGGCCTATGGAGAAGAAATCGGACGAGAAAAACTGGAGATTGATTCTTCCGTTCCACCGATATTATTAAATTTTCAATTTCCCGGGAATATTCGAGAACTAGAAGCCTTGATCAAACGGGCCGTACTTTGTTCACAAAATCCAGTTCTCACTTCTCTAGATTTCTTCTCTCAATCCTCACCTGACCATGAAGGTGAATTGCCCCCTAACACGGTTCGTATTCAGTTTGAACTTGGGCGTTGTTCGCTATCTGAGATTCAGGGCATGGTGGTTCAAGAAGTCCTGCGACTATCTAATCAAGACAAAGATCAAGCAGCTCGGCATCTCCATGTTTCTCTGCAAACCCTGAATGAACACATCTGAATACTTCCCAGTGACCACATCTCGGTTGGATGTTTTACGCACATTCCCCTTAGTGCGAACCCGCACCTTTGGTTTCACTTTCAGCATCTATCGAAAATGAAAGACCAACAGCCCCAAAGAATTCCCTATATTTTCTGGAATTCTCATAAAATATCACTGGCACTTTCCTTGCTTTAAACCTGAGTTATATGAGGCATATGATTCACGTTTAACACTACTTGATTAAGGAAATGACACCCATGCCGACTCTGTTTTCACCCAGCTCTTTTTCATGTGAAACGACTTCTGAAGGTCCTCAAGGACCCTTGGATTTCAAGACCGCCTTGGACCGGAATTTTCCAGGCACTTATCCCTGCGATGCATTTGTGGATTATTCACAATTCCGACTACATCCCTTCGGGATAGAACAGAAGAATTCCATTGCCTGTGTAAGCGTATGCCGTGACGAAATCACTACTGCATTCATGAACAGACTTCATAATACCTGGAATAGCGCATTTGACTTTTCCAGTCTGGCTGGAATGTTGTACTTGGGTGTCACAGGGTTTCAAGCCGCGCATCATCATGCTCCTAATATTGATGGCAAAGAACGGTATGTGTATTTTGCTTTTCCCCACATCGCCATCGATGAACATGGCATCCCTGGGAATTGCCGGCGCTCAGGGCGCCACGCCATATCCCACGCCTGTGGCGCCTTGCTGAAGATTCACGAAAACATTTCAGAAGGAAACGTGAATCTGGCCCTGGATCAAGACGACCTGGAACAGAGCCTCTTACGTCAACGCCTGGTTGGGAAAATTGGATTCACAGAAACTCCGGACTTGGTCACGCTGACCAAAGTCACCCAACAGATTATCAGGGAAGATCTTGAGCGGATGATCAAACTGACCGTGAATCCCGGTACAACCGACTATGCGGTATTTACTGGTGTGCAAATTCATGGTCCAGCCAATAAAGACTGGATTTGGGTTGAGACTTCTTATGTTGTCGTTGATGGAGTGAGGGAACCTTTAGTTTTTTAACAATTCTCATAGTTTTTCAAAGCAGCCTTCAAATTAGTGCAACTGATTAATTGTCTGCTCCCTTATCTTTCGTTCTCCTCTGTCCCAGGTTTTTTTTCATCTGTATTTTTAATTGCCTCATTTCCTTGAGCGGTTTCGCACAACCCGGCTTTTCATTACTCGCACACCCATTGGAAAAAAACTTGCGGAAAACAACATCCCCACATCTAAAATATTGATAATATTGAAAAAATATTCAATTTCAACAACTATATTTCATGGTATTACCGTTGCATTAATACAAAGATTAGTTAATCTCAAATTACCTCACACTCAGGAGGGTTGTTACAATGGAAGCATTTACACTTATTTTACTCGTGACCTGGGCTGTTCTTTCGAGATTTTAACTTAGACAGCATCGATCTCATCATCTCCATCATGACTCCATTTACTTCCAAGATTCTTTAGCGGGCCACCAGAAAGAGACTGCTTCCACCAATTATTTTTCACCACTTCCTGTTTCACTTTCCAAAAAGTATGGCAACAAACTCTTTTTCTTTGGAGTTCGTTGCATGCAGACTCATTCGCTTTCCTATCAAAAAAGAGTAGGCCTCCCAGAGAGTCTCTTGGTATATTGATCTCACTGATCATTAAGGACATGTTTTGGATCCATAAGGTCCGAGGCGATAACCCAGGAAGGGAACCAGTCAATCGATGGCTCGCCAACATATTTTCATCCTTACGGTCTCTATTATCCTATCCGTTATTCTTGGGATCGGGATCGGTATGAAACTCTCACCGGGGCAAGGACTTCCCATTCGAGTCGTCGCTGATTACCTCCATGCTGTTCTACAAGCTGACCGCACCTTCTACACTCAACATGTGGTGGAACGAATGGAAGCCATGTTGATAGTGAATGCCACGGAAAAGTGGCGAGAAGAACGTACATTACCCCTTCCTGCACAGTTCTTTAAAGAATCCTCACGAGGACTACAGGTTCGTGGAAGGCCATTTCGATACCGACTCGTGAGTTTGTGGCCGATTAAAGAAGAAAACTCGCCAGAGTCGGAAAATGAACGGTTAGCACTTGAGAAAGTCATGACCTACGGAGAGGTAGTGGAACAGGAAATTGAATTAGAGCAACGGAGGTATTATCAGGCCATTTTTCCGGATCGCGCTGTAAGCCGAGCCTGCATCAATTGCCATAACGCCCATGAACGAAGCCCCAAACGCGACTTCAAACTCAACGACATTATGGGTGGATTAGAGATATTGATTCCTCTGGAATAATATTGACCAACTTCAGGAAGCTTAGCCTGTCTATTTCTCCTTTTCTAAAAGAATCTAATCCTCAGAAAACTATCCCCCTTTTCAAATAATGCCTTTTGGGGCAACCCTGAAAATTGTGAATGCTTGAGTAAGCTGGAATTTGATCGGTAGGTTTGATGATATAACTCGGAAAGATCCTGGGCGGGAGTACTCCCAACACTAACAGTTCAATCAAGCGGAAACTGTGGAATGAGCTTTCGGTAGCGTGAAGTGAAAGGAGGTGCCTTGCCCAACCACAGAGTCCACCGATAACCGACCCCCATGTTTTTCAACAAGGTCTTTACATAGTAGCAGTCCTAACCCCGTACCTTTCTCGCCGGAAGTCCCATCTGTTGATCTTCGAGCCTTCAACTCAAATAAGCCAGCAACCATTTCAGCAGGAACACCAACTCCCGTATCAATGACTGATATTTGAATCATTTCTCCTTGATCGACCACTTGGACTGTTACGCTTCCTTCGGCAGGAGTAAACTTAACGGCGTTGCTGATGAGATTCTGAAATATAGAATGGAGCATCGTCGAATCCGCAAACACTTCAGCGTCTGGATGCGGTTCATATACCAGATCAACCATTTTTTGTGTCGTATTCCCCTTGAAGAGGACCTGAACATTGGCCATCACAGTATCGATAGCAATATTGGCTGGCTGATATTCCAAAACTCCTAATTCAAACCGAGTGCTTTGCAAGAGATTATCAATAAGATGTATGAATTGTTCGGCCGAAGTCAGAACCGTTTGGGAACAATCTTGCATTTCATCCTTCGTCAAGGTTTCTCCTTCTTCCACCAAAACTCTGGAACATGCCAAGATCCCAGTAAATGGCGAGCGAAGGTCGTGGGATAAAAGGTGGAATAATTTGTTTTTACTTTCTAGAGCCTGTTGTAGCTCTTTGCTCAGACGACGAAGTTCCAATTGAGCCACGACCTGTCGAGCCAATGTTTGTAAGGCTGTTATTTGTTCAGGAGATAAAGTTCGTGGCTCACGATCAATAGCACATAATGTCCCTATGGCCAATCCTTCTGGGGTGATAAGGGGAGCACCGGCATAAAACCGAATGTGCGGATCTCCGGTTACTAAAGGATTATCTATAAATCGCGGATCGGTGAAAGTATCAGACACCACAAACACGTCAGATTGATGAATGGCATGCGCACAAAACGCAATATCACGAGAAGTTTCCGGCGCCGGACATCCTACTTGAGCTTTAAACCATTGGCGATTGGGATCCACCAAACTAATAAGGGCAATAGGGGTTTGACAAATATAGGAGGCCAACTTCACAAAATCGTCATAGACTGCTTCAGCCTCTGTGTCTAAAACATCGTATTGCAAAAGCGCTTGAATACGCGCCTCTTCATTTTTAGGGATTGCCGCAATCTGCATATAAAATCCTTTTAGGCCTGGCGAAACCAGAGGAGGGACCTCGTTGCACTCCAGAGAAAGTTCGAAGATGTTTCTACGAGAAGAAAAAAGTTGTCTTCAATACGTTCGGAACATTGCTCTCTCACCTTGAAATAAATAATTCCAACCGTCTAGCTCGTAAAAAACGGTGTGTCTCAAAATTTATGACTAAGATTCCCGTTGCGTAACAGGGAAGAGAATACCTTAAACACCATAGGGTCTTGTGAAACCCATTAAGAGCCGAGCAAGGAAAACCGACAAGAATAGCAATGATCAGCAAAGTTTAGTCGGCTAGGCAAAGTAGTCAGAAGAGAAGTCAACCTTCCATGAAAAAAAATCTCACGATCATACAACCACAAATTACACTTAGCGATCGATTACGATCAGGCTATCACCGATTCTGGTACGAAGCCTCACAGGCCTTGCGTTGGTCACGAGGCACCTATCGAGAAACGCCCCTTGGGACACATTCTAATCTTTCGTCCTCACAAGGCGATCGCATTGAAGAAATGAACACTATCTATGGAATGCGTTTTGAATTGCGATACCCTCCAGAAACAAGCCTCTTCAATTATGGATACTTAGATTTACTCGATCGTGCTCGACAAAACCTGAATTGGACCGCCCCTCAGCAACAACATGTCTGTGACGTCGGCAGCGCAAATTTTTCCTATGCAGCGGCACTCCAGGCTTTTTTTCAACCTTCGCAATTAGTAGGAACAGAGGTGGACGGACATCGATTGTATTGTAACGGTCGAAGCCGTATTGATTATGCACATGGCCATATTCAAGACCTTCCACATACGAACTATGTAGTTACGGATTACCGTCAGCACAATCAACCTGCCGACATCATCACCGCCTGGTATCCATTTGTGACACCCAAACCGCTCCTTGCCTGGCGTTTGCCGTTGAGCTTATTCGACCCGGCCTCCCTGTTTGCCCAAATCGCAAACAACTTGGTGATCGGCGGTACGTTTGTCATGGTCAACCATAGCCCCATCGAAGCCACTGTCGCCAAAAATATTGCTGAATCCACAGGCCTTGTCTGTCGAGGTCAATATGTACACGACGCTCCTCTCCGCCCTCGCACACAACCTTCCGTTCTCACCCTTTGGCATCATTCCTAATTTTCATGGAAATAATACGGTCATCCCCATGAAAGCGGGGACCCAACCGTTTTCTCAATCTTTCTGGATGTCTGCCAAAACGGGTATGACCAACATTGACTCAATAATTGTCTACTTACTCTAAGAAATTCTGAGCATCTAACCCCTCAAGTATCAGTACAAGGGAGCCGATTATTAATGAAATAACATGAATAAACATCATTCTATTTGAGTTCAATGGGACTCAATGGACCAGTGCATGAAGCGACGGTTTCCCGCCTTCTACCAGGTCCCTGTAGCACCTAACGGATCGGATTTTCCACGGATCGATCAGTTGCAGGGGGATGGAATGACCCTAATATTGAACAGCATTGAATTTCCTTGCCTTTTGAACCAGGAGTCGAAATAAAAGGATTTTCACTAGGAGAGATTTCATGAAGCTGCAAACCAAACTGATAATCGGGTCTATTCTCCTTGCCACCGTACCCATTGGAATCGCCGGCTCGATTATCACCTGGCAAGCTAACCAAGAAGCAAAGGTGGCACTTGAAGAACAGGCCAAGAATCAGCTGACCTCAATCAGGGAGATGAAGAAAAATCAAATCGAGGCCTACTTTCAAACGATTCGGGATCAAGTTCTCACATTTTCCAACGATCGAATGATTATTGAAGCCATGATAGGCTTCAAACCAGCATTTAACAATTTTCGAAAAGAAATCCAACCATCCGATCAGGATATCAGTTCTTGGAAGTCGAGTTTAGCCACGTATTATCGGAAAGATTTCACAGAAGAATATGTTCGTCGCAATCCTCATCAGGATTCTCATGCCCTTTCTTATTTCCCGCATTTGGATCATGACTCCATCGCACTTCAATACCAATATATTACGGCCAATCCTCATCCATTAGGCAGTAAAGATGAGTTATCTTTTTCGCAAGACGGCACAAGTTACAGCCAACTCCATGACCGGTATCACCCCCACATTCGGGACTTCCTGAAAAAATTTGGCTATTACGACATTTTCTTAGTGGATCCTGATTCTGGGGACATCGTGTACTCGGTCTTCAAAGAATTAGATTATTCTACTTCATTGATTGATGGCCCTTACGCGGATACGGGAATCGGGAAGGTTTTTCAAGAGGCGAATGCCTCAGACAATTCTCAAGCTGTGACGCTCAAGGACTTTACACCCTACCCCCCGTCCTACGAAGACCCTGCGTCCTTTATCGCATCTCCTATCTTCGATGGGTCAACTAAAGTTGGGGTGCTGATTTTCCAAATGCCAATTGACCGGATTAACGACATCATGACGAATCAAGAAAATTGGAAACAGGTCGGTCTAGGGGATTCTGGAGAAACCTATCTCATCGGCCCAGACTATACGATGCGAAATCAAAGCCGATTTCTTCTGGAAGACAGAGCCAATTATTTGGCTGCTATCAAGGCTGTTGGTCTTCCTTCGCAAGTCATTGATCTGATCTCAGCAAAAAACACATCCATAGGTCTCCAATCCGTTCAAACCCAAGGGACCAAGGCCGCCTTATCAGGAAAAACAGATTTCGCCATCTTTCCGGATTATCGCCATGTGTCCGTTCTCTCTGCCTATGCCCCATTGAATATCTCAGGTTTGCATTGGGTGATTATGAGCGAAATTGACGAAGCAGAAGCCTTCTTACCGACCGATACTCTTAATCGCAAAATTCTTGAATCGACTCTCTGGATCATAGGAATCATGTTCATTTTTTCTGTAGGCTTTGGATGGCTATTTGCTGCAAGAGCGACAAGTCCTATTCAATCCCTCCAAAAGACCATTGAATCAATTGGTGATAGCTCGCAGTCGGATAGAAGGATCGAAATCAACACCCAGGATGAAGTGGGAGCACTGGCCCGGTCCTATAACGTGCTACTTGACCGACTGCAAATAGTAAACAGACAAATGGAAAAAGCCAGTCAGAATGTGTCTAACTTAGCGAGTAAGGTAATGAGTGTTGTGGCTCCGGTGAGTAACAGTATTCACCGTCAAGCTCAAGACGCGAGGACAGTGGCTACCGCAACGGCGGAAATGTCTGACATCGTCCATACTGTTGCTCAAAACGCACAGCACGCAGCGATATTGACTAAAGATGCTGATACCGAAGCCACGAAAGTGGATGAAGTGGTGAGCAACACAAAAACCTGCATGTCTCGCCTAGCAGAGATCGTAGGAAACTCACAGCGGAAAGTAGTATCCCTGGCCAAGCACTCCGACCAAATTGGAGAAGTCACAAAAATAATTGACGACATTGCGGAACAGACCAATCTCTTAGCCTTAAATGCGGCCATCGAAGCGGCACGTGCAGGGGAACAAGGCCGAGGATTCGCTGTCGTTGCGAACGAAGTTCGAAAACTTGCTGAACGAACGACCAAGTCCACGAAAGAAATCACGGAAATGATTCAGGCCATGCAAGAAGAAACCCGATCGGCTGTTGATGTAATGGAAAAAGGGACACATGAGGCCACCAACGCGATGACCCTTGCACACCAATCGAGCGAAAGCTTGAACCGAATCATCCAATCTGTCAATCAAGTCACAGATGAAATGTCTCAAATTGCAGCAGCAACGGAAGAGCAATCAGGCACAACTGAAAAAATCAAAGGTAATATTGAAGAGGTGGCAACTGTTAGTCAACAAAACGAAATTTCTCTCGGGACTGTGTCACGAGCCACTATGCGATTATTGGGATATGCCGCCGCTGCCCAATGGGTAGCAGCGCAAGAAGCTGGCACCCTCACTACTGAACCAGAATTGAGTTTTGCTCGAGTGGGTTTGGATCCTGAATTTCTGGAGAAATTTTATGAAACATTCTTATTGAGTCATGTATCTATTTCGAACCTGTTAAGTCCCCATGATCGTGAAAAGCGCAAGGCACTAATGCTCACGGAAATAGTCGCGTTACTTCAATTTTGGCGAAGAGAAGAAAATGGAAAGTTAGTTTTGAACTTTATCGGCTCAAACCACGCATGGCTTGGGATGGAACCCTCTATGTATCAATATTGGTCAGAAAGCCTAATCAACACGCTCAAACAATTTGATCCAAAATGGTCTTCCGAATTAGAGCAAATCTGGACTCACTCCCTAAGAAGTGGCCTTGAATACCTTTCGACTCAGACGATGGCCATGAAAGCTTAAACCTAAGAAATATTCTCCCCATCTGCGAGTCTTTTTCTGCAGGACACGAAATTCAATAAGTGAAGTCCAACCCCAAAGGTAGAATGACCCCATATATCTCGGGGGAATGAAATCACGACAATGAAAAGATTTTTGAGAAATGATTAACCCGTGGGCAGAAGTGGATGTTCTAGGAACACGGAATGAGGGAACTTTGCACCGGTTTCGGTATGACGCAATGTGCGTTTCAGCACAAAATCAAAAAGCAAGGGATTATAGTCATAGATTTCATTGAGCGATTCTCGCTCTTGAGCAGTAATGTACCCTGAAGATTCTAGGGTTCTGGTCTGAATCACAATGTTGACCGCAGGCAAAGGGTAATCACTTCCATTAATGAGTTGGGAATGGATAGCCGTATTCGCCAAGACTGTGTTGAGGTGGTCTTTTCGATTATCCTGAGTCAATGCCGAGATATCTGCAAATAACAATTTCTTGTATTGAGGTTCTTCCAGCATTTGAATAGCCACATCAATATAGGGAGTGCCAGGTCGGCAAATGTTGGCATCTTCTTCTTGACATTCACCCAGGCTCGCAACATGCGCCATAACGACTTTCACCCCTATATCTAGAGCCTTTCGTAAGAATAAGGGATTTCCTAAATTCTGGAATTCTTCGGCTTCAGTGGCCTTTTCATCACCAGTATGTGAGATAAGTACCATGTCATACTTGCGCATGATCTCGTAATAAGCTTCGAGTTTGTCCTTCATCGTTTCCGATGCGGGATGAATACCCATCGCATTGGGCAGCCACTTCACGAATCGCACACCCTGTTCGGCGTACCGTTGTAGGATTGTGGTTGCGTCATTTCGATAGGGATGGATTGATACAATAGGAAAAAAGAATTCTGGGTCCTCCTGGACAATCTTCATGACATACTCATTAGGCACATGAAAAGTCGTGAGCAACGGGTCGGGTTGTCCTTGTTCATTATGAAAATAATCGAATGCCATAATGCCAAACTTGCCAGGATGAGGCATATTCTGGATAAGATCCTTGAGTCGAGTAAGGTATTGCGCATCGGCCTGTTCCTCATCCGTAATGACCGCGGAACTTTTATAGACCTCAAATTGAATATAATGAATCAATCCATTCCAAGGTGATTGCCAGCCTTCGTTCACAAAGGTGCCATTCAGTTCGGTATTCATCCCCAATATATGTGTGTGGTAATCTCGCCGCGCTGATGGTTCAATGTCTTCGAATGCTTGATCCATGAGCGCTCTTGCCTCTGCGCTCAAATTCTTTTGCAAGTCGTCGGGGTCATATTCAAACGCACCCCCGACCATGTTACACCCAACCCACAACCCACTCCCCACTAGAACCAGCATCAAGGAGACACCTCGTACAATATAGAGCATCTTTTTCAAGGAGAGAAGAATCTGATAGGTGGTCAATTTTTGTTACCCATTAGGAAAATTTTCTGCTGTTACCCCAACGTTTGAATTAAGGCGCGCATTTCAGGTACTAGATCTCCGCCGCCATTAGATCGACCCGACAGCGCTGCATCAATGCCCGCATTTAAGACAGCTTTCGCTTCGTCTTTTTGATTGATCCCTGCCAACGCTCGGCCCAACGCAAAATGCGACGCCACATGCACAGGATCGAGCTCCACGGCCACCCTCAGGTGCTCAGCCGCTTCTTCCAAGTTCTCGCCTGTTTGGAGAATTTTATCCCCTAACCCATATCGCCCAAGAAACCCATCGGGTTTCTTTGCCACCATCTGTCGAAATACTTCAATATCCATGCTCTCGCTTGCCTCCTAGAAAAATGAATCAAAACTGGTTAACACCTTAACATCGCTTGGAAGGAATCAGCCAGACAACTTGCACTCGCGCATCCTGAGTGAACTTGGCTTATGAACAGTAGATTCTGCTTTGATATTAGTGGAAAGTCTTAAGAAAAATCGGTATTCTGCACATGGCTCATATGATTCAGATGAAAGGGAGGTCGAGAAAAACTTTAGAAATCGCTCAGCCCTCATTCATTGCAGCCTTGACACAAAACATGGCCTGTTTAGGAACCAAGAATTTCCCACTCATTCTCTTTGCCTCAAGTCTTCTCCTTTCTTGCGCAGAAAATGAACTCTCTCACATGACGCAAATCCAACTTCTGTCCGCCATCGAAAAGAATGCTGCACCCACGATTGTGGATGTTCGCTCGGAAAGTGAGTATCAAACAGGCCACGTGCCGGGTGCTTTGCATCTACCCTTTTATGCCATTTGGACCCGTCACGCTGAGATCAAGAGAAAAACTGATGACCCAATAATTCTGTATTGTGAACACGGACCTCGGGCTGGAATCGCGAAGTTTGCATTCTGGACATTAGGTTACACCAATCTCGCCTACTTGGAGGGCCACATGGCCGGTTGGAAGGAACGGGAACTACCTATGAGGAAAATATAAGCAAGACACCTGAGTCAATGAAATGTACACCACAATCATCGCGAACCTTGGCTATGGTTTCAACAATAAATCATGACCATGAATAAAGTATTTCTCTGGGATTTTCTATGAGATTTTTTCCTAACACATTCCTCACGCTACTCATTCGCCTCGGGTTCTTGTGGCCCCTCTTCTTCATCATTCTCATCAGCTGCTCATGGGAAGAAGTCAAACAAGGAGGCTATCAAACCTTGCAAGAGTCCCAAACCCAACGCTGCCTCGATAATCCTTCTCGCCAACCAGCAGACTGTTTAAACCAACCATCGTACGACACCTATAAAAAACAGAAGAAAGAAACACCTTAACCACTTCCTGAACTTCGGTTATTGAATAAGAGAACTTGGCACTCAATTTTACTTCTTTGCCCAAATGATCGGTTATCACCTCTGCTCCACTTGTGATTTGAGTTTTGACAGACCACGTTCAAACATAGTTCCGATCATCGAATCCATGGTCATGGCTAAATAGCCTCCCAAAATGGGCATGTTCATATCGCCTTGCATGCTCCAGGTCACTTTTGTCATATTCTCAGCCAAAGACTTATAGAGCATGGCACTTTTGCATTGATACTTCCCTTGATCAAAGAAGAGATCATATGCAATGCCCTTCTCTGGTGATGACATGGTCAAGATCAACGACCCACCACCCTCGCGGTCCATCCAAGATTGGTTGGCTCCAACTCCAGATGTAATCTCTCCATAGGTGGTGACAATTTCCGGATCCTCTTCCTTCCATGGTGCCCATACATCCCATTTTTTTAAATCTCCAACATATGCATGAATGGCCTCGGGTTTGGCCTGAATCTCAATGGTACGACTCAGGCTATACTTTGTCGGCAGAACCATGCCTCCGACCACAAAGACAATAAGTACCGAAACAAAAAGGACGCCAATTCGCCGAATCCAAGATTTCATAAGGTCGGCCCTCCATGAGGATAAATACTTCATCCCCTCTAGAAATAATCCTGAATAGGCACACCGCTGGACGTGTCACATTTCTGGAATGGATTCATCCGATTGATTTCGAGGAACTATTCGGCGCCCAGCCAGACATCACACAACGCTGAGCGATTAGGGGAACGAAACTTGAAATATCTGCTGCAATGCTCTGCATAAATGATTCAGCTAATTCTTGATCCGTGAAACATTCATACACATCCTCTAAAAATCCGCCTCGGAGTAAAGGATGATAGAGGAACGCATTTCCACCACCGGTCTCAACTTCCAACGGATACTCAGTCACATCAATTCGCTCTACACCACCAGATTGCAACCATCTCCGTGCATCCTCTACAGAGGGCCTTTCGTTAATGTAATCCGTCAATTTCTCCCGTTCTGCCGTAAATCCTCTTGCCAGCATTTCCCGATCAACTCTTTGCCACAGCGAATCGAAAGTCCCGAGCGAAGGGAACGTCAGGACAAGTTGGCCACCTGGACTGACACACCTCAATAATTGATGCAACGCTGTCTCTCGATCAGGCCGAAAAAACATGAATGATAAATTTCCGGTGATACGATCAAACCGGCCTACATTCTCCGGTAGGTGTTTGACGTCTTCACGCCGAAATTCCAACCAAGGAAAGTAAGGACCTTGAGCCGTTCTGGCCCTCATAAGTTGAGCTTCACTCACATCAATAGCTAGCACACGCCCTTCTGAACCAATCCGATGTGCGAGATGAAAGGCAGGAATACCATCTCCACAGTTCACATCTAAAATCGTCAACCCGGGCTGAAGATCAAGATGTAAGAGAAGGCTTTCCGCAAATGGCCTCGACCACGGATCTTTTTTCGGTAATTCGCAAAGCCATGATGGTGGCGTTTTCGGATAGGATGACGGGGAAGGAGTTGGCATCATCATGTGTACACCTGATAAGTGGAGTTACTCTATCATTCTTAAAATATGTAAGACGAATATTATAGGCATAAAGGCCAGTCCGGCATTCGAATAAACCCAAAGCCCTTATGTCTGCTGAACGTCTGAAATTGGTGGTATTAGGAATCCCAACCAATGTACGACCCTGGCAACATCCCAGACCAGCACGCCTGGCACAGATTCTTGAGGATCAGTAATTGGGAAAGCTTAGGGAGAACCTATGGCTTTCAGGTGAGTACCGTGTTCCTGAATCATCTATTTGCGACGGGTCTTTTAAAAGGAATACAATTTTAGACATCTTGTCTTGAGAGGAACGTGAAAAATGTTGCTGATCATGGGGCTTCGTTTTCTTCCTGTGTGCTTATTGCTGTGTTTGTCCCCTAATGAAAGTCTCGCTTCCCCCGTAAAACTTGACGGGAGAATTTCGACTATCATGGTGGTGAATCACGATCATACCAATCTAGCTCATCCAGTGGCGATGAATTCCCATCCTTTCCCTGCAATCCCACAACGACCCAAACTCCCTGTTGAACCAGACGAGTTTGATGATCGGGAAGTCAAAGCCTATTACGACTGGCGCAACGATATGTTTTTCAGAGAATTTGATTTAACAGGGTCGGGATCCGTCAACTTCATGACTGCTCGTCGGACCTATAAAGTCTGGCTGGATGACTTTGGCACACCCGTGGTCCTCACCATGGGAGACCCCGTGTTCTATTGGATTGATCTGAATGGAAATGGAAAATTCGAACAAGCACTGGGCGAGATGTTTAAAGACTCCTATGAAGATGGCGTCACGGGGAACGAAGAACCCTATGATAATAGTGATCTGCAAGAACCAGCCGGTCCCGGCCCTCTATGGAGCCCTCCCCAACACTGAAACTTCGAACAATGACATTGGTATAGTTCAGCCACGTGCTCCAAGCATGTTCCAACAAACATCTCAAACAACAAAATGTTGCCTGACTTAAATTGAGTGGAAGTAAAATGGTTCCTATTGGATTGGGTAACCTTGGAGGTTTACCCTCTCTGGTTATCGGAGGTCTTGTGCCAAGAAAAATATGTGGACGTACACGGCGATACTCTAAAATAGAGTACACCCTATTTTCGAGGGCTTTTCATATATTCTAGGTTACTTTAGATAAAACAGGTTTTGATGAGGCAGTATGGAAGATGGAAGCGTACACTTTGCCATCACTTATCAATTTCTCATCAAATTGATTTTGTAGAATTCCACCAGTCCACCTTTGCCCGCTGTCTAAAAAAAACGGAATGGGTGGACCAAAACCGGAATTATTGAGAAGTACAAGATTTTTCTCAGGTTTATTAACTAGCCGCTTTATACAATCTTTAAAGATACAGGCGCAAAAATGGGTGAGGGTTGTAGCACGGTCCCCTACGTTGGTCACTTCAACAAAGATATACTTTTCATTTTTTTCAAGTCCCGGAAGGTTTACAGGTTCCATATTTGCTTTGGCCCTCACTTGAATTCGCGGACCGCTTTTAAACCACTGAAAAATTTCCCACAAGAATGCAAGTGTTGCCACAACAGCGCCCCACCATGCGGCTATGACCGTGGCAGAATCCATACATGATAATAGCAAATTTCTTAAAATGTGCCTATTTCATACATTTGGACTTGGAAATTTTAAAACACCGATTGTTTTTGATGTCTGGGTAAAACTTCTGGATGGTAAATTTATCCCCATACCAGTGCCGCTTTGATCTTTTAGGCAAAAATCTTGAAGGTACAAAAGAAAAAGCCGCCCCCTCTGCACGAGAAGACGGCTTTCTAAAAATCATTTATTTTTTCTTTACTCAGAAAAAGCGAAGTCAATACCCAACGCCCTCCCAGGCGTCACCTGCACTTCTTGCTCTTGAAGACTAAGTAAAGGATGCCATGCTTTCAGGATATACTGGCCCGGAGGAATATTGTCGATCGAAAAATTTCCGTTCTCATCTGAAGTCGCAAAATACGGATTGTTCACCACATAGAGCCAGTTTTGCATAAAATCGTGGCGGTTGCACGTAAGTCGCACCACACGACTTTCCTTCACTTTTCCAGAATCAAACGTACGTTCGAATTCCCCGTCTGGATGAATATCTCGATTGTGCAAAGTGCGTAAGACGCTTCCCTTTGTATCTAACGACACAAAGGTATGAAGAACATGCTTAATGGAATCCTTATTGCCAAAACGCACGGCTTCATCAGGAGTTAACACTCCTGTAAAAGGACCAAAATTACAGTTCTCGGCTTTGACCCGTAACCCCAATTTTTCGCCGCCTGTATACTGAAACGATCCTTTTCCAGGATGAGCACCTGGAAGCTCTTGTTTGGCGAAAGGCTTCCCAGCTTCTACTCCTTCTAAGATCATAATCGCGCCTTGGAGGAAGCCATCCTGCGTTTCAACTTTCACCAAGTTTCTCTTCTGCCCACAAACTTCAGGGTTTTTTTCGACTTCAAACTGCAACGGCTCTGGAGGTGCGCCAGAGAACGTCACTGTTCCATGAATAGTACCCCCATCACGAACTTCAGCCACTTCATAAGCCTGGGCCATCGTGGCCCAGCCTATGAAAATGAGGATAGAAATGTGCAAATATGTAAGAATTCTACTCATGGGATTTTCCTTCGTGTTCATTCAGCCGATCTAGATCATCTTAGTTGACGATCTGCCAGCCGACAAAAAATGTATAGTCAGATTCCAATTGTGGCCCATCAAGGTTTTGATAGATCGGCACACCACCTTCTACGCCCAAGTGGTTTTCGTACCCCATGACCTCCGGAAAGAGAATATTCAAACCCAGCAAGAGATCCAGACGCTCGCCACCTCGCAGACCCGTAAAGGCTGTGGGGACCAAGGGCACACCCATCGGGTTCGTACGCACAATATTCGGATCTCGCCCCTCGTAATCTGACCAGTCTTTCCATTTGAAGCGAAGCGAATTACTGATCCACTTCGCCCACTGATAGGCTCCATAGGCACTCACTTCATATTCGTCACCTAAGGCATACCCTTGGTTATTATCTCCTAGGCGGATTGTCCCTACCGCCTGTAAACCCCAGCTTGCATCATGCAGTCCTCCGGCATAGGTTAACCCGGGGAATAAATCCACGGTGCCTGATCCCAGCTGCATAGGATACGGAAGCCGCTGGACCCCTAATGGAGTAGCACCCGTGGCCTTAATATCCCCAGTAGGCAAGCCCACAGCCGCATTAAAATGAAAGCGGTGTGATCCAAGACTCGGCGTTTCAAACGCATACAATCGCACTAACGAACCTAACCGAATGTCCCCAAATCCACTGGTTTTTGTTGTAAAATTCACACCCGTCCTCGTGACATGATCCATGTGTTTAAAGACATAGGGAATCATCGCCGTCAGTGTCACGGTTTGGTTCAGGCCATACATGAAATTAAACATATGCATTTGTGTGGTCATCTCGGTTGGTGTAACAAAGAAATCCTTCAAGACATCGTTCGCGGATAGCCTGTTTGTCCCATCTCGATTCCCATCCATATACATCCGCATATATTTGTAGGTGAACATGAATTCACCCTCATTGTGCGTATGATCACCCATTCCCCCGATCGGCCCATGCGAATCCGCACGCTCAGCGGGGTAAAAGTTGCCAATCACAAGCTGTTCCCCTTTGACCTGGGCTCGCTTGCCCATGTTTTCTTCAAAGCCTCCCATCACGCCATCAAGAAGGGCCGCATTCACAACCGTTCCCGTCCCAACTAGACTCATCGAAGCGACCAAGAGACCAAGACATATATTTCGAATACCAACAAATAATTTCATAACTCCGTCATCCATCCTACAAGTTCTCCCCACGACAAAATTTTATGTAAAAAATGTATACGTATAAAGACACATCGTGACAAATCAATTTATCTCATTCGGACATTGAAGAATCCCAGATAAATAACTATCCCAAGCAACCGTCAAGCGGCTTAGTTAAGTTTGGATTCAGAACTGTCAGAGAAAAAAGAAATGCGTCTGTTTACACAAACGGGGGGGCACGGGAAGAAGAAGGAAAAGTAAACGAAGGGGAAATTGTGGTGGGCGACCAATTCGCCATTCCCAGGAAAGATAAGACTGGGGTCGATACGACTATCAGCTCACCAGCATGAACCTGGCCAGCCGCACAATACCAACTACAAAGCGATGTGGCATGGGTGTCGGTGGTATGATGATGAGAATGTTGAGACGAATGTCCAACGGCTTGAGCGGAGAGGACTCCGCCAAGCATCAGCAGTAGACCAACTAAACAAGCGGCCAGAAATGGAGATCGAAGTCTTTGCATCATCAATACAGCAAAAATGAAATGCTATTGTAGTAATCTCATTCTTCCATTATCAAGTATTCTAGCATTTTAGACACTATCATTATCGGATACGACGCATAACACAGCTCTTGCCAGACGAGGCTGGTATTTCATCTGAGATCTGGTATCTATGGTATAATGAACAAATCACCAATGCTCACATCATTTGGGTGGTCTCGCCGACTTATAATTTCCCCATGACTCAATCTGATTCCTCTGAAAAACCCACCGAAGTTCCCGGCCCCACTAAGCCGCGTATCCAGACCCAAATTCATCGACGTCAAAAAGCCAAAGCTGTTCCGCCTATGGAAGATGAATGGGATGACCAATCCGAAACTCCTCCCAATCTTCGCACTCCTTCCTCAAAGATGAAAAAGTCCTGAATGGAAAACTAGCAATCCTCAATTCCTCAAGTCTGTCATTTCAAACAAAAAAACCCGTGAGGATTTAATCCTCACGGGTTTACTGTCTCAAGCTTTCTTTTTAAACCTTTTTCGTTATTGGTCATGCAGGCTCACAATATTTCTTACCAACGCCCCCCACGATGACGACTATTTCCTCGACCACCCTTTCCTCGGAAATTTCCACGATGTCTATCATTCTTCCACCCATGACGGTTGTTGAAGCGATGCGGCTTGCCATAGTGCTGATGCCTTCCATGATGATGTCTGGAATGTTTCCAATAGGGTTGATGCGCATGCCGTCTATGGAGGTGCGTACGTCCATAGGACCGACCGTAAGAAGGCACCCCAACGCCAATATGAAAACCGCCTGGGCCTATATTTATCGATAAGCTAGTTAAATGAATTCCAGCAGGCTTGACTGAATGAGACTCACTCGCCCAAGCCGGAGAAAAACCAAAACATGAAAAAGCAATCAGACCGGTCGCCAAAAATAATCTTGTACCTTTTGCAAATGGATACATTCTTGTATCACGATTGTGTTGCTGCTGAGAGGTAGATTTGAAGATGTCCATTGGGTACCTCCTAAAATGAAATTGAAATAATTGCTCCATTGATTAATGTTCTATGTCATTCGTCTCTTTGCTCTTTACCTGACTATATTCATTATTTAAAAGTGACGTATTCGAATTATATAGATTATTCATTATAATAGCCAATATGCTTATTATAATAACTTCTTAATGATTATTAAAAAACATATTAATTTAGTTAATACAATACATTGCATTGAGAATATATAAGTAGTATGCTCTATGGTTCGATCGTAAGCCAACAGTTAGGTACCAACTCAATACTGAACCGGGGAAACCACACATGAAATACTTTTCTGATAAGGAAGTCGGAAGATATATCGAGGCCATCAATAAAGAGGCAGCTCAGGTCTGGGTCAATGCCTTTGCGCGAGAACCAAAACTCCAACAAAGTTACTATTGGACCTTATTTTCAGAGTTATTTCTTAAACAGCTCCACAATATTCCAGTTAGCATGAGTGATGCGGAAAAAATGATTCCCCAACTGTCAGCCTCCCAGGCCAGACGCGCGATTCACAATGCCAAAGATGCTAAATACCTTGAAGTGACAGATACTGGTGAACGTGCAAAATATGTCAGGCTTTCAGCAAAAACGGAAGAATTAATCAGAAATACTAGTTCCAAAGCGCTTCAGAGCATGAAAGGCATATTCCGTTAGAGTTAACAGAACCTCAGAATCTTTGAGAATAATGATAAGAGCCGAAGAAGAATTTCCCTCAGGTATTCCTCCTCATCGTCCATTCAAAATCTAGATAAAATCTCCAAACCTTTGTCCGGAAATGGCCATAAGAAGAAACCCGCCAACGACTTCAGTAACTTCCTGTTTTGTCAGGATTTTTTCCGCCTGAATAGACCTAGAGCCGATTAGGTCTTTCGTTGCATTGATTCGTAAAAAAACTGGGTGCTACCATGCGCAGTTCTAGGGCCTCTCGCGTATATTGGGTGCGGTATTTTCAAATTATTATTAGGAGAGTCACCAGATGTCCGGGTCGGACCTCCTTCTTGAGTACTTAACGAAGTTCTTCCCCATCCTGATCTTTACGATCCTAGCCTTGGGGTTTGGGCTAGTGACCCTCCTTCTCTCCTATTTGGTTCAACCCAAATATCCTGAGTCAGAAAAACTTTCGACATATGAATGTGGCTCGGAACCCTTTTCTGATTCCCGCATGCCGTTCCCTGTGCGGTATTACGTCATTGCGATGCTGTTTGTCATTTTTGATATTGAAGTCATCTTTCTCTATCCTTGGGCTATCACCTTTAAACAATTGGGAGTAATTGGATTCATTGAAATGATGATCTTTATTGGGCTGTTTGTTGTGGCCTATGTGTATGCTTGGAGGAAGGGGGCACTGGAATGGGATTAATACAAATCGGCCCACCAGCCAAAGATGGAGAGCTTGGGGTTATGACCCTTTCTCTTGAGAAAGTCGTCAATTGGGCCCGTAAAGGCTCGTTGTGGCCCATGACCTTCGGCCTAGCTTGTTGCGCGATTGAGATGATTGCGGCCGTATCTTCTCGATATGACATTGACCGGTATGGCGCCGGGGTCTTCCGAGCCTCTCCACGTCAATCTGATCTGATGATCGTGGCCGGGACCGTCTGTCGACGCATGGCGCCAGTGATTCGAAAAATTTACGATCAAATGCCAGAACCGAAATATGTGATTTCAATGGGATCCTGCGCCACCTCTGGGAATATTTATGACAGTTATAGCGTCGTGCAAGGCGTTGACCGATTCGTGCCCGTTGATATTTATGTGCCTGGTTGTCCTCCAACACCAGAAGCCTTGTTTGACGGGATTTTGAAGTTACAAGATCGGATCATGCAAAAACGGGTGTTCACGAAACAACCTGAACAAGTGAAAATATAAGGAACATGAGGACGGATTCATTAACCAGGAGGTTTATGATGAAATTCATATTGGCATTGATCTCATTGTGCGCGATGACCATAGCCAGCACCGCAGTTTTTGCTGAAAATCCTCAAGAGATGGAACTCCCTCCTTATGAAGGAAGCCCAGCGCTTAAAACCATGAAGGCCCTGGCGGGATCCTGGGAAGGCACTCACATCATGCATGGGAAAGAAATTCCAGCTAAAATTGAATATAAAGTCTCTTCCAACGGAAGCACTGTCGTAGAAACGATGTTTCCAGGGTCTAAAGATGAGATGATCAATGTTTACCATGATAAGTCTGGCAAGTTGGCCATGACCCATTATTGTTCTGTGGGGAATCAACCGCATCTCGATCTGGCAGCCATGGAAGGAAAAACTCTTTCGTTTTCGTTATCCCCTGAAGACACCACTCATCTTGCTGATGAAGGTCACATGCATGACCTCAAAATTACGATGAGCGATTCCAGCCATTTACAGCAAGAATGGTCCTTCTTTGAAAAGGGCAAACAGGGCGGGACGACAACATTCGATTTAGTGCGTGTTCAGTAATTAGATGAAGGTTGAGACAATCGACAGATTTATTGCTATGCACCCTATTGCAGAAAAAATACAAAGCCGATTCCCAGAAGGGTTTCTCAGCTCAAACGAATGGCGTGGGGATCTGGCTATTTCTGTGAAACGAGAAGCCTTGCACGATGTCTGCGCCTATATCCGAACAGATTCTGAACTCGATTGTGATTATATGGTGCATGTGAGTTCCGTTGACTGGCCTGACGAAGCCGAGCGGTTTGAGGTGGTCTATGAAGTCTATTCTATTCGAAAACGGCATCGGATCCGCATTAAAACCCGAGTACCGGAACATGATTGCCAAGTAGATTCGATGGTAGACCTTTGGATGGGTGCCGATTTTATGGAGCGAGAAGTATTTGACATGATGGGCATTCGATTTAATCATCATCCCGACTTGCGTCGTATTCTTATGCCCGATGACTACACAGAAGGTTATCCCCTTCGTAAGGATTTTCCGGTACAAGGGAAAGGATGGCGGGATACCTTTGATTTTTTAAACGACCCGAATTAGTCGATTACCAGTCTCGATCATTATGAAACTCGAAGATCAACGTACCACCATCTATAAAGTCGATCCGAATCATCCGGAGACCGCAGATCTTCCAACCCTTCGGACCGAAGAACTGCTCCTCAACATGGGGCCGCAACACCCGGCCACACATGGAGTGTTGAAGGTCATCATGGAACTGGAAGGCGAACGACTGGTTAAATCCACCCCGGTATTGGGCTATCTTCATCGCGGTGTCGAAAAACTGGCTGAAGGTGGCACCTACCATCAGTTCATCCCCCATACGGATCGCTTGGACTACGTGTGCGCGATGTACAACAACTTCGCCTATTGCCGTGCGGTTGAAAAACTCATGGACATCACGGTTCCCGAACGAGCCGAATATCTCCGCACCCTTGTCGCTGAAGTGCAGCGTATCATCGGTCATTTATTTTGGTTGGGTACCCAGGCATTAGACATCGGCGCGATGACCGTCTTCTTTTATACCTTTAGAGATCGAGAAATTTTACTGGATTGGTTTGACGAACTCTGTGGCGCGCGCCTTACAACCAGCTGGTATCGTATCGGGGGCGTCGAGCAAGATTTCAACGATTCCTTGATTGATAAGGTTAAACGGTTCTTAGACTATTTCCCGCCAAAGATTGATGAATATGTGGTGTTTCTTGAAAAAAATCGCGTCTGGCTGGCTCGAACTCGAGGCGTGGCAGTTATTTCCGCCGAAGATGCCTTGAGCTTTGGATTAAGCGGGCCCACATTGCGCGGTTCGGGTGTAGATTATGATCTGCGTAAATACGAACCGTATAGCGCATACCCCTGGTGTGAGTTCAGTGTTCCCGTTGGGAAAAATGGCGATACCTATGATCGATATTGGATTCGCATTGAAGAATTTCGGGAAAGCATCAAAATCATTAAGCAATGCCTAGAGCAGATGCAGCCTGGGCTCATCATGGCGGATGTGCCTAGCGTTACGTTACCGCCAAAAGATCGTGTCTTCACAAATTTGGAATCTATGATCCAGCAGTTCAAATTATTTTCCCAAGGCTTTGACGCTCCTGCTGGGGAAATCTATTGCGGGACTGAAGCACATAAAGGCGAGCTGGGTTTCTATATTGTGAGTACGGGAGGAGGGAATCCGTATCGCTTGAAAATCCGCTCTCCATCCTTTATTCACATGGGTGCCTTTGATTATATGTCCAAAGGCTATATGATCGCCGACGCCGTCACTATTTTCGGAAGCTATGACATCGTCATGGGAGAATGCGATCGATAACAAAGACCGTAAGGCGTGAAACAAAAAACGTGAAGCGCAACAGTAAATGACTGAACGCCTTATTCCTCACGCTTCACGAGTTAGTTATTTGAGGAAGCTAACTGGAATACAAGGAAATATGCTATGGGGTTAAAACCAGTCACATCACCAGAGGTCGAAGCCGAGACGATTGAACTGACCATGGACGGAGAAACCGTTCAGGCCAAAGCCGGCGTCTCGCTCTATGACGTTGTGGCCAGCACTGGCAAGATTGTTCCAGCGATGTGCTATCACTACACCTTCGACCCCTTCGGCTCATGCGGCATGTGCCTCGTTGCACAAGAAGGGAAAAAAGCCCCCGTCCGCTCCTGTACAGCCAAAGCCGCTGCCGGGATGGTCATCCGGACAGACGGTGAAGATTTATTTCTGGCCAGGAAAAAGGCCGTCGAGAAACATCTATCAGTCCATCCGTTGGATTGCCCCGTCTGTGATGCCGACGGTCATTGTGAATTGCAAGATACCGCTTTTGAGCATGGCGTCACCAATTTGGCTAATGCAAAACAAAAGAATATCCCAGAAGATACGCGCAGTTTGGTCTTAGACTTCAACATGAACCGCTGCATAGCCTGCGGTGAATGCATCAATATCTGCAAAGATGTGCAGCGCATTGATGCTTTGCAATTCATGAAAAAAGGCGGTTTCACGCAAGTGGTCGCCAAAGGCGATCAAGCATTGGACTGTGAATTCTGCGGCGATTGTTTAGCAGTCTGTCCTGTTGGCGCGATTACCAATAAATTTTCTAAATACGCCTATAAACCTTGGCAGCTCAAAAAAACCACCACCACGTGTAACTATTGTGGTGATGGCTGCCAAATTTATGTCGAAACGAAAGATACAGAAGTCGTGCGTGTCACGTCGCCACTCTCTTGGAAAAATAAGTGGGGAGACCGAAGCGATACCGTCAATGGCCATGACGGGATCTGTGTGCGGGGACGATTCGGATTTCAATTTATTGATAGTCCCTCACGGCTCAAAGAGCCGCTAGTCCGAACCGATGCCGGACTCCAACCCACACCATGGATTGATGCCTTGGAAACGGCGGCAAGTCGATTGGGAGCCATTAAAACCCAACATGGCCCTCAAGCCATTGGTGGGCTTATCACTGCCCGGTGCACGAACGAAGATCTGTATGTTTTTCAAAAATTCATGCGAACGGTCATTGGAACTAATCAACTTGATAGCAGCGCAAGATACGGACATCTCAATTTCGTTCGTGCCATGAATCGGGCGTTGGGGATTCATCGCATGATGAACACTTCAGAAGAAATCAATAAAGCCAAAGCCTTCTTAATCATTGGGGCCAATATTACGGAAACCAACCCTGTAGCCAGCCTACGGGTAAAATCCGCCATCAGTTTGTATAAAACCCAAACCATCGTAGTCGATTCAACACAAACCAATATGGCGAAACTCGGATCGCATCCCATCATGGTGAATCCTGGAACGGAAGGTATCTATATCCAAGGGCTCGTCAAATCCACCATTCAGCAGGACTTGATCGATGAAGAAACAACTCAGGCTCATCCTGATGCTCTTGCGGCATTAAAGCAGGCCACAGAAACCTATTCTTTGGAAGATGTGTCTCAACAAACCGGTGTGGACATTGAACAAATTCATGAGGCGGCCAGAATTTTTGCGGAGGCCCCTCGCTCCATCATCATTTGCGGCGAAGGAATACTCCGACAAGCTAATGGCTATCAGCATATGCTGCATTTGATTGATCTGGCTTGGGTTACCGGAAAATTAGGAAAACCAGGATGTGGGATTAACACCTTTACCGAAGAAGCGAATGAACAAGGTGCGATTGATATGGGCGTGGCTCCGGAATTTCTTCCAGGGGCTTTTCCATTTGCAGATTCTCAGGCCCGCGATACATTTAACCAAGCCTGGAACACAACGTTACCTGATACCCAGAACGACGCTCATCTGATCGAGATTTTGGATCGCTGCCGAAGCGGAGAAATTAAAGCCCTCTATGTTGTCGGGGAAAATCCACTCGAGACATTGCCAGTTTCCTATAATGTCAAAGAGGCATTGGAAAAATTGGACGTGCTTATTTGTCAGGATCCGTTTCTCACAGAAACGGCTAAGTTGGCTCATGTCGTATTCCCTGCTTCCACCTTTGCGGAAAAAGACGGGACAGTCACCAATCAAGAAGGGAAAGTACAGTACCTTCGGCCGGCTTTGGACTCCCTCGAGGAAAGTACCTTGGATTGGCATATCATGGTGGGAATGGCCAATATCCTAGGATCAGCTATGGAATATGAAACCACCCAAGACATTCAACAAGAGATCAGAAAAATTCTTCCTGGATATTACAACTTAGGCATGGCTCCCAAAATAGAGCCGAATCATTCTCGCTACTTTTCGAATGGCTATGCACAAGATGTTGGGCCTCGATATGCTATGAATGGAAAAGGGAAAGCCAATCGACCCTTTGGGCTGCGCATGATTCAACTAATTTATCATTCTGGAAAACTTTCCACGCAAGCCTCAGGTTTGATCGATATTTCGCCAAACAAGAAAAGTCTTGGGATGGGCTCAGAAGATCTTAAAAACCTTGGGCTCACGTCCGGTGAACGTATTCGCTTAACCTCTGATCAGGGTACGCTCGAAATGAATGTGACCGAGGACACATCATTGATGCCTGGCACATGCACAGTGCCAGAGCATTTCAATGACCCTCCCGTGAAAGATCTTATGCCACTCCAAGTCGATTCCACCACAGGGGTACCTTATTTTAAATTAACCCACGTCACCGTAGAAAAAGCGTAGCACGCAAGAAACGAATATCTTCCCATGCGTCAAGAAACACCCACAAAGAAATTTTTCAACGCCGTATTCTTCCTGGAATTTTGGAAGGCGGCGAAGGTGACATTCAAGCACATGCTCCATCGTCCCATGACGTTCCAATATCCGCGAGAAAAGCGGACGATTCCCGATGCCCATCGCGGAGCCTTATGCTTGTTACGCTATGAAGATGGGAAAGAACGCTGTGTGGGATGTGACCTCTGTGAAGCGGCTTGTCCTTCCCGTTGCATTAAAGTCATCAGTGAAGAAGATAAATCTCTGCCTCTCCAACGTTACGCGAGCGAATTCTTTATCGACATCACAAAATGTGTGTTCTGCGGATATTGCGTGGAAGCCTGCCCCGTTAACGCGTTAGCGATGACGAAGGTGTATGAGTTTTCCACACATGATAAACGCACGCTCATGTTCGACAAGGATCGTTTATATCAAATTGGCGAACGACATTTGGATGACGCAAAAAAATATCTCTATGCACATAACCAAGAGAAGGAAGGTGAAGAAAGCCAAGCCTACCGTTACCATTTTCCTGACTCAATCAAAACTGTCCAGGATCCGCCTCCGGCTAACCCATGATGTGGCTGCTTTTCATATACTTTGCCACGGTGAGTGTCGTGGCAGGGGTCTTAACCGTATCTCTGCGGAATGCGGTTCACTGTGCAATGGCATTGCTGACACTCCTCCTTCATATGGCTGGTCTTTTTGTCATGCTGAATGCCGAGTTCTTGGCTATGGTGCAAATCATCGTGTATGCCGGAGCGATACTCATTCTCTATCTCTTCGTCCTCATGTTAATGAATTTAAAAACTGAAGAGCAGCATCTACATAAGAAACATACCTATTTATTTTTTGCAGGCATGGGGCTACTCGCCGAATTACTCATACTCTTAATGCTATCGCCCTATGGCGGGAAGATAGGAACGGCGACACCGGAGGTGGTTTTGGAAACAGGCCCGAGCCATGCGGTGGGCATTACCATGTTTAGCGACTATTTACTCCTTTTCGAAATCGTCGGGATTTTCTTGCTAGGCGCCGTCATTGGAGCCATCGTCCTGGCCAAAACCCCGGCCAAGCCAGACAACCAAGAACCGGCGAATACACCTGCATCCTAAAAGATCACGATGATCCCTCTTTCAGCCTATGTTGCCGTCAGCGCGATTCTGTTTATGACAGGATTGGTTGGCGTACTCATTCGTCGTAATTTCATTATTGTCTTAATGAGCGTGGAGATCATGCTCAATGCTGCCAATATTAATTTGGTGGCCTTTTCCCATTACTTGAATTCAATGGCCGGACAAATGTCGGCTCTATTTATTATTGCCGTCGCAGCAGCCGAAGCGGCTGTTGGATTGGCCATTATTATCGTGATCTTCCGTGGGAAGATGGCCACGAATGTGGACCAAATTAATATTTTGAAGTGGTAATGTGTTTGATTTACTGGTTCTGCTAATCCCCCTCTTTCCGCTCCTGGCTGTATTAGCCAACGGATTCTACGGCTCACGGTATTCCCATGAGTGGGCTGGACGCTTGGCGTTCGGTTCAGTCGGTCTCTCCTTTCTCTGTACGCTCGGCGTCTTTGCGTCTGTCCTGTCCAATCCTGAACCGCGTGAAGTGCTTGCCTGGTCCTGGATTTTTGGAGGCGATCTTTCTATCAATCTTGCGTTCTTAATTGATCCCCTTACAACTGTCATGTTGTTAGTGGTCACCGGAGTGGGCTTCCTAATCCATGTCTACTCCGTAGGCTACATGCATGGAGAAGAAGGCTTTACTCGGTTCTTCACCTATATGAACCTCTTCATGGTATCCATGCTCTTACTCGTCATGGGTTCCAATTATGTCGTGATGTTCATTGGCTGGGAAGGCGTCGGACTCTGTTCCTATTTATTAATTGGCTACTACTACGAAAAAGTTTCAGCTGGCAAAGCGGCCACGAAAGCCTTTGTGGTCAATCGAATCGGTGACGCAGGATTTTTAATTGCTGTCTTTCTGATCTTTGCCCATTTCGGATCGTTAGATTACAGCACTGTCTTAACTCAAGCGTCATCGCTCTCTACCGAAATGGCCACAGCCATCACGATCTGTTTGCTCATTGGAGCCTTCGGGAAATCTGCGCAATTGCCTCTATACACATGGTTGCCTGACGCGATGGAAGGTCCAACGCCCGTCAGCGCACTCATTCATGCAGCGACCATGGTCACAGCCGGTGTGTATATGGTGGTGCGCAATCATGTGTTATTTGATATGGCTCCCATTGCCTTAACAACTGTTGGAATTATTGGCGGGCTGACCGCTTTGTTCGCCGCGACGATTGGCCTGGTACAAAACGACATTAAACGTGTCCTGGCTTACTCAACCGTTAGCCAATTGGGCTATATGTTTCTCGCCTGTGGCGTGGGTGCCTATACAGCTGCCATCTTTCACCTAGTCACCCATGCATTTTTTAAAGCCTTATTGTTTTTATCTGCCGGGGCAGTCATTCACTCACTTCATCACGAACAAGATATTCGAAAAATGGGCGGACTCTACAAAAAAATTCCAATTACCCATGCCGTCTTTCTCATCGGCACCCTTGCGATCGCTGGAATTCCACCCTTGGCTGGTTTTTGGAGTAAAGATGAAATCATGGCTCATGCCTTTGTCCATGGCTATTACCACTTATACATTCTCGCAGCAATTGGTGCGTTCCTCACAAGTTTTTATATGTTCCGTTTGACATACCTCACTTTCTACGGACAATCCCGAGTCGAGCCTCATGTTGCCAAACATATTCACGAATCTCCACCAATCATGACCGTACCACTCATGATCCTTGCGGGGCTCGCTGTTGTTGGTGGGTTTCTCGGTGTTCCACCAGAGCATGGTTGGTTTCATAGCTTTTTACATGACGTAGCCACACCTGTAGGAGCGGCACCTCATGCCGTGGACATGAGCACATTACTAGGATTAATGGGGGCTGCGGTCTCTATTGCCTTAGCGGGTTGGGGACTGGCGCATTACATGTATTCAGTTCGTCCGCAGATGGCGAATGAATGGGCCGAAAAATCGCCACAAGCCTATACGACGTTGTTGAATAAATATTATGTGGACGAATTCTATGACCGGGTCATTGTCGAACCGTTTAAAAAACTTGGAATGTTGTGGGATTGGGTTGATCGACATATCATTGACCGATTCGTCAACGGCATTGGCAAAGGAACTGACATCAGCGCGGAAGCAATCACCTGGACGGAAAAACATGTGATCTACGCCGGGTTGAATGTGGTTGGCTATGGGAACCACCTACTGGCTTGGTCTTGGCGAAAGCTGCAAAGCGGCATGGTCCATCACTACGCCGCCATTCTTATTATTGGCCTAGCTGTATTAATCCATCTCGTCGTGTTGTGGTTTACGGGTTCCAGCATAGCTGGCTCTAGTGGGTATTGATTGATTCCTATGCAAGAAGAACTTTCATTCGGCTTTCCCTTTCTGACCTTTCTGACCTTCTTCCCATTATTGGGCGCGTTAATGGTCTGGGGCATGAAAGACCCTACACAGATACGCAAAGCTACGCTTGGTATAGCCAGCATTGAAATGGTGGTAGCGGCATTGATGCTCATGCTCTTTGTGCCCGACACTGCCGCTATGCAGTTTGCCGAACGCTATGAATGGATCCCATTCCTCGGTATTAGTTACCACCTCGCCGTAGATGGGATCAGCGTGCTCTTTCTGGGTTTAACCGCATTTTTAACTGTACTTCTGGTGCTCTATTCATGGGATTCAGTAAGGCTGAAACCCAAAGCTTTTTTCATGAGCATTTTGGCTTTGGAGACCACGTTCATCGGAATCTTTGCTTCCGTTGATCTGATTGTCTTTTTCGTGTTTTGGGAGCTCATGCTGATTCCCAGCTACTTCCTGATTAAGTTATGGGGACCTGGAGAAAACTGTCACTATGCGGCATTGAAATATGTACTCTACACATTGCTCGGCAGTGTTTTTATGCTCGTAGGTTTTTGCCTCTTGAGCTTAAATTACTTTGAAGCCAAACAGGTCTATAGCTTTGATTTTATCGATTTGTTGTCCGTCCCAATTCCACTGGACGACCAGCTCTTAATTTTTTGGTTGATCTTTCTAGGTCTCGCCTTCAAAGCGCCAGTCTTTCCGTTTCATTCATGGTTCCCAGATGCCCTTGTCCAAGGGCCCATTCCCATGTCGGTGATGTTTGCCGGAATCAAAATGGGCACGTATGGCTTCCTTCGATTTTCCATGCCCTTGCTACCTGATGCTTCACGAAACGAAACCGTCGTAACAATCCTCATGGTGCTCGGCCTAGCTGCCGTGCTCTATGGAGCGATCGTCGCGATCATTCAGCCTGATTTCAAACGACTGCTCGTGTTTAGCAGTATCAGTCACTTGGGATTTGTCGTGATGGGATTGTTTGCCTTGAACTTTCAAGGCATCCAGGGCAGCCTACTGACCATGATCAATTTAGGCTTTAGCACAGCTGGCTTATTCTTCTTGGCTGGATTCATGTACGACAGGTTAGGACATACCGATGTACGCCAATGTAGTGGGCTCGCAAAAAAAATGCCGTTGCTCGCCATCTTCTTTCTGATTATCGGCATGGCTTCAATTGGATTACCGGGGACAAATGGATTTGTGGGCGAATTTCTCATCTTACTAGGCGTCTTTCAAGCCGGATGGCTCTATGGTGCGTTAGCCGTAACAGGTGTCATCTTTGCTGCTGCGTATTTCTTATGGTTTTACGAACGCGCGATCTTTGGGCCCTTAAAAGAAAGTTTGCCTGCTGTGATCCCTGATCTAAACACTCGTGAATGGGCCATTGGCGTCTCCCTCTCGGTCATGATCTTTTGGATCGGTCTCTATCCTTCTCCATTTTTGCGAATGATGAATGCCTCTGTTCAAGCGGTCGTTGAACGTCTCGAGCCTGGAACTGTGACAGCCCAAGATAGTATTCCCTCTTATACGGAAAACCATTTTTCGAATGAAAGCATATTAGGGAGTGTTCAAAAAATTTCATCCAGCAAGGCCGCAGCCCCATCACCGCGCGGAGCGTACGCGTTAGTGCGTGAGCACGACGATGAGGCGAGAACACAGCTGGTGAACTTTTTCAACACTCCCGCGCGAAACTGATTACTATGGGCGAATATTCGTTATTAATCATTCTCTTTGCACCCTTTCTAGGGTCCATTGCCTTGATTTTCATTCCTCGCCAAGAGGAACTGATGGTGCGGATGACGGCCGCCATTTCGGCTGGAATCAGTCTCTTGGCTTCGTTTTATATTTTCTTTGCCTACGACCCCATCAAAGGCGGTTTCCAATTTGTCCAGCGATTTGCCTGGTCGGAGGAACTCGGCATTGCCTTTTATGTTGGTGTCGACGGCATCGGAGGGCCATTGGTCTTTGCCTCGGCCATTTTGTTGTTCGCGGGGATTTTCGTCTCGTGGCACATCAAAGACCGAACCAAAGAATTTTATATCTTTCTGCTCATCCTCGCGGCCGCAACGATCGGGGTATTTATGTCCCTCGATTTGTTCTTCCTCTACTTCTTTTATGAAATGTCTGTACTCCCCATGTACTTGTTGTTGGGGGTCTGGGGAAGCCATACCAAAGGGTATCTCTCCATGACCGACCCCGAAGGCCTCAAGCTTCGCGATTCAGTCGATTTTATTTTTAACTTCGGCTCGAACAGCAAAGAATATGCGGCTATGAAACTGACTCTCTTCTTGTCAGCTGGTGCCGTCATGGCTCTCATGGGGATTTTACTGATCTACCATATGTCCGGTTTGCATACCTTTGACATCTTGGTCCTACGTGAACAGGCCAAATTTACCGATACGATGTCGACACTTATTTGGATTCTGATTTTCTTTGGGTTTGCTTCGATTGCGCCAATTTGGCCGTTGCATTCTTGGTCGCCAGTCGGTCATGCCGCAGCTCCTGCTGCTACCAGCATGTTGCATGCCGGGGTTCTCATGAAACTGGGCCATTTTTCGATTATTCGGGTGGGTTTTGAAATTTTGCCTGAAGCCACACGGGACCTGATGTGGATTGCAGCCGTCCTTTGTATTGGCTCAATTATTTATGGCGGACTCGTCTCTTACTTTGCCAAAGACACGAAATATGTCATCGGCTACTCAAGTTCCAGTCACATGGGCTACATCTTCCTGGGCATGGCCGCGCTGAGCTACATCAGTCTATCGGGAGCCGTCATTTATATGTTTGCTCATGCATTGGCCACAAGTATGCTCTTTGCTATGGCTGGCTGGGTCTATGACCAAACACACTCACGTGACATTCCTTCATTAGGTGGGCTCTCAGAAAAGATGCCGTTTATTGCCGGTGCGTTTATCGTGGCCTGCATGGCGTCCATCGGCATGCCCGGCACCATTAACTTCGTGGCCGAAATTATGATTATTGTGGGCAGTTGGGATAGATATCCGCTGCAAGTCGTCGTAGCAGTTCTAGGTATCGTTCTCACGATGGCCTATATGTTCAAAATGATGCGAGGCCTATTTTACGGGAAATTGGATCCTGAATTTGCCCATACATCCGATGCCAAAAGTTGGATCGATAGAATGCCTCTTATCCTGTTGATCGCATGCAGCATTATCTTAGGCCTGTTCCCTGGGCATTTTTATGATGTAGTACGGTCAACCGTTGAGCCTATGGTGGATCGAATCAACCAAGTCGCTCCATTAGTCACACAGAATACACGAGGCTTACTTCCGTAAATATTTCTCCTCCCTTTTTGTAAGGGGTGGACTTAGGTGGGTAGAAACACCAATCAACGATTTCCATCATGATGCAATTTAATCTCTCACTATCCGCAGCAGATCTCATCCTCTTGATGCCAGAAATTTTTCTAACAATCTGGTTGTGCGTCATCCTAGCACTAGATTTCTCACTTAAGCGGATAACCCATCAACAACTCGCGCATTTGAGTATTGCCGGACTAGGCATCACAGCCATCATGTTATTCGTCTTTGATCAAAACGGGACCACGGGCGCGCTGTTTAAAGATATGTACGTCCTGGATCATATGGCGATCTTATTTAAGATCATTATCCTAGGCGCCACCGCCCTGGTCCTTTTCATGTCCATCGATTATGTGCAGGAATTCCGCTTCTTTAAGGGGGAATATTATTTCATGGTCCTCATGTCGGCAATCGGCATGATGTTCATGGCCTCATCGAACGACTTGTTATCGGTGTTTGTGACATTGGAATTTTCTACATTTGGATTTTACGTCTTAGTGGCTTATCTACGAGACGATCAACGCTCATCGGAAGCCGGCTTGAAATTCTTCATACTTGGGGTATTTGCAGCAGGTCTCTTGGCCTATGGCATCAGCCTGGTCTATGGAGAAACCGGAACCTTAGTCTTTTCAGAAATGGCTGGGACACAAGGTAGTTATGGGCTAGCGATCGGCTTCATTCTGATCTTTGCTGCTTTGGGGTTTAAAATTGGTGCCGTGCCCTTCCATGCCTGGATTCCTGATACTTATCAAGGTGCCCCTACGCCGGTCACAGCCTTTTTGTCGCTTGCACCAAAAGCAGCCGCCTTGGCGATTCTGCTCAGAATGTTTTTTGTGGCACTGGCTTCGTTCAAACCAATGTGGGTCTTGCTCTTCGTCGTAGCCTCAATTTTTTCGATGACCTACGGAAATATCGTGGCCATCGCCCAAAAGAACATCAAACGACTGTTGGCCTATTCTGGGATCGCGCAAATTGGCAACATCATGATTGGGTTGGCGGCCGGAACCAAACAAGGCAGTGACGCGATCATGTTTTATCTCCTGACTTATATGTTCGCAAATTTAGGAGCCTTCGCAGTCGTGATTGCCGTCAGTCAGGTGATTAAGAGCGATGAAATTGAAGATTACAATGGCCTCAATCGACGTTCGCCATTTTTGGCCGCGGCCATGCTCCTCTTTTTATTGTCTCTGGCCGGCGTTCCGCCCTTAGCAGGATTTATTGGGAAGATCTATTTGTTCATTGCAGCCATGAACCAGGAACTCTATACCCTGCTCATTGTCGGACTCATCAACATCGTCATCTCTATGTATTACTACTTGATTGTCGTCAAAAAGATGTATATCAACGAACCCTCAGACCCTTCACCTATCCAAGCATCTCTGCCAATCAAAGTGGCCGTCTATGTTGGGATTACCGGTACGCTTTTGTTAGGTATCTACCCTGGCCCATTCATCGATTGGGCTGTCGACGCCACCCTCATGTTCTCCAATATCGCCGCTCCCACTGCTTCACTACCTATTCTCCCAGGTGGATGATTGTCTTTTCTCTTCCGGTGTACACCTTTCCAAAAGAACACCATGACTGGGATTATCTAGAAGGTAAAAATCGGAGTTCGCACAAAAAGATTTCGTAGAGAATGGGGAAAACCCTACATTCGCCAATAGACGAGAGCTTCGAGAGGATTGACGCCTTGCATCTGCCAAAGTGCGCCAAAAGCGATTGAGGCTGCCACAAGGACAACGATAATAAGGCCCACCACTATCGATTTTCTTCTACTACGAGGATAGCGACGCGAAACAACGCGCTGGTCCCTTTCCATAGGAAGTGAGGTGTCCTGCCAAAGCGGAGACCGCTGTCGAGGGGGTGTTGGCATCTCTTCTAACTTAATCCGATCACGCGTAGAACTTAGAGGTTCTTCCAGAATATTTCCCAGGTCGATGGTAGGTACAGCCTCTTGTTTGTGAACGGAACTCTGCAAGAGAGCTGCTCCCGTACTTTGTGCAGGAACAGCAGGAATGGACTGATTATCAGTGACTTGCTCTGCTTCCTTACTCACTTTTCGGGTATAAGATGTTCCACAATGAGGACATAACCAGGTTTCTTCGGAGAGATTCCCATTACTGCTCTGAGGCTTCTGCTCTTCTACCTTAAGAACTCCACAATGAGGACATGATCGAGCCTGTTTTGATACGAGAAAACCACAATCTGGGCAAGGACAAAGTTTATTTGACTGAGAACCCTCTGAAAGACCCTGCTTTCCTGGGAATGGAAAAGCGCATTGAGGGCAAGCGAGTGCCTGCGTTGAAACTTCCTTGTGACATTCGGGGCAGGGAACGAGCGCCATTTCGATTCAGTCCGTTCTATGAATGACTAATAAACCAACAGGTTGTCATACCTGTATGTTACTTTATTATTTTAAGCAAGGTTGATACCCCTAGCAACCCAACAAAAAAATCATTAGATTCAATGATTTTCAAAAATATATTCGCAGAGTTTTTTTCGTAATGGATGCCCTCACCTTCAGCTATTCTCTCTAATTTTCTTTGTCATTCTCAAGGGCATTGCATGAATTAGGAATAAATACGTATTTTCACCAAATATAACCTCAAGAACTATCTTCCTTTCATGTAATGTTTCGACATTGTCTGGGACTAAAGTTATGAGATTATTTGACCTTCCTGACAGAATATGTTTATAGAATGCGAGTTTAGGAAACTATCTGTTGAACCATACAACATTCTAATGAGGGTGCAATGGCCACTATAAACGAACAAGAACATTCCATAATACAATCCGTAAGCCAACGCTATGCCAAAGCTGTCACCACTGGCGAAGAGATGTGTTGCCCTACGGGATATAATCACGAAGATTTAGGCCAGTTTATCCCCGAAGCCGTACTAAAAGTTTCGTATGGTTGCGGCACACCCGTTGGTCTCTCCACAGTCCAACCTGGCGAAGTTGTCTTAGATATCGGCTCGGGAGGAGGCATCGACTGCTTTGAAGCCTCACGTAAAGTTGGAGCAACGGGCAAGGTGATTGGGATCGACATGACAAATGAAATGTTATCTCTTGCCCGCACCCATGCTCCAATTGTCGCCAAAAACTTGGGCTACCCTGCTTCCAACGTTGATTTTCGAAAAGGGTTCGCAGATGCCATGCCGGTAGAAGACGACGAGGTTGATCTCATTATTTCAAATTGTGTCATCAACTTGGCTCCTGACAAAAAGAAGGTGTTCAGAGAAATGTTTCGTGTGCTTCAACCTGGTGGGCGGTTTACGATCTCAGATATTGTGGCGGATCAACCTATACCTAATTACCTCATACATGATAGTGATAAATGGGGAGATTGTTTATCAGGAGCTCTGACGATACAAGGCTATTGGGACGGATTACGTGAAGCCGGATTTCGAGGTTTACACCAGGTCACTGTCATCCCGTGGAGAGTCATTGATGGCATTCATTTCGTTTCTGTGACATTGACCGGTTATAAAACAACTGTCATATCCTCTTCCCCTGCCCCGACATTTGCCACATTAACTGGCCCCTTCTCAAAGGCAGTCGATGAATATGGGACAACATTTCACCGAGGCACACCTCAACAAATCGATGAACAGACCATTCATTTGCTATCTCTGCCTCCATACAAGGACCATTTTGTTATCACAGATCGACCTATTGCCCTGACCAACAAAGACCCACAAATGCTGGCCGTTTTCCCAGAGAAAGCTCCCTGTGTTTGGGAAGGCCATTTTGCCATTCTCACTGGCCCGTTTTTAGCCGTCAGTGACGATGACAACCATACCTACCGATCTGGAGAGCCAATGGAAATCTGTTCAAAAACATTCAAAGTCCTGCAACACCCACGCTATCAATCATTGTTCGGAACGATCAATCGAGCTCGAGAAGCGGTGACGGCTGAACCGGTCATTTGTGGGACATCCACCGAGTGTTGTTAAGAAAACCCTGAGCAGACCTCAATTTCAATAGACTAAACAATATCGTATTTTCATCCTTCTGCAACTGATTTCTTGTGATGTCTAATTCCCCTCTTCCTCTTGTAGCAGCACTCTCGTCATCATTCACCACACCTGCATTTGAAGATTTTTTGACCTCACATGGACAAGCCCCCCTCACGGCTAAATCCGTCTCAACGCTTCAAGTGAATATGGGAAAGGTGTGCAACCAAACATGTCACCACTGTCATGTCGATGCTGGTCCTCAACGAACTGAAAGTATGGCCAAAGACACCATCGATCAGATAATCGACGTCTTAGACCGAACTCCACAGATTTCGACCGTGGACATTACTGGCGGGGCCCCGGAGATGAACCCTCATTTTGAATATCTGGTCGAACAATGTCGGATTCGTGATCGAAAGGTCATTGATCGATGTAATTTGACCGTATTTTATGTGAAAGGAAAATCACATCTTCCCGAATTTTTGGCTCTGCATAAAGTTGAGATCATCGCGTCACTTCCCTGTTATCAAGAAACCAATGTCGACCAGCAACGGGGCAAAGGCGTCTTTGATCGAAGTATTAGCGCATTACAAACATTGAATACCCTTGGGTATGGAAAGGAGGGAACTGGTTTACATCTACACCTGGTGTACAACCCACTTGGCCCTTCGCTCCCTCCTCCTCAACATGACCTCGAACAGGATTACAAAAAAGAACTCATGCGCCAGCATGAAATACACTTCAATCAACTGCTGACCATTACGAATATGCCGATTAGTCGATTTCTTGAAGATTTACGGGAATCTGGGCAAGTAGATTCCTACTACGCCCTATTACAGAAAAGTTTTAATACCACTACCGTCGAAGATGTGATGTGCCGATCATTAATCAGCGTAGGATGGGATGGACGCTTGTCTGACTGTGATTTCAACCAGATGCTAGATTTGCCTCTTCAGAGTAGTTCACCGCAATGGATCAGGGATTTCAATCTTGCCCGCTTAGAACATAGACCAATAGTCACGGGACCTCATTGTTTTGGATGTACAGCAGGAGCTGGGTCATCCTGTGGAGGAACGCTTACCTAAATTTTCCTTCAGACCCGAAGAAATTATGACCGCCTTTACTCAAATCCCTCAGAACCGAAGCCTTTCATCTTAAGTCGTTTCCTCACGCCGGAAATGTTTTGCGCAATCCTGACTACAGAAATAATGTCGCTGCCCACTCACCTCTTCAACAATAGCAGTTCCGGCAGTCACATAGGTCTTACACACGGGATCTTGAACCATCACATCCTTCCCTGGAGTCGCCTCTTCAGGCTTAGTTTCTATCCACGCACGAGCTGCACGCCGTATCATGTAGAACAGGATAATAAGCAGAATTAAAATGATAATGATTTTGTACATAGAGCCTCTTCTTTAGTTTTTCTAGTAAGTACCATCATAACGTAACATTGAGCAGGTTTTCGAGATGGCGTGATAGTCCATTCTTTTCTGCTCAGATAATACCTATGGCCCTGTTAGCCCCTCGTTGCTGAATCGTTTCTTACCCTGATAGGGTTTTCACGATGCGTTCTATTCTAAGGAATGTCCAAAACCATCTTCTCTTTTGGAAGGGAATTGGGATTCTGCTTATCCTTTTGGGAGCACCTGGTTGTTTCACCGCTTCTTTGCCATCAGGAAAGGTTATTGACCTTACCTATCCATTCGACGAACAGACGATTTATTGGCCTAACAATGCCTCCTTTCATTGGGAAAAATCGAGTTGGGGTCATACTCACCAAGGATATTGGTATGCCTCAGGAGTTTTTTCAGCATCAGAGCATGGAGGAACCCACCTTGATGCTCCCATTCATTTTGCTGAATCAGGCTGGAGTGTAGACCAAATACCCATTTCACATTTAACGGCAAAAGCCGTCGTCTTGGATATTCGATCTCTAGCCAGCTCTAATCCTGATTATATGCTTCAGGTAAACGACATCACCCAATGGGAAAAACAACATGGGACTATTCCCAAACATTCGATCGTTTTTCTTTTGACCGGCTGGGGTCAATTTTGGCCAAAACCTTCTCGTTATCTTGGAAGCAGGACTCCACAGGATTCAGCCACACTTCACTTTCCTGGTTTTTCGGGTGAAGCCGTATCAGTTTTAGTAAATCAGCGGGACATCTACGGAATTGGCATTGACACCGCCAGTATTGATCCTGGGCAATCACAAAATTTTCAGGCTCATCAAATTCTTGGGAAATCCAATCGTTTTGCCATAGAAAATGTTGCCCATTTGGAGCAGTTGCCTGCACAAGGGGCTTTGGTTACGGCCCTACCGATGAAAATTAAAGGAGGAACGGGAGGACCAGCACGAGTGATTGCATGGCTGCCGTAAAACAGACCGTCCTATCCCCACGGAAATTTACTCCTGACTCACCAGCCAGAAAGATTTTTATAATTATATTTTTACAGGAAGAACAATCTATGGTGACTATTACTTTAATGGGAGATTTGCAGACGACTGAAGGAGAGAGAGCATTAGGATGCGAGGTGGAAGATTCCATCACTGTCAAACAACTTATTCGGAAGCAAGGCAAACCCTTGCGAGAAATTTTTCAACTCTTAAAACAGAAAAAAGTGATGGTCACCGTCAACAAACGCATTGCGAGTGAATCAACCAATATTTATGACGGTGATGCCGTCCAAATCGTTGCTCATGATGGCTTAGGACGAAGTGGGCTCACGCCAGCAATGTACTAAAAAATGCCATTTCACATTAAAAAAGCAGGGCCAGAAATCTGACCCTGCTTTTCAAGCAATTGTCTTATACTAAAAACCTGAGTGAAGAGACTGGTGAAGACACCAGTCACCAAGAGAAGCTACTTCGGCCCTCTTATTTTTTCACACCAAGAATAGCGTCCTTCGCAGCCTTTGCGACACGAAACTTGACCACTTTTTTGGCAGGAATTTTAATGGCCGCACCGGTTTGAGGATTGCGACCCATGCGGGCCTTCCGGTGTGCGAGTACGAGCTTTCCGATTCCCGGAACCACAAACGCGTTTTTGGCTTCTTTGTACGCCAAAGTTGCAAAATCATCAAGAATTTGCGTAGCAGTCTTCTTGGTGATATCCGCCTTTTTGGCCAGGTGATCGGCAATCTGCGACTTCGTCATGGCTTTTCCCATACGGACCTCCTCCTCACATTAGAAATGATTAGTAACATAGCCCATTTGGTGTTTCAGAATTTCCAGGAAGGGATGCCTTGTTCTGGACCTTCGGTAAAGGTATGACAGGAACACGTGTTCCTCTTCTAACAACGGCGGCTGAGTCTACCGAAAGACGTAAAAACTGTCAACAAAAAAACAAGCCCAGCGCGAGGAATCTTCGTTTTCAGGAAAATTAAGGAATGGACGTACCTTGCTGCCCTGGCTTTTCCCCAGGTAAAGTAAGCCGATGTTAACGATTCAAGAAGATTACGGCATTCATTGTGATTTCATTATTTTAGATGAGGCATGAATTATCATGGGAAAAGAATTACCAGTTATTCCCTCTCCACAGCAAGCAGAGACTGAAGAAAAAGAAGAACTGATCTATTCACGGGCTTTTTGCTCGCGAGAGGACAGCCCACCATTACGACTTCTTTTAGATTTCCTTAAATCCAAAAACCAAATTCCTCTGATTCCTAAAATGGAACACGAAGCATTAGAGGATTGGGATTGGGTCCATATCTCCTTAGGGTACAATCGAGAACGTCAACCCATACGGCTCTTTTGCATACGAGATCGAGGGACCTATCAAGATGTCTTTGAGACCGAGCAAAAAGGATTCACGAGTCGGCTATCCGCCTTTGACGATATCGAAGCACAAATTGCCACAGAATTCATTAGCAAAGCCCATTTCATCGCGACCACTCAAATGGTGAAGAATGATATTACCGACGAGGGCTACGATTTTAACGGCTGGGTCTTGGAGTTTTTCCAAGAAAATTGCAATGGAATTGTACAAATTGACGGACAAGGATTTTATTCCCCCAAAGGCGAACTAGTCGTGGATATGGAAGAAGCGAACGAAACGGGAAAAGATATTGGACCAACGCTCAAAACAGAGTAGTGATTATAATAAAGAATCCATTTTCCTTAGTAACGATACACCTTAATTGGCTTGAAGGGCATGATCCATAGCTTTTCCATAGGTTTTTTGAGGAATGACCGGCAATCCATTGCGATAGCCCCATCCATCTTTCACAACCTCCACCAACACCCCGCTATCCAGAAGGGACGGTTCTTCGACAACATCGCCACTACAAACGAGAAGATCTGCCCTACGGCCTTCAACCACAGTTCCGGTATCAAGGAGACCGAGTTGCTCTGCAGCTAACCCGGTTGCACCAAACCATGCCGATAAAAAAGGCACCCCTTCCTGAATCAAGGCTACTAATTCCATGTAATTTCGACCATGCATATCGGACAAAACCGGATCGGTCCCCGCCAATAACTTCAACCCACTGGCATGAGCCGTTTTGACTGCTCGAGCGTGGCTTTCCGACACCGCCTGAACTTTTGATGTAATAAATTCATTGAATTCTCCGGATTCCAAAAGTCGCTGTCCTACCCAGGATGTTGGTGTAACCCGACAGCCTTTGGCATAGGCCAATTCAGCTAAATCTTCATCCATAAACGAGATATGTTGAATGTCTTTCACTCCCGATTCTATAGCCATTCTAATCCCACTGTGGCTATGGGCATGCGCAGCCACATACATGCCTCGTCCAGCGGCTTCGTCACATATGGCTTCCATTTCTTCGAGGGTGAAATCTCGATGCTCTAGATGATCGGTCGGAGAAACCACGCCAGGACTCGCACAAATTTTCACCAGGTCTCCCCCGCAAGCTGCGATTTCTCTCACCCGCTTTCGACATTCCCAAGGGCCGTCCACAATGCTCGAAGGACGACCTGGACCCGCAGGCCATAGACGAGATAGTTCTCCACAACAGCGGTCAGGCCCTCGAAAATCAGCATGTCCCCCAGTCGTCGACAACATGCAAATGGCCAGTTTTAAGCGAGGCCCCAGTAGGACTTCTTCTTCTACGAGCCTCTTCAAAACCTGAGTTGCGCCCCCAACATCTCTAAGAGTTGTGACTCCTCCATGAACTAAGGTCCGGTACAGAATACGTTCTGCCCAAAATGGCGCCTCGGGGGAATTCATGCGATCCAGATTTTCGTTTCCAACACCCCACAACGTCACATGACCATGGCAATCAATCAGGCCAGGCGTCACCGTATAGGCAGAACAGTCAATGATCTGAACCCCTGAACCCTGAGGAGGTGATGGATTGTGGGGCCTCACCTTTTCAATCAGACCCCCATCAATCCAAACGTCCGTTCGTTCATGAATGGCCCCAGCCGTAGCTCCTGTTCCATCGTACAGTTTGTGAATATTGGAGAGAATAATCATGACAATCCCCTAAATCTTGAATGGATGATAAAGTCGATTGACCCTAAGAATAAAATCATCCCTTAATCAGTTGCAACACGAAACACGCCGACTATCCTAGAAACGGTAAAACAAGCTGAATGAAATTTTGCAGGACCGAGTCAAACATGCTAGGCTGAGAGCATAAATTGTTACGAATGTTCCAATGATGAAGGAACATCGTAAAAGGATTTGGATTTTCTTCTCAACTTCCAATACAGATCAAGGTATTTTCGGTATTGTTACGGTGCACGTCACCTCTCACTTTCCCATACTTTCACCAAGGACTATGTTTCAAATCAGTTTATTTTCTTTGGGGATTTTCCTCTAGGAACTTAGATAGCCATGACTGATTTCGCAAATCGCCATATTGGATCGTCCGATGGCCACATTCAGGAAATGTTGGGTACATTGGGATTGCCTTCGCTTAATGCACTGGTTCAAGCCACCGTACCGGAAGGGATCCGTATCTCCCACTCCTTGAACCTTCCAAAAGCTCAATCCGAAGAAGTCATGCTTGCGCAATTGCGCCAAATCGCAACACACAATCAACTATACCGTTCATTCATCGGCATGGGGTACTACGATTGTCTGACTCCTCCCGTGATTGCCAGAAACATCCTGGAAAATCCAGCCTGGTATACACAATACACGCCGTATCAAGCCGAAATCGCGCAAGGACGCCTCGAAGCGTTACTCAATTTTCAAACAATGGTGTCTGATCTGACTGGTCTTCCGCTGGCCAATGCTTCGCTGTTGGACGAAGCCACTGCCGCCGCAGAAGCCATGAGCATGTGCCGGGGTCTCAGTAAATCAAAGGGCCACACTTTTTTTGTGGTCGATGACTGTCATCCTCAGACACTCGCTGTCTTGCGTACCCGCGCCCAACCATTGAACATCACGATTAAGGTTGGCAATCCGGATACCCTCGAATTTAAACCAGACGAAATATTTGGCGTACTCGTTTCCTATCCATCAACCGATGGCGCATTGAGATCATATAAGGAGCTGGCAGGAAAAGCCCACAAATCCAAGGCATTGGTTGTCGCAAGTACCGATCTTCTCGCTCTAACCCTATTAGTGCCGCCTGGTGAATGGGGTGCTGATATTGCAGTCGGATCCTCCCAACGATTCGGTGTCCCGATGGGATATGGCGGACCACATGCAGCGTTTATGGCTACCAAAGAAGAATTTAAACGACAGATTCCTGGCCGGGTTGTTGGAGTGTCGAAAGATACAAAAGGACGAAAAGCCTATCGACTCGCCTTGCAAACCCGCGAACAACATATTCGGCGCGATCGCGCGACGAGCAATATTTGTACAGCTCAGGTTTTGCTGGCTAACATGGCCAGTATGTACGCGGTCTATCATGGCCCTGAAGGCTTGAAAGGGATTGCCAGCCAGACTCACCATCTCACTAATATCTTAGCAGAAGGCTTACGACTCCTGGGATACGAGATCCGAACATCTACGTACTTTGATACTCTCCGCGTGAACTGTCCTTCACTTTCTGCTGAGGAGATTGTACAGAAGACCAAGAAGGCCTTGATGAATCTTCGGCAATTTGAGGATGACACATTTGGAATTTCGCTTGATGAAACCACCACAATACAAGACGTTGGCCAAATCTTGGAAATATTCTCAGCTAACGCATCACTACCATTTTCCTTGGATCAATTGAGTAAAGAATCCAGCAATGCCATTCCGCCAGCACTTCAACGACATTCGCCCTTCCTGACGCATCCAGTGTTTCACGAGTACCATTCAGAGCACGAACTCCTACGATATATGCACCGCCTACAATCCAAAGACCTCTCACTCGTACATTCCATGATTCCGTTGGGTTCCTGCACAATGAAGCTGAATGCCACGGCAGAGATGATTCCGGTGACATGGCCAGAGTTCAGCCGATTGCATCCCTTCGCTCCTACTGAGCAAGCCAAAGGGTACCATCGCTTAATTCAGCAATTGGAAGCATGGCTGGCTGAGATCACTGGCTTTGCCGCCGTGTCCTTGCAACCGAACGCTGGCTCACAAGGTGAATATGCGGGGTTGATGGTGATTCGCGCATATCAAGAGCAGCGCAGCCAAGGAGAACGTCATGTCTGCCTCATTCCGGTTTCTGCTCATGGCACAAATCCAGCTAGTGCCGTCATCGCAGGCATGCAAGTCGTGCCTGTGGCCTGCGACAGTGACGGTAATATCGACCTACATGATTTACACACCAAATGTGAGAAGTATCAAGATACACTCGCAGCATTAATGGTGACTTATCCATCAACCCATGGCGTCTTCGAGGAAACAATTCGTGAGGTCTGCACCACCGTACATCAGCATGGTGGTCAAGTGTATATGGACGGCGCGAATATGAATGCCATGGTAGGAATTGTTCAGCCTGGAGATATTGGCGCCGATGTCTGCCATCTCAATCTCCATAAAACATTTTGTATCCCTCATGGGGGCGGAGGACCTGGAATGGGACCAATTGCCGTAGCTGCTCATCTCGCTCCGTTCCTCCCCAAACACCCGTTAGTGCCTACTGGAGGATCTGAGGGCATCGGGTCAATAGCAGCAGCACCATTTGGCAGCCCAAATATCCTTCCGATTTCTTGGGCCTTTATTCAACTGATGGGTGGAGACGGACTCACCAAGGCGACACAAGTCGCCATCTTGAATGCCAACTACATGGCTACCCGTTTAAGTAAATATTACTCAGTGTTGTTTACAGGAAAAAACGGAATGGCCGCGCACGAATTCATTCTCGATCTGCGGCCGTTTAAGAAATCAGCCGAAGTGGAAGTGGAAGATGTCGCCAAACGGTTGATGGACTACGGCTTCCATGCACCCACGATTTCGTTCCCCGTAGCAGGAACGCTGATGGTCGAACCAACCGAAAGCGAATCTAAAGCAGAACTAGACCGATACTGCGAGGCACTGATTTCGATCCGGAAAGAAATTGAAGAAATTGAAGAAGGTCGGTTACCTCGAGATAATAATCCACTCAAAAATGCTCCACATACCATGGACACCATTGCCCAATCAGAATGGCCCCATCCCTATTCACGAGAGCAAGCTGCCTTCCCCACGCCCTGGTTACGAGAATACAAATTCTGGCCAACCGTTTCACGAATTGATAGTGTGTACGGAGACCGAAATTTGATCTGTACCTGCCCTCCCATGGATGAGTATTCATCCTAGGTCTCTTAAGGGCTTCGCATCGAAAATTGAATAGCTCACTCCTGCTCGAGATTGCCTAGTTCGCACCACTCAAATGAAAGCCTCCAACCCGCATCATCTGCTCATCGGCATGCTTCTGGGTATTGTCTCCGGGATTCTCCTCGGTGGCTTTGCCCCGTCGATTGGCCTTAGTCTCGCGTTTATCGGCGACCTCTTTCTACAAGCCTTGTTCGCACTCGTGGTCCCCTTGGTCATGAGCTCCATGATTGTAGGCATTGCCAGCCTGGGTGATGTGCGTAAGCTCGGTGCCATTGGTCTTCGCACAGTCCTATTTTTTATGACCACGACGAGCCTAGCTGTCTTGGTTGGCTTGATCTTAGTCATCACGATTCACCCTGGGACCCCAATCGACCAGACACACCTCGATTCATCACAGCCACAGATATCGAACTTTTCTGAACGAATGGAAGATAAACCCACGACCCTCGGTGATTTGTTCAAATCTATCCTCACCAGCCTTGTCCCTAAAAATTTATTCGCGGCCATGGCCGAAACACAAATCTTGCCGTTGATTGTCTTTGCCTTAGTCTTTGGCGGCGTGCTGACCACTATTGGGGAAAAAGGAACCTTAGTCATCCGAGTCTTTGAAGGCATCAACGAAGCCATGATGGCCATCGTGCACCTGCTCATGTGGGTCGCGCCGATCGGTATTGGAGCATTGCTCGCCGGACGTTTAGGCGAAGCCGGAGGGTTTATTGGATTTTGGCCTCAATTGGCGAGTCTTGGCGCATATGTCGGTACGGTGCTTCTTGCCTTAGCCATTCATGGATTTGTGACGCTCCCGTTAGCTTTACGATTACTAGGCCAACGTTCGGTTCCAGCCTATGCTAAAGCTATGAGCACACCTCTCATGACCGCATTCTCCACCAGCTCCAGTTCTGCCACCTTACCCCTCACCATGGATAGTCTGATTGAAGAGGCGAAGGTATCTCGCCGGGTCGTGAGTTTCGTCGTCCCATTAGGAGCCACCATCAACATGAATGGGACCGCGCTCTATGAAGCTATCGCAGCAATGTTTATTGCCCAGACCTACGGAATTGAAATGGGATTGGGAGCAACAATTATCGTACTACTGACCGCGACGCTTTCGGCCATTGGTGCAGCAGGAATTCCGGAAGCGGGGCTCGTCACCATGGTGATTGTGCTCAAAGCCGTCGACCTGCCGATTGAAGGGATTTCCCTCATCTTAGTCGTCGATTGGTTTTTAGATCGTTGCCGAACCACGGTCAACGTCTGGGGTGATGCCGTCGGCGCTGGGGTGATTGATCGATTTGAATCTAGGACTAAGACATAATTTATTTTCTTCGCCGAAGCCACAATTTTCGTTCTTGCAACAACCCAAGGGAATTTCCACTCTGAAAATCATTTAGCAGCTGGTTCCTTTTTTCCTAATTGACGAATGCCGGGTTTCGGCCCGGCAGCCGATTCACTTTTGTTTCGGCAAAAGTAAACAAAACCATTTGACGCCCAGTCCGGCCCCACTACATGGGACGAACGCCAGAGGGAAAGCGGACCAACTCGCTCTGCTCAAACAGGGTCCGCCAGATATTAAGAGCGTCCGTTCATAGGGCCTGACTGCAGGCGTCGAACTTTTGGGAAAATGCGCAATATAAGATAAGGATGTGATACGGATACGTCGGCTTAATGAGCAAGTATAACGAAAGGTCTTCGCTTATTTTATCTCACTAAAATCCGAATATTTTTTAATTGGTTTAAAGACTGACTCAGTCAATTTTTATTAAGGGACATAGACAATGATTGTATGTAGATATTTTTCCGATGAATACGTGGTCGAAACACTCCAGAATCTTTTATTTAAAGTATCGAATCCAAACGAACTAAATGATCCCTTCGAAAATTCTCCATATTTCAGCAAACCTGAAGAGAAAGAATGGGAATGCTATCTCAATCAAAATTCAACTATTGAGGACTATTTCAATCGCATCCATCACAAACTTGGAATGATGACTAAAGAAGAATTTCGAAAGAAATGGGAAGCTGGGGCTATGCAAAAAGCTCTGACCGCTTTCATGCAAGGCGATGATATGAAAACTCTAGATAGCGTGAAGGAGGAGTTTTCGAATGAAAATAGAATCTTATGTGTCTCCAACGCAACGGCTATCGAGCCCCATGGAGATATTTTAATGTGGGCCCACTATTCAAACGGTCATAAAGGAGTAAAAATTTCTTTTGATACTGAAAAAATTTGTTGGAGTGACCTGAAGATTGACCAAGTAGAATATTCGGAAGATAGAGTGATGCTTGATCCCATAAAAATTGACAAAAGGGATTCTAAGACTGAGAACGAAATTAGCAGGGCCTTAATCGTGAAGAGCCTAGGATGGGAATATGAGCAGGAGTATAGATGGTTTATCCAGATCCAGAGATGTAAGTTAGATAAGGAAAAAAATATTCATTTTGTAAAAATTCCAGCCGAGGCCATCATTAGTGTTGATATAGGGGTGAAATCTTTACCGGAAATTAAAGAAAGAATCATGGATTTGATGAAAGGAAATGATTTTGCCCACATTAAAATTCGACATGCAAAACTTCATGAAACCAAGTTTAAATTAAATTATGAAACACTATCTTGATCACCAAGATTTAGGGTCAGGTATTGCTTTGAAATATTTTGCATCCTGACTCCGGACAGGAGTTGGCGAAATCGCTTGTCACTCCATCCCCACCCCTCACCTTTTCCTCTCCCTGCTGAGGCGAGAAGTCAAGAGCCCATTTTAGCCATCATTGATAATTAAGACGAAATTTCCCTATTAATCAAAAGAGAAAATAACCTGGCCTTGTGGTATGGCCGAGCAGTGCAGTCGAGACCGAAGGAAAGGCGCGCATTGCTTGAGCGTAGCGAGTTTGTGCGCCGCCGGTTTCGGCGAACCGCGCAGAGCACCCGAAGGGCCATGCTGCGGCCAACATGGTTTTGGGTCCTTTTGCCGAAACAAAAGGGCCTCGGCTGCCGGGCCGAACCCCGGCGACGCAAAAGAACTACAAAATGCAATGAATAGATAAAAAAGAGCGTGCAAAATCTTACTAGGATTCAATTATGGAATTCTGATAACAACTTTTGAAAATAATGACTACTCAGGTATATCGTTTCTTGAATTTCTTTATGCAGCTGGCTTTGACTAAAAGCATCTAAAATTCTGAAGATTCTAAAGACCACCACGATCCTCTCGAGGAATAACCAGCTTGGCATCAAGAAAATCTTGGTGCGTGAGATCCATGCCCCTGGCAATGCTGCGGATTTCTTCAATTTCTTCAAGAGCCGTCTGATCGGCGGCATTAGCCACCTCAAAGAGGCAGTGGAGAAATTCCTGCCGTTCTGTCCGCGTCGTCAAATCTTTAAAGCGCTTGACCAGTCGCACGCCATCTAGCCCACGAAAGATCCGGTGATGGCTGATTTCCGCAACAAGCTCTGCCTGTTCTCCGGTCAACGCCCATCGACGCTGAAGTACCTCACTCATGACCTTCGTTTCTTCTGGAGAGACGACACGATCAACGCCAGCCACTCTTGCCATGAGTCCTGCTGCAAGACACAGCTTACGGATATCGGCATCAGGTAAGTCAAAAGTGATGCCGCGGTCTCGTAATTCCATGGTGACTTGAAAGTAGATGGTGTTCTTAATAAAATCTTCTAAGCGGCTTTCACGGTCATGCTCTTCCGTATATTGTTGTCCACGCAAATTGAGCATGCGTCGAAACGGGCGCTGAAGGTGGCCGAAAAAACCGTTACTGCCCTGCTCAAGATCATCGCGCAACTGTTGAACGACTTCCTTTTGCTGATCACCCTCCAATGCTCCCGGAGGCATAAGCTTTCCTATTGCTTCCAACGCTAAGGCTTTATCCCCTGCTGAGCCCATACGTCCGAGTACTCGATCCAACAAGCGTTGGCGTTCTGCTTCACCTACTGGAGAAGCCATATAGAGCTCCAGCTCCATCCATTCTTCTCCAGAGATATCAGGTAATTGAAACAAGAGTTCTTTGAGGCCATTAATTTCAGTGGTCGACAAGGTCCCATCTGCCCATGCTGCAGCGATTAATAATTTACCCAATTCCAAAATAAACCGTTTATCCGCCATGCTCACGCGTTCCTTTCATCAATGAATGATGGCTCTTAATTCAGGATTTTTCTGTAATAGTTGTTTGCCATTGCTGAGAAATTATTGTAACAAGGCAAATCCGACTCGTCATTGCGTAAGAACAAGAAAAGGAGTTAAACGTGAGAAATTGGCGGGTTCTACTCTTGAAAATATGTGAGGGACATTCGTTAAGGAACTTAAAAATCAAGCATAAGATTCCTGTTGCAGAAACACTTTAATTAGATCTCTCCACGTGAGAATGCCCTCGACCATGCCGTCATGATTTGTGACCGGAAGGCATGAGACTCCCTGCTCCATCATCATCTTGACCGCCTTTTCAATTGTGCAGGACTTGAGAACGGTGGAAGGATGATGCACCATGATTTGGTGAGCCCGTTTTTCAAGTGTCGCTCGATCTCGCTCGGTTTCTGATAGGGTGTTCACAAAAGGACTAACGGCTTTAAACAAATCCCGATCAGAAATGATGCCAACCACTTTTCCCTCATCCACCACCACGAGATGATGAAACTTTACTTTTCGAAAGACATCTTGAATAACCTGTAGAGAATCATCCATTTCAATAGTGACAACCCGAGAAGTCATAATTGCCCCAACAGTTTTTACGCGTAAGTCAAATTGGGTGGGCATCAGTTCCAATATTCTCCATGTATTTCCTTATGATCCATCTCATGGCATTAATCAAGAAATGGCCATGTGCACTCTTCATTCTTCTCGGTTTACTGACAAAAAAATTGATAGGCCAGAAAAATCTAAGCCCCATACGTCACTTCTTGAAATATGGGGAAAATCTAGGGAAGGGAAATGAGGATTGCACAACCCACGACAGGACTTTCACACGGCTGGATAAGGAGCATTGAGCAGATCATGCACCATGGTAACAAGCTCTTCAAGAGAAAAAGGCTTGGGGATTGTGCGGTTGGCACCAAATTCTTTCGCTTCCACAAGAAAATCTAAGTCATGATTCCCACCCCCAGACATGGCAATGACAAGGAGTGTCGAACTGAGTCGACGGAGCGTACGTACGACTTCCAAGCCATCAAGTTCTGGCATCAGAACATCGGTGATCACCAAATCTACCTGATGGTCATGATAGAGCTGCAACCCCTTTCGACCATCGTCCGCTATCCAAACGTGATACCCTTCCATTGTCAATCGTTCTTTGACAGATGAGCAAATTTCGGCTTCGTCATCAATGACCAAAATTTTGGCCTTCATTTCCGCACCTCCCACTTACACAAGCCGATTACCGCTGAGGGACCTGTTCATTTACGTTCTTGAACGATGACAGTTTCTACGAAACTCGCTGGGTACTTGCACCAGAGATTATAGCCAAGAGCTCTTGAGGATCGTAGGGTTTGGCCAACACCGCAAATGCTCCAGCCTTCTTTGCAGTCTGTTCTATTTCTTTTGTCATATTTCCGCTTAATAAAATAACATGTATGCCTTGACCGCTCGCACGATACGCTAAGGCTTTCAAAAAATTGAGCCCATTGATCAAAGGCATATGATAATCAGAAAGCACCACGTCCACCGAAAGTCCTCCATCTAGAAACGTCAGCCCTTCTAATCCATCGTCGGCTTCTTTGCAATCAAACGCATGGCCTTCTAAAAACAACCGTAGTGCACGCCTCACAGGTCGATCATCGTCAATAAGGAGAATTGGCTTGTTCATTAGGGAAATCAGCACATGATTGTCCGTTGATTTCTCAGGATTTGTCGCGAATCTTTCAATTGTATTGACGATTTCAAGATTCACTGACAACTTGCCTCTTTTGATAGCCTCATGACATTTCCAATTAAAACTATCTACCCTAGATTGTCATTTAGCTAACGTTGCTTTTCAGGTAATGCAAAACTATTGCCATCAGACTGTTTGTTTGCATTTCATAGAATGAAATCCTGACAATCAATTGATAACTAAAGATAATATGGCAAATGTTCTTTAAGCCTTTTTCTTGTTACGATCGTGGCCTGGGAACACAGATATCCGAATAGATACGAGAGATATCTGATTGGATAGTGCACAATGAAAACCCAACATTTGGCGAGGAAAACGAGATCCTGCAAGTCTCGTAGTTCTACAGTGAGTTCATTCAACTCATTGCGACATCCTGGAGAAATTGCTAGAAAGATGTTCGGTAGATTTCTGGTAGATCTCAGGTGGGATGATAAAAAAACGTATGAAAGCTAATTTTTCAAATTTTCGCTCTGAGCAGTTCTCATTTGCGCATGACCCCATCTTGATTTTGGAAAATTTTTGGTCTGCAGCTGAACGGAAGCAATTTCGGGAAGCCATGGATCATTCCTCATGGATGGCATTAGCCGACATGCCACCCGTAGCACAGGCCTTTCAAAATTGCGGTAACTGGTTAAGAGCGGAAATCGCACCTACAGAGGGAAGCCGATTTATCCAACGAGTGGGGCTCCCCTGCGTCGCTGAATATGTGGAATCCTTTCCCAATATTACTGGACGGCATATCAATTTTAATTATTATTCCTACAGTGTTGGCGACTGTCTCTCGACCCATGACGATACTGACGATGCCTACACTTATGCCCAGGGAAAGATTCCTCCCACTCGCCGATTAGCCTTAGCCACGTATTTCCACGAAGAATGGCAACCTGATTGGGGAGGAGAACTCATCCTCTATAAAGCAACCACAGGCCCGAATGGGAAGAAACATTTGGAAGTGAGCCAATGCATTACACCCTCACCTGGCTCATTGGTGATATTCACTGTTCCTCAATTTCATCGTGTTTGTCGTGTCGATACATTGGCAAAAGATCATAAGCGCCTTTCTGTCGCCGGTTGGTTCATGACAGAACATTAGTATTTCTTCTCAATTCCAATGTTGCCACATCAACCCACATGAATCCTCCCATTCTACTTTTTGGCGCGACCTCCATTTTAGGATTTAATCTCGCAAAGACTTTTCCGGAATATCTCATACCCTTTACTTCTCCTAGAAATACTGCACATGCTGTACAAGCTTGGTTGACACTCAACTTAGAAGATCCTGAGTGGATCAAAAGCATCGTTGCTCAGTACCAACCAGAAATCCTGCTTTATTGCCATGCGGTGTGTGACGTGCCGAAATGCGAAGCCGATCCGGAGTGGGCACATGCAATCAACGTGGGACATCTCAACCGAGCATTAAAGGCTCTACCTGCAACAGTACGGATGGTTTATGTTTCATCGGATCATGTTTTTGGTGGAGATGGCATATACAACGAAGACTCCCCGCCATGCCCAATTAGTGTGTATGGAAGAACTCGTGTAGAAGCAGAGCAAATGGTCTTGGAAAGACCGCAATCGTTGGTGATCCGAACGGGATTGACTATCGGCACCTCGCCGAATAGACGCGCCGGTCATTTCGACTGGCTCCGATACCGCAAGCAACACCGCCTGCCTATCACCATTGTCGAAGACGAATACCGTTCAGCGATTTGGGTCGAGGATTTAGCTAGAAGAGTCATGCAACTTGCAAAGAGCAGAGAGACTGGCCTTCGCCATATTGCAGCCACACGCGCCGTTTCCAGAATTGAATTGGCGCACTATCTCTTGAACCGACTAGGGTTGGAACATAGCTTTCGCTCTGAAAGTCGCCATCAACGTCCAACCCCTCATTTAGGGCATGTTGAGCTTACAACGACCTATCGGGATGAACTCTCTCGGCCCTTAATAAGTGTGCTTGATAACCTAGAAACCTCTCCTTTCGAAGAAGTCGCATAAAAATCTTGCCTACGCATTATTGTATTCTGCGTTCCTCGCAACCATTTGAAGGCCAATGATGGTCTTTGCATCTCGAATGGTGCCATCCTGAATTCTAGCTATTGCATCCTCCAATGGCCATTCCACAATTTCTAGAATTTCATCCTGATCCAATTGCTGTTTTCCAGGGTCAAGTTTTGTTCCTTGATAAATATGAATAACTTCATCCGTGAATCCTGGGGCCGTCCAAATACTCGTCAACAATTCCAGGTGACCTACACGATATCCGGTTTCTTCTTCTAGCTCCCGAGCTGCACAATCTCGAGGGTCTTCTTGTGGGTCCAATTTCCCAGCTGGAATTTCATAGATAAACCCACCCGTCGCATGTCGAAGTTGTCGGATAAGAATCACCCTTCCATCCTCTTTGAGCGGTACAACCGCGGATGCACCAGGATGCCGAAGTATTTCTAATTCGGTGGTTCGACCATTCGGTAATGCGACCGTATCCACCTGGAATTTTAAAAATTTTCCAGAATAAATTTGCTTCGTAGATACTAGCGTTTCTTCTTTCACTGATCATGCTCTCATTTTTGACAGGAACTAAGCTTTTCGTCTTTTATAGAATGGCAGCTTGGCGACTTTAGCTGGTACAGATTTCCCTCGAATATTGATTTCTAACAAGACCCCTTCCTCGCCTAATGCCGGAGGAAGCGCTCCCAATCCTATACCTTTCTGCAAAATCGGAGAAAAGTTTCCACTGGTGACGTGTCCAACTTTCTCTCCGTTCTTCAGAATTTCCATATCATGCCTAGGGACTCCTCTTTCCAGCATTTCGAAACCAACAAGCTTTTGTGTCACGCCTCGCTCTTTTTGTTTTAGAAGAGCCGGTTGTCCTTGGAATAAACCTTTATTCCAACCCACCACCCATTCAGCTCCGGCCTCCAACGGTGAGGTCTGTTCATCCATATCATTACCATAGAGCAAATAACCTACGTCTAGCCGAAGTAAATCCCTTGCACCAAGTCCAGCCGGCTTAATCTGATCGTCTTCACCAGCTTGTAACAATTGCGTCCAAGCCAATTGAGCTTCTCCTGCGGGAAGGTACCATTCATAGCCTATTTCCCCGGTATATCCTGTACGGCTCAGAAGACCTGAAAATTCATTGGCTTGAATAGGAAGACACTGCCGCGGCTTGAGTATGTCTACTACTGATCCAAGCACTTTTTTGAGCAAGGACTGTGATGACGGACCTTGAATGGCCAATTGCGCTAATTCTGCTGATTGATCTCGAATAAAGACTTGATGAAATTTTGCTTGCTGATGCGTCTGAAACCATTCAAGTATCTTCATTCGATTTGAGGCATTGACACAGACCAAGAACTCAGTTTCGCCAGTTTTATAAATAAAAATATCATCAAGAATCCCTCCCGACTCCTGGCAAACCATACTGTATTGAGCTTGTCCTAAGGCAAGTCGACTAACATCATTGGTACTTATCCATTGCAAAAAATCTTCTGCCTGGGCACCTGTGACCTTAAGCCGCCCCATATGACTGACATCAAACAAGCCAGCTCCCTTACGAACAGCATGATATTCATCCAACACACCGGTATATTGCATGGGCATCAGCCATCCAGCAAAGTCCACCAACTTCGCTTTATGCGCACGATGTGTTTGGGTAAGCGGTGTTTCGTTCATTAGCGCAGATCAAGAAGTTCAACAATAAAAACCAAGGTGGCATTCGGTGGGATAGCCGACCCCGCACCTCTGGATCCATACCCTAGCTGTGATGGAATCACGAGTTTGCGAGTCCCACCAATGTTCATACCTTCCACGCCTTCATCCCACCCTTTTATCACTTGCCCCGCACCAAGCTTAAAGGAGAATGGCTTATTGCGGTCTTTTGAACTATCAAACTTGGTTCCGTCCACCAACGTCCCCGTATAATGCACTGTGGCCATTTCCCCCGCATGAGCCTCACGTCCCTGACCCACGACTAGATCGGCATATTGCAAGCCTGAAGATGTTTTCACCATGGCTTCTTTGGCATGACCGACAAGTGGAAACAGAAATATTCCTAACAGGAGTAGAAAAATGAAATTCTTGGACGGCAAGGAAAACAAAAAAAGAGATGATCGCATAATCCTTTTCTTCATAATGAACTCTCCGATGGTTATAGTTTGTCGTAAACCTCTCCGAGGTCAATTCAATGTCGGTCTCAGGCAGGGCTATCATAGAACAGGGCTATACTAGCCGTATAGCCATGTAAAAAGTTCTTCCCGCCAACTGGCCCAATTTCGCCACCCGCAAAAAACCCGGCGACGGGGACGACACTCAAATATTGATGGACAGCTGCGATATCGTGATGCGGCATCTGAAAAAACTGCTGGCCACGACCGTTACAGCTAAAAAGCAACGCGCCTTTAAGGGAACTGTTCGGAAGTGCCATACGTTCCTGAGAGAGTAGGCCGTATAAATCCGCTCCAGCTGCATGAGCATCACGAATATGAAACTGAATAGTTTGTCCTTCCTGAATAAAATCGGCGCTAGCCAGATACCCAGATTCCCGATCCGCTCCTAGTAATCCACGAATCAAAAAATCTCCTTGCCGAAATTCCGCACGATGTTCGTCCATCGCAATTCCAACCTGTAATCCATTCGCCGCTTGCTGTCGTTCGGTTTCCCCCAAGTCTTTTAATGTGGTTTCCAAGCGATCCAAGGGAGGGATCCCCCCAAGTTCCTGAATGATGTTTCGATCAACCTTCGTGACCACATACCGTTCCCCAATTGGTTGACACCCCTGCGACACAACCGTTCGTAATTCTATACCTCCCTGCATCGCTACACCCACAACCCCTGACTCAATAATTTTTTCGTCTAGCACTAAACGAGATTCCCCCTCACTCATGCCGCCACTAGCGATTCCTCCGATAGCTAACGAACCAGGAGCATGGTGATCCAAGAAAGTAAATAACGCGTCTATCGGAGTTGAAAATGGGTCCGCAAAGAGGAGAAAGGTTTGAGTAGCCTGTTGTTTTTCTAACATGTCTGGCCAGCCTTGTAACGAAATATCCTCTCCATTTTTTTGAGGAGTCAGATGAAAAGGCGTGACCTGCATGCTGGAATGGCTAAGACCCCAGAGTACGAGACCTGGATGCTCCTCAATTTCTTGTGTCCCACCAATCACTCCTGCACCCATACAACCAATCAAGACTTTTGGGCTCAGTTTCTGATGAATGATTTCAAGCAAGGAGGGCAGATCTTCTGAAAAATGAGGAGAGAAAAAGACACAGGCAAGATCACAGCCTTTTCCACCAAATGCGTCATGAACTGATCGCGAAACGACTTGTGCCGCCTGTAGATGATTTGAATCTTGAGAGACCGCTACTTGACATTGCATTAATTTATATCATTCCTTATCACACAACAACGATCAAAAGCTGTTCTATAAATCTTGAAACATTGTGGATTAGCGATATGGTGACGGGTACGTTGCAAGAATGGAACGGACCTCTTCGATCGAAATGGCCTCGAATCGTCGCCCATCTCGTCCCGTGACCGTTGTGGCTTGCAATAACGCATTCAAAATCGCCTCTTCCGTTGCCTCTACCGTTGCCTGAAAGAGAGGATTGAGATGAGTATCAGCGATATGCGTCATCACAAAGGTGGGATCTCTTGGATAATGTGGAATGCTATTCCCTGTAGAAAACGCCAACACAAAATCTCCGCTCCCATGATGCGAGATTGATCCTGTCCTAGCTAAACCAATTGTCGCCCGCTTAGAGAGCCGTGAAAGTTGCCGTGCATCCAAAGGCGCGTCAGTTGCCACAATAATAATAATTGAACCACTATCCTGCCGTTCTTGAGGATGAAAAGTTTTTGAATGGAACAAAGGAGGAGATACCGCGTCTATTTTTTTAGCCACAGCTTTTTCTTCATCTGTATATAACCGGCCAATAGGGACTCCTACCATAGTAAATTCATGGCGACGCCCATGATTGGCGTTGACCAATACACCAACTCTATAGCCTCCTTTTTCAGATGGAAGAACCCGTGAAGCTGTTCCAATTCCACCTTTGAATTGATAGGATACCATTCCTGTGCCTGCCCCAACAGACCCTTCTTGAACAGGGCCAATGGCTGCATCTTCCAACGCCTGGACAACTTCTTCAGGCGAAACATGTCGACCTTGACTATCATTTAATCGGCTATCATCACATTCTGCGACTACCGGGGTGAGCGTGTCATCACTTATGCCAATGTCTGGATATTGCTGAATCATCCAACTCATTACTCCATCGGCAACTCGCGGAACATTCAGTGTATTGGTCAGGGCAATGGGGTATTCTAAAAATCCTGCTTCCGCGATCCAGGCCAAACCGGTCATTTCACCCGTGCCATTTAAAACGAAACCCCCTGCTGGAACCTTGTGATGCCACACATCGTCTCGAGGAATGATCACGGTGGCTCCCGTTCGAACCGGCCCATGGCCAGGCTGTAACGTTCCTTGTCCTTCCTTAATAGTGACATGCCCTACTTTCACCCCAGAAACATCGGTGATGGCATTCCATTCACCAGATTCGTATTGACCGATTGTTATCCCAAGATCTTGAATATGCGGACGAATTTTTGTAAGAGGAGCTTGCAATAATGCTTCTGCCCAACTCATTGAGAATCCACACGAACTGAAAATCGCAACACTTAGGAAGAAGGTTATGGGCCTAGAGAAATCACAGCCCATGTCTATACCGTGAACTTTCATTTTTGAGAAATGGGTCAGTAAAGCCTTTGTGGTGCTTCAGGAAGCTGAAGAAGGAGAACATACATGCGTTTTAGAAAAGTCGATTTCGTGCATTTGATACGTAGTTTCTTGAAATCCGATATGAGCATAGGCTTGATGAGCTTGGTGATTCTCCCGCTCAACATATAAACGAAACCCACAAACTTTTTCAGAACTCGCCTGAGCTTGCATGCACACGTATTCATAAAGCTGACGAAAGACACCCTGCTGACGATACAGGTGATGAACATAGAGACTTTGCAACCACCAGAATTGTCCATTCCGCCAATCGCTCCACTCAAAGGTAATAAGGATTTGCCCAATAATTGTTGTTGGTCTCATATCAGAGACATCTACCGCTACTGCATACCAACCTTTACTAGGATCATTTAGAATGGACCTCACTCCTGCCTGCAAAAGAGAACTATCAAGCATACGTGCTTCTGTTTCTCTTGCTAAGGCAGAATTAAAGACACTAATTATTTCGGCATCGGCTGTAGTCGCACGCCTAATGGCAACGTTTGCTTGTTGGCTCATAATGTTTTGACTAATTCTAAGGGATAAGGGGCAATCTAGCTGGCGTGAGCCACCCGGATGGCGGACGATAGAGGCCAGCGGAAAATTCCATTTTCATGGCTTCTTCGGGACGTAATTGAATCCGATTCACTCGATCTTCGGGAACAAAGGCCAGATATCCGGTAAAGGGATGAATCGCCGTTGGGACAAAGACCATGACCAATTGCCCATCTGAAGAGATTTGCAATCTAGATGGTGGCAAGCCCATATCAAACCCAAGTGCCCACAAACCATCTCGAGGAAAGGGAAAGGCCACGACCTTACTCTGTCCAAAGCGTTCTTGAAACTTCAGAACATCCGCCATGCTTTTCAAGGTATGATAAATACTTCGCACAAAGGGTATTTGTTCCAGTGAAGACTCAAATTTTTGATGAATCCGTTGCCCAATGAGATAAGTAGTTCCCATTCCGACCCATAGAACGAGCAAACAGAAAAATGTGATACCAGAGCCAGGAATTGTAGTTCCGTATAACGCCCAGACGAGATCAACTGTCATATGCTCTAAGAATTCAAAGAGCGTGTAGAGAATCAGCACCGTTCCCCAGGCTGGAACAATAATAAATAGGCCCGTGAGAAAGTAGCGTTGAAAATTATGTAAAGAGAATGAACTCATGAGGGGCTATATTGTATAGTATTACTAGTCTATCAAAGCAGCGCCTTTTTCGCATCACTCCTGTTTCAATATCGGGTATTTCTCCATGACCGCACATTGAAAATCCTGTCTCATATTGCCTCATTGCAGAGGTAGTGATACATTGCCTATGTATATGCACTGACGACTATGGAAAGGAGTCTTTTGGTGAAAACTGATACCATACCTCATGACAAAGGAATGATAGCCTCGGATTTGCTCGCTATACTTTGCTGTCCTGAAACCAAACAGAATATTCGTCTGTTAGAGCCAAGCTTAGTCGAGAAATTGAATCAACGAATTGAAAAAGGAGAACTCAAGACAAAAGGTGGGCAATCGGTCGCAGAAAAAATTGATGGAGGCCTCCTTCGAAATGATGAGACCGTGGTCTACCCCATACGAGATCAAATTCCTATTATGCTCATTGAGGAAGGTATTGTAGTAGGAAAGTCGGATCTTTCTTAGATCTTTTCACTTAACTTTCGAACATGAGAAAATCATACGCTGCAGGCAATCAATAAATGGAAAACTCTTACAACTTTGGTTTTCCCTTCCATACCCACCATACAGACCGACTCACTTGTACCACCATATAAATCACTACCCCAAAAACAATCCCATAAAACCCATAGGATTCTGTTGGCCAATCTAAACTTCCATGCAAGAGGAAACCGAGTGCAACATGCGCTCCCAATCCGAGACAGAGCGCTAGCACAATCCATTCACGGATCATATTCTTTTTTGTAAAACCCATGTTCGGGAAAGATTAATTGGGAATTATCTGGACCATAGACCATGGCCCAGATATTCGTGAGATTAATTAGACCGGGCTTTTTGCTGATTCAATTTCTGTAGCAGTCATAAGGCTAGCCAGATAGTCGCCAACGAATAATAGCGCTTCTTCGCGGCCATCTGCTCTTCTTCCCTTCTCTCGACGTTGGATGGAGAGCTCGTGCTCTAGATCGGACTTCACATCTCCTAAAAGTTTTTGCAAGGAAGCCGTGGTCAAGTTCATATCAACATCCTCTAATTCTTGACATCGATCCAGCACCCAATTAAGTCCTTCCACGCGCCCTAAATACCGATCTTGCTCCGCCTGGTCAATCCGCCCCATAGTAGACGCAAACGCCTGGCCTTCATAAATGAGATTGTAAAAACTCGCAACGGCTCTGTGTAATGTAGAATTCATTCTGTCTTCCTCGCAAAAAATGTGTAGCCTCACTACAGTAATTATAAACCGTTAGACGTAAACCTTCTAGGACCAAGGTCCATTTTTCTAAATATTATTTATGATCTTGGAGAAAATCAGGTAAACAGGAGAGAATCAAATTCTGCCATAAACCCATAATATAGCGGTGCAAATTGCTTTAAACTATTCGGACTGTTCTCCTTCAAGCGCTTAAAAAAAAGAACCTGATGGGTAGGATCCATGATTTCTAATAACTTACCCAATTCTGGCATAGCAAAAGATCCTTGAGGCACACTCAAAATATAATGCACCAACCGTTCAACAAATTGATGCATAATATAATCGCTTTCTAAGTATTCTGAAGGGACTTCGCCACTTTTGATAATCTGCCCAAAGGAAACTGCTTGGGCAGCAAACGGACCATCAGCTGTTGATGCAAGGGATTGATTCACGTCAAATAATATTCTGGCAGGTACGAAACACCAAAATCTTTATACTCAAAGATTGATTGTATCAGGCATTTGAAACAATTCAAAACAATTATGGAACTTTTCATGGTTATACCATAGTAGTTTCTTTATTAATTTTCATTTATTCCTACATTCTAAGACCTAAATGAACACAAAAAAAGCAGGGGGCGACCGCGGTCGCCCCCTGCTCTCACTCGCACGGTACCCGAAGGCGCCGCTGCTTACAGCCA
>CAKZPV010000046.1 GCA_937139405.1 uncultured Nitrospirota bacterium
GATGTCTGAATTTCTGAGTGCCAGACCCCTTTTGGCAAAGGAGTGTCGCATTCTACCTCTGGAATACCCGTATTTTCGACGTTTGCAACTGTCGTTTTTTTATTCATTCGCGGGTTAAATGTCGCATTTGTTGCAATTCTTTGAAAGTACTTATCAATACGTCTTTTGAAAACATGTGTCTTGATGTCGTTTTTTCTGCAATAGGTCGCCACTGAGAGCCGTTTTGTAGTTCTGGACCCCAAGTACTGATGAAGCTCCTTGCGCTCATTCTCGTTCAATTGTGTGGACATGACGGCATAAAACCGATCCATGCGTTCAATCTGTCTGGCTGATGGTGGAACTCTGATTGGTTTGATGTTTTGGATGTCGTAATCAGACCATGAAACCTTCTTGCCGTTTCGGGAAAGCCAATCCTGAATATAGGGGGGCCAATTGTTACCAAATGACTTGGGCCCAGTGATCACATTCAACCTGAGTGACGTTCTGGCTGCCTCAAGACCCCATTCTCGAGCTTCCTGCAATGTAAGTGCTTTTGTCACCACAAATTCCCCTGTGTCATTGCTACCAGTCGATCGGCCATTCTAAGCGCTGCATGCCCAAATCTGACAGCCGTCGTGTCTGCCCTGAGTTTCGCCAGGTCGAGCGTTCCCAGATACTCTTTGGCTATGATGAAATCCTGCCCCCGGTACTCACCCTCAATTAGGAATAGCGACACAGCTTTCAATGTAACGCTGTATAGCTCGCAGGCGTTGTGTGGTGATGAAGTGATGGCAGTGACAACCGCTATTGCATGATCTTCCCCATGCTCATCAGCAATGCCCAGTATTGTCTTACGGGATCTGGTGAGATTGGGTGACAAAGGTTGGGAATTTCGGGCGTCGATATACCGAATCCCGCTACTTTGAGATATCCTTGCCGCACTTGCCAATGATGGGAGCTCCGATCAATTTCTCGGCTTAGCTTTTCGCTTTGGCTTTGCCTCGATCTTTTCCATTGGGCTGGCAACAATGGTTCCAAAACCCAAGGTTTCAACCATGAGAGCATCACTATCACCCAAAAAGTCACCAATCCTGAGCTTCGAGGCGTTCTCAATCCGCTCTTTCAGCTTCTCAGCTGTGGTTTTACTGGCAACAGCGAGCTTGCCCCATCTGAGGACTTTGAACTCAGTCGCATCGCCCATGAACTCTAGGGCCTGTTTTTGGGTTACTTTCCTCATTGGGTCGTCTCCTGTTTGGTTGATTCTTTTGATTTCCTTTTTGTTTGGCTTGGCTTTGGTGACCCTTTGACCAATGCGGCGTCACAAGCCTCAATATTCAAGTTGATATTGCTGAGCTGATCCTGGGCAACCTCGATAACCCCCTCAACTCTTTGACGATGGACTTGATAGGCATCACGGGTTTCCTTCATTCGCGCCATGAAACGCTCTGATGAAACGGTATCCTCAAAACTCTCAAGGCTTTGTCGAGCCGTTTGAACAGCCCCGGGTGATGTTCCTTCAACATGCGAGCTTACGCCGTCCGCATCAGCATCAATCTCGGCCATCGCCATTGATAGACGGCTTTCCACCATGTCGTGATTGGTGATTTCCTGCTTGGTTTCCAAAATCTCATTCATGCTAATTTGCTCCGCTTCTGTTGGACTTGAACTTGTTTGCCCGCGACATTCCTCACGAACTTGTCGGGATCAAAGACCTGATCAATAAGGGCCTGTGTTTCAGTACTGGTAATGGCTGTGTTGATTGAATTGAGCAGTGCATTGGTGGCAGCCACATAAGCTTGATGCCTGGTGTCAAACTGCTTGGGTTCATCATCGCATTGGACAGGAAAGCGCTCTGTTCTCCATGCCAGAGTGAACCACCCTTCCCACTTGGATCCTGTTGGGACTGTGTAGACAGTAAAGTCAGTCATAGATCGAAGCCCTCCTGAATTGCCGGTCTTGGAGGTTCAACGAACATATCGGGCTGATTGTAAGCCTCACGAATACGCTCACAGGCCAATTCGAAATAATCGGGGTCTTTTTCTATTCCTATGAATGAACGACCTGTCTTGACGCATGCTACGCCTGTAGTGCCACTACCCATGAATGGATCCATAATAAGATCATTGCTGTTGAGGAAACCCACACTCCACTTCATAAGCTCGACTGGTTTTTGTGTTGGATGAACGGCTCCGTCCGACTTCAATACGGCTCTATTTTTCTCGAAAACCCTAAGGGGCATGTGGATTGAACAGTAAGCCAACTCACCATCACTCATAGTGAGCCCGTGTTGCCCTTTGTCCCAAAAAAGCCAGCCTCTTCCGACATCGTGAATGTGGTTTTGAAAATAGTTACCACCCCAAATTATTTGGTGCGTACTCATTGAAAATATCTGTTTGAAACACGCCTCTGGTGGTGGCGCTGAATCCCAGCCTTTGAATTCATACCCCTTACGATCTGATTTTTTGCCGCGACGGCTTTCTTTTTGACCGTCTATGCCAATCCCATACGGAGGGTCTGTGACAACAGCATCAACTTTGCCAAGCATGGGCATAATCTCGAGACAATCACCCAGCAAAAGCCTGCAATCACCTATCTGGACCTCTTTTACTATCGGGGTCATCGACGTTCCCCCTTAAAGAACCATCGGAAACCGGCGCGGGTCATTTCAGGTGGCCAAATGTCATAGCGACCCAGATCAATCAGCTTGGCGACTTCAACAGCGTTGAGATTTTCGAATACCTCGATTGACATCTTGTCTTTGCGGGTCCTGGGGCGAAGGGGATCAATGAAGGGATTGCTGAGGGCGGTCATAGTTCCATCGCCTCTTGAGAATTGGTCTCCATCATATCCAGCAAGGCGCCGCGGTCTTTGTTGATCCGCTTGTCGGCTATCTCTGCATATTCAGGATTGAGTTCGATAAGGATGCAATCACGCTGTAACCGATCAGCAACCAGGCCTGTTGTGCCGGCGCCACCAAATGGATCTAAGACAACGCCACCCTCGGGGCAGCCAGCTAGAATGCATCGCTCAGCCAATGCAGGGGGAAAAGTTGCAAAGTGAGCCTCTGAGAATGCAGCCGTGGGAATGTTCCAGACATCAACGGGAGCTGGCTCATAGTTGCGGAGATTTCGTTCTGTGACGGTTAAGGCTAACGCACTGTCGAAACTATCATTATCTTTATCTTTAACTCGTGCCTTGTGAAACGAATGTGGCCTAGGTCTGTCGAGGTTCTTCTGCTTACGGGCAACAGCCTTCATTCTACCGTTGGTTTTCTTGCCACCGTTGGCACGATCAGAGCCCACTTGAGCCATCACATCTTGTGACAATCTCGCATGTGTATTTTTACTCGTTGGTTGGAGAACCGCATCGGCGTCATAATCGTATTTCTGAGACTTTGTGAACAGCCAGATTTTCTCATGCGCGCCTGCCGGCCGATCTTTGATGCTTTCCGGCATAGGATTGGGTTTCGCCCATATAATCTCAGAACGAACCCACCAACCTGCATCTTGCATCGCAATGGCAAACCGATTGGGCACCATGCAAAGATCTTTTGGTTTCATTGATCCCTGAACAGTTGAAAATGGCTTGTCTCTGAATGTGCGGTCATCGTCTGACAGTTCTTTGGTATCGGCTGCTGAGCGCCCATTGGGTGACGTGGCGTAGCAATCACCATAATTAACCCAGCAAGTCCCTGACGGCTTTAGAACACGCTTCACTTCGTCAAATACAGCACACATGACCTCGAGGTGCTCGCCCAGCGTCAGTTCAAGGCCAATCTGACCATCAACACCATAATCTCGAAGACCCCAATAAGGTGGAGATGTCACTACGCAATCAACGGACTCATCCTCAAGAGAGCGCAGACCGCTTATGCAATCATCTATGATCAGACGCACGCTCATATACCCAACCCCGGATCTGGTGCTGGGATGCTACGGAATTCAGCTTGCCGGCCGATCCAATCTACATTCTCAACTAACGGCCATTGACGTTCACGAGATAGAGCAAGAATGATCTGAGCCTTACCCCGTTGCTCAGACATGACCTGTTCCCAACGAAGATGCTCCTCAGTGGCCTTTTGGGGTTCCATCTGGGATAAACGTGCTTCTGGCCGAAACGGCATTAGCACGTGATCTGCGTCCCTTTCTATCGCTCCAACCAGGTCTGAATATTTAGGGCGCATGAAAGCGGACTTGATCTGGTTATCGAATGAGCCAGTGCCAAAACCGACATGTTGGGAATTCTTCTTGAGCTGAGACAATCCAAGCGTGATGCACTCGTGTTTCATGGCTAGCTTTTTGAGCATCTTGGTCGACTGTTGGCCCAATTCCCACTCAGCTTTGCGCTTGTCATGAAAGTCAGGCTCAATCAGTCCAATATGATCAACGGCAATGAGCCCTACCCCGTTTAACTTCTTCTCCCGGGTGGCGATGGTGTTGATTTTCTCAATGGTGACTTCCTGCCGCACAATCGTGATGTTGCGCATGACTTCCGAAACCTGATCTCGAGCATCGGTCATCAGTTCATATTCAGCGTCGGAAATCTTACCGATGTTTTGTCTGTGAGTGGGGACACTTGCCATTTGAGCCAACAAACGGGCAGCCAGTTGATGAGGTGTCATTTCAAGCGAGAACAACAGAACCTTTTTGGTGCGGGCCACTCCAAATAGCGCCTGCATCGCAAGGGCTGTCTTACCCATCTTGGTTGCGCCACCGATAATGATGAGTTGACCGTCAAACCAATCCCCGGTCAATCGATCGATGAATTCCAATCCTGTTGATGTCCCGACCCGTTCACCGCTTTGATATGCGCGTTCAATTGCCCTCAATTGACCGTCCAGAGCCTCACTCATGGTCATTGAGGGATCTTGGTCAGTCATCTGCAATTCGATCTGTGTAAGCGCTGACTGGGCTTCTGAGAGCGCGTCGGACAGAAGGAAATCGCCATTGGAGCAATCTGCTTTGAGTTGCTCTGCTGCGCTGATGGATGCCCGCCGACCATAGGCCACCACGATTTCCTGAGCATAATCAGGGATGTTGATTACTGTAGTTGCCTCAGTAACCAGGGCAGCAAGATATTGCAGTATGTTTTTCTCCCCTACCTTTTGATCAGCAGGTAGAAACGTCTTGACCGTAATCGGAGTTGCTCTCTTGCCCGCCCGTATCGTGTCACCGATGATCTTGAATATCTGCCTGTTTAACGGCTCATAGAAGTGCTCAGGAGCGAGGAAATCAGATACCAAGTGGAATGCATCATTCTGAAGGAATATTCCTCCCAGCAAGGCTTGCTCGGCCTCTGTGGCAGTGGGCAGAAGTTCAAAAGTGTTGGGGGATGGCAGAGCGTTCATGCTTCAAGCCTTTTGAGATGGTATTGCTGTACTGTGCTGTATAGAGCGCCATCAGACCTGCCTGGCTTCATGCGGGTGATGGTCCATCCGTATCGAGGGAGCCTCTTACGTAGCCTGTAAATGCAATTTCTGATTGCCCTCTGGTCGCCTTCAACATTGTCAAAGGCATATACAAAATCCAAAAGACTTGGTGTTGTTGTGCCTCTTGGATAGTCAGTGACCAGTTTGTCCAGCACATCGGCTTGACGTTTTGGTAAGCGGATTTCCAAGAGCTTATCGACTGGCAGTTCATCGAATGCATTTGCCGCACCACAGCAAGGACATGGATCACCCATCACGCAGATTCCTTCATTGCTTGGTTGTATTTGAGTTGCTGGGCGAAGTTGCTGCAGCGAGCCCCATAGATGGCAATCAATGCCGCCTCGGCTTCGTCTGCGTTCTGGATCTCGATATCCAACAGCTTGCAACGTTCTTTGGCTGCTTTCTTCCAATCAGCGGATGCCCAGCCCTTACGCCGGCCGTCTCCAAAGATAGCGCTTCGCCATGTTGATGGAGTGACCGTCTCGCAGGGAATGTTGTAAAGCCCGATCAAGCCAATATAAGCACCGGCAATCATGTTCCCCTGAACAACAGGGTGTATCGATTTGCCCTTCGCCGGGTGTTTGAAAGCTTCCTCAATACAAACGTAATCAGGGGTTCCGTTGGCCTTGATCAGTTTCAATAGGCTTCGGCCCGCTTCGTGGGCCTTGGCTTCTGATGAAACCTTTGGGGTGAGCCTGATTGAACGCGTTATAATAGCCGCCTCCGGCCTATCTGTTTGGTAGAAGGCGACTCCTGTTAAGGTTGCTGGGTCAAGAGACATGGCAAGCATGATTGCGCTCAGCCTTCCTTGCCAAATAGCCCATACTGCTCAGCAGCACGTTCTTTGAGGTTTTGCTCCCTCTGGCTTATCCGACGCTCCTGACGGCGCTTGGCGACGATTAGAGACAGTGCAGAGGCTTCTACATTGAACTCGTCACGAGCCTGTTTGCGAAGTTGAGCAATGGAATCCCGATGAGGTGCATTTTCCTCTTTGGCTTTCTCATTGCGAGCATCGATCTTTTCTTGCTCACGCTCCATTTCGTCCACCAGCTCCAATACGCTGCTGGCATCAAAAGGAACGTTATCTGCATTGTGACCTTCAAGGCCGACGACTTCACCCATGGTTCAATTCTCCTGTGTTGGGTTGCGGTAAAGTGGAAGTTCAATGAGTTTGCTGTCTCTCAATCAGTTCTTTGAGGTGATGCATCTGAAGTGCATGCGAATTGAGAAACTTCTGATCGACGGGTTTGTTGCGGAATTCGATAAAGCCAGCGCGCCATTTAGCAGCACGTTCACGAAGCCGGCGGCCGCGAGCGCTTATGCGTTCCTTTTTGGATGGTTGAATGAAGCCGTTGCCACTGGTCATATTGGCCATCGTGTTCATCCGAGTGACAAATTCATGCTCAGATTTTGCAGGTCGACCAAGTTGAATTGATTGGCTTCGAAACTGGCTAATTATACGATCAAATATATTCATCGACGCGCCTCCCTGTGATAGCGGCGCTGACGATTGGACCACCTAATGTTTCGAGCGGTGCGCCAATCCATTGCTGTGGATCTGATCTCGTTCCAAATCAGTTGAAATATCGCCAAGATGAGCCGCATCATGGTCCCCTAGAAGTTCGAGCAACCGGCGCTTGTCAGCCAACCTCTGCTCTTGAATTTTGATTTGATCTTCCAACGCGATGCACAGGCGCACGTAGCGATCGACAACAATCGCCACTGACTCATCTGAAAGGAGTTTCTTGATAAATGACCCAAGCTGATACTTGTCGCTCAGGTACGCTTGAGCTGCTGCCTTCGATCCTTGGACCGGACTGGTCAGCTCCATCACTTGCTCAGCTATCGACTTCGTATGTCGGGCTGCACTCTCTGGGGTAGATAAATCCCCAAATAGGGAAACAATTTTACTCATTACGCAGTCACCCATGAATTAGGGTCATGCATGAACTCAAACAGGAGAACAGACATGACCAACGTTGTGATTGTGGATTTTGGAAACCGACAAAGAACGGAATCCTTCGAACAAGCCGCCATTAGACTGCTGGCGGGAATAGAAGACCGGGGCAGAAGAAATGAGGGCGGTCATGCGGGCACATCTTCTGAGTTAAACCAGTCGGAAAACGTCACGTCGCCGCCCGACACCTGCTCAATTTCTTTGATACGAGGTGGACGAGGGACAGCCTTACCGTTGCAGTACTTGTTGACCATGGGCTGAGAGACGCCGATTAAGGCGCCAAATTCAGCCTCCGTGAGCCCTTTGGCTTTGATGTGATCTGATAACTTCATGGCATAATAATAACCAAAATGAATTATTCTGCAATAGAAAATATTCAAAATAGGTATTTGACCGGCGCTGAGATGATAGCTACGGCAAATTCGATGGCGAATAATTTGCAAGAATATCGGAAGGCGGCGAAGCTATCGCAGGCGAAACTCGCTGATTTAGTAGATACTAGCCAGCCGACCGTCCAGAAACTTGAATCTGGTAAGACTCCGATGTCTGTGGCCTGGGCCAAAAAACTTGCACCACATCTCAAAGTCAAATTCGAAGTGTTATTACTTGGAGCAGAAGTCTCAGGTCGAAGTGAACCAAATGACGCACCTCAAGATCTTGAGGTTGACCATGGCAAGACCCCAGGTTCAGGCTTTAAATCGGCCACCGATGAGGACATTGCT
>CAKZPV010000047.1 GCA_937139405.1 uncultured Nitrospirota bacterium
GCAGGGGGTGCGGTTTGCGGTACGTGAAGGCGGACGGACGGTGGGCGCGGGCGTGGTCACGGAAATTGTGGAATAAGCAATAAATTAACGGTGAAAGTGGAAGGGTAGGTTTTTCGTGGATCGAGACCGTAGAATTCGAATACGTTTAAAGGGCTTTGATTACCGTGTGTTGGATCAGTCTGTGCGTGAGATTGTGGATACGGTCCGACGTAGTGGAGCCCTGATAGCTGGCCCTGTTCCTTTGCCCACTCGAATTGAAAAATATACGGTTAATCGTGGAACTCATGTTGATAAGAAATCTCGTGAGCAGTTTGAGATTCGTACTCATAAGCGTTTGTTGGATATCATGGAGCCAACTCCTGAGACCATGGATGCTTTAATGAAATTGAATTTAGCGGCAGGCGTTGATGTTGAGATAAAACTGTAATCTTGATTTTTCTTGGTCATTATTTCTTTTGAAATATAGGTAAAACGTAAATGGTTAATGGGTTGATGGGTAAAAAGCTTGGGATGATTCAGGTCTTTGATGAATCGAGGTCTCTTGTCCCGGTTACTGTGGTCGAAGTTGGGCCTTGTGGAGTTGTTCAAATTAAAGAAAAAAACCATGATGGGTATGGGGCCATTCAGATTGGGTTCCAGGAAGTACCAGAGCGAAAAATGACTAAGCCCCAGGTTGGGCATTTGAAGAAGGCAGGTGAGCGCCGCTGGCGTAATTTGCGAGAATTTCGATCTACTGGAAATGCGGAGTTGGGTGCACTTATTACCGTAGATTTATTTGCCAAGGGTGATCAGGTGAATGTGCAGGGAGTGTCTAAGGGTAAGGGATTCCAGGGAGTCATGAAGCGCCACAATTATGCTGGTGGTCCGGCTACTCATGGCTCCATGTTTCATCGGGCTCCTGGGGCAATTGGTCAATGCTCTTACCCTTCTCGTGTGTTTAAAAATAAGGCATTGCCCGGTCAAATGGGGAGTAAGAGAATTACTGTAAAGGGCCTAAGAATCTTTGATGTAAGGTCAGAGGAAAATATTCTGCTCGTTTCTGGATCAATCCCTGGCCCTGTTGGCGGGATGGTGATCGTGAGGAAGGCTGGGTAAGTAGATGGATGCTATTCCTGTGTATGATTCCTCGGGGCAGAAGGTAGATACTGTGGAGTTAAATGAAGCTGTGTTTGCTGCTTCTGTTGATGTGCATCTTGTTCATAGGGCTGTAGTCATGCAAAGAGCGTCAATTCGACAAGGTAATGCGTCAACAAAGGGCCGAGGGGAAGTGCGAGGGTCTGGGAAGAAGCCCTGGAAGCAAAAGCATACTGGGAGGGCTAGGGCTGGTTCTGTGCGATCTCCTATTTGGCGGAGTGGTGGAACAGTTTTTGGTCCTAAGCCTAGATCTTATTCCTATCAGTTGCCAAAAAAAGTATACCGCGCGGCTCTAAGGGCTGCATTGGCCGAAAAGGCTTCCTCTGGGGATTTGATTGTAGCTGATCTCACTTTGTCGGAAATGAAGACGAAGGAACTTACTCGGCAGCTTGTGCAAGTTGGTGCTGTTGGGAAGATTGTGTTGGTGGTTGAGGAAAGCCTTGTAGATATTGCTCGAATTGGAAAAAATGTGAAATTGCTAAAGGTTCTTCATGCCAAGGATCTTAATGTTTATGATTTGTTGTGGTGCGAAAAGCTTGTCGTCTCTCGTGGAGAGTTGACGAAAATACAGGAATGTTGGGTGTAGTATGAATCCATATGATGTTTTGATTCGTCCATTGTTGACTGAGAAAATCACGGCCATTCGTGAAATAAAGAACAGCGTGGCATTTGCTGTTGATAGCCGAGCGACTCGAATTGATGTGAAGAGAGCGGTGGAAAAAGTGTTTAGTGTTAAGGTTGCTTCTGTAAATGTCATGAATGTTAGAGGAAAGAAAAAGAGGCAAGGGCGATACTTGGGGAAGAGATCAGATTGGCGCAAAGCGTTTGTGACTCTTAAGAATGGTGAGAAGATAGAGCTGTATGAGACCGCCTAGTAAGATTAGTTTTGTTGTTTTTGTAGCATTCAGGAAAGAAGGCCTTTTATGCCAGTAAAAGAATATAAGCCCACATCACCTGGCCGTCGGGGAATGTCTGCGGTGATTAATCAGGGGTTGTCTCCTAATAGGCCTGAGAAAAGTCTGACAAAGACAATTTCTCCGTCTGGTGGAAGGAATAATTCAGGTCGGATTACAGTGCGTTTTAGAGGTGGTGGTCATAAGCGCCAATACAGAAAGATTGATTTTAGGAGAGATAAAGTTGGTATTCCGGCTAAAGTGGCTAGTATTGAATATGATCCGAATCGAACGGCTCGTATTGCCTTGCTTCATTATGTTGATGGGGAAAAGAGATATATTTTAGCTCCTCATGGCTTAGGGGTTGGAAATTTGGTGAAATCAGGTACTCAGAGCGAGGTAAGGGTGGGGAATGCTTTGCCGCTTATGGAAATGCCATTAGGTATCGTTATTCATAATATTGAATTGAAGCCTGGGAAGGGTGCTCAATTGGCAAGAAGTGCGGGTGCTTCCGCTCAAGTTATGGGTAGAGATCAAGGCTACGTTCAGATCCGTTTGGCATCCGGGGAAATGAGAAAAATTTTGGGGACCTGTATGGCAACTGTAGGTCAAGTAGGAAATCTTGATCATGGAAATGTCACAGTTGGCAAGGCGGGCCGTTCTCGTTGGAAGGGAAAGAAGCCTCATGTGCGAGGTGTGGTCATGAATCCGGTGGATCATCCCCATGGGGGAGGCGAGGGAAAAGCTGGTGCGGGAAACCCTCATCCTGTGTCGCCTTGGGGGCAACCCGCAAAGGGGTTTAAGACTCGAAAGCCAAGAAATCAAAGCTCACGGTATATCATTGCTAGTAGAAAGAAGAAGTCTCGATAAATTAGGGGGAGGCGATGCCAAGGTCAGTTCATAAAGGTCCGTTTGTGGACGAACATCTTCTCAAGAAAGTTGAGAGGGCGAGGGAGTCAAGGGAGTCAAGGGTTATTAAGACGTGGTCTCGTCGTTCTACTGTCACACCAGATATGATTGGCTTGACGTTTGCCGTACACAATGGAAAAAAATTTATTCCTGTATTTGTAACAGACAACATGGTTGGTCATAAATTGGGTGAATTTTCTCCAACAAGGCTTTTTAAGGGGCACAGCGCGGCAAAAAGCGAAAAAGGTGTTGCCTTAAAATAGTCAAATAGTCATTCAGGTCTAGAAGTTATTGCAATTGAAAGAATAGAGAGAATTATGTCTGAAGCAAAAGCAATTCTACGGCATGTAAGGATGGCCCCTCGAAAGGCAAGGTTGGTGGTAGATATGGTGAGGGGGAGAAACGCTGCTGAAGCTTTGGCGCTTTTGAAGTTTACGCCTCGTTCGGCTGCGAGAGTGGTTGAGCAATTGTTGTTTTCGGCGGTCTCAAATGCCGGGCATAAAGATTTAGGGGATCCAGAGAATCTAAGGGTTTCAAGGGCATATGTTGATGGTGGTCCAGTCCTTAAGAGATTTCAGCCTCGTGCTATGGGTCGAGCCAGTCCGATAAAAAAGCGCACCAGTCATATTACGATTGTGGTTAGTCCAGTTAATTAATTGTTGTGAGAGTGGCATCCCTGGATGGGATGGTTGGGAGAGAGATTTATGGGGCAAAAGACCCACCCGTATGGTTTTCGATTAGGCTACACAAGAACATGGCATTCACGGTGGTATGCCAAAAAAGATTACGCAAAGCTTTTGCACCAGGATTTGTCTATAAGAGCATTAGTAAAAAAGCGGTTATATCACGCTGGAATTTCCAGTGTCGAAATTGAGCGTTCTGGAAATCAATTGAAGTTAATTATTCATACAGCACGACCAGGAATTATCATTGGCCGAAAGGGTGCCGAAGTCGATAAGTTGAAAGCATCACTTGAAAAAGAATATGGGAATGAAGTTTTCGTCACCGTTAAAGAAATAAAAAAGCCAGAAATTGATGCTCAATTAGTTGCTGAAAATATTGCAACGCAGTTAGAAAAGCGCGTGTCCTTTCGGCGTGCTCTGAAGCGGAGTGTGGCATCGGCTCTTCGACTTGGTGCGTTAGGGATCAAGGTCTATTGTGCTGGTCGTTTGGGTGGACATGAAATTGCTAGGACTGAATGGTATCGTGAGGGGCGCGTTCCGCTTCATACCTTAAGGGCTGACGTGGAATATGGTTTTGCGGAAGCAAAGACTGCAATGGGTCAGATTGGAGTGAAGGCCTGGATTTATAAAGGAGACGCTCAAATTCCATCTTTAGAGAAATCTGAGCCATCTCTGGGATTTTTATAGTACATATGTTTCCCTATTTTGGAGAATTAGGATAATGCTAGCGCCGAAACGCATTAAGTTTCGTAAGGTACATAAGGGGCGAATGAAGGGAAAAGCTTACCGTGGTGGTGAGATTTCTCATGGCCAATATGGTCTCAAGGCGGTAGAGCCGGGTCGAATTACGGCTAGGCAAATTGAAGCTGCTCGTATTGCGATGACGCGCCATGTGAAGCGTGGCGGTAGAATTTGGACAAGAATTTTTCCTGATAAGCCCATTACTAAAAAGCCCGCAGAAGTCCGCATGGGAAAGGGTAAGGGTAACCCTGAGTATTGGGTAGCTGTTGTAAAGTCCGGTCGAATTTTATTTGAAATGGACGATGTTACTCGAGAGGTAGCGGAGGAGGCCTTGCGTTTGGCGGGCCATAAGCTTCCGGTGCTCACTAGATTTGTTGTTCGAGGAGAAATACCGATTTTATAGGTTTAGGGTAATCATCATGGAAATAGATCAATTGAAAAACTTGGAAAAATCGGAGCTCATTGAAAAGGTTGGCCAGCTGAAGCAGGAGTTATTTCACTTTCGTAGTCAACAGGCCATGGGTCGTATTGAAAATCCAATGAAAATTCGAGAGACAAGGCGTAATATTGCAAGGGTTCGTACGGTTCTCCGTCAAAAGGATTGAAACGGGCATGATGTATTTCCAGGAAAGTCTCTAATTTATGACACAAACAAGACCTGTCTCGCGTGCGCTTTTCGGAAAAGTTATCAGTAATAAAATGGAAAAGACGGTAGTGGTGGAGGTCATTCGAATTGAGCGCCATTCGGTCTATGGGAAGGTGCTTAGGCGAAAAACAAAAATGAAAGTCCATGATGGCCAAAACCAATGTCAAATAGGCGATCAGGTAAAAATTGTGTATTCACGCCCCATTAGCAAGGATAAGTGTTGGCGGGTGGCTGGGGTTTATGGAAAAAAATCGGCCGCCTAAGTTCTCCTCAAATTATTTAGTTAAAATTTAGAGATCCGTCATGATTCAAAATTATACATATCTTGATGTTGCAGACAATTCTGGTGCGAAAAGCGTTCGGTGCTTTCATGTCCTAGGTGGAACAAAGCGTCGTTATGGGTCCCTGGGTGATTTGATCGTTGTTTCAGTTCGTGAGGCTATTCCCAGGGCTTCTGTTAAAAAAGGTGATGTGATGAAGGCAGTCATAGTCAGAACAAAAAAGGGCTCCCGTCGTGATGATGGATCTCATATTAAATTTGATCGAAATGCTTGCGTTCTGGTGAATGCTCAAGGGGATCCAGTAGGTACTCGCATTTTTGGGCCAGTGGCAAGAGAGCTTCGCAAGAAGAAATATATGAAAATAATCTCGCTGGCTCCTGAGGTCATTTAGGAGAATAGGTATGGCTGGAAAATTCAAAATTAAAAAGGGCGATATGGTGATGGTGATTGCTGGGAAAGAGCGAGGAAAGACTGGAAAAGTTCTAGAGGTACTCACCAAAAATGAACGTGTAACCGTTGAAAAGCTAAGCATTCTTAAGCGCCATACCAAGCCTAACGCTAAAAATAAGCAAGGTGGGATTCTGGAAAGAGAGGGTTCGATAGCCATTTCTAATGTTATGGCATATTGTGAATCGGTCCAAAAGCCTTCACGTTTGAGGATGAAAACCTTTGAAGACGGACGAAAGGTTCGCGTATATCAAAAGGCTCCAACGGAAGTATTGGATAAAAGCTAATGAAGTCACAAGCTGCACCAAAAGAATCTGGAAAATCCAAAGGAAAGAAGATCTCATCTTCTACTGTTGCACCGGCGAATTATGTTCCCCGACTGAAGGTGCTATTCCGTGAAAAAGTCTTGCCAGCTATGATGAAGGAGTTTGGCTATAAGAACCCTATGCAAGTTCCTCGAGTTGAGAGAATTGTGTTAAATGTTGGGATGGGGGAAGCTGTTCAGAACGTCAAGCTTTTAGAGAGTGCAGCTGGGGAATTAGAGCAAATTACTGGTCAAAAGCCTGTTCTGACAAGAGCTAAAAAGGCGATTGCAGGGTTTAAATTACGAGAAGGCGTTCCTATTGGGGTGAAGGTGACCTTGAGGGGCGCAGTGATGCATGAATTTATGGATAGATTGGTGGCGGTGGCATTACCTCGTATACGAGATTTTCGAGGTATCTCGCCGAAAGCTTTTGATGGTCGCGGCAATTACACCTTAGGTTTGAAAGAGCAATTGACGTTTCCTGAAATTAAGTATGATGACATTGCTTCCATTCATGGGATGGATATTACCTTTGTGACGTCAGCTAAGCGGAATGACGAAGCCAAGGCTTTGTTGGCTCATTTAGGGATGCCTTTCCGCGCATCCTAGGAAAGGGAAAGGAGTTTCGGTGTCAAGGTTAGCACTTAAAAATAAGGCAAAGCGTGAGCCAAAGTTCCCTTGCCGTCAATATAACCGTTGCCCATGTTGCGGCCGCGTTAGGGGTTTTTTGAGACGGTTTCGTATGTGTCGTATTTGTTTCCGTTTTCTCAGTCTGCGCGGAGATATTCCAGGTGTAACGAAGTCCAGTTGGTAGCACTTATGAGTAATTCTTTGAATTTTTTAAATGCCATGTTATTTAAAAGAGGTTTTGTCTCATGTCGATGACTGATCCGATTGCGGATTTATTTGTTCGAATCCAAAACGCCGGCAAGCGTGGCCATGATTTGGTAAAGATTCCTGCCTCTCGAGTAAAGGGTGAAATTCTTCGAATCTTTAAAGAAGAAGGATTTATTCGGGATTTCGAATCAATAACTACCGAGGCGCATCCAACTCTACAGGTAGCGTTACGGTACGAGCCTGGGCGTCAAAAGAAATCGTTTATTACTGGTATTAAGCGAATCAGTAAACCTGGTTGTCGTGTATATGCTGCTAAAAATGAAGTGCCGCGGGTTATGAAAGGTTTGGGAGTAGCTATTCTCACGACTGACCGTGGTTTGTTGACAGATGAGCAATGCCGAACGATGGAAGTTGGTGGTGAGATTTTGTGTCACGTATGGTAGTTGTTTCATTGATTGGTAAATTGTTTAGCTTTAATCAATAGGATAATCATGTCTAGGATTGGAAGAAAACCGATACCGATACCATCTGGTGTAGAAGTTAAAGTGCATGATACGCAGGTGTTTGTGAAGGGCCCATTGGGGCAGTTGGAGTGGTCCTTGTCTCCTGGAATTCAAGCTCAAGTTGAAAGTGGTGTGGTATCTCTTACTCGAGCTGATGATTCGGTGAAGTTGCGAGCCATGCATGGCCTCACAAGAGCAGAAATTTCCAACCAAATTACTGGCGTCAAGGATGGGTATCAGAGGGATTTAGAAGTCATGGGTGTGGGTTATCGAGCCCAAATTCAGGGTGATGATTTGAGCTTTACTGTTGGGTATGCTCATCCTGTTTCTTTAAAACTACCTCAGGGGGTCAAGGCTTCAGTCGACAAGCAAACGTTAATTTCTCTTAAGGGTATTGATAAGCGGGTGGTCTCGCAATTTGCAGCACAAATTCGAGAAATGAAAATACCTGATGTATATAAGCACAAGGGTATTAAGTATGCTGGTGAGGTACTTCGGAAAAAGGCTGGCAAGGCTGGTAAAAAATAGGATATACACGTGAATATTTTGGAAAAACGAAAACGGTTAGGTAAGCGGAGTCGAAGGGTTCGTCTTCGTATTGTGGGGTTATCTTCTCGTCCTCGGTTAAGTGTCTTTCGGAGCAATGCCCATATCTATGCTCAAATTATTGATGATATCGATGGGCGCACGCTTGTGTCGGCGTCAACGTGTGAATCTGGATTAAGAGCTCGAATAAAGTCCGGTGGGAGCGTGGAAGCGGCAAAGATCGTAGGAGAAACTATCGCTGAACGGGCAAAGGCCATTCCTGTTGAATTGGTGGTTTTTGACCGTGGAGGAAGATTGTACCATGGTCGAGTCAAGGCTTTGGCTGATGCAGCACGTTCGGCCGGACTAAAATTTTAATGGGGCCTATTCCCAAATTTTGAGGAAGGGAAGGATTCACGACTGTGAGGGTTAATGTTGATGAGCTCAATTTAAAAGATAAACCAGTGGTGATAAATCGTGTTGCCAAAGTTGTCAAGGGTGGTAAGCGGTTTTCTTTCTCGGCTCTAGTTGTTGTTGGTGATGGAGAAGGTTGGGTGGGTGTTGGAAAAGGTAAGGCAGCTGAAGTTCCATCTGCTATTGCTAAAGCCGTAGAGCATGCGAAGAAAAATCTTATTAGAATTCCCTTGAAATACAATTCCATTCCCCATGAAGTGCATGGACGATTTGGAGGAGAGCATATTTTATTAAGGCCTGCTAAGCAGGGAACTGGCATTATTGCAGGGGGTGCAGTTCGGACTCTCTTGGAGGTAGCAGGTACAAAAAATGTTGTGGCAAAAACATTGGGAAGAGGGAATCCTTTTAATGCTGTAAGGGCTACGATTCAGGGCTTGCGACAACTTCGTGACCCTCAAGAAGTAAGAGCTATGAGACAAGCCGCTATTAGTGTAGATGAATAACCCTTGTTAAAGAAGTTGTGAGGTACGAGAGCGATTATGACCACGCCATCCCAGTTATCAATCAGATTAAAACGGAGTCAAATTGGTCATCCGAAAAAAATGCGACTTGTCTTGAGGGGGTTAGGTTTAAGAAAAATAGGCCAAACGGTTTCTAGGCCAGATACACCGCAGGTACGAGGATTAGTGAATAAAGTGCGACATCTTGTTGAGGTTTCAGGCTCATGAAGCTCCATGATTTACATCCATCTCCTGGTTCTAAAACAAAAAAGAAGCGTCTTGGTCGTGGGCATGCGTCTGGTTTAGGGAAGACTTCTGGGAAAGGACACAAGGGCTTATTGGCTCGTTCTGGTCGGGCTAATCAGATTGGTTTTGAAGGTGGGCAAATGCCCTTAGCTCGTCGCCTGCCAAAGCGAGGTTTTACGAATACGTTTCGAGTCGAATATACCGTGATAAATATTCAGGCTCTTTCAGCTCAAGAAAGTTCTGCCGATTTCAACCCGTCTGTTTTTCGAGAATTAGGTCTTCTGAAAGGGCGTAATCCTCGAATTAAAATTCTTGGAGAAGGCGATATTAGCCGCCCTGTTGTGGTTGAAGCGCATAAATTTAGCGCCTCAGCTAAACAGAAAATTGAAGATGCGGGTGGGCAAGTCAAGGTGATTGGCCGTGCTTGAACGGCTTGTTACGAGCCTTCAAAATATTTTCAAAATTCCTGAGTTACGTAGCCGGGTTCTTTTTACTCTGGCTATGTTAGCTGTTTATCGGGTTGGGGCGCATATTCCGACTCCAGGAATCAATAACGAGGAATTATTTAAGTTTCTGACAGAGCGTGGCGGAGCCCTCATGGGGTTCCTGGATATTTTTTCTGGAGGGGCATTATCAAGGCTAACTATTTTTGCATTGGGCATTATGCCCTATATCAGTGCTTCGATTATTCTTCAACTCCTTACCGTTGTTGTCCCGCATCTCTCGAAATTAGCAAAGGAGGGTGAACGAGGCCGAAAAACGATTATTCAATATACCCGCTATGGAACAATCGGTATTGCCTTTATCCAAGGTTTTGGTATTGCCCTTGGGCTTGAGGGAATGAATGATGGGGCTTTTGTGTTGGACCCTGGATGGGATTTTCGATTCATGACAGTGATTACGCTTGTTGCAGGAACGGCGTTCCTCATGTGGCTAGGTGAACAAATCACTGAGCGTGGGGTCGGGAATGGTATTTCCCTAATTATTTTTTCGGGGATTGTTGCGAGTCTTCCTGGTGCCATTGTTCAAACTTTTGAATTATATAAAGTTGGTCAAATTAGTCTCTTGCTGCTGATCATGCTTGGTGTGGTCATGCTAGCCGTGATGGGGGCCATTGTTTTTTTAGAAAGTGGGAGACGAAAAATTTCTGTACAATATGCAAAGCGAGTGGTTGGGCGTCGAGTCTATGGGGGGCAAAATACTCATATTCCTTTGAAAATTAATACAGCGGGGGTTATCCCGCCAATTTTTGCCTCGTCAATTATTGCTTTTCCGGCAACCATTACGAGTTTTATTCAAGTGCCGTGGGTGCAAGACTTTGGGGCGCAGTTAGCTCCAGGATCCTTGTTGTACACCATGATGTATGTGGGCCTTATTATTTTCTTTTGCTTTTTTTATACAGCGGTCGTATTAAACCCAGTGGACATGGCGGATAATATGAAGAAATATGGTGGTTTTATTCCTGGTATTCGGCCAGGGCAAAAAACTGCTGATTTTATATATAAAGTTTTAACAAGAATTACATTTGCTGGAGCAATCTATCTGGCAATTGTGTGCGTGATTCCTGAATTGCTAATTTACAAGCTGAATATGCCGTTTTACTTTGGCGGAACCTCGTTACTGATTGTCATTGGCGTTGGTCTTGATACAGCTCAGCAAATTGAAAATCATATGCTCATGCGAAATTATGATGGGTTCCTTGGAAAAGGGTCATTGAAGGGAAGAAGTGGCTAGCCGTATGAGAGTCATTTTTCTTGGTCCTCCCGGAGTTGGTAAGGGTACGCAAGCAGATTTTATTGCGCAGAAATATGAGATTCCTAAATTGTCAACAGGGGATTTGCTTCGTGAAAGCGTGGCCAAAGAAACGTCTTTGGGTAAAGAAGCAAAAGGATATATGAACAGAGGAGAATTAGTTCCGGATTCGGTGGTGATTGGGTTGGTCGAGGAAAAACTAGAATCGACGGCATGCCAAAAAGGCTTTCTTCTTGACGGATTTCCTCGAACGGTGGCGCAGGCTGATCAGCTATCGACCTATTTGTCTACGACGGGAAAAACCTTGGATCACGTCGTCTATTTTTCTTTATCAAATGATGAGATTGTTAGGCGAATCAGTGGTCGACGCAGCTGTCCAGAATGTAAAGCGGTGTATCATGTTGAATTCGTTCCCCCAAAATTAGAAGGTGTCTGTGATTCGTGTGGGAAAGATCTCGTTCAAAGAAATGATGATAAACCTGAAACAATTGCATCACGTTTAGCCGTTTATCAGGATCAAACAGCGCCATTAATTGAGTATTATAAAATCAGAAATATTCTTCGCGAATTAGACGGCGCGGGCTCAGTGCCTACTGTGCAGGATCGGTTAGTAGCTCTTTTGGCTAAGCCAAGAGTAGAATGATTATCCTTAAAACGCTTGAAGAGATTGAACTCATTTCTCGAGCTAGTCAAATTGTCGCAGAATGTCACCAAATATTGATTCGAGAACTTAAACCGGGTATGACCACTTTAGATTTAGATGTGTTAACGGAAACCTATATTCGCGATCACGGCGCAATCCCAGCATTTAAGGGCTATCGAAATTATCCCAAAAGCCTGTGTGCGTCACTCAATGAAGAAGTCGTTCATGGTATCCCGTCCAAACGGGTTCTGAAAGATGGAGATATCATTGGGTTGGATGTTGGAGCTATTGTTGAGGGGTTTTATGGAGATGGTGCTGTCACTGTTCCCGTGGGGGAAGTCCAGCCAGCAATTGGTAAGTTGATCCAGGTCACGAAAGATGCGTTATCCAAAGGTTTGGAACAGGCTGTGGTGGGGAAACGATTGTCAGATATTTCTTCGGCTATTCAAATTCATGTCGAAGAGCATGGTTTTTCCGTTGTTCGTGACTTTGTGGGGCATGGCATTGGTCGTCAATTACATGAAGAGCCGCAAGTGCCAAATTATGGGAAACCAGGCCAAGGACCACGATTAAAGCCTGGGATGGCTCTTGCGATCGAACCAATGGTTAATATGGGAGGAGTTGGAGTGAAAGTCCTGGAGGATGGGTGGACAGCCGTGACCAGTGACGGCTCGCTCTCTGCTCATTTTGAACATACTGTTAGCATTGAGCCAAATGGGCCTCCACGCGTTCTTACGGCTTGTGTCTAGAGAGGACAATTGGTAATTTCCTAATGGGGAAAGAAGACATCATTGAGGTCCAAGGAGCGGTTACTGAAACGTTGCCTAATGCCATGTTTCGTGTCCAACTAGAGAATGGGCATAAATTGTTGGCCCATATTTCTGGGAAAATGCGCATGCATTTCATTAGAATTTTACCAGGTGATAAAGTGACCGTGGAACTTTCTCCTTATGATCTTACACGGGGCCGAATTACTTATCGGTTTAAATAGAGGGTGAAATTGTGAAAGTTCAAGCATCAGTGAAACCAATATGTGCTAAGTGCAGCGTCATTCGCCGAAAAGGTGTCATTCGAGTGTTATGTGTCAATCCTCGGCATAAGCAACGTCAAGGCTAATGTTTTGTTTCATAAGCAGTATTAGAAACTGCCTTTAACCAAGGAATAGAAGCGATGGCTAGAATTGCAGGTGTAGAACTTCCGATCGGAAAACGTGTAGATGTTGGCTTGACGTATATTTTTGGTATCGGTCCTGCCCGAGCTCGAGATATTTTACGAAAGACCGGTGTAGCTTTTGATGCGCGAATCAAAGATTTGCAAGAAAATGAAGTAGTGAAATTGAGGGAGACGATTGATCAAGATTATGAAGTGGAAGGTGATCTCCGAAAAGAGCAGTCAATGAGCATCAAGCGATTAATGGATATTGGGACCTATCGTGGGCTTCGTCATCGGAAAGGTCTTCCAGTTAGAGGACAGCGGACAAAAACAAATTCCAGGACAAGAAAAGGCCGCCGAGGCGCCATCGGTGGCAAATCGAAACGATAAACCTGGCGAAAGGGACGGTTCATGAGTGTGAAGAAGGGGAAAAAGAAGGAACGAAAAATCATACAGGTTGGTATTGTTCATATCATGGCTTCTTTTAATAATACCATTGTAACCATTACCGATATGACAGGTGGGGCCGTATCGTGGGCGAGCGCCGGGAGCCAAGGATTTAAGGGTTCAAGAAAAAGTACGCCATTTGCGGCAACCCGTGCCGGTGAAGTCGCGGCCAAGAAAGCTATGGAACATGGATTGCGACAAGTTGATGTCTATGTGAACGGTCCTGGATCTGGTCGAGAGGCGGCGGTTCGTGCGTTGCAATCTGTCGGTTTGCGTGTGAACTTAATCCGTGATGTGACTCCGATTCCTCATAACGGCTGTCGGCCTCCAAAGCGTCGGCGGGTATAGTATGTCAAACAATGAGTACACAGAGAATCATTTGTCTCGCATCTTGAGATAGGGGGAGAACGGCTATGGCCAAATATACTGGGCCTGTCTGTCGATTGTGTCGACGTGAGGGCGTAAAACTATTTCTCAAAGGCACCAGGTGCATGTCAGAGAAGTGTGCAATTGAGCGTCGAAGTTATCCACCTGGACAGCATGGGCAGTCTCGGAGAACTCGGGCCACGGAATATGGTACGCAGTTAAGAGAAAAACAAAAACTTCGACGTGTGTATGGCATGCAAGAACGACAATTTTTGAAAACCTATCATTTGGCTGAACGTCGAAAAGGGGTGACTGGTGAACATTTGCTGAGCCTTTTAGAGCGACGTCTGGATAACGTAGTCTATCGGCTGGGTTTTGCGGCTTCGCGTGGTCAGGCAAGGCAGTTAGTCAATCATGGGCATTTGTTGGTGAATGGGCGAAAGGTGACGATTCCTTCTATGACCATTAACATCGGAGATTCAATTGAAGTACGAGAAAAAAGCCGACAACTCGTGCCCGTCCAAGCAGCACTTGAAGTGGCTGAGGGTCGCGGTGTGCCCAACTGGTTAGATATGGAACGCAGTGTCTTGAAAGGGACAGTGCAGGCTCTTCCCACTAAAGAAGATATTGATGTTTTGGTCAATGAACAAGTGGTTGTGGAATTATATTCACGGTAAATGAACGGGATAGTTCATGAGCTGCAAAAACGATAAAGGCGTTATGGGACAATTAGTGTCACCGCCTTGGGATCAAGAAAGGGAGACGCGGTCCTTATGATTACAAGCATGAAGGATTTCCAACTGCCCACGAAGCTGGAATTGGAAAAAGAAACCGCTTCGTCGACGTATGGCAAATTTATTGCTGAACCCTTTGAACGGGGTTTTGGTACCACGCTGGGAAGTGCCTTACGACGAGTGCTACTTTCATCGCTGCCAGGAGCGGCGGTGACATCTGTCAAAATTGAAGGGGTGTATCATGAGTTTTCTACTATTCCTGGGGTCACAGAAGATGTCACCATCTTAATCTTGAATATTAAAGGATTACGGTTACGGTTATATTCAGAGAAGGCCAAGGCCATTCGATTGAAAAAGAAAGGCCCTGGTGAAGTAAAGGCGGCTGACCTCGCGGTCGATTCCGAAGTCACCATTTTAAATCCAGATTTACATATTGCCACCTTAGATAAAGATGCGACTTTAGATATAGAGCTTATTGTGAAGCCAGGGCGAGGGTATGTTCCTGCTGAACGTAATAAAGAAGAGGGTCTTCCTATTGGAGTCATACCGGTTGATTCAGTATTCTCTCCTATCAAACGCGTGAACTTTAGCGTCGAAAGTGCGCGAGTTGGACGGATAACCGACTATGATAAATTGCTTTTGGAAGTTTGGACTGATGATAGTATTACGCCGCAAGAAGCGGTAACTGCAGCTGGGAGTATCTTGCGCGACCATTTAGATATTTGTCTGCCTTCAGATGATATGGGTGAACCGACACAAGAAGACAGCAGTGATGAGGCGAATTCTCAAATTAATCAGCATTTGTTCCGGAGCGTCAATGAATTAGAACTTTCGGTTCGGGCGGCGAATTGTTTGAAAAACGCCAATATTAAAAGCATTGGTGAATTGGTCCAGCGAAGTGAAAATGAGATGTTGAAAACAAAGAATTTCGGGAAAAAATCTTTGAATGAAATAAAAGAGGTATTGTTGGAAATGGGGTTGGAGTTAGGGACAAAAATTAGTGAAGTCACGGAAACCCAATCCTGAACTTTTTAAAAGGACGGTGTTGTTGTGCGGCATAGAAAACGGGGTAGACAATTAGGGCGAAATACAAAGCATCGATTGGCGCTTTTTAGGAATTTGGCCACTTCCTTAATGGAGCATGAGAGAATTGAAACCACCGAGGCAAAAGCGAAAGAATTACGTGGGATCACAGATAGACTCATTACTCTTGGGAAGGAAGGTACGCTTCATGCCCGACGTGGTGCCTTACGTGTGCTCCGCACCAAACAAGCAGTCTCCAAACTTTTTGATGATGTGGCTAAGCGATTTTCTGATCGTCATGGTGGCTATACCCGCATCATAAAAACAAGACGTCGACCTGGAGACGCCGCAAAGTTAGTGGCTATTGAACTGGTCGAAGGAGTTGCTGGATCTCAATCAGCCGTGAGCACGACAGATTCTCAAGAATAGGGACGTCAGGCGTTCCGTTCCTTCTCCACTTCATCCTTTATCGCTTTTCCTCTCTTCGTAGTTTTACGTCTTCTTCATCAACTGACTAGGGCATTCATTTACTTGCTATAGGCCCTGTGCTATCATTTTTACTGGGTTTTTAGCATCCAGGCCTTTTCATTTCGTCTACTTGTCGGCCCGATGAAAACCTATCTTATTCGAAGTATTCTGACGATAAGCATCATTATCATGGCTATTTTTATTGCACAACGAGTAATTACTCATATGGAAACAAAAAGCCAAGCTACGGCTTCAGTGCCATTAGAGGAACAGCAGGGGGCAGATGCTTGGATTCAAGGGTTTTCCTACCACCAGACGAGATCAGGCGCCACAAAATGGGTAGTGACAGCTGATCAGGCAAAAGTCTTTGATGAAGAGCATAGTGTTAAATTACAGGCTGTGAAAGTCCAGCTATACGATCAGGATTTTGAAAAAGAGCAAATGGTCATTACTTCCGAAGCGGGCATAATGAATACCTCTAGTAATGATTTTGACTTAATCAGTCATGATGAAAAAACTGTGATGACTTTTGAGGCAGGCTATCAAGTATTTTCAGACAGTCTAAAGTGGAAGGAAGAAGCGCAACAAATTCACACTGAAGATCCTGTGGTCATTCGAGGTGACGGGTTAGTGATTACTGGTACTGGTTTGATTGGAGATGTTGAAAAGAATGAATTTCAATTGCTCCATAACGTCCGAGCGGAGGTGTCGTCACCATAGTACATTTGCTTCGAGTCTACAGTCAGCGGGTGCTCGTAATGATGTGTATTGCTTTCTTCCCTTCCTTAGGGTGGGCTGCGACTCAAAACACACAAACTATTATTACTTCGAATACTATGACCGCCAGTAATGAAACCAATCAGGCGATCTTTCGTGGAAACGTGAAAATGATTCAGGAGGAGCTGATTGTCCATTCAGATATTATGATCGTGTATTTTACAGAAAAACCCTCATCGGGCTCTTCAGCCATTTCCCAACCCTCGTCGCAGCAGTCAAAAAAAGAAATTCGATTTATTCAAGCAAAAGGCCATGTCAAAATCACAAAAGGTGAAAGCCGAGCCACATGCGAGCGTGCCATCTATGACAAAAAAGCAGAAAAAGTCATTCTTCGAGGATCTCCTGTAGCCTGGCAAGCGGGAACGCGAATCAGTGGACCAAAAATGACGATGTTTTTAAAAGAAAACAGGAGTGTTGTGGAAGGAGGCACTCGTGTCACTATTCTGGAGTCTGAGGAGAATGAATGACCGTATGGTTTAGCTTTAGTGTTGCTTATGGTTGAGGATCAGCGACATGCCACTCATAAAATTTCTGCATCGAATCTGCACAAAAGCTTCAAGGGCCGACAAGTTGTTCGGGGAGTTAGCGTGGAATTGTTTGGTGGCGAAGTTGTGGGGCTACTTGGCCCAAATGGGGCAGGGAAGACGACAATTTTTGATATGGTTGTGGGACTTTGTCAACCAGATCAGGGTGATATTTTTCTTAATCAAGAAAAAATTACGCGTCTTCCCATGTATAAACGTGCCAGGCAAGGGGTTGGCTATTTGCCACAGGAAGCCTCAATTTTTCGAAGATTGTCAGTCCAGGATAATGTGTTGGCCGTCTTGGAAACCCTCAAGCTTTCGACGGCTCAACGAAAAACTCGCCTGGATGAACTACTTGAGGAACTCAATCTTACTCGACTGCGGACACATGCCTCTTATACATTGTCGGGTGGAGAGCGACGCCGGTTGGAGATTACTCGAGCCTTAGCGATGAAGCCAAAATTTCTCTTGCTTGATGAGCCGTTTGCAGGTATTGATCCTATTGCAGTTGGGGATATTCAAGATATTCTGACCAACCTGAAAAAGAAAAGCATTGGTATTCTTATCACGGACCACAATGTCCAAGATACGCTTTCCATTACTGACCGAGCCTATATAATAAGTGAAGGTCTTATTTTAGAAAGTGGTGCTCCAGAGGTAATTGTGAATAGCCCAAAAGCACGAGCGGTGTATCTGGGTGAGCGATTTAAAATGACGCAATAACAATGGGATAGAATTTTTCTTATGGATCTTCGTTTAGACCTTCGTCTCTCTCAAAAGCTGGTAATGACTCCCCAGCTTCAGCAAGCGATTAAGCTCTTGCAATTGTCGCGTTTAGAGCTGCAACAAAATTTGGCGCAACAGTTAGTTGAAAACCCGCTCTTGGAAGATCTTGCTCTAGAAACACAAGAAGAAGAAACCGTGAATACGGAAGAAGGAAGCGAACGAGGGAAAGAGAATGAGGCTGAAGGTGAGGGCGCTGGAGATTCTGATGAAGCCCAACCAGCCGTCAAGGAAAGTGAGCCTCTTACTTCCGAAGAATGGGATAACATTTTAGGAAATGACTGGCGCCCAGCACAGCGTGATCAAATTGGAACTGGCGACGAGGAGTTTCCTTCATACGAACAAACGTTAACAAAGCCAGCTTCGCTTGAAGAACACCTAGAGTGGCAACTTCGTCTGTCTTCATTGGAAGGTGCTGATCGAGATATTGGGCGGATGATTATTGGGAATTTAGATGAAGATGGATATTTGCGTGTACCGTTGCCAGAGTTAAAAGAAGATGCTGAATGCTCTCTTGAGCAGCTAGAACGAGTGGTACAACAGATACAGACTTTTGACCCACCAGGGGTGGCTGCACAAGATTTAGCAGAATGTCTACTGATTCAATTGAAATTCTTACGGCAAGATGAGTCAGGCTTAGAGCAAACATTTCCTTCAGGGTTTTCTATGGAAATCGTTTCCTCAATCATTCATAACCATTTAGTGGATCTACAAAAAAAACGGTATCCAGTCGTTGCGAAAGCCTTGAGTATAACATTGGATGAGGTTTATGATGCCGTTCATCTTATTGAAGGATTAGAGCCTAAACCTGGCCGTCCATTTTCAATAGATAGTAATTCCATCATTATTCCTGACGTCTATGTCGTCAAGTATGAAGGCGAGTGGGTCGTTTTATTGAATGAAGATGGACTTCCTAGATTGAGGATTAGTCCGTATTATCGGCGCTTGCTTTCGAATTCTGGAGAGGACGCAGGGACAACCAAAACCTATTTAGAAGAGAAACTCAAAGGTGCGCAATGGATTATTCGCAGTATTGATCAACGCAATAAGACTATTGTGAAAGTCGTGACCAGTTTGATTAAGTTTCAAGAGGCATTTTTGGAAAAAGGGATTCAGTATCTTCGTCCCTTGGTCTTGAAGCAGGTTGCGGATGATGTTGGGATGCATGAGTCGACCATTAGCCGCGTCACAACTAATAAGTATGTCCATTGTCCGCAAGGAATTTTAGAGCTCAAGTTCTTTTTTAATGCAGGAATCCAACGGGCAGATAATCGTGGTGAGGATATGTCCTCTGTTACGGTACGAGAAATGATCAGAGAAATGGTTGGGCAAGAAGAGTCAGCTAATCCGTTGAAAGATCAAGAAATTGTTGCCAAGCTCAAACAGAAAAATATTTTGATTGCTCGTCGAACGGTTGCCAAATACCGCGCTGAACTGCATATTGCTTCTGCCAGCCAACGTAAACGTATCCCTACATAACAATTATCATCGTTGATTGTTTGTCAATGAATGTCTACGTGAGAGAAATGATCCTTTGTTTGAGTGTGTAGCAAATGGCAGCCTTCTTGTACGTCTTACTTGATTGTGAATAGTTGTGCATTTATAGGTCTTAGATGATTACTAAGCTTTCTGACCATCCAGTTCAGAGCGATGCCTTGCCGCTACAATTCATGATGGTGTCAGGGACGTCTGGGTCAGGCAAGACGCAGGCACTCAAGTGCTTGGAAGATTTGGGGTTTTTTTGTGTTGATAATCTTCCGCCAGCTCTCTTTCAAAAATTTACGGAATTATGCACTCAGCCAGGGAAAGATGTGAAGAAAGTTGCTTTGGGGATTGATATTCGTGAGCGAGCTTTTTTTGATGATTTGCTGAGTAATTTAGAAGCCTTACAGTCGAATGGGTGTCACGTCGAACTTTTGTTCTTGGAAGCCCAGGACGATGTTTTGGTTCGTCGGTTTTCTGAATCACGTCGTCCCCATCCTCTTCTTCCACAAAGACCTGTCATTGAAGGGATTCAATTAGAACGGGAACGCTTGCAGGGCCTTCGAAACAGAGCTCATCGGGTGTTAGATACATCAGAGTTTTCCGTTCATGATTTAAAATCTTGGATGATTAAGCATTATCAAGAACGCGATGATGGACAAACTCTAAAAATCAGTCTCTTAAGCTTTGGGTATAAATTTGGGGTTCCTGTCGATGTGGATTTAGTATTTGATGTACGATTTCTTAGGAATCCTCATTTTGTTTCAGACCTGCAACCCCTAACTGGTGAATATGTTGAGATTCAACAATTTGTACTTGATAATAAAGAAGGGAAAGATTTCTTGGATCATTTGCGAAAACTCTTTACGTTTTTGCTCCCATTATTTGAACGTGAACAACGTAGTTATTTGACCATTGCTTTTGGGTGTACGGGAGGTCGGCACCGTTCGGTTGCCATGGCCTTATACATGCAAGATATTCTAAAAACATTAGGGTATGATGTCACTCTTCGCCATCGAGAAATTCACTGAAAAAACTTGAAACTTTATAGGATCTTGATTCCTCTTTGAACGAAGAGGCCTCTAAGACCCAACTTTCTTATAGTATCCATCACTACCTGCCTGCCAACATACTAGAAATTCTCTCCACATTCTTTTTAAATCTTATTTGTAGCGTTAACGGGATTTTCTGGATTTTCCTAAGGGATGTTTCCCTAATATGGAATAATTCAGTCTCAAGTAATGCTTAGGTGTAAACACGGCATCATAATGAGGGATGGCCGATAAGAATTCAAGCAGGCTACAACTAAAGACAATGAGTCAAAGCAACCCATGACAATCTTACAAGAACACAGCTGGCATCGAGCGATCCGTACCACAAAGAGGCTATTTAGACATGCGCCATTGGCTACTGGTGTTGATGTGGGATCTCGTATGATAAAGACGGTTGTATTGCAGGCCGATCGTGAGGGGTTGTCGTTAACCGATTTTTCGATGCAGTCTGTCGGTGAAATGGCGAATTCAGATGAGCAGGCTTTTTCCCAACTTGTCGCGTCAATTCGAGCCAAGATGATCGTCCCCTTCACGAGGATAGGAACGGCCCTGTCGGGGCCTTCGGTATTTGTAAAATCTCTCAATCTTCCTTTTCTGATGACTGAGGAAAATCTTCGAGAACATCTGACATTAGAACTTGATCGATATATTGCATGCGATGTTCAGGATGTTTTTTGGGATGTTTGCGCTCTACATCCCTTATCCAAGATGGTAAATGACCAACATGAATATTTTCTTGTTGTGGCCCAGAAGGAATGTGTTGAACGTCACATGGATGCGTTTGCTCAATGTGGAGTGATTGTTCAGTTTATTGATGCCGATGCTTTTGCTTTGGTCAATTTAGTGACATACAACTATGGTCAGGAGGGATCTTGGTTACTCGCTCATATGGGGCCAACAGGAGTTGTCATGGTCGTGATGACTGGAGGACAGCCAGCTTATATTCGAAAAGCGGGTTATGAAGCTGACTGGTATGGAGATTTCCTTGAGCAAGTGCTCTTGCCGACTTCCCTATTGGAGGCGAGAAAAGAGCTTGGTGCGTCGGAATCGTTGCTCCTGGAACAGTTTTTTCAAGAAATGTATAGGCAAATCTGTGAGACGCTGGAATCGTTCTCAGATCTCTCAATAACGGAAATCAGTAGAGGAATTCTTTTATCCGGGGGATATGCGGTTGCGCCAGAGATGGCATCAACGTTCGCGCGTTCCTTAAAAATGCCTGTGCATGTGTTGGATCCCTTCCAGGCCATCACAGTGCCTTCTGCCATTCAACAGGATCCAGTTTTTGCCCAAAGGGCTCCGCTCATGAGTGTCGCAGTTGGTGTGGCGTTGAGAGGAGCCCTTTGCCATGCTTGAAATCAATCTGGCGCGTCAACTACAGGTTCCCTCAGTGGTACATGCGGAATCTCATCGTCGTTATGAATGGGTTGCTGTTATTCTTTCTATAGGAATTGGATTGGCAAGTTGGTGGTGGACTCAGGTCAAGCAAGACGAATATGACGCTGTGGTTCAAGAGAAATATGTTCAAGCACAATCTCTTGCTGCTACCCAAACTTCCTTGAATCGCCTTGAACGGTATCAGGAGGAAAAGCGGCGTCTTGGTGGTTCATTGGAAGCCATGGATGCACAAGAGTTTAACCGCAAGCATCCAATGAGCCTCTTAGATGGAGTGAGTCGTAGTGTTGAGGGTTTGGATATTTGGCTGGATCGTCTTCACATGGTTGATCAGCTTGTCGAATTGCACGGGCAATCGTTTGCCCTCGAGGAAATTGGGAAATATATTGATGCATTAGAAAATCATGGTGTGATTACCTCGCTCCCAGTCGTTGAAATACTTGATCAAGAAGGGAGGGATAGCGCAGAGTTTTTTTCCTTTATGATCCGCTTTGTCTTGGAGCAACAGTCCACGACATGATTCAAGGATTGAATGAAATTCCCCTCTGGCAACGCTTCATGCTCTTTAGCTTGGGCGTCGTCTTGTTTGTATGGGCTATGCATATCTGGGTTTGGAGTCCGTTAGATAGCTCCATTGCCACCTTAACCCAAGAAATTGAGGAGTTGACTCACAAGAATCACGAGTCTATCCAGAACATGGCGTTGCTACCTGAAGTAGAGCAGGAAGTGATAACTCTACGTGCAAAATTACTTCTTCGACATCAACAGCTACCTGTGAAGGTTGAGCCACAGTCTTTTCGGCGAGCCGTTGTCAGTATTGGGAAACAAACTGGTGTGGCCATTCGTCTTTGGAATCCTCAAAAGTCTGTTGGGAATGTTCAGGATTCTGATGCTTCACTTGATGTTGCTGTGAAGGTGGAAGGAAGTTTTTATGACACCGTTCAATTCATGAATGATGTGTTGCAGCTTTCCTGGGTGGAAACTGTCAACCCTCTGATATTTGTTAGAAAGCACGATGACAGTAAGGCATCTATCGTAACGACTGAATTTACTATAAAAGGTTTAGTATCTATTGAATTTTCAGAGACGGGAAGATTGCTGAAAACATAGGGTTTTGTCTAGTAACTGAGTATGATCTATGCGAAAATTTTTGCCAAAAATAAATAATCATTCTGGTGTCGTATTCATTACAAGCAAAAACATATGCCGTCAGATGTCTCGATTTCTGATAGCTATGCTCTGCGGTTTGTTCATTCTTCCTGTGTTGACAGAAGATGTTTCAGCTCGTTCCAAAAAATTCAAGAGTGCTGTGAATGAGTTCGTGCAGCGAACCTCGGTCCGCGGAGATTTTAAAAAACGACGTGATCCTTTTAGGCCGATAAGAAAACGTCGATCTGCTTCAACTGTATCTAGAAAATCACATTCCCTGCCTCTCAAAATAATTCCGATTTCAGAACGTAAAAATCCAAATTGGAAATTATTGGGGATCATTGATGGACGGTATGAGCGTCAGGCTGTCATCCAAGTTTCCCCCCAAGAGCGAGTATTTGTCAGATCAGGATTAGAAGTTGGGCGATCAGGATGGATTATCAAAACCATCAGTAAGGGAGAAGTGTTATTGGAGCGTTCCTTTCCCCCGACTAGTAGAAAAGGTCATACTGAATCACAAGTTTTTAGCCTTGCCTTTGTCACTCTTAAGCAATCCTCTTAAAAATTCCGGTTGAGAAAGACTGGAAAAACCTTCATAATCCCTATCTTTGCTAGTGGATTGTAACAAATAGTTCTAAGCGAATTAGGTTTTTATACTTACTAACGATAAGGATTGGTAAATGTTGAGATATTTAAACGCCGGGGAATCTCACGGAAGAGGACTGATGGCGGTGGTTGAAGGGGTCCCTTCTGGGTTGCCGGTAACGGCAGATGCGATAAACGCTGATCTCATTCGTCGACAAGGTGGGTATGGACGAGGCGGTCGAATGCGTATTGAAAAAGATCGGATCGAATTTATTTGTGGGGTTAGAAAGGGAAAAACGATAGGCAACCCGTTAGGGCTTCTCATTTGGAATAAGGATTGGGAAAACTGGAAAGAGATTATGGCCGCAGAGCCGGGGCCACCTCCGACTGAGCGAGTCGTAACCCGTCCACGTCCAGGGCATGCCGATTTGGTTGGAGCGATCAAGTATGGTCATCGAGATATCCGGAATGTCCTAGAAAAAGCAAGTGCGCGGGAAACAGCGATTCGAGTCGCTATTGGTGGGGTCGCAAAGGCGCTGTTGTCACAATTTAATATGCAAGTAGTGAGCTATACCATGGATATCGGTGGTGTGGCAGCACCTAGCCAGGCTGATCCTTTAGTGGCATATCAAGAAGCTGAACAATCAGATGTCCGGTGCCCAGATCCTGATGCTGCTAAAAAAATGATTGAGCATATTCGCGGAGCCAAACATAAGGGCGATTCACTGGGAGGAATTTTTGAGGTGGTGGTGACGAATCCTCCAATTGGTTTGGGAACCTATGCTCAATGGGACCGACGGTTGACCGCACGATTGGCCATGGCGGCCATGAGCATTCAAGCCATGAAGGGTGTGGAAATTGGCATGGGCTTTGAGTCTGCGCGACGCTATGGATCTGAAGTACATGATGATATTTATTTCGATCAACCGACTGGACAATTCATTCGGAAGACCAATAATGCTGGTGGATTGGAAGGTGGTATTACCAATGGACAATCAATTGTTCTGCGTGTGGCAATGAAGCCAATTGCCACGCTCTATACTCCCAAAGATAGCGTGGATATTGAAACCAAAGAACCTTTTAAAGCTACCGTCGAACGATCTGATATTTGTACTGTACCAGCAGCAGGGGTTGTGGGCGAAGCAGTTATTGCTTATGAAATGGCGAATGCCCTCATCGAAAAGTTTGGTGGAGATACGCTAGAAGAAATGAAGCGAAATTATCAAGCCTATCAGGAGTACGTTCGATCGTTTTGATCAATTCTTTATCCTATGTGTGCTTGATGCATGCAGATTGTTCCCATCAAATCTCTGATTCCTTGTGCGTGATCTGCCAGCAATGAAGACTGTTTCCACCTCAAGTCGTGTTCCTGTCGCTCTGGGTGATAGGAGTTATGAGATTGTCGTTCAGTCAGGAGTTTTGAGCCAAATCGGCAATGTTCTTCAAGGGGCTGGATGTTCCGGTCGTGTGGGGATTGTCACCAATCCTGTTGTCAATCAATTATATGGTCGTATGGTACACCGTGCTTTGCGTCAAGCGGGGTTTTCTCCATTTTTCATCATAGTTCCAGATGGAGAACAGGCAAAGACGGTAAAGTGGTTGAGTAAAATTCTCGATGCGCTTGTAACGCAACGTGTTGAACGCCAAGATTGCCTCTTAGCCTTAGGTGGCGGAGTCACGGGAGATGTGGCGGGATTTGCGGCTTCCACGTATCTGCGAGGTATTCCGTTTGTCCAAGTTCCAACGACACTCGTTGCTCAAGTGGATTCAAGTGTTGGTGGAAAAACAGGGGTCAACCATCCACACGGGAAGAACTTGATCGGCGCATTTTATCAACCTCAAATCGTGATCGTTGACCCACATGTCCTTGCAACGCTGCCCTCACGGCAATGGATTGCTGGTCTAGCTGAAGTGATTAAATATGGGATGATCACAGACAAACCATTTTTTGAGTACCTTGAACAACATGTTGAGGGATTGCGAAACCAATCTGATGAGGTGTTGCTTCACGTACTTCGACGATGTTGTGAATTAAAAGCCGAAGTGGTTGCGGGAGATGAGCGTGAGTCTGGCAGACGACGAATTTTGAATTATGGTCATACCATTGGACATGCCTTAGAGTCTTGGGGACATTACAAAAAATGGATCCATGGCGAAGCTGTGGGACTGGGGATGGTTCAAGAAGCTTCAATAGCAGAGAATCTTGGCATATGTTCAAGTGCGGTCGTGGAGCGGCAGAATGATCTGATTAAGCGTGTCGGATTACCAAGTGGTATGCCAAAGAAAATAAAATTTCTGGAACTGTGGCAAGCTATGCAACATGATAAAAAAGTCGTGAAAGGCGATATTCATTGTGTGTTGCCGACATGCATTGGAGAGGTTGCTGTGGTGCCCTTGGTGCGTGAATCGATTCGAAAGTGGTTTTCAGTTCAGCAACGATCTTCTTCCAAATTAATGAACCTGGTTTCTAAGCCTCTCTCGAGTTCGCGTCTAGTAAGAAAGAAATAACATGGCAGGGGCTAAACAATTGACGAATGAGGAACTCAAGCTGCAAGTACGGGAACGAACACGCGAGGTCCAAATCCTCCACCGGATCAGCGAGTCGATTAGTAGTACCTTGGAACAGGCCACCGTGTTGAAACAAATTGTGGAAGTGGTTGTTGAGGTTACGAAAGCAGATGCCTGCTTGCTCTTCTTAATTTCTGAAAACAAAGAGGAACTGATTCTACGAGCCTCGAAGAATCCCCATCCCCGACTGATCGGGCGCATTTCACTAGGATTAGGCGAAGGAATCACAGGATGGGTGGCGCGGGAAAAAGTGCCAGTGGTTGTTCCTCGCAATGCTAGCGATGACGCCAGATTTAAGTTTTTCCATCGATTGCCGGAAGATCGTTATCAAGCCTTCGTATCGGTTCCGATTATCAGTAAAGGCGAAATTATTGGAGTGATTAATGTCCAACATAAACGCTCCAAGCGTTATACCGAACGGACGCTGGCGTTACTCCTGACGATTGCGAATCAAGTTGGTGGCGCTATTGCCAATGCGCGCTTGTATGATGACATGCGAGAAAAAGCGCGTCGCCTGGAAACACTTTCTCAGGTATCTGAAACCGTGGCATCGGATCGATTGATAGAAGATGTTTTGCAGTTGATTGTGACAATGACTGCACAATTAATGAGTTCAAAGATTTGCTCTATCATGTTGGTTGACCAAGATTCAGGGGAACTTCGGATTACTGCGACACAGAGTTTGAGCGATGCCTATCGTAGAAAACCTCCTTTAAAGGTGGGGCAAAGCATGAGTGGGCGGGCTGTGCAGGAACAGCGCTCGGTTTATGTGCCAGACGTGACAGCAGAAGGCGGGTATTTTTATCGTGATTTAGCGAAGCAGGAAGGATTGCATTCGCTGTTGTCAGTGCCCATGTTGATCAAAAACAATGTGATCGGGGTTATTAATGTTTATACTTCGACACATCATGTGTTTTCAGAAGAAGAAATGAAGACGCTACAGGTTATCGCGAACCAATCAGCTGTGGCCATTGAACATACCCGCTTGCTAGAAAAATCTTTTGAAATGCAAGAGGCATTGGAAGTCCGTAAACAAGTTGAGCGGGCCAAAGGATTTCTCATGGCGTCAAAGGGACTTTCAGAGCCTGAGGCGTTTCGCCTGATGCAACGGCAGAGTATGAATTTGCGAAAATCGATGCGTGAAATTGCGGATGCCATCATTCTTGCCGAAGAACTTCAGCAAGCGACTCAAGCGTAGGAGATATTGGAAAGTTGTGTAATGGAGGCGGATTAGCGTTACGGGTAATTTTATGCGCTATTCTGCCAGGTATATAATCTATCGAAACGAGCGGCAATGAAAAGACGCTCATTAATTTTGAAAGATATGAATAGGACAATGGCGTCCTCGGTTCCGTTTGGGACAGAGGACGTTTTTTTATGATGCACTTACGATTAGCAATGGCTCAGATGAATGCTGTGGTTGGCGATCTCGAGGGAAATACTCGTCAGATTTGTCGACTGATTCGCGAGGCCAAGAAAGCCAAGGCTGATGTTATTGTCTTTCCAGAGTTAGCTGTATCAGGATATCCCCCAGAAGATCTGCTCCTCATCCCGCAGTTTCTTAAAGATGTTCAAAATATGAAGAGTCGAATTGCCAAGGCGGCTAATGGTCTTGTGGCAGTGGTCGGCAGTATAGATCGTCCTCAGAAATTCATTTCGAAAGGAAATCCTCAATCCAAACGCTGTGATTATCTGGATAAGCAAAAACCGATGAACGTGGCATGGGTATTTGCGAAAGGCCGATTGGTTGGCAATTATGCCAAGCATAAATTGCCTAACTATGGAGTGTTTGATGAACAGCGGTATTTTCAGGAGGGGATGGCGAGCCCGATTCTTTGCTTAGGATCGGTTCGAATGGGCATCAATATTTGTGAAGATATTTGGTTTGCGGATGGGCCCGTCTCTACACAAGTCAAACAGGGCCGAGCCCATGTCATTCTCAATCTCAATGCTTCTCCCTATCATATTGGGAAAACACGCATTCGACGACGTATGCTCGCTGAACGTGCGAAAGCCTATGGGGTATTTGTGAGCTATACAAATATGGTTGGAGGGCAAGATGAATTAGTTTTTGATGGGAATAGTCTTGTGTTTGACCCTAGTGGAAAACTCATCGCGCGCGCGAAGGCCTTTGAGGAAGATTTTCTTCTTATCGACCTTCCCATTTCTAGGATAACCAATGCCCAGCCTCCCCGAATCTCGACGAGATCGTTATCTCAGAAGAAACATGGGATTTCTTTCATTGACATTCCATGGAGATCTTCGCATTCAGAGGCTGTGTCCTGTCCTGCGGTCAGTCAATCTTCAGCTATACCTGAACCCGAAGAAATTTATCGCGCATTAGTGCTCGGAGTGCGAGATTATGTCAAAAAAAATGGGTTTTCCAAGGTAGTGGTAGGGATTAGTGGGGGGATTGATTCTGCATTAACGGCTTTGATCGCCAGAGATGCGCTGGGTGCCTCGAAAGTAGTGGGTGTCATGATGCCATCTCCCTATACCTCCTTAATAAGTAAACAGGATTCAAGGGCCTTGGCGAAGAACATAGGAATAGAGTTACTGAACCTTCCGATCGTCGCCCTTTACAAAACCTTTCTGCGAGAATTAGGACCACTTTTTAAAGGTTGTCCTTCCGGAGTCGCCGAGGAAAATGTACAGGCACGTATTCGTGGAACACTTTTAATGGCCCTTTCGAATAAGTTTGGCTATCTGGTGCTCACCACTGGGAATAAAAGCGAAATGAGTGTAGGGTATGCCACCTTGTATGGGGATATGGCAGGTGGATTTGCCGTTGTCAAAGATCTTCCGAAAATGCGGGTGTACCAATTGGCTCGATGGCGGAGCGACACTCAAGATACAGATTTCGACGCAGCCAGTATTCCCGAGAGAATTCAATCTCGAGCTCCATCCGCTGAGCTGAAAGCGAACCAGACAGATCAAGATTCATTGCCGGCATACCCTGAGTTAGATGCAATTTTACAGGCCTATGTTGAGGACAATCAGTCTAAAAAGGCCATTGTGAAGTCTGGCTATCCTGTCGGTGTCGTGAAAAAGATTTTGCGACTGGTTGACCGGAGTGAATACAAGCGCCGTCAAGCGCCGATCGGAATAAAAATTACCGTGAGGGCGTTAGGCAAAGATCGACGTATGCCGATTTCCAATCGATACCTTCCCAAGGGATGAATTTTTTCTTTCGAATGTCTCTATAAGGGTAGCTACTATCATGACCCAAGGTTACTTCGGTGTTTCCATAACTTCCGCAGCCACTGGCGTGCAAAGTTTACAAGAACAACGAGAAGCCCTCTATCAACGATTGAAAGACGGGGCTTTAGGTGGAGAAATTGTTCAGGCTTTCTCCGATTTCATGGATGCACTGTTAATAACGCGGTTTCGTGAAGTGATCCAAGACGGTAAGGCCGACATTCAAATGAGCTGGCAACAATGCTGTTTAGTCGCCATGGGAGGCTATGGTCGTCGAGAATTAGCACCCCATTCTGATATTGACGTCATGGTTTTAACCCGAGGGAACCAAGTCGAGGTAGCACAGGCGATCTCCAAAGGCGTGTTTCATCACTTGTGGGATTTAGGGTTTCAAGTTGGGCATAGTGTCCGATCGATCGCAGAATGTCTTGAGATTGGGGAAGCCGATTTGCCGGCATGTACCTCTCTCATGGAGTCCAGATTTTTGGGAGGGAAAGCGGAAGTATTTCAAGAATTTCGGAAGAAATTTGATCGACGAATTCTCAAGCGACAGGCCAAGCAATTTGTTCTGGATAAAATCGAAGAGCGGCAGCGAGAATACGCCAAATTTGGAGAGACGGTTTTCTTACTTGAACCCAATATTAAAAAAAGTAAAGGTGGTTTACGGGACATCCATTTGATTCAATGGATAGGCCAGGCCCGTTTTGGTGCAGGAACCATTCAAGAACTTGCCAATCAAGGGATTTTGGCATTTCAAGACTATCAGGTACTCCAAGAGGCCCAAGAGTTTTTGTGGCGAATTCGGGGGTTTCTTCATTTTGAAGCCAAGAGAGCGCAAGATATTCTTACCTTTGATGATCAGGTTAGGATCGCAGAATTTTTTGGCTTATCAGATCTTCCACATCTGCTGGCGGTTGAGCAATTTATGCAACAATATTTCCGTCATACGACCGGATTACATGATCAGTGTGTGCGATTTCTTGACCAAGTACAGGAGCAGTCATGGATAGATCGAATGCGAAAATGGTGGCCTCATTCATCAATTGAAGATAATTTTCTGATAGAAAATAATCGGCTCACGATTCCCGCAGCCAAATTACATGGCGTGTTGAAAAACCCTGTGAGGCTTCTGCGATTATTCGAACTATCTCAAGAGAAAGCGATCTCCATTGATTCCAAAATTTTAAATGAATTATCTCCATATTTAAGCACTATCCCGAATGAAATGTTTCATACGGAGGAAGTGAGCAGGTTCTTTCGAGGGATTCTGAGTCGGCCAGGACGAATTGGACAGACGTTGGAAGCGATGCATCAAGCTAGTCTGCTTGAAAAACTGGTTCCAGCCTTTGCTCGAGTTCGAGGCCTCATGCAGTTCAATCAGTATCACAAATATACTGTTGATGAACATAGTCTTTTAGCCGTGAAAGAAACTGAACGGTTACAAGATGATCAGGGGCTTATTGGTGAAGTCTATCGGCAGGTCCAGGATAAAGACATTCTGCATCTAGCTGTCTTATTGCATGACTTAGGAAAAGGGCGGCCTGGTGATCATAGTAAAATTGGACAAGAAATTGCCCATAAAATGGCTGACCGCCTGGAGTTGTCGCCGCCAGACCGGGAAGCGTTGGCCTATCTGGTGTTTCACCATTTAGTGATGTCCCATACGGCATTTCGTCGAGATCTCAATGATACGAAAATCATTCGCACTTTTGCGAGGAAAATGAAAACTGTCGAGGTTCTCCAAAAAATGTTCATCCTGACTATTGCGGATATTTCTGCCGTGGGGCCGGACGTGATGACGAAATGGAAAGAATCTCTGTTGGGTGAGTTATATACAAGAACGTATGAAAGTTTGGTAGAGGAACGAAAGCCGACCACTACCGAAAGAGAACGATCAATTTTCCCCGCTGGATCTCGAAAGGCACTTCTTCAGGTCCTCGCGAAGCAGGGTGGAGAATGTCCTGACTCTCATCCTAACTGGGCTGCTTGGGTTGATACGCAATTCACGCAACTTCCCGATTGGTACATCGCTTCCACACCGGTTGAGCAGCTGGCAGTCCATCTCCTTGCCATAAAGAATTTGTGTTTCAGGACAACCTATGTTGATGGACGGAACAATACTGAACTGGGAATCTCTGAATATGTCCTCATTACACGAAAACAGGCCAAACCGGGCCTCATCATGCAAGTGACTGGAGTCTTCGCGGCATTGGGGCTAGAAGTATTGAATGCCCAGATCATGACCATGAGCGATGGCACGGTGCTGGATGTGTTTTCGGTCAATGATTCCGATAGTGATGGTCAACCGTCAGACTATCGATTAAATGAGGTTTCTCAGGAAATTCTCGCGGTCGTGCAAGAAGAGTCTACTGTTGATCAAGTGTTCGAACGCCGCCGCCGCATGACCTTTGGCCGACAGTTTCCGACCGGACGTCGTCCAACAGAAGTTCTCATTGATAATGAGGTATCTGATTCCTATACCGTCATTGATGTGTTTGCGGATGATAAGCCCGGCCTTTTATTCGTGCTAGCGAAAACCTTAGTGCAATTAGGTTTATCTATTCATATGGCCAGAATTGGAACGCGGTTAGATCAGGTGGTCGATGTATTTTATGTGACGAATGCTCAAGGGCATAAAATTTCTTCTGGAGAAGAGAGGGAGGAGATTCAAGGTTCTCTTCGTTTTTCAGTTGACAAATTTTTAGATGAGGAAGGCTTGTCTGCTTGCTAAGTTTGTAAAATACCATTGTGTTAAAGTTCGAACACCTCTAGGTCTTGCCAATTTTCTTTAATCCGTCACTCCACATACTTTACATATATTTATGAGCGTCAAACTTGAATCGGTTGTTCCGTTTGGGCGATCTCTCGATGAATATCAACAGATATTCAATCTTTCCGAAGATGATTTGTCTAAAAATATTCTGGGTGTTGGGGATGGCCCAGCGAGTTTTAATGTAGAAATGCTGAAGTTGGGCCATGTTGTGACCTCCCTAGACCCGTTGTATGGGCGATCGGCAATAGAGATTGAACAACAGTTTCACGCTGTTGTTGATGACGTGATTCAGCAAGTGAAAGCGACACCGGAAAATTGGGTGTGGACGTACCACACTTCTCCTGACAATCTTCGAGCCAATCGAGAAAAAGCTCTCACACGTTTTGTGAAGGATTATGAACGTGGGAGACAGCAGGGTCGCTATAGAATTGGAGCGCTGCCTCATCTACTTGGCCTAGAAGATCGGTCATTTGATTTGGCGCTATGCTCTCATTTTCTCTTTCTCTACTCGGAACAATTCGATTGTGAATTCCATCTAGCCGCAATTCAAGAGATGCTTCGTGTTGCGACCGAAATCAGGATATTTCCACTGCTAACATTGAGTAGAGACAAGTCGGTTTATGTTGAATCGGTCATCCAGATGCTTCAATCAAATGGCTTTGAAGTGGGTATTCAAAAGGTAGCCTATGAATTGCAACGAGGCGGCAATCAAATGCTTTGGGCTAGGCACTCTTGATCTCCTCATAACTAAGGAGGCCATAGTTTGGAGAACTGGAAACGTACACAGAGGAATAGGGTAAACGTGTTTCCGAGAGGTAATGCTTGCTATTACATAAGAACATCCCCAATTATATTAAGGACGCCCTTTCCAAAGTGAATTATTAAAGGGTTTAACTATAATCTTCGTTGAGTGAATTCAGAAATTTTACCAATGGTGCGATGTCTTGTTCGGTGAGAGCAATTTTCTTCAGCCGCCGATCACCGTTTCGAAGCTCCCCTTCTCGCTGTAACTCAGCATTCTTGATATAGCCACGAATCACGCCTTCCAAGGTGTCGGCTTGGCCCGTATGGCTGTACGGAGCTGAGTGACTCAGGTCGCGCAGGCCTGGAGTCTTAAATTGAGCAATGGAACGAGTAAGTAAACGATTCAGATTACACACTTGGAAAAAGTTTTTTCCTTGAACAGGTTCTTTGAGAGCATCCTTACATAAACCTCGCCAGATTCTTTGCTGGGGTTTCGGAAAATCAAAATTAAAAAAGATATTCCAAAGACCCAGATCAGTCAGTTGAGGATTGTCAGTAGTTGGAATGGCCCTGAAGGGTTCCTTGGCCTGTGGGTGTTGCTCTGTCGCCGGAAAAAATTCGTTATGGTTAGAAAAACGTTTCCATAAACCTGGGATATCAAGTTGAGCAAAGGTGCCTGGGCCATGAGTGCGATCATATTCAGCTTGCGCGATTCCAGTGTTATGGAATTGGAAATCAGTGAAGTTCGGAGCTGTATGGCAGGCGATGCAGTTGCCAGTCTTGCCATCCGCAAGATCACTTGGTTGAAGCTGATGACGCTTCTGCGTGAAGAAAATTTTCAAGCCTTTTAATTCCTCTGCGCCGAACATGAAGAGTTGCGTATGAAATTCGAACCCCCCATTGTCGGTATTGGGATTTTCGGTGACAAATTGTAACAGCCCTCGACGTTCTAGCCTCTTTATTTTTCTGAGGAGTCGTTTGCTATACGAGCGGTTTGATTCCCATCCCTCCGGTTGCCGTGGGAGATTATTGGTTTCTAAGAACACATCGTAAGGAGAGAGATTGAAGTTTCCGTTCTCATCTTGAGAAAAGGCTAAATCTTCCGTGTAGGCGGCAATGAGTTTAGCCACCGCTTGGAAAATTTCTTCATCTGTGGCATTGGCCACATCGACTCGAAATTCTTCAGGGAGTACAAATTCTTCAGGGAGGGATGGATCTGTTCCTGTAAGGAGTATGCCATAAGGTAGTGCTTCGAATTCTGATGCCAATTCGCCTTGCCCATCGTCCTCTCGGACAATTTTGGCGATATGGGCTATAGCCGCTGGGCCTTCACCAGGAAGCCATCCATAGTTTCGTCCAGTTAATGTGCCCTTAACCAGATCAACCATTGTCGTGAATTCAGCATCGAAGTGAAGAAAGAAGTCTCTTCGAGGGAGGGAGGCATTGACGAGCGGAGGCGAGTTGCGCACGGTGACAGTTTTGTCATCTTCCCGTGCTGGCACTGGACTGCGTCGAGCAAAATCTGAATAGGTGAGCATGCCATAATCGACAGTCCCGTCTTCTTCAACGCCGATTTCATCGACAAAGTGGCAGCTGCGACAATTCATCGATTGACCGGAAAATGGCCCGTCTGCGAATTGATCTGGTGATAGTTTCCAGTTCACGGCTTTATCAAGAACGGGATCTCCCTCAGTCAAGGGATCGTTGATCGTTTTCCCTCCATCTAAAAAGACTTTAAAGAACTGGGCAAACCGTGTTTCGAGAAAGAGCCGTTCTCCATTGGTAATCTCGGCTGGATCAGCCTCTTCTTCCACCTCTTGGGCAAAGACCAAAGGCAACGTCCCGGGGATGGATAGCGTTGCTATGAGTAATGGAATAAGAAGAGCGCCGGAGTACGATAAATGTGGAATTCTAGGAACGATCATAGTCAAACCTCACAAAAAATGATGAATCGTGTATTGAGAGAAGCCTTCTTCTGTTTCTCTCATATGAAATGAATACGAATTGTTCTCTCACGCATCATGTGTGAAAGTGTGGCGAGGGGTACAGGAGGAGACCCACCCCCTCGCCGTCATGAGAATGGAACGGGGAGGATCCACTCTCATGCACAATCAAAATTAAAAACACGTCGAACGCATAAAAAAAGCCCATGAGCGTAAAATTCTGGCTCATGGGCTCTGGACTTTAAAGTCTCTGGCCTTAACTGTGTCGTCAAAATCTCTTTAGTCGTCTGAATCCGGCATCATAAACGCGGCCTTTTGCCACCACATTTCATACATTGGTACGACAAACATAATCAGAAATCCAATAACCATCAGAAAATCGCCCGTGAGCATGGTTAACACAAATACGGGAGAGACATAGGTTATTAGCCAAGGGGAAATCAGATCTAATGTGACGCCTACAAAGGAAATCCAGGTTGTGAGAACCTTCAGGAAAGGGCTAATCATCGTCAAATACAAGACATGCACCAAAATCATAAACACGACCGGCATGGTAAACAAATGAAAATGCATGGTTTCGGATAGCTGTCCGAAGGACATGGGTTCACCGAAGTTGGCATCAGATCCTCGATAATGGGCTGCGAGGCCTTTGGGTGTGAGTTGAGTCATATCGTGAGCCCAGATAAAAGTAAAGACAAAACCAGTGAGCATTAAGAGCAGGAACCAGGTATAGACCAATCGAATATGGCGGTCCGTGTCGCGGAGGCGAAATCGAGCATTAAAATTTCGCATTTAAGACGATTCTTCACTCAAAACCCTAGAAGGGATTCCAGAAATCCTTTTTCGGTATTGCCAGCGACTAATGTGGTGGTTCCCAATCCGAGGGGCTTTAAATAAAACTCATCAACCAGAACCAGCACACGTTTTACTCCGGCACTGGCTGACCGCACCGACATCGTGGCTCCGGAAATATTGATAATGTCTCGATTGATTCGAATGGGGTCTCGAGCATCTTTGCCTTGGTATTGGTAATTAAATCGTTTCTTGGCAATTTCATTACCACGCGCCTCGCGATAGACGAGGACTTCAAAATTGGTGACTTCCCCTTCGGAATCAACGGCCACCATATAGGTAATAGGACGATGTTTGCCAATTGTGTTTTGCACAATGGCATAGCCATCAATCTTGCCCTGTGTCTCGCCTATATACACAGGAAACGAGCTTTCAGGGAATTTCCAGCCAACGCGTTGTTCAATGGATTTTTTTTGTTCGGCAGTAAGGGTGAGTATCTCCTTACGGAGATACTCTGAATCGGGGAACATGACCTTGGCGGCTTCTTCCTCTGTGAAATAGATTTCTAGATGCCCAAGCTCATCGGGTGTGAGCCAACGATTGAGTTCATGGTCCCAAATTTTCTCAAGATTGGGTTCTGCCGCTTGTGGTGAAGATAGCCCTGCCACGGTAACGAAAGTGATGGCGCTTGCTATGAAAATGTTTTGAATAATGGATGAATTGAAAAAAGTTAACATGCCTGCCTCTTAAGTCGGGTTTGAATGCGGGTTGCGAGTTGTTGCTCCTGTTCTTTATGTGCAGGTATTTGTCGCCATGATCGAGATTGGACGCCTTGAGGTGACCAAAATTCTCGAATCTGTTTGACTGTGATCTGGCTACCAGATTGTCCTGGGGTAATATTCAGGATAAAACGGGCTCGTTCTTGATTCATACTCCGTTGAAAGACGCCACCTGCAGCGGTCTTTGGGTTATGGACGTTAATCCAATCAGTCTCGATGACGCCATTGGACTTGTCAGTACGACGCAATTCAAATTCATGTAGACTGGACAGCGCGACACTCCAGGTGTCTTCAAGCGAACAGGTCGTCTTCAGGCGGGGTGCGTTGGTCCAGCCAGCACACCCCGACATGAAGAAACACACAACGAATACACTGAGGAACAATCGATTCATCATTTAGAAATACGTGGACATACTCATCTGCCAGCCGTTACGCGACTGCGGGTCATCTTTATGGTCGTTAAACGTCCAAGCAAATTTGAGTACAGAATCTTCAACGGGTCTAAAGTTAAAGCCTAACGTGAGTCGTTGAAGGTCGTTGACATTCCCGCTTCTTTGGGTGTTGGTATCAGCCTCTCCCCATCGTACGACGGCGGTGAATGTCGAAGAATCACCGAAGTATGTGGGAGCCGCTTGTTTAAGAAAATCTGGCATGAAATGGTAATTGCCTTGGACATAATAGCCAGCCATACGTTTGGGTGGCGTGCCATTGACAGCGGCCACATTTTTCGACCCGCCGCCGATTCGTGTCCAAGCCGCTTCTCCAAGTAATTCAAAGGGGCCTCGTTGAATCAAGCCGTCTACTGCCCAAATGGTCATGTAGTGATCTCGTTCATCATCCCACTTGCCATGATGAACAGAGCCCGCGACTTCGATGCCGAGAATGGGGCTTACGGAAATCCGGCTCACAATGGCTTTATTTTCATTGTTATCGGTTTTGAAGCTGCCTCGGTTTCCCCGATACCCACCTTCTCCAAAGGTGGCTCCACCTGTGGCACTGCTTCCTCCGTCAAATCCTTGCGTGACGTAAAATTCGTAGTCGACTTTGGAAAGCTGTGTCGGATAGACCGTTCCGAAAAATCCAATTCCTGATTCGGCAAAGGTCGAAGGAATAATCAATCGACTGACCATGGGGCGTAGTGGAAGATCATTGAGAGGGGAATCATGAACAAGATTGAACCGACCCATGGGAATCAAAATGATCCCACCTCGGAGGTTCAACCAATCTTCAAATCGATAGTCCATGGTGGCAAATTCGATCTTGATGTCGCCGTCACCCTGGTTGCTTTGAGGACCGCCATGCTCAATTTCGACTTCTGCGGCCACACTGAGACGGTCAGTAACTTGGGAGTAAAAGAACGGGACAAATCGTTCTTGGTCAAACTCTAATCCCTCTGAGCAATCACGTGATCCGGCGTTGTTACAATCTGAGATCGTAAAATCGATATAGCCACCGACGATTGTTTTTGGCGCACGGACGAAAGGTTTGGCATATACCGTCCGACCACCTTCAAGAACACTCCCGCCAGTGACCCAATCCCCACTGCCTCCTTGAATCCTCTGTTGTGATTGATTGGTTTGACCTAGGCCGCGCACAGGCATATTTGTAAAGTCAGTTGGTGGCGTATTCTGCGGAGTTCGACGCATGATATCTTCTAATCGTCGGTCCACAATCCGCTCAATTTCTTCCTTCGAAACGGAATCGACGGCAACTGGGACCTCGGAACCACCTTTGGCACTTGCCACATTACTCAACCCAAATCCTCCTACGAGCAAACTGAAAGCTGCAAAAGCCACAAACATCAACCGAAACCTCATGATGTAAACTCCCTAATTTGGGACTCCTGGTCCTCTGAGGTGAATGAGATATGGAGCTCAGAGGCCCTCAGATTGGCATCACAAGTGGATCAAATGACTAGGAGGAACTCCTAGAGGAGGGGGGGGTGGTGCAGAGCTGGAACGTGACTTCGGAGTGTGCTAGAGAAGAAAAAGGTATAGAAACAAGACGTTTGCAACGTTTACATTTCAATTCAACACCTTCAATCCCTAACTTCGCCACGAGTTGTCCACATTCACATCGAGCCTCGGACGGGCTAGACTGTCCCTCGCTATTAACCATTTGTCGCTGACTTGAATTCATGAAAAATAAAAATTATGGTATGAATTACTTGAGAATGATTATGAATTCTAAGTTAAATGATATTGATAACCATTATTATTAAAGAAATTGACTGGAGTTTGTCAATCCCTAAAGAGGCATTTATCAAAAAATAATGGACCTAAGGTGTTTTAGTTAGGCGGAATATTTCATTCTCAATCCGAGAGAAATGACATGCTCAGCTATCTGTCAATTTTTTTAAAAATGATAGAAGCATATTATGCTTCCATGCTGTTGATGAGTAGAATGTTAATCCTAATGGAGCGAAGACGTTGCATTGAAAAGGATGGTTGTTCATGTTCTTTTTCATGGCTCGTGTCTGGATGTTTTTTTTTATGTTTTTGGCGGGGTGTTCCACTTGGGAGTCACAAGACTTAGAGCCCGCGACGAGAAATGTTTCGGTCGTGGTTGGGTTCATTCAGGTAGAGCCAAGTGGTCCGTATTTCCGAATGCATCAGGCTGAAGCCTACGTTCAATATTTCGATGTCGTAAATAGTAAGACCGGGAAACGAACCAGAGTCCATCTTGAACCGAAGGCGGTGAGGTTTGTGACGAAGTTATCACCAGGGCATTATGAGCTGTTCCGGATACAAATTGGCGAAGGGCCTTTTCGGTCAGAATCTCATGTCAAAATGAGTTTTGAAGTGCTGGCGGAAAAAACGATGTACCTGGGAGTTTGGCGATTGCGAGTTGATCCGCCCAAAACGGTTCGGATGCTTCAATGGGAAGTTTTAGCGAAAACCCAAAGTTTGGACCCCTCACTAGTGTTCCATCATGTTGTTGACGATAAGCCATTGGAATTTTCTTTGCTTCAACCTGTTACCCATCATGTCCGTCTTTTTTCGGTGGCCCCTTCTCAGCCACGGGCCAAATATTTTTATCGAAGATGATGTGTGGCAATGATGATAAGGTTGAGTCCTTGCAATAAGACTCATGTATTCTTTGGAGGCGTATGAATGGATTGGTTAAGGAGAGGATCATTGTCATCATTTAAGGTCTGGTTTTTCCTTATGCTTACCCTCGGTTTCTTGTGTTCAAGTGTGAGCGAGAGTCATTCCAATGATGTTCTCATCAAGAGAAGTCAGTATTTAATGGGAACTCTGGTCTTTGTCACCGGGGTGGCTCCGGAAGAAAAGGTCGCCAAGGACGCGGTGGCAGCAGGCTTAGCCGAAATACGTCGGATTGAAAAACTCATGAGTACGTGGATCCCCACGAGCGAGCTGTCAAAGGTGAATGCGGCTGCCGGAAGACATCCTGTCAAAGTCAGCTCAGAGAATATGGAGGTCCTGAAAGCTTCAATGCATATGGCTGTATTGACGGAGGGTGGATTCAATATTGCGGTGGGGCCAGCTGTTGATGCGTGGAATGTGAGTCGAGAAGGGAGAATTCCTTCGGATAAAGAATTGGATGCCGTACGTCCATTCATTTCTCTGGAAAATATTGTATTAGATGAACAGGCTGGAACCGCCTATCTCAAGCATGCAGGGATGCAAGTTGATGTTGGAGGCATCGGCAAAGGGTATACTGCTGATCTCGTGGTGGATGTTATGCAAAAAGAAGGGGCCACTGCAGGCGTGGTCGCTCTTTCAGGGGATATCAAAACATTTGGTCGTATGCCGGATCAGGAACGATTTGTGTTTGGGATCCAACATCCTCGTAAGGAACAGGGACATACCTTGGGTCGAATCGAATTAGAAAATGAAGCGGTGTCGACGGCAGGAGATTATCAACGGTTTATGATGAAAGACGGCATTCGCTATCACCATATTCTTGATCCTGCAACGCTTCAACCAGCTAGAGGTTCTCAAAGTGTGACTGTCATTGCGAAAGATGGCGTCATGGCTGACGGGTTAGATACGGGCATCTTTGTCATGGGTCCAGAAAAGGGTATGGCCCTCATCGAATCGCTATCCGATGTCGAAGGCGTTATTGTCAATGCTCAAGGGGAAGTTTTGGTATCCTCCGGGCTCAAGTCTCGCTTGAAATTAGAGCCCTAGATGTACGAGATCTGATCTGACTGACAGTGTCAGATTGGATCATGACTTATTCCGAAAGCAGACGTTTAACCATCCCCAATCTATTTGCTCACGAATAGTCCGGAATAGGCCAAGTGCGGAAGTTCGGCTCCGAGATCGCACCGCCGTGATGCATTCGCTAGGGATTGAAAAAGAAGTCAGCCGTCAATGAAGTGGACTCCCACGGCAGTTGTTCGTCCTTAGATTTGGAGATTACCTCAAGTCTGACTTTCTGAAACATTGAGGTTATGGATGTGCCCTTTTCTGAGATGTGGCTAAGTAAGGACTCGGTGTACAAACCATTGGCGCCTACACCGTCGGATGCCGTCTTGCCGGGAGATGTTGCATACCCAATTAAAGAACCAGTAGGGGCGTTCATGGTAGCAAGTCCTCGTTGCCCTGTGCCACGGCTCCAGCTCCTTTCGAATGGATTATCTCGGCATGCATCCAGGATCACGATGTTTACAGAACACTTGCTTTCTTCCATATGGCTAAGGACTCGATTGGCATCAACGCAATCGTACTCAACCATTCTCTCGGATTTCAGGTTGGCATCAATTGGTATTACATAGTTCAAGCCTTTGATTTGCACACCATGTCCGGCAAAGAAATAGAGACCAACATGATAGTCCTTGAGTTTTTCTCCAAAATCATCAATGGCAACTTTCAAATCTTTCTGTGTGGGATCGATGATTTTGATGACCTCAAAACCTAACTCCTGTAACGAGTTGGCTATTGCATTTGCGTCATTATTTGGATTTCCGAGGGGTGTCGCGTAGGTATAGTTCGCGCAACCGACAATCAGTCCCAATCTCTTTTCCTTGCGAGGTGAAAACACTGCTTGCGGTGCAGTAATGATCTCACGAAAAGAAAAGATTGGTCTCCCAGCAATGTCACCCGTCTTAATAATCTCGAATCTATGCTTAGAAATATTATTATTGTATATCTCAAGAAGGGTGATTACCTGTTCTTGGTTGTCTCTTACAGTGGGGTGAATTGTTAGGCAAAGGAAATCCAGGAATGTTTGATCTGGAACATGGAGAAGATTGAACCTACTATCGGTGAAAACCCACTCATCAGGCCAATCATCATTCAGAGTGGTGTGTTTCCAAATGTCCTTCTGGGCAGTCTGGTATCTGTGGTCTGTTGAGGGGAGACTAGATAAATCAAATAGTCGTCCTAAAAAGTTCGTTTGATCCAGATTTCCATACCAGGAAATTTTAGTGATTAGGAATGCATCTAGGATATTCCGTCGTGTTGACAATTCGATCTTATGCGTTTTTGACATTTCCAGATTCCTTAGAATATGCCGGCGTGCGCCCTAACAATATTTAGGCCGATCCGGCTCTTAGTGCGGATCGGCGTAAGCCCCCCCTTCTGATAGCGATCAGTCGTGAACTTCCGCTTTGGGTCGTTTTCAGCCCGTTTGCGCAGGAGCCTGTGCGCGGCGGCTTTGTGGTGGTCTGACCCTATCTGTCCGGTCAGATCTGGGCTAATAAACGCAGGATTAAACTCAATGGTGATTATATCTGTTGGTTCCTCAGATATCATTGAATAATCGGTCGAGGTCCCCAGAGGATTAACCCTGCTCCAAGAAGACAAATTCCAGCCCCAATAAGATCCCACCGATCCGGAACCACTCGTTCTACGACAAACAGCCATACAAGGGAAGCAGCAATATACACGCCGCCGTAAGCAGCAAATGCGCGTCCTGCAAAGGCTGTCTCGGAGCGAGTCAATAATAGGCCAAAGATGACCAGACTCACCGCGCCTACGATGCCCCACAACGGCGATCGTCCCAACCTGAGCCAGGTCCAAAACGCAAAGCACCCACCAATTTCAGCGATTGCCGCCGTCATATAAACTGTTACCGTGTTCATTGAGGCATCCCTTCAAAAATGAATACACTACGAGGAGCTTCCGACAGTATTTCTCGGAATCGTTTTTGCTTCTCTTTAAAATCTTTGAAATTGTTATAGAAGCGAGTAGAAATATCAACTATTCATACAACGACACTATCGTGGCAGGTTTCTCTTATCAAATTTTGGCAAAAGAGAAATAAAGGGTATCCTTACAATTTGAAGGTCGTGATGTCTAAGAAACCATTTGTGAGTGTTGTGATCCCTATTTTTAATGGGGCGTTATTTATTGCGAGAGCAGTGGAGAGTGTGCTGGCTCAAACATATAAGGATTTCGAGATTATCATTGTTGATGATGGTTCGACTGATGACAGTCGAGTCGTTCTCACCCAATTCGCGAATCAACCTTTTATTCGCTGCCTCTACCAAGATAATGCCGGTCCTGCTCAGGCTAGAAACTTAGGAATTGAATCAGCTTTGGGGGAATATATTGCATTCCTTGATTGTGACGATTTCTGGTTTCCAGAAAAGCTGGAAGCGCAGGTTGCCATGTTACGAGGAAATTCCCATCCAGTTCTGGTTCATTCCAACTATGAGGTCATTGCTTCCGAAGGACGGATTATTCAACAGGCAAAAGCAGGACAAACTCGCGATGCTTTTCATAAAGCTTTTTCGGGTGGGCAAGCACCTTTGTTATCGACTACTATCATTTCTCGAATTTTGCTTGAACAAGTTGGAAAATTTGATCCAAACTTATGGGTTTCGGAGGATTCAGATTTAATCCTTCGATTATATGAAAGGGTGCCATTCGAATGTATTGAGCAAACCCTGGTGCACAAATTTCAGCAGATTCATGGGGATTCGGACATTCCTTATGATAAGGATACGCATCAAAAAAATGTTTTAACCAGCCGAGAGCGTTTTCTTACTTGTGTACAGAATCGTCCAACTCTGAATCAAGAACAGCTGACTGCTCTCAACCGCGAATGGAGTAGCTTTTACATTATGAAGGGCGGATTCCAAGAACGGCAGGGGCGATGGGCAGAGGCTCGTCGGCAGTATCTATCGGCAATTGCAAAGGAACCATTTCGATTACGTGGATATACTCGTTTCTTACGAACGTTTCTCATGTCACCAAGTAATTTTGAAAAGTGAGCCAGGATGAGTAGAAGGCGTACATGAAAAAGGGGGCATTCGAGCCCCCTTTTTTGTTAGATATTTAATTGTTGAAAGAATTGGTGTTAGCTTTTGTGTTCTTTGCTGTGGTGTTTGTAGCCACCAGGATGGCCTTTGGCTCCCATGCCAGTACCTTGATAGGCATTGATTCGATCATGGACGGTCTTCATCCGGGCCCGTTGCTCAGGGGTCAATACGGCTTTGGCATCGCGACTGGCTTTGACTGACGCGAAGTACATGCCAGCTCGTGTGTCATAGAGATCTTTTAATTTAGCTTCAACTTCACTGAGTGACCCTTTATCATCCCGTAAAAGTTCATGGAGGTCCACGCTGGTGAGTTGAATATCTGCCTTCATTTTGATCTTGGTCTTTTCAAAGTCAGTTTTGATTGTTTGAAGTTTGGTTGTTTGATCGTCCGTGATGGCCATACCGTCTTTAAATTTCAAAATATGATCGATAAATTTCGAGGCACTTTGATGTGGACCATGATTACCTCCACTCATTTTCCCTTTCATCCCGTGGCCGCCATGCATACTTCCACCAGAGTACCCTTTTCCATGTCCCATCGAGCCTGACCCATGCGGCGATGTTTTTCCTGAGGCATGGTGAGCGTTTCCACCTCCCCCATGGCCATATCCGCTAGCTAGAGCGAGTAAGGGAAATCCCAAGACCAAGCTGAGTACTCCAGCCCAGATGGGAAGCAACCGAAAACCGTGTCTGCTGTGTTTAGGTGTCATGTGGAAAACCTCCTTTCACTCTACGAAAGAGCGGGTTGTGGAAAGAGAATGGTATCTGATGTCGTAACATGGATAATGACAGATGTTTCTACATTATACACGGGAATGGGCTTCATGCAGCAGTGAATGAGTTGCCCGGATTTCAAACGAATGGCATAGAGTGTTTGTGGGCCTTGAAATTGACGGTTCTCAATCTTTCCTGTCCCCGATTCAGAGGGCGTAAATTCAATATCATTGGGACGAACCATCACTAATACACGACTGTTGCTCTGGAAGTCAGTTTGATTAGGGAAGTTCCCGATTTCTGTTTCAATGTGACCGTTATGGATGATCCCGGAGATCGTGTTAGCTTGACCGATAAATTCTGCTACGAATGCACAGGAAGGCTGTTGGTAAATGATCTCAGGTGTATCGCATTGCACGAGGACCCCATCGTGCATGACTGCGACTTTGTCGGCCATGGCAAAGGCTTCTTCATGATCATGGGTCACAAGAATGGCGGTCGTCTGAGTTTGGCGAAGAATGCGAAACAGTTCCTTCCGCATTTTTATCGTCATATCCGGATCTAAATTACTGAATGGCTCATCAAGTAAAAGCATGAGGGGTTTTGGAGCCAACGCGCGCGCAATAGCGACCCGTTGCTGTTGCCCTCCAGAGAGTTCATGCGGGAAGCGACCCTCAAGACCGTGCAACCCGACTATATCTAATAATTCCTGAACACGGGATTCACGATCAGAAACTTGCCAATGATAGAGCCCAAACGCCACGTTGTCTCGAACAGACATATGCGGAAACAGGGCATATTCTTGAAAGACCATTCCGACTCGACGTTGTTCGGGAGCTATATGTAACGAGGACGAAGCCAAGACTTGGCCTTGCAATCGAATTTCCCCAGCAGAAATCTTTTCAAATCCGGCGATAGCCCGCAGTGTTGTCGTTTTTCCGCAACCAGACGGTCCTAGTAAACACAAAATATTTCCTGGCTGAAGGTGAAGAGAGAGGTCGCGAACAGTGGGGAGGTCTGGTTGGTATCCGCAGGTGATATGGTCTAATTCGAGTATTGGTGCTTGAGGAGCGGTATCAGTCAACGATGAGAGAGGACTCATGTGTCGTGTTTCAAAAGAAATGAACCTGAAAAACTTTTCAGGACTATTGTACTAAGGCTTAGCCTGCCTGCCAATTCTTTTTGGATAAGAGAAAGACGGCTGGAATTGACAACATGACAATGAGTAAGGCTGGTGGGGCAGCCAGCTGATACAGTTCTTCACTGGCCTCCAACCAAATTCGCACCGCCAACGTATCAAACCCAATCGGGCGCAAGAGCAATGTAGCGGGCAATTCTTTCATGCAGAGCAAGAACATGAGTAACCAAGCTGCCGAAAATCCTTTTCGGACCAGAGGGAAAGTAATCTGTGCAAACGTTCGAATCCCCTTGGCTCCGAGATTACGCGCCGCTTCTTCCAAATTGGGATTCACTTGTTGGAGTGCCGATTCCATGGCTTGTAGGCCGGCGGGTAAATAATGAATCAGGTAGGCCAAAATTAAGACGAAGACCGTGCCATACAGAAAAGGGATCATATCCGTAAATAACATGAGGAGCGCTAATGCAGCGACAGGACCTGGGAGTACATAGCCAATATACGCGCCTTGCAAACAGGCGAGATGTAGTTTGGAAGGAATGCGGGAAGCCAAATATGCGAGAGGTGTCCCCAAGGCCAGCGCGGCGGTTGCGGTCACAGCTGAAAGCATGACACTATTCCCGATGTACGTTCCAAAAGACGTGCCGATTTCACCATTGGTCCAGGCAGTGAGAGTCCATTGAAGAAGCAGGAAGACTGGTAGTCCAAATGCCGCTGTAAAAATCATCAAAAATAAGAGGTTAATCGTTAGTCCACGGGCCAGAGAACAGGGTTTCGGCGTCGCGGTTCGGACACGGCCAGATGTCTGGTAAAATCGACTTTGTTTGCGAAACCATCGTTCAGCGAAGACAAACACGAGAGCAAAGCCTACCAATATCAGACTCAACAGGGCGGCAGATTGGTAATCAAATCGTCCAGTAATTTGTTGATAAATGGCGTAGGTAAACGTTTGAAAGCGCAAAAGCGAAACGGCCCCAAAATCTGACACGACGTAGAGTACCACCAGAAACATACTCGCGACTAAGGCTGGACGGATCAGTGGTAAAGAGACGCGCCAAAACGTTTCCCATCGTGTCGCACCCGTCGCCTGAGCGGCTTCTTCAAAAGACAAATTGAAATTTTGAAAGGCTGCGCGAGCTAGCAAATAGACATACGGAAACGTATTCAGCGTCATGACGACAAGAGCCCCTGTAAAACTATAGGGAGAGGGGATATGGGCATCTGAGCTGGTGAGCCATTGCCAGGATTGCTCGACAGGACCGGCTCGGTCTAACAAATACGTGTACACATAGGCCAACACAAAAGAGGGGATGGCCAGAGGCAACACAAACCCCCAATCCCAAAAGGCCCGTCCCCAAAACTGATGCCGGGTGATAATCCATGCGGTAGAAATCCCCAGGGTCAATGTGGCTAATGACACGCCTAATGCCAAAGAAATAGTATTGGTCAACAATTCAGGAAGGCGAGTGTTCCACAGATTACCAGCCTGCGAAAGATCGCCAGTAAAAGCGGAATAGGTCACATACAAAAGAGGAAACGTCAGGAGTGCGGCGATGCTCATCCCCAAAAAAGAAAGCGGAGTCAGGTGGCTTTGGCGTACCATGTCGGAGTGCCCTAATGTTTAGCGAAGACCCAGGCGTTGGATCTCTTGAATGATGGGCTCACGCAGTTCGGCTAACCGGGTAAGAGGAATCGTGGAAGCCCGAAAGGAGGCGGCGGGGGGAATGACTGGATCGGCGTTAACGGTAGGGTTTATCGGATATTCTTTATTGGTGTGAGCAAACATTTCTTGTCCGGTTGGAGATATCAAAAATTCAATCAATTGGTTGGCTGCCGAAAGATGTTTGGCATGAGCTGTCAGTCCGATGCCTGCCACATTCATGATGCTTCCCATGCCGTCCTCTGCCTGGTCGGTGATGAGGGGTGCGATCGGGGCTTTTGGATCTTTGGCTAGATGACGGAAAATATAATAATGATTCACGATGCCGACACCGACTTTGCCTTTGGCTACTGCATCCACAATCTGCCGATTCTTTCCATAGACCTCGTTACCCGCGTTGTCACGTATCCCTTTTAAAAATTTGTTGGCTGTTTGTTCACCTTTGGCCGCCAAGATCATAGAGGCACCGGCATGAAGATATTCGCTATTGGCTGTTGGAATAGCCAATTTCCCTTTCCAGGTTGGTGTGGCTAAGTCCAATAGCGAGTGAATCGTTGTAGGATCAACCATGTTGGTGTTGTAGACGATGACCCACATACGTCCAGAAAGCCCAATCCAACTGTTATCAGGAGCACGAAATGGCTCAGGAATAGTCGTTGCCACAGAAGGAAGGGTGATTGGTTGAAGCAGATTGAGGCTTCGTGCCAATTCGAGGGCACCGGCTTCATTCGTAATAAACACATCAGCTGGCGTTCGTGACTTTTCTGCACGCAACCGGTTCACCAATTCCGTGCTGCCTGCAGTGAGCAGTTTGACGGTCGTGCCTGTTGTTTTTTCAAAATGATCTAGCACAGGTTTAATAAGCCGTTCCGCACGTCCTGAATACACCACGACAGAGTCATTGGCCTTAATCGCAGGGACTTCAGTCCACAAACTGATTGCGAATAAAGATAAAATGATTGAAAAATAAGGCATAATTTGAAATCCCCCTAACGATTTAGAGAATCATTTTCATAATTGATATTGTACTATGCCTCTTCTGACGGGAGCAAGAACGGAATCAGGTATCGAAAGGAGCCTGGTGTGAGAGGTAAAATTAGGCCGGTTGGCACGTGGCACAGAGGCCGTAAAGCTCGAGTTTGTGAGTTTCAATCGTAAAACCGTTTTTTCGAGCTACGGCTTCTTGCAGGTCTTCAATTTGGCAGTTATTAAACTCCACAATTTTCCCGCATCCCGTGCATATAAGATGGTCATGATGGCCTTTGTGGGCGACATTATCGAACTGGGTTTGCGTGCCGAAATGGCGTTCTTGTGCTAAGCCGGTTTCGCAAAAGAGTTTGAGAGTCCGATAGATCGTGGCAAGGCCTATATGAGGGTCTTTTTTGGCTAAAATATGATATAACTGCTCGGCTGTGACATGCTCCATTTTCAGGAATGTCGTCAGAATGAGTTCTCGCTGCCGCGTGAGCTTAAGGCTGTGCTTAGCAAGATGATGTTTAAGGAGTTCGAGTTCTTTGACGGGTTTGGGCATGACTGGAAGATCCTGAAAATTGAGAAGGCGTATTAAACCCCAAGAGCCTAATTTGGTCAAGGATTTTTTTTTGACTAGCCATTGCAATGAAATCAAGTGGAGTCTGTATGCGAAAACCAGTAGAAGTGACTAGTGATCGTGCGCTGTTGATTTATACCTTGCATTTGATGGAATCGATAGAAGATTCGGGTGGATTGATGAGTGATGTGAAGCTCCAGCAATTGTTGTTTCTGGCGGAGTTACAGATGTTGGGGAAAGGTCTTAAAGGAATGCATTGGGAATTTGTTCGTTTTCCCTATGGAGCTTTCAGTAAGGATGTGGATAACGATTTACTGTTTTTACGCCGCAAAGAGCGCATCCAGAATTTTGATGTAACAGGAGATGCGGAAGAGGTTGTGGCGTTGGTTGATAAGGTAGTGGACGGCCATGAAGCGAATGAACAAATTATGGAAATTATTCGCACGGTTATTGAAACCTATGGTCCACAGGATACGAGCGAGATTATGAGTTCGGTAGAGTCTGTGGAATTAAGTCCAGCAGACAATCCTGAAGAAAAGCTCGCCATTCGAGATATTTCGTTTCATACCATTATGTTGGTGCCATCGCGAGTAGAGACTACTGAGGCCTTTATGCTTTCAACTGCACAGGCAAAAAACCTTAATAAGGCGATGGGGTATTAAGCAAAGGTGCCAATAGGCATTGCCTTGAAGTGTTCCTTAGAGAGCCCCAGTCCAGGTTCTCATGAGCTGAGGCTCTCATCATGTTGAAAGTGGTCTGCCGTTTTATAAGCGGCTATTTTGTCGATTTTTTCACTTCGACAACAAATGCTTCCTTTAATGCGTCTGTTCGAACTTTGCCCACACCATTGACGGCTTCTAGCTCTGTCATTGATGTAAATTTTCCGTGCTTTTTTCGATAATCCAGAATATTTTGAGCTGTGTCATGCCCAATGCCTTTTACTGCCTCGAGTTGTTTCAAGTTGGCTGAATTAATGTCCGTTTTCATCACAGCAAAGGCTGAGGTGACAGGCAACAAGAACCCCAAAGAAAAGCACATCGCTAACATGAGAGCGGAAAGCCTTTGTAGTTGTTTCTTCATCATACGACCTCCTTTTGTAAAAAATAAACGAGGGATTTGGCATGTGTTTGGTGACAAATCTGAACACCGGTTCACGCAAATCCTATAAATAATGAGAAAAGTTAGCGGTGACTGATGTGTGCTGGCAAGCTGTCGATACTCTTGGCGGATCAATGAAGAGAAGTGAAAGAATGTCAGGGGTTATGTAGAGGTTTTTGATGAAAAACTTGTCGGAAATTGATACAAGTTGCCGAATTTTTCTTCGAGATTGCGGATGAACGGCTCTGGAGTGAGGGGCTGGCCTGTGACTCGCTGAATGAGATCACTGGCTGAATATTGCCGACCCCATTGGTGCACGTGTTTATTTAACCAGTTTTTTAATGGTTGAAAATTTCCCTGGCTAATATTTTGTTCAAGGTCGGTCATATCTTTCTTGGCTTGATCAAATAACATGGCGGCATAGAGGTTTCCCAGCGTGTAAGTGGGGAAATAACCAAAGGCACCAAAGGACCAATGGACATCCTGCAGGACACCCTCAGCATCGTTGGACGGAGTGATCCCTAAATATTCCTCTATTTTGGCATTCCATATTTCGGGTAATTCATCTATCTGAACCCGACCCTCAATGATTTCTAGCTCAATTTCAAATCGCACCATAATGTGCAGGTTGTAGGTAAGCTCGTCCGCTTCGACTCTTATCAAAGAGGGTTCTGCTTGATTGATGGCCAAATAAAACTCGTCTGTTTGCACACCACCGAGTTGTGAGGGAAAGACCTCTCGTAATTTCGGGTAAAAATATTGCCAAAAGGCTTGGGAACGGCCTACAGAATTTTCCCATAGACGAGATTGGCTTTCATGAATGCCCAGAGAAATCGCTTCGCCTAATGGTGTTCCGTAATGTTGGGTAGACAACCCTTGTTCGTACAGGCCATGTCCTCCCTCGTGGATGCAACTGAATAAGCAGGAGGGCATATCGTTTTCAAATACACGTGTGGTGACTCGTACATCTGTAGGATGAAACGAGGTCGTAAAGGGATGAGCAGAAAGGTCCAGGCGGCCGCGTTGAAAATCATATCCCATCTGTTTGAGAACCAGGCGGCCAAAATCAATTTGCTTAGTGGTGTCAAATGATTGAGTGAGCAAACTGGTATTGGGTTGTACGGGTGAGTGTTGAATCTGTTTCAGTAATCGAATCAGGTGTGTGCGCAATTCGGCAAAGAGAGGACGAAGCTGAGCGACCGTGACTCCTGGTTCAAAGGTATCCAATAAGGCATTGTATGGAGAATCGGTGTATCCTAAATAGTCGGCTTCCTTCCGTTTGAGTCCAACAAGGCGTTCCAAGTTTGGGAGAAAGCGTTGGAAATCGTTCGTCTGCCGGGATTCGGCCCAGACTTGTTGTGCAATGGAGCATTCGCGTTCCAATTTGTTCACAAATGCCGAAGGCAATTTTTTTGCGCGGGAGAAATCTCGCCAAGTTTCGCGAAGCAAGGCCTGTGAAGTGTCATCAAGAGAGTCTTGATGCTTGGAGAGAAGAATGCCCGTTTCGCTATCAAGAAAAGTGCATAACAGTGCTTCAACTTCGCGTGAGACAAATTGGTTGTGTGCCAAGGTTTGTAGAGTTGCCAGTTGCTCGGCGCGAATGGCACCACTTCCCGCTGGCATATAGGTTTCTTGATCCCAGGAGAGCACTGCCGCTGCATCGTGTAGATGATGAATCTCTCGAAGTTTGGATGTTAAGGAGTCAAGTGCACCTAGAGTAGCCATTGATTCTTTCCTTTTTGTGTAATGATATAGTCAAATTTGATGGATGGCACTTTACGTCAGCTATTCTGATATTGGCAACAAACCTACGCATATTCCCTCTTCATGTTTTTTCTGGCAGTAGAGAAAGAAGAGGAGAATTGAGTTCTTAATCATTTCCATTTGCATGGAGAAAATTTCTATGAAACCCATGGTATTGCCAGAGGTTGAAGCGTATGCGGAAGCCCATTCGCAAACTGAATCGGAAATATGTCGACGGCTTCGTGAAGAGACCAATCGCACGATGGAGTTGCCTCAAATGGTCGTGGGGCCTTTGGAAGGGGCATTTTTAAAAGTGATGGCGATGACTGTGGGTGCCAAACGTATCTTAGAAATTGGCACGTTTACCGGCTATAGCGCCTTGTGTTTTGCAGAGAGTCTTCCCAGGGGCGGTGAAGTTATCACCTGTGATATCGATCCTGAATCCACTGCTCTTGCCAACCAGTATTGGGCAAAAAGTCCTCATGGCTCGAAGATTCAGCTTCGTTTAGCCCCGGCACTTGAAACTCTTGCAGAATTAACCGCTCCGTTCGATCTTATTTTCATTGATGCGGACAAAGCCAATTATGTGAAATATTTTCAACGTGCGTTAGATTTAATTGCTCCGACGGGTGTGATATTGATTGATAATGTCTTGTGGAGCGGAGAGGTATTGAAGATGCCACCTTCCGATCCTAATACAGAAGCTATTCAAGAATTGAATCGTCTGGTTCATGCCGAAACCCGAGTGTCTGCTGTACTTCTCACGATTCGTGACGGCGTCTTTTTGATTAAACCTCAATCCTCAAACGCCTAGATGTCACAGATTGTATCAGTAGGAAAGTAATGTCAGTTCTAGGGCGCCTGTCGGATCGTTTTGTCTCTTGCGCCGGGGTGGTTGAATCTCTTTTTTAATGAATTAATACGCGAGAGGTATTTGCGTACATCGTGATCTCCGCATCGTTGGCGGGGATTCAACTTGAGCCCGCGTGTGGTATACGCTTTCCCAGCCCCTGCGCCACAGAGATGAATGATTGCGGCTAAATCCTGCTTCTGCTGGAGTGTGGTTGTTTGTAACTTGCGTGTGCCTAGCAACTCTGCGACTCGGCGATCAAGCAGGGCCGCAGTCAACTCAATGGCATGGGTCGGTATCACGCGCGTGTAAAGGCTATTGAACCAGCATGACTTGAAGTTGTGCCACGGGCCGTCCTTGATCACTATGTGGTCATGGATACAGTAATGTTTGGCTTCGCGGAAAGTCCCGTCAGTAATCTGAAACATGCCAACTGCGCTCGAAGCTGGTCGGTACCAATTGAGGGGATTCCACGTCAACTGCCATCGCCAGTATGTCCTTGCTACAGGATTTCCTCCTCCCTCCACTTGCGCTAGCGCAGCCAGAAATTCAGGTGTGATCATCGCGGTTGCATGTTCGCGGAAGAGAGATTCATATTGTTTCCAGGTTTGGTTAGGGTGCTTGTTGAATGAGTTGTCTATGGGGAAGAGGATTTCACTTGGCTTATTGAGCGTATGATAGGTCCAGTTGAAACTGAACCACAGAAGGAGTAGGAGGGTTGGGATTGCGACGATACGAACGAGCGGTGGCGAGGCTAGCACTGCCCTCATAAACATTCGAAGTCCATTCCAACCCTGGCGCGCGAACCGCGAGAGCACAGTGAGGGGTTTTCGATGACTGCGCCTCTTTTGCTGGCGAGGTTGTTTACGAGTAAGCCGGTTTAACTTCGATGCCATAGACTTACTGGAAAGAATGTAAAACGACAGGTAATTCAATGTGTGAGGGTCGGTCGGAGGTACGCCAGATTTTCCATGTGGGTGACGGACCATCCAGCAATTGAAAATGATCTTTATCGACACCAGCCAGTGCCACGCGGATGCGGTGACCTTTTTTAAATTGGTAAGAGACGGGGAGCAAGTCCAGAGTCAGAGGGACCACTTCACCAGGAACGAGTGGAGCCGCATCTGCCCGCCGAAACGTACGATTAGGTATGGAGAGCAACTGGTTAGTTGTGGGTTTGGCTGGCTGCCTTGTTCGGTGAAGGGCTCGTAATTCACCTTCCGTCACATAATGCACCTGCTCTTCTGGGGTGACATCTTCTAAATACACAAACAGCGTCGTATCGGTGGCGTTCGCTGAGAGGTAGACCTTAGCAACAGGGTGCCCTGTGACCTCGAGATCTTCGGGAAGCGGATCGGTTGTATACACCATTAATTTTTTGTCTTGTTCTCGGCGATCTGGGTAAGGATTTTCTAGCGAAATTCCTACTAATGTGTTCCATCGGGAATGTGGTCCTGTACCAGTCGTGGGGTTGACCTGATAGTGGTCTGGTCGTGATTCCTGCTGTGGGTGTTCCTCTAAAAGTTTATGATTTGGGTGAAAGTAGAGTTGGGTAGGTGAGGATGGTGGAGGCCATTGTGTTGAGGTGTTCCATCTTTCGGCGCCCATCGTGTAGTACTGGATTGGCGCTTCGACTTTGGTATCCGTGGGATTGCTTTTAAGATGTGGATTGAAGAAGTGGATTAGTTCTTGGGCATGATCAAATTTGGCGGGCCCTATTGCGTACGGACTGATCTGGCGTTTACCGCCATGATCCCAAGGTCCTAAAATTAATTTATTTTGAGGATTTTTATGGTTGAGGTGACGCTTAATGGCAGCCAAACCATAGCCTCCATCAAACCAGCCACTATAGCTGTAGATGGCCGCGCCAGATTGTTCAATTTCCTTTATGTAGGATTGAGTGCTCAATGCATCAATATTTGGGGCTTGCTCTGACGGTGGGAGATCATCCCGAAATGTGATGCCCGAGGCTTCTTTAAATGGACTCCAGTTTACTTCATGTTCTTGGATTGCTTGGCTGAGGAGTTGGTTGTCGAGGTCGCCATTAACGGGATGGACGCCACGAACAAAAAGATTGGCTATCCACCCAGCGAACGGAAGTTCGTTATGGTCCAGTTGGTTATTGATATAGCTCCAGGTTTCCGTAAACCAATTCAAATGGATGCCGCCGGGAAACGCAATTTCAGAATAGAGATCGAATCCTGCGAACATTGGCGCAATGGCCGTGACTGCTGGATGTTGATTGATCAATAACATTTCGGCTGTTCCGCCACTATAGGAAATGCCCATCGCTCCGACCCTTCCATTTGACCATGATTGAGTCACAATCCAATCAACGATTTCAGCACCGTCTTTGATTTCTGCCGGAGAATAGGCAATAGGCCGTGTGCCAAACGATGCGCCAGAGCCCCGCACATCGACGTCGACCCATGCGTATCCCTGTTTCAGAAAACGCTCGGCATAGTTTCCGATCGTTCCGCGCGGTCGATCATCTTTGAACAGTGAGATGAGCCACCGATATTCAATAGCCCGCCAGTAGCGGGTTTGATGCAAGATCGTTGGGACCTTTTGCCCTCGTTTATGTTCGTTAGGCAGGTAGAGATCTACAGCAAGCTTCACGCCATCTCGCATCGTGAGATATTGCGAGATGCGCTGCCATGAGTGGTTGGTGGTTGCTAATAAGTTGGAAGTGACGGTCGATTCAGTCGTTGCATTTGATGGTTCTTTGGATATTGGCGAACATCCTATGAGGGAACATATGGTGAGCGAGAGGCTGACTAGGATTGGCAAAGACCGCGAGAAATTTTCAAGGATATGTTGACGCCAACGATTTCGGGTTCGATCTAGAATATGTTGTGACGGGAGACTCCAGAATCGTCTTGTAGAAAAACTGATGGTCATGTAGGTATTGAGGCCTTGAGGCAAGCTTGCAGATACTGAAAAAAGCAGAGTTTGTTCATTTCAACGTCGGCTGATTTGGAGAAGTAGTTAGATGGTATCAAGAAGTTGAGCAAATGGAACAGAGATGGTCTACCTTTTGTACATGGGGTGTCCAGCAGTGACGAGGAAGACCATGAAACCGGATTGGGCATCAACCAGGATTTGAGTTTTGCGCGATGTAGATCTGCTGAGATTCGTGGACTGATTTGGGATGGGGTTCTGGTCGGTGTGTGGTTACTGGGACAACGGGCTATAAAGAAGAATGGTTAATACGTCCAGGTTAGAATCATTGTCCAAGAGTTTTTCGTATAATCGTATAGCGGAATATCGGATTTGCTCCGAATCCCTTGGTATTGGGCTGTGAGAGATAAATTATAAGGGAGCGGTTTTGTGAGTTGAACAAGGTGCGTTTGTTGGCGATCATTGCGTTTTGAAAGGTTCCCGTCCCTGTCTGTAAAAACAACGGTGGTTTGTCTATTTTTATAATCTCGCCAATGCACATCATAGTCGTACCGTAAGGACATGTTCCCCCATGGGAGTTGGAGTTGTCCTCCCGTGAGAAGGCGATTACCCTGATAAGCAAATGCGGCGCCATCAGTGCTCTCGTTATCGTACTGATACCCAATTCGTAGTATGAGGCGATCATTAATTAATCGGAAAGCATGAATGAGGCCCAAGGTATTATTAAAGCCATCACGCAAATCGCCTCGGAATCGTGCGTCTCGAGCTCCAACCTCTCGGAAAAATGTCTGGGCTTGAAAGCGGTATAAGCCAGTGGTGAGGTTCCCTACGACTCCTAACCCTGGAAGTGTAAACGTAGGTCCCACCACTGTGGTACTTAGGGTTGGTGTGTGGCGTGAGAGAAAACCGTCTCCATCCAAGAACAGGTAGTCATACGTGTATTGGGCACCTAATTGAAATGGTAAATCCAACACTACCCCTCGGTAAAACCCTGAAACACCAACTAAATGATTCTGTATATTAAACTCATCGAACCCTCTTCCGTGGAGAGTCTGTAAGAAAGAATAGGTGGCGGTCGCCTCAAACGGGCCACTTCGCAAAAAAGAGTAATCAGCTCGTAATGAGCCAAGAAACCCTGGTGCCTTGGTTTTCCTGTTTTGCAAAGCCTTCAACAGGGGGTTAGGATCGTTAGGAGGATTCACGATACGGATTTCACCGACAGAGTCAGGATTAACTTTCACGTTGTCGTCGTAGAACCCACCTAAACTGACCTGAAGTCGAAACCGTTTTTGCGTGCCAAAAATTTGTCCAGCTGAAAGAGCCTCACGAATTCTGACGGAAGCTTGAGTGAGGGGGGATATCGTTTGAGTGCGTTGGACTTGCTCTAACTCACTTAAGGCTTCCCCGGGTAGCCCTAAAACTCCTAAGGCTAAACCTCGATAAAATGCATTTAATTGTTGGATGTCAGGATCGGGCGTCTGATTTTTGTCAAAGGCTTGAACTGCTTCTCCATATTGTTTTTCACGATACCGGAGAAAGCCCACGTAATATCCTACATTTTCTGTATCAGGGTTTTGCTCATATATTGTTTCAAGTAATGGTCTGGCTTTGTTGTATGCTCCAACGGAAAAATAGGCCACACCCAGATGATGTTGAATATCTACATCAGCCGGTTTTAGCTGATTGGCTTGTTCTAGGGGGGCAATGGCTTCCTGCGGATTTTCTTGGGCAAGGTGAACTAAGCCTTTATAAAAAAGGGCCCGCTCATGATCCTGATCAAGTGTGAGGGCTTTATTGAGAAGGGTTAAAGCTTCTTCGTAGCGTTTATCGTCATACGCAATGGCGGCATTAGCGGTCAAGACGTTGGCATCTGAGCGCTGCCCCCAAACAAGGGATGGCCCCATACCGCTACCAATTAGCAAGAAGACTAAGCTTAAGGAAATGTACAAACGAAAGAATTTCGACATACAGGTTGATCGGGTAGAGAAATTGATTCGTTACAGTTTTTGTTTAGCTAAAATTAGATAGGATTTCTAAATGATCGGAAAACTTACTTTAATTTCGTTGAAGAATGCAAGACTTCTGAACGGTTTACAGAGATTCTGCTGTCTTTGTCAATTTTCCTATATTTTTTGATAGTTTTGGATTTGGTACCTGAAGTGCCGAATTCTTGTCTTCGGCTTTTTGAGGATAGTAAGAGCGGGAAGGTTAACATTTAAGATAAAATACGTATATTCTATGGATTAGTAAGAAAAATTTGATCTAGACAAGAATAGGTTTTTTTCTATCTGGTCCTGCGATAGGGGAATATTCCCGCTACCGAGTATTGTGAAGGAATGGGAGAAATATTAAGTAAGGTTTACTTAATTATTGGGGTGGAAGTGGCCTAATGCAGCGTGATGTAGCTCGTGCCCACAGACCTCATAATTCCATTTTGGACAATAGAGTGTTTCAGTCGAAAAGTCATAAAACCCTCGAACCGTTTTTACAGCAGCTAGGTCCCCTCGAAGCCACGGCTGGAATTGTGTGCTGGGCTTTCCCGTCTTAGATTCCCATATCTCCTGTAAGCTTTGATTATCTAAAAAGACGACTTTCAGTTGGGAAATTTCATGAGTTTCTTTATAGCGGTTTTGTTGGGCGCAAGCGAATAAATTCATGAAACAGAGGCAAAGGCCAATGACAATAAAAATTCTCTTGGAGTCATTGCCCAAGGCCCCTTGGCTTCCGACCCACGGGATGCCGTGAAAATATTTGAAGATGAACTTGGAGCGGAAGCAAGGCATGATAATAGTTGTCGGTCATTAAGGAATGAGAATTAACCATGGGTTTTCGCAATTTGCTATACCGGACAGAAAAAATGGTTTGTGATTTATTCGAATTCTAATTCTTCGTCTCTCTATGACATTAAATATGCAGGAAAAAGATTGAAATTTCTAAGCAGGTTTAAGCGGAATTGCTCAACTTTTACAATGAGTTGGATATGGTACAAATATTGTTGAAAGCATTTGTTAAAAATGAGAGGGAAAATGGGTATAATGCTAGGTCTTTAGTGTAATAGACAGGTAGTTTACAAATTTGATAGAAACCCTTAGAGCATTATATGAATCTAAAAAATACAGCAGCCTTTGGCGCCTTGTGGATGGCAATCTGAAAAATACCTATTTAACAAGTGAGGTACGATATATGAAGATTCTAAATAAAATTCTTTTATCTTCCTTGATCGCACTTCAAATTATTGGGCCTTCCTGGGTCCTGGCCATTCAAACATCTGCACAAGAGACAGGGAAAAGTGAAGCCCTTATTGCAGGGCTGCGTGGTGTAGTGACGGTTACTCCGGGAGCGAATGATCGTCCTGGATATACCCCCAAATATCGGTCAATTCTGGCTATAGGAGATGTCATAAGTACAGAAGAGGAATCTGTAGCTGAAATTTTATTAGAAAACCAAGGACTAGTTACCATTCAAGAATATTCTGAGGCCATGTTAAATAAAAATGATGATGGCGGACTTTCTGTAAGGTTGGAAGTGGGAACAGCAGAATGGTCTTTTCCGATCAAAAGTCAAGATGGTGCTCCGTTAACGTTTACGACTCCTAATATCAGGGCCGCGACCGGTGGTGGATTAGTGACGGTAGAAGTGCAACCGACTTTAGCGGAAATAGCACGGATTTCCAGACCGCGCGATTCGTTTTTGGTCCGGACCAGTCTACATGTGCAAGCATCGCCATCGAACGGTGTCGGGCTGTTGGAAACTTTTTGTGTGAATGAGGGAGATCTAACAATTGAATATCCTGGCGCCCAACAAGGTCTTTGGCAAGAGGAAACGGTGGTATCTGGGGAATGTCGAGGATTTTTAAATGGTCAACCACGAGCTATGACGACTGCGATGGGGAACGGACAGCCTCTAGTTGATTGGCGAGAGGTTTGTACCGTAAGGGCACATTGTGAGATTCCTGAGCCGACAAAGAAATTGATTGCGAAAAAACAGACGGGCCAAGCGTTAGCCTTAGAGCGGGCGTTAGTAGGATCCGATTCGGAAGAAGTTGAGGTTGATGAGCAGGTTGTTTTAGCCACTACTGGCCAAACGACAGGTCTTTTATTAGCTGCTGTGACTCCAGGACCAGGGAACGGGAATAATGGCGATGTGATCTTGCCCTGCACAGGGGATCCAGCATTTTGTAATGGTCCTGATGGAAATGGTGGCGGCAATCCACCCCCACCCCCACCACAATTTCCTGACCCTAACGTGCCTGGGATGCCTCCAGCATCTGAGCCATTTTTTAATGTTGGGGGTCCAAGTGCGTCAGGTCCGGGTCCCTTCACGGGTTCGGGTTTCCCAAGCAACATTCAAACCGGTGACCAGCTTTGGCCAGCTAATGGCATGCCGGGAGGAGAAGGGTTACTGAGCTTCATCAACGGGGATTTTACCGCAGATAAAGAATTGCTTTTAGCCGATAGTGGTATTCTTGCTGACGCCCCTCACTTAGGAAAAGCCCCGCAGAACTCGTTGCTCGTAAGAGACCTCAATTCTGGTGGAGCAGGACGTCCTTCCAACCAAAAATTACCCATACAGTTGGGTGCTTTTGCTATTACTTTGCCAGATTTTAATGAATCGACTCCAACAGTTCAGTTGGGTGTTGAAGGCACTTCCCGACAGGCACAAGCTCAGCAATTGTCACAATTCGCCCGAGATCCTATGATTGATCCTGACAATAATTTGGCCTCGGTTCCTGCCGGTGGTTGTCCCTTCTCTCCTGAGTCTTGCTTCCAAGTTATTTTGGCTGCTGGTGTAGGGGGGTTAGAACAACCTGATCCAAAACCTGAACCGGGTGCGGGCATTGATGGAACGATTCAGGTTCGTAGCGCATCGACTATGGATCCTAGGATTCATGGTACGAGGGTAGTGACTTTGAAAAAAGGTGTCGTTCTTGGCGGCAATACACAGGTAAGTTTAGCTCTTCAGGAGAAGACCAATGACAGTTTTTCAGGATTAGAGACAACGTTGGGGCAAGCTATTCAAGGGTCTGCTGTTTCAATTTTGGGAGAGCCGGGAGAGCCAGCGATTGTGAGGATAGAGGATCGGGCCTTGGCTATTTTAGGGGGTAGTCGCATCCAACCTGCCGATTCGAACGTGACAACGGCGTTACTCGCTATTCTAGATGGAAGGTTGCACGGACCCACTACACCGTCGGTTATCGGAAAAGATTCAGCTGGTGCCGATATCCTGCGACAAGATGTGTCCCCCATCATTGAAATGATTGGCAGCAGTGCTGAAGTCACAACGGGAGTAATGGTTGGGTCAACAGCTGGTCCTGGTCAAACGGGTGATTTGGATCAAGCTCTTTTAGAAGCCTCTTCCCCGCTAGTGGCAATGATCAATAGCAGTCTGACGACCGCATCGGACTTTGGTAGAGTGGCCGGTCAAAATGCTAAATTAGATGCCACATTACTCCCAGGAGATGCGTTGGTTCGTCTTAACGCTAGTTCATTAATGATCAATGGAAATTTGTTCAGTGTGACGGGTGGAGGCCAACTTAATGTGAATGGGAGTCTTTTATCTGTTCAAGGTGGTAGTATGGTTACACTTGCTGGCGGAACATTTGTGCATGTAGGTTCAGGGTCGATGTTTTCTTTAACGAATGGGGCTCTGGTTGATTTTGGTGCGGGAAATAATGTGGTCAATGTCTCAAATACCTTATGTGCAAGTGGTGGGTGTTTTACCCCGTTTTCTAACCCTGCATATCAAGTAGCAGGGAATCCTGCTGATTTTTCAGCGCCAGCTGGGTTTAATCCCTTTGTAGATCTTGGAACATTTCCTGATGGGAGTGTCAATACTGTAAATGTTGCCCAAGATACTGCGATTTTATCGGTTGAACCTGGAGGGTCCATTCAGATCCAATAAGTAGTGATTAGAGGTTAATCATTGAAGTCTGAAATATTTGCCCAGCCTTTTATCTGTTATTTATAAGGATAGGAGCTGGGCAGTTTTATTTAATTCAGAACCTACTACATTTTTGTGGGAATGAATCGATTCTATTAAGCCAGGGAAAACTAGAGTTTTTAGAATTCCCCCCTTCCTATATTTACCCATAACTATGTTGGGTATACTCATTTTCTCACTTCTTTTAACGCCTGTAGTAATTTACATACATATACTGGAGATCGAGCGACTTTATAGGACATTTTCTCCTTTCAGAAGTCGTGGAATGTTATACGACTGGCTGTCTATTTTTTCAAATCATCATCACAGAAACAAGAGTTCAAGCTATACTCTTGTATTAGATATTCTCAGAAAAAAAATATCTGACCGCAAGGCCTCCCCATGAGAATTCCCTGCTTCGTACTGAATTAAAGTTTTCAAAGTACTGAGGCAATTGGTAATGATTTAGGCACTGCCAGGAATTCATCTTTTTTGACTCGAACGTACTTCTCACTCCTTGTTGCAAAGACCTATTTTGCATCGAAAGGCATGTGAAATGTTGTATTAAGAGCTGGGCAAAATTTGGACCTGAAGTGGGTAGAGAGATTGTGGCGGATGTTCCAGATTATCTCGACTTCCGACACCTAAGATCCAGATGATGGGGTCATCTAGTAGCTGTAGACTTACCGATACGTCACGGGCAATCGATGCGATTGTGAGGGATTGTAATAAGTCCTAAGAGGGCCAAGAGCAGGCCCAAAATGAGGTACAGGGAGGGGGCGATTCAGAATCATGCACTTAGGGTGTCTGGGTCCTACAATAATTTCAACGTGAAAGCATGGAACGATTGGATCTAATCAAGGGCTGTAAGATCAGCTTATGTTCTAACGTGGGAGGATATGCCAAATCGCTTCAATCCTTGCGATGCTGGCGGTTTTTTTGATCTCCGCCATGTACTATCTTATTCAACGAGATAACTAGAAGCTTCTTGCTGATCGGCATTCTTTTTTTGTAGAAAATTCCCGGAATATTTTTTTGATAAATTTTTTACGAACTGGTTTTCTAGAATATATTTGACTAGGCGTTGTCTAATTTCTCTTAAGATGATTTGGCCGAAAGATTATTTAATTCCTTTTCTGTATCAATTTCCAAGTAGGGGTCTAATTGTTTAGCTCTCTCAAAGATAGCCTGAGCTTGTTTGCGTGCGCCTTGCTTGGCTAATTTCTTTCCCTCTTCTATAAAAGTTGGATGTATCGGGAGATTGGGGCAGGTTCGTTCATATGGGACCGCTTCTCCGGCAATCTGTTTCCATTCTGCAAATGGGATATTTTCTTTTGCCGTATCACATACGGCATGTGCCAGTTGTCCAGTTCCAGACCAAAGGATTACTTTTTTATCACTTCCGCCCACAGCAAAAGTTTGTCCATCCGGACTAACGGCCAAGGCTTCTAGGGCTCCTTTGTGCCCAGAAAATTGAATTGGCTGCTGGGTGGGGTCTTGCCAATTCCAAATACGCAAGGATTTATCCGAGCCGACTGAAGCTACAGAAGCTCCATCAGGACTGAATTGAACTCGTGCGATTCGTCCAGTAGACCCTGTCAAAAAAGTAGGACTAATAATTGATTGGTGAAGATTCCATAAACCAATTTGACGATCACGGCTGCCAGTAGCCACCAATCGCCCGGAAGGGTGAATTGCAATAGAGGTAATACGTTGTTTATGTCCTCGCAAAATTTTCGGTGGGCTGTCCTTTCGCTCAAGGTCCCAGATCCGGAGAGTGAGATCATCTCCACCCGCAAGTAACCTATTGCCACTCGGTGTGAAGGCGATGGCATTGACTCGACCAGCGTGGGTACCCAACGTGGTAGCCTTTGGTTGTTTACTGGTCAAATCCCATAATCGAATGGTGTGGTCTTGACTACCTGATGCAAGTTGTTTTCCATTAGGCTTGAATGCCACGCTGGTGATGCCTTTTGTATGAGCTTGGAGTATACGAGGGGGAGAGCTCGGCTCAGAAAGATCCCAGAGGCGAATAGTCGAATCTAAACTCCCAGAAGCAATTTGTTGTCCATTGGGGTGTATTGCAACAGATAACACCCCTGCGGTATGGCCAGTGAATATTTGAGGTGAATCTAGCGGATTATTTACGGACCATAAGAACACCGTTCCGTCACTAGTTCCACCAATGACATGATCGCCAGAGGGATCGAATGTCACGGTGTGAATTTTAGTAGAAACTCCCTTGAGTTGAATCGGTGATGTGTGGAGATCCTTACGAAGAGAGCGGTCAATCGTGGACCACTGCATTCCATTGCCCTGGAGGTTTAAGACATAAGCTTGGCGAGCCCAAAGCAATCTGGTGGTTTCAGATTTTAGTGGGCTAGGTGATTGCGTTAGTTTTGCGGTAATTCTTGAGACCACGTTGCCGAAGTCATTTTTGCTAGGATTTCTGGCTCGCAAAGACTTGTCAGGGATTGCCGTCAGTGGGCTGTTTTTTGATGTGCTTTTTGCGACGGAAGAAGCCGCTCGCAAAGATTTTTCCAAATTATGAATCTGTTGCTGGGCTTTAGCTAATTGCTGTTCTGTTCCTTGAAGTTTTTGCGAATATTGATCTCGTTCCTCTTTGGTTTGCTTTAAGGTGCCCTGGGTCTCTAAGTTTTTGGCTGATTTGTTTTCAAGTTGCGTAATCTGTTTTCCCGCTTCAGCTAATGCTGTCTGACTTTCCTCAAGTTTTGTTTGAAGGGTTGAACGAGCCAAGGCGAGTTTAGTGAACTCCTCTTCCGAACGCCGAGCTTTCTCAGAAGAAGCAGTATTAATAGATTGTAAAGAGTTCTTGCTGATCGCGACCTGGCCTATTGCTGTCGAAAGCTTATCTCCTAAGGTCGCCACTTGAGTTGTCGCTGAGTTCAGCTCTCGTTTGACCTGGTTCAGTTCAGTGCTTAGCTCATCTCGTTCCTTTTGCAAGGCAGTCAAGGAATTATCAGCGTCGGAATTCTTTTGGGCTATTAATGTTTCAAGTTGGCTCACACGGCTAGTGGCTTGAGATTCTCGTGAACGAAGGTCTTGAAGCTCAGTGGTAAGTTGGGCATGCTCTTGCCGTAGGGTGGTGAGTGTGCCGTCGGATTTTTCCTGTTGTTCGGCTAATAGTGTCTCTAGATGGCTTCGTTTTTGTTTCTCTTCTTTGATGGTTTGATCTTTTTGAGTTAAAGCGGTTTCAAAAGTCACTGCTTGATTTTTTATTGTTGACAACTCTTTTTGGTTAGCAGATAAAAGTTCTTTGTATTTGGTGCGATCCTGTTGAAGGCGGTTTAATTCAGATCGCGCAAGTTCTGCCTGTTCTCTCGCCGTTTCTTCTTTCGTCACAAACATTTGGCGATTCTCAGCAAGAGAGACCTCCAGCCCTTTAATTGTTGATTCCAGTCGTTCTCGGTCTGCCGTATGTCGTTGACTTTCAGTTTGAACCAACTGTTTATGTTGAGAAAGTAACGCGTCCAAATTTCTAGCTCGCTCATGAGCAAGCGCTAACTCGGTGTTGGCTGTTTTGAGTTGAGTGCCTAATTCTGAGCGGGCTGCCATCAGTTTTTTTGTTTCGGAAGGTGAAAGTGAGGATTTTTTAAGAACCGCTAATTGCAAGTCTTTGACTTCTTCAAGTGCTGACGCTAATTCTCTTGACGTCGACGTGGCCTCGGATTGTAATTTAGCGCGTTCAGCTCGCAGCGCAGATAATGATTGTTCATAGGCATCTTGCTCGTCACTAATTTTTGAGGTCAGTTTTTGAACTTCGGCATGAAGATCGGAAAGTGCTTCTTCTCTTGAGGTCAGTTGAGTCTCCAGCTTAGTTCGTTGGTCTAGTAGGTTTTTGGTTTCATCCCCAGAAACTTGTTGATAGCGAACAATCGTCGCTTCAAGTTCTTGGATTTCCTTCTGAGCTTGGGCGAGGGCCTCCGGTTGTTGTGGTGTTTTCGGTGTTCCGCTGGCTTCAGAAGGAATGGCCGGAGAGGGAGAAGCGACCTGGGCTGGGCTAACCGAAGGGTTGGGAGAAGTCGGAAAGCGGAAGAACCACAAGAGTAGTACGACGCCTAGTAAGAATAGGCTGGCCGCCATCACATATGAATGCTTGGGTTGAGGATCGTTATTCTGAGAAAGCGCCTGTACTGCAGGAGCGGAAGAGCGAATATGGCGCTTTGCCCATGCTGGGGGAAAGACTTCTTCGTACAAAGGGTTACGTATAGCAATTTCTTTGTCATTTTCTCGAAGAACGCCGACTAATCGTAGCTGTTCCAAGGCTGCTTGATTTGTTCCCACGTTTTCTGTCTTACCTTCTAAGACATCTAAATACGGCTCAAGGAGAGATTTTCCATCGGCAAAAGGTTCTGTTAATGCCGTTCGGACGAACTGAAAATTGGGTTCTCGAAGGCCTTGTAGGCTTCCGATGAAATGCCGAACACATTCATCAACCTCTGTTTCAAGCCAAGTGGTACGGTGTTGTTCTTCTAGAAGCCTGCAAAGTAATTGAGTCAGGTAGGGATGTCCTTGTGTCCAGCGATACACCCATTTTACAGCTTCAGTGGCAGCCTCCGTCGGGAGGCTAAGGCCTTCAGCTAGGGGGAGTGCTTCTTCAAGCGTAAAGTCTGAGAGCCTAACTCTATGGCTCCATTGGAATAGTGATGATGACTCGTCTTCAGGAAGTAATTGGGAAGGAGTTGCCACGCCACAGACCACGAATGAGAGGCGATACAAGATAGAATCGGTGGCTCGTGATTCATAAAGGGTCGTCAGCCACTGAAAAAAGGCAACCCTGAATGGCAAAGCCATGGTTCGTTCGATTTCATCAATAAACAACACCAGGGGTGCATCAATTTCAGGCAGGATGACTTCAGTTATTAATTTTGTCAGCCGTTCTTGAGGGGGGAGCGCAAAAATTGATGGTTTTGCCCACCAGGCCATCACATCGGTCGTGAGGTCTAAATTATCATTCAAAATACGAACAATAGTGTGAAACCACTCTTCTTTGCGAGGAGGAAGGGGGAACTGGCTAAGGTCAATGAGAATAGCGTGATGCGAGTTGGCGTTGAGCTGTTCAGCCGTATGCGCAATCAGGCTGGATTTTCCCATTTGGGGAGAATGAAGGATATATGTGGGTCTCCCATTCTGGCAGTGATCAAGCAACTCAGCATCTGCCGGACGTTGAATGTACTGGAGATCTCGAGCCTTGACCGTTCGACCACTTGAAGAACCTGGATGATTTTTATGTGCCATAAGATGCTACTCAGAATATTTCTGTCTCAAAAATCAGCTTCGAATGAACCCGTTTGGCAATAAATTCTTGAGTGTATATTTAACCATAACCTAAACGAAGAAGGCCGTAGATAACTAATAAGAAGGGGCCTTTTGAAATTTAGGTCCTAGTTATTGGAAAAATGATGGTTATGAGGCGCCATATTCAGAAAACTATTACCTTATGAAAGCTTAAAATGAAGGAAAGCAACAATGCTCACTAATTAATCTTTGTCTCTCTGGGCAAAGTTGGTGATGAATAAAATGGGACAGAAGACCAATCAAGAAAGATATTACTCATTACTTGCAAGACAAGTCACCCACCCTATTTATGTGGTTGAGGAGGATCCAGGTCATGCGGCCAGATTTGAGCCAAACTGAAAAGTCGAACTATTTTTATACTTTCCGTTTCGCACCATTCAGCAAGTGAGAGACTGCTTCTACAATGGAATTGTACTTAGGTATTACACTGTTATACAACCTCTGTAATGAAAGTATTCTTAAGGTTGAGACAATGTATATTTAATTTGAGCCCTGATTTTCGTACAAGGGATCGGATAGAGTTCCATCCTTTCTGTGTTTTTTGATTTGTTGGTTCATACTTATCCAGTTCAAGCAGCATATGTGTAAGTGGTAGTACTGCGTTAACAGCCAGGTCAAAGCTGAGCCAATATCTAGTGGTTTCCTGAACCAACTGGATAAATATGATAGTGACTAGAGTTAACCATTGTCCGATTAACGAGGTTCCATGGCATCTTCATCAAAAAAAGTCATTTATGCTGCTCTCATCGGAAACGCGTTGATTGCAGTAACCAAATTTGCCGCATCTGTGGTAACAGGGAGTTCCGCAATGCTAGCCGAAGGTATCCATTCTCTCGTTGATACTGGCAATCAAGGTCTATTGTTATATGGCCTGCACAAAGCCAAGAAGCCACCTGATGAAAAGTTTCCCTTTGGTCATGGAAAAGAAGTGTATTTTTGGAGTTTCGTGGTGGCAATTCTCATCTTTGCCCTGGGATCAGGAATTGCGCTCTATGAAGGAGTTTTGCATATTTTTCATCCTGAGCCTGTCGCAAATCCTATGATCAATTATGTGGTTTTAGGTCTCGCATTAATTTTTGAGGGGGGAGCTTGGTATTTTGCCTTCAAAGAATTTTCTCACACCAAAGGCGAATGGTCGTATGTACAAGCGGTGCAACGAGGGAAAGATCCTACGATATTCATGGTGTTGTTTGAAGATTCAGCAGCGGTGTTGGGATTGCTCGTGGCTTTTTTGGGAATTTGGTTGGGGCAACTAACTGGGATTCTCTATCTCGATGGGCTTGCTACGGTCATTATTGGATTAATTCTTGGAGGGACTGCGATTTGGTTGGCGTATGAAACCAAAGGGCTTCTTATCGGAGAAAGCGCCAATCAGGAAGTTGTTCAAAGTATTCGGGAAATGGCCAAGCAGCTCTCAGGTGTCACGTATGTGAATGAAGTCTTGACGATGCATATGGGGCCGGAATTTATTTTGGTCAATATCAGTGTAAACTTTCAGGATGGCGTAACATCTGAAGTTGTCGAAGAATGTGTTGCTCAACTGGATGTACGGATCAAGACAGAGCACCCTTTTGTTAAGCGAGTTTTTGTGGAAGCTGAAGCCCGTCGAGTGAATAAGGCCAAAAACGTAGAGAGTAAAAAGCCAACAGAAACTTGATCATTAGAAAAACAGAGTGAGATGTGAGACCGAGAGTACGAGTCGGACTCTTTTATGTGTATGACAATGGAGTGGGAAATCGTTGAGATTCAATCGTCATTGTTATTGGAGATTTCTAAGACGACCGGGCAATGGTCCGACAAACGGCGATAAGCTAAAGGGTAATCTCCACGGATACGTTGACAATCGGCCACGGCACAATAGCCTGTGACTCGAACGGATTTCACGGTTATTTCCTGCATGTCCTTAGCAACTAAGATATGATCCAACTGTCCGCCTCGCCCACGAAAGTAATGAGAACATTGGACCTGTAGAGGGAGGTCAGAAAATCCAGGGCGTTCTTTTTCCACAAACCGGCGTAGATACTTGAGCTCGGAGCGCTGCGAATGGCGGTCTCCAGCGCCCATCGTGTTGAAATCGCCTAGAATCACCACATCATGATCCTTTTTCAATAAAGGCTGGACAGCCTTATCAATGCGGTTTAAGGCTTTTTGGCGTTCTTCGAGGGCAAACACGGTCGGTCCGGATTTCAAATGTACGGCAATGAGATGAAAATCAGCTCCATCCTTCTCGCGCGCCTGAACAAAAGCATAATGACCTGGGCGCAAGCCAGACGTGCAGGGGTTCTTGGCCGATGAGGCTTTTGCATTCAATTGCCACAGGCTTTCAAATTGAGACACTGCCGCGCGTGAGTCATTCCACAATAACCCAATATGATGATCGTTCGGGCGTCCACAGGGTTGCCTGTGCCATCGCCAGGTATCACCTGTTTGTTTCGATAATTGATGTGTAAGCGTTTCCCAGGCTTTCTTGGCTTTTGGAGTGGCTAGAGTTTCTTGAATCGCCAACACGTCCACCTGCATCCAACGTATTGCACAAATTAACCAATCCAAATCGGTGGGTTCGGCTGAAGCTTGGAATTGATCGGGGGCCGATCCTGCTGGAAACCAGCGAAGATTCCATGTGGCAACACGCAATTTTTCAGACGACATCTTAGACATGCGGAGACCGTTTTGAATCGCAGCTTGGCATTGCGCCTTATTTGTCCAAACCTCACCTTCTCCTCCCACAGAAGTCTTAGATGCAGCAGAAGTCTTTGGAGTGAAGGGTGCATGTGGAGCGAATGGTTTAGGTGCGGCTGTGACTCGAATATATTTTTTGTGTACCCAGATTGTGTCTCCTGAAACTAATTCGATTGATACCCAATGGCCGTCTTGAGCAAGTTGATGGATAGTCGCGGTTGTGCCACTGGGAACATGTTTTAGATAGCTAGGAGAGGGTTTGCGATGTAGCGGTACCCCAATGGGCTTCTTGGCTTCAAGGATGACCGGTTGCCCTACCTGAAGATCTTGGGCTGAGGCGAAGCTGAGGTTTCCGGTAAGCAGAAATACTGTAAAGCTAATAAGGGTTAGGAAATTTCGCATGTTCTCTTCTTAACAAATGCATGAAGAGAATACCAACTTATTATGCTTCATGAAAAAATGATGATGAAGAAGCATGAAATATACTGCTATGATCCTAGTTCTTTGAGACCCTCATAATGAGTTCTTCAATTAATCTTGAAATTGCTAGTCAAGCGCGTTTGCGGCCGGTTGCGGAAATTGTGCACGATAAATTGGGCTTAGATGCCGACCACCTCGAATTGTATGGCAAGCATAAAGCCAAAATCCCGCTCTCAATGATGGCCTCCCTTCGCGACAAACCGGATGGCAAATTGATTCTTGTTACCGCTATTTCACCCACCAAAGCGGGAGAAGGCAAGACGACCACATCTATTGGGTTGGGAGATGGGTTAAATCATATTGGGGCCAAAACCATTGTGGCTATTCGGGAGCCGAGCCTCGGCCCGTGCTTTGGGATGAAGGGTGGGGCATGTGGTGGGGGCTATGCCCAAGTGGCTCCAATGACGGATATTAATCTGCATTTCACCGGGGATTTTCATGCGATTACCGCGGCCCACAATTTACTTGCCGCCATGGTCGATAATCATGTGCATTGGAGGCATCACCCACATATTGATCCCCAGCGAGTGACGTGGGGTCGTGTATTGGATGTCAATGATCGCTCGCTCCGCGATATTGTGACGGGGCTAGGGGGGAAAGTGAATGGCTTCACGCGCGAGGGTCGATTTGATATCACGGCAGCCTCAGAAGTGATGGCCATTTTCTGTCTCGCGTCTGATATAAAAGATTTAGAACGCCGGTTGAGCAATATCAAAGTTGGGCGAACGGCTGACAAACAGATGGTCTTTGCTCGGGATATCAAAGCCGAAGGAGCCATGGCCGTCTTGTTAAAAGAGGCCTTCAATCCAAATCTTGTTCAGACGCTGGAGAATAATCCTGCATTGGTGCATGGCGGGCCGTTTGGCAATATCGCCCATGGGTGTAATTCGATTGTGGCCACGAAACTGGCGCTCAAGCTTGCTGACTATGTGGTCACCGAGGCAGGGTTTGGGGCCGATTTAGGTGCGGAGAAATTTTTCAATATCAAATGCCGAAAGGCAGGATTGAAGCCAGCCTGTGCGGTAGTGGTGGCTACAATCAAAGCGCTGAAGCTGCATGGTGGTGCGCAGGAAGCCAAGCTGGGAGAAGAAGATCTCGTGGCCCTCAAACAGGGTTTGCCAAATTTATTGCAACACATAGAAAATGTGAAAAAATTTGGTGTCCCAGTTGTTGTGGCCATCAACCAATTCACCCACGATACACAAGCTGAACAGGATTTGGTGGAACAATCATGCCAAGAGCTGGGTGTGCAGGTGGTACTCTCCAATCATTGGGCTAAAGGTGGGAAAGGGGCTGTAACATTAGCGGAAACTGTCAAGCAGATTGCGGATGGTGGAACAGCCTCATTTTCTGCATTGTATTCGGACGACCTGCCCTTAGCAGAAAAAATGCGTACGGTTGCTCGGGAAATCTATCGTGCCGATGATGTTGAGATCCCCCAAACCGTTCAAACTCGCCTCACCGAGCTAGAAAAAAATGGCTACGGGCATTTCCCCGTTTGTATGGCCAAAACTCAGTACAGTTTTTCGACTGAATCCGCCATGAAGGGCGCACCTACGGGTTTTACCGTTCCGGTCCGCGAAGTACGGCTCGCTATGGGTGCAGAATTTATCGTCGCGATGACTGGCGATATTATGACGATGCCTGGTCTTCCGCGTGTGCCTGCTGCGAACGTAATTGGAGTGGATGACAGTGGCAATACTGTTGGTCTGTTTTAAAAGGATGTTTAAAAATCCCATCAGCGTCGTTATTTTCATTTAACATCCGCAACTGTTTGTTGATGCCACCTCCGCTCCTTGGCTTATGGTAGATTGCCAGGGGAGTTAACCATGAGCATTTTTTCTCTTCAATCTGACTACATTCCTAAGGGTGATCAGGGCAAGGCCATTGCCGCACTGACGACGGGCTTAGAGCAAGACTTGAAACATCAAGTGTTGTTGGGGGTCACAGGGTCTGGCAAGACGTTTACGATGGCGAATGTGATCGCCAATGTTCAGCGACCCACGTTGGTGGTGGTGCACAATAAGACCTTAGCTGCGCAGTTGTATCAGGAATTCAAGTCCTTTTTTCCCGACAATGCTGTGGAGTATTTCGTGAGTTATTACGATTACTACCAGCCGGAAGCCTACATTCCCACTACGGATACCTACATTGCGAAAGACTCTGCCATTAATGACACCATTGATCAAATGCGGCATGCGGCGACGACGACCCTCTTGCAACGCAATGACATCATCATTGTCGCATCGGTGTCGTGTATTTATGGATTAGGTTCGCCAGAGGTCTATCACGACATGTTGCTCTATCTTGAGCCGGGCATGGAAATTCGGCGAGAGAAAATTTTAGCTAAATTGGTAGATATTCAATATTCGCGGAATGATCTGGAATTACAGCGGGGCATGTTTCGGGCACGTGGCGATGTGATTGAAATTTATCCAGCGTCATCGGATTCTAATACGGTGCGAATTGAGCTCTTTGGGGATGAAGTTGAAGCCATTCATGAAATTGATCCACTCACGGGCACGGCCTTACGTGCGTTGCCGAAAATCGCGGTTTATCCTAAGAGCCATTATGTGATTGCGCCGGATCGTTATCAGCAGGCCATTACTGGCATCGAAGAAGAATTAGAGAAGCGCGTGGCCTATTTTCGGAAGACAAATCAATTGTTGGAAGCACAACGAATTGAGCAGCGCACCAAGTTTGACCTAGAAATGATTCGGACGATGGGCTATTGCCATGGTATCGAAAATTATTCACGCCATTTAAGCGGACGTCAGCCTGGCGAACCGCCGCCGACCTTATTGGATTACTTCACCAAAGATTATTTGTTAATCGTAGATGAGTCGCATGCCACAGTTCCGCAGTTTGGGGGGATGTATGAAGGCGATCATTCTCGCAAAAAAACGTTAGTGGATTATGGTTTCCGCCTGCCTTCGGCTATGGATAATCGACCGTTGAAATTTCCAGAATTTGAGCAATTCATCAATCAAGTTGTGTATGTCTCCGCGACTCCAGGTCCTTATGAATTGAAGCATGCGCAGTCGGCGCCGGTGGAACAAATCATTCGACCGACGGGGTTGATTGATCCTGTGATGGAGGTGAAGCCTGCTAAAGGGCAAGTGGAGCATTTGCTCGGAGAAATACGCCAGCGGGTGGGGAGGGGGCACCGAGTATTGGTGACCACGTTGACCAAGCGGATGGCGGAAGATCTCACAGAGTATTATTACGAGCAGGGACTAAAAGTGCGCTATCTACATTCAGACATTAAAACCTTGGAGCGCGCAGATATTATTCGAGATTTACGCAAGGGTGCGTTTGATGTCTTGGTGGGTATCAACTTGTTGCGTGAAGGGTTGGATTTGCCTGAGGTCAGTCTAGTAGCGGTGCTTGATGCAGATAAAGAAGGTTTTTTGCGTGGCTATCGTGCGTTGGTGCAAACATCGGGTCGGGCTGCACGTCATAGTGATGGCACAGTCATTCTCTATGGGGACACGGTGACCAAGTCCATGCAGATGACTTTAGAGGAGACAGGTCGACGACGCATGATTCAATTGGCCTATAACAAAGAGCATGGAATTACTCCTGAAACGATCAAAAAACGTATCCATGATTTAGAGTATGATTTATCTGAAGCAGATTTTGTGGAACTTCCAATAGCGGCGGAAACTGAAGAAGTCTATGCATCTGAAGGAGGCCTAGAAAAGAGAGTTGTGGTGTTAGAAAAAGAAATGAAAGCAGCAGCCAAAGCCTTAGAATTCGAGCGAGCCGCGAAACTGCGTGATACTCTTCGTCTACTCCGCCAAAAACTCATTCAAGTCGGCATCTAAAAAACGCTAATAAAAGGTGTCAGGAACCTTTTTATGTGCAATCCTGGAAGAATAAATAGATGCTGATTAAATATGTTTGTAGAGGTACGCGCCGAGCAGCATGCCCAAGACACCGAGTAAGTTGATCTTAAGTAGAAAGCCCAGAGTGAATTTGAGTAGGACCAAGTTGACGGTGACTGGTGGATCCAGTCCTAATCTTGGAGCTACGACGAAAAAGCTGCGGACAGCACCTTCCGGGGATACCACTAGAAGAATTTCCCCCAAAACACTCCCCAAGAGGCCACCGATAAAGATGAACAGTAGTAAATAGCCGCCACTTTTCTTCAGCACGGCTGTGTTCTCAAAATAGTTTTGATTGTAGGGGGAGCGTTCATCCGAAACGATCTAAATTGTTAATGGGTTTCTTTGTGAGAAGCCTTACTTCTGCTTAGGGTAAACTCCTAAATACCTTACGGCAAATTCAGAGATCCGTCAAGAAAGAATCAACTGAGTCGGGTTTGAAAATAGGGCAGAACTACGATGGGTCTAATGCAGGAGAGAGAGACTCCTGATGAATTGAAAAACGCATAGTGCCCATCTTGTTCATGGTGTTCACCATGTATCCCACATAGATATCTACTCGATAGCGGCCAGGCCGCCACTTTCCATCTTGGGCAAAAAACTTGAGGTAGCCGCTAACGTCTTCTAAAGCTAAGTCGGCTCGGTCTTCATCAATCCACTGGGTAGCATCGGCATTTTGAACCTGTTCTGGAAAGAGGCGTCCAATGATTTGAAAAGGCGCGAGATGTTCGTGGACAGCAAAGACAAGATGAACGGATTTGGTTGATGAGGGAAAGGTGTCTGTCGGGTTGACGGGGACGAGGATATGACCCTGACGAATGGTTTGGTCTTCTTCCACACTTTCGGCAAACGTCAAACTTGCGAAGAGTCCCCCAGGTTTATGGTCGGAGGATGGCAGATTCGGAGAGTTGGAATAGTCATGATAGGGTACTGAAGTTTCAGTCGGAGCCTTCTCTTCAAAAAAATCTGGTAGGGACTCAAATTCTAAAAACCCATGCTGTGTTTCTTGAGGCGAACGCACTGGAGAGGAAGGTCTAGGCGGAGATTCCTCTGCCAAGCAGGTAACCCAGCCCATGGTGACTACTAGGATGCCGGTAAGGCATGTTATGCGGTCAATAGAAGACGAGAGAAATGGTACAAGGTGTCGCATCGTAATGATCACGTCTATAATATTAGGAATGAATTCTGATGAGCGTTCCTTCTGTCTTGCATTGCTCTACCCTTGCCGACCTTGAGTGGTCAAGCCTTTATACCCATTACCTTGCGGCATCAAAAGAGCCTTTGTTAGAATTTTTTGTTTCTACGCATTTTCATCTATGCCTATCCTAATGGCCATTATCCATGATTTTCTAGAAAGACAATAGGTCAACATTTATGAGTGGACCCACTGCCAAAGATCCAGATGCGCTTCCTCAACTCGTGGGAGATTTTCAACCTGTCGACATTTGGCAAGCCCATATCAATCGTCTCTTTTACGGATTGTTAGGAACTCGCGTACGTGAATATTATCAGACGTTTGCGGCGGCGGATTATCGGCTTGGGTATGCGCTGGCCGAAGATTATTGGCGGCAATGTGTGTCGCGGGAAAAAATAAAAAATAAGGCAGCAGGCGCAGCTCCTTTGATTGTGATGGAATGGGGTGCGGGAAATGGCAATCTGGCTGCCTGTTTTTTAGATCGTCTTCAAGAATTAGATCAAGAGAACCTGGTGCTTCCCAGGATCACTTATGTCTGCGTCGAACAAGAGCCCGTACTCTTAGAGCAGGCGAAGCACAATGTGGATTTAGTGAAACATAAGGATCGCGTCTCGTTTGAATGTACAGCTGTTGAAAATTTGGCCTCGTATGTTGATGCCAGCGTGGATCGCATAATCTGCAACGAGCTTTGGAGTGAGTTGCCTACTAAGTTGGTGTTGCGGAAAGAAGGAGACATCAAAGAAGAACAACTTCGTCCTAATTTAAATGAAAAACGGCTGGTGGAATTTCCCGATTGGGAAAAATTTGTCGAGGCTTTTGACAAGGCGGATCTCGAAGCCCTGCCAACATTCGCGGCATTTTTAGGTGATTTGGTGTGGGAGCGAGAATATCAGCCAGTGGATGCAAAGACCTTGGCGTTTCGCCGAACCGTCACGGAATTTCTCAAAGGCATCGATGAGGAAGTCCTGGTGCCCTATAACGTGGGCGCTTGTCAAAGCCTCAAGGAAGCCAAGCGACTGTTGGGGCCTGATGCCATTGGATTTAGTAGTTTTGATGCTGGAACGGCCGACCCTCGTGTGCTCAACGATCCAGAGAAGCCTTGCTATACGGTTCAAGGGGGCCAATTCAGTTTCATGGTCAACTTTCAGTTATTGCAAGCTGTGGCGATGCATCTTGGCATTCAAACGGGCATTATCGAATCTCAGCGTGATTTTGTCTCAAGAAGTCTCGGTGCCCCTGTGTTGAGTGTGATGGATCTGTTGGCATCTCATCCGCACCCACCGGAAGGCGAGCCGTGGCAATTGGATGTCTTTATTCTTCGGACATTAGAAGCCGTCAATCAGACTTACCGTTCTCCCTATCGACGTCGAATTGAATTTCCTATTATGGAAAGCACGCCAGCGAAAGAACGCGCGGAACTTGAAGCACTGCTACAAGCACTGCCCAGCCAAGGTGTGCCCGATACCATTGCGTACCTCACGGAATCCGAAATTCGTGTCGCCAGGCCAGCATTAGAAAAATTAGGATATGATCTCGACGGCATTGAGGCGATGCTGCAGTTTCCCGCGCAGCCGGTTGACTACATGCATTTCTCGTTTATTGGGCAATAAGTTCATTGCCATAGTTTCCTGTCACAGAATTCCTTTGAGTGTTGACGCATTTCCTAATAGATCTAGAGATTATATTTTCAAAGGGTTGCTGAATTTTAGGTGGATTTTTTGGAGGATGTTATGTATACTTCATCGACTTTTTTAGGGAATCTATTTTCTATTTAACAAAAATGAGGTCGTAGGTGTTTGGATCATTTGGGTGGATGGAGCTGATGCTCATCCTCATCATTGTCTTGATTATCTTTGGTGCGGGGAAAATTCCCCAATTGGGCGAAGGACTCGGCAAAGCCATCAAAGGTTTTAAAAAGTCTGTGGCTGAAGCCGATGCGCTAGACGTGACGCCCAATGATGACTCAGAAGTAACCCAGGCTCCACCACCACCGCAACAAGTTGCCAGTCAACCTCAAGCAACAGAGGTTCCACCACAAGAAGTGCCGGTTCAGCAAACTGTAGAATCGACGCAACCTAAACAGGGATAACGTTGAACCGAAGGCTGGCACGGTGAAGGTGGCTTGGCTTGGTGAACAAAGGCGAGAATCCCATTCAACCCATTTCCTCACATTTGAAGTGCCTACCCACGAGATAGGGAAAGAAGATCATGTTTGGCTTAGGTGCAATGGAAGTGTTGATCATCTTGGTGATCGCGTTCATGCTCTTTGGTCCAAAGGAATTGCCGGAAATTGGCAAACAAGTTGGCAAAGCTGTGAAAGGGTTTAAGGAAACCACGGAAGATCTTCGCCAATCTGTTGAGCCAGAAATCAATATGATCACTCAGGAATTGAAATCCGTTGAACAAGACCTAGAGTCATCGATGAAAGAAGCGGAAGAACAAATCAAAGGTGCGACAGATCAGGCCACGGAATCAGGAGATTCACGGCCTGTCTAAGTTGAGTTCAGGCTGAACTTACAAGCTTTCCCTGTTGCCTTTTTACAACCATCGTAGCATTCCAGCAATAATCCTTAGGTAGATTTTATAGTTCCATCATTAAGATAACATTAAAATAACATTATTTTTTAATAACTTAGATCAACTGCTATTAACTGGCATATATTTAGCATTGTTTTTACATACGGCAAACTCCTAAACACAAAGTGGGTCAGCCGTAAGGGGAGTGTAAAAACCGTGTCGTTTGTGACGCGGGCTATTCAAAATAATAAGGAAGCGGGCACGAGACACCATCGGTAAGGGAAGGAATTCAGAGGAATTGATGGGACTCGAGTCCACAAAGGTTTTCACCAACAGGAGGAGAGCAATGAGGACTTTTTACAAAACCTTTACGAGGTTGACCACAGCGGCACTTCTAGTGGCCATGTCGGCAGCGCCAGGGTTTGCAGCAAAGACGACCCCGGCGACAAACAAAAACACGAATGTGCCAGCCGTGCCACGGGCCATTCCTGATTTGGTCCCTTATCACAAATTTGATCCACCGGCAGGGGCCGTTTTTGATGCTAGCAAGTTGACTGTATCAGGGGATATGCGGATCCGTCCGGAATTCCGATCCAATGGCGGCTTTGGGCTGGGTGGAAGTGCACCTAGACAGGCAGATGGATCATATAGATTTAACAATGCCGGGAATCAATCGGATTTTTTCACGCAACAACTTATCCGGTTGGGTTTCCATTATGCCATCTCTCCAGATGTGGCATTTTTTGTTCAACCGCAAGTGTCAAACAACTGGGGAACGTCGGGCCCAAATGGGACGGGTAGCGATCTCTTTCTCCGTCAAGGTTTCATGATAGTCAGGAATTTCTTGGCTCCTAATTTGACCCTGAAAGCTGGACGCCAGTTAGTGGTTTGGGGAAATCACCGAATTTTTGGACATTTTGACTGGAATAATGTGGGATTTGCCTTTGATGGGGTAACCCTCCGGTATAACCATAGCAAGGTTCCAGTAGAGGTAGGGTGGCTGAGAGTTGATGAGGGTGACTGTAACGACAGTGCTGGTGGTTGCGGAAATGCCACAAGATCAGCGGATACCGGGGATGCCGATATTTGGTTCGCGCGCTTACCAATGAAGTTTGGGGGCGTTGCTGTTGAACCTGCCTGGATCTTTGAAGATAATGGGATTGGCGGAAATCCTCCAGGTGGACAACCAGGCAACCAAAGTCGACATACGGTCGGTGGCCGGGTTGCCACGAAAAAAGGGATTGTTGACGTCACGGGGGAAGGTTACTGGCAGTTTGGTTCATTGGGGACCACGAGCCCAACCAATGGAAACCGGCAAGAACGTATTAATGCCATTGCCCTGCATTTAGATGCGGGTGTGACCTTGCCTGTACCTATGCAACCCCGAATCGGTGCCGAAGTAAACTATGCCTCTGGTGATGAAAATTGTAATGCAATGGATGGCAATCGCTGCGGAAATACCTTTAGCCAGTTGTTCCCAACGAACCATATCCACTTTGGATATATGGACAGGATGTCCTGGCAGAATATGTTCACCTACGGCGGGAATTTGCAGATGCGCCCAACGGCCAATAGCCACTTTGAAATTGGTGGGCATATCATGCGTCTAGCCAATCAGAATGACAATTGGTATGGAGCCAACCAAGCAGTGTTTAAAGCCACTCCACAGGGAAATACTGAGAAATCGCTTGGTGGTGAGATCGATATCACCTACACCTTGTTCTTCATTGGCAACAAAGTTGGTTGGCAGGTTGGTTATGGCCATTTCTTTGCTGGCGATTATCTAACGAAGAATGATACAGGTAGTGCTGCTAACGACCAGGACTGGGGCTACACCCAACTCTGGGTCAACTTCTAAATACTTTGTGATTCCCGCAAAAAGTTAGCGGGGAATCTATCTAAGGGGACTTCACTCTCCTTCGGATCTTCAACCGCCCCTACTGATATTCTCAGTAGGGGCGGTTTTTTTCGTTCCATCAACCCATCTGTTTTCTGATGATTTTCTCCTGGCTTCTCTCTGAAGGCTTTCTGTCAGTGCTTAACCTGAAACTTCTTGAAGTCTTTGTTATCACAAAGTGAAAATTTCTGCTAAATATTTGCAAATCATTAATTTCGAAAAGTTTTTTTATGTTCTTATGTTGAAGACTGGGACGACGAATGATGCCCAGCCGCGAGACCATATTGGGATGTATGCCGCTGCTTTGTCATGTGCCAATGTTAAATTTGTAGTTATCTAGTGGGTAGAAGCTGTGTGGTTCAGCTCGGTTCGGGATAGAGCACGGGGAGGTCACAAGGTTTTGAAAAGTGACGCTCTTCATTTTGCTGTGATGACACGACTTGAAGATGACAGGTTATTGATTATCTACCCTGTGAATTCCACCTTTAGCTGACAATGTAAATACCAAAGACCATTACAGTAGGAGATTAGTGGCAAGCTTGCGGGTCGTGAATGGCTTAGATTTTTTAGTGTGGAGAGCAAAAGAGGGGTGGTAACAGGTTATCGTGTAGATAGCTTGTTGGGTAGGCCTGGTTGGATTTCTGTGCGAATACTATGGGTTCCTGGCGGCAAGCCTTCTGAAAGAATGATCCCTATAATCAGTTCACCCTGTGAGGCCTTTGCTACTGACTTCAGGCGCCCACGGATTTCAGCCGTACGTTTTTCCCCAACTTTTAGAGAGCCAAGAGGAACAGGAACCGGCGCGACTTGTTTGAAGGCTTCAACCAATCTTGGAGTTCCTCGAAGTTCCACATAGGCCGAGGGAATGTCTGTCTCGCTGACATTGGTGGCCTCGATTAACAACACGATGGTTTCACCACCTTCTAGAATCAAATTACGATTCGCATCCACCAATTTGGTGCGGAATTTGACCGCTGGAGAGAGTGTCTGCGAGACGGGAGTCTGTGTTGGTGTTGCGGAGTCTCCTGGTTGATTGGAGAGTGATTCTGTTGGTTGGCTTAAACGAGGCATCACGCTAGCCATTTCTTTTGCCAGTGTTTCTGCGGATTTTTCCACGGCTTCATCAATGGAGCCGGTAGAACAAGAAGAAGATTGGCTGGTTAGAGCTGGAGTCCAAATTGTGATGCTTTTGTGGGAGGTCAAAGGCGTTTGGGCCAATGCTGTTCCACTACTATTTTCATAGACAGCTAGGAGATTGAGATCGATGAGCGCGTTATAGCGGTCGTCTTCACCGACTCCGGTCACTGGATCAAAGCCAAATTGTTGTAAGTCAACGATGACTCGGTATCCGTCATCAGTGACGCCTTGGGCCTGGCCTACCGGCGGTTCGGCTCGAACGCCATTAAATCGATCTTGTCCAATCTGTAGAAATGTATCAGTAATGATCTTGCCAACAGGAATAGTATACGGTAATCCGCATGCATCAACCGTTTGAGAATAATTTACCAATTTTGGCGAAAAAGCATAGGTTACTGTCATAGGGAGACGTGGTACAGCTTTTTCTTCAAAGCCAAGTCGCGGGATTGAGACTTTCTCGCAAGCGGAGGAAACAAGGAGGAATAGCGCAATTAGACAGGGAATGAAAGGGTGTTTGGATTTTTGGCACACAAGCCTACACTACCCCATGGTTCGGAGAGTTGCAAGTCAAAATGCGTGCAGCTTGGTGTTTTGAATTGTCATGCATTCTGTTGCACAACAGCAGTCGTGTAATTATGGGAATGTCGGCAATTTTTTAAGGAGTAGCACCCGTGGTTCTGACCTGGTTTGTTCGCTGATGAGGTGACGGAGAGTATGTTCGTTCGTCAGTGTCCGGTGTGAAGATTCGCACGCGATCGGGAGTTTGCTGGTAAAGCGTTTCAGCCAAACGATCTGGGAAAAAATACCAGTCTGAAATATGGATGATGGGTTTGGTAAAACGTTCAAGGAAATCGCTTACGGCAACCGTACACATGAAGGGCCAAGTGAATGATGAGAAGCTGCCGCTCGGATGTAATTCATCTGTGCCTTCTAGCAAGATGAGTCGTAATTGATCTGCTTGGGTTGCTGATATATCCCATTCGAACACTTTCACGCTCGTATCATCAAGACTCCAACGAAACTGCGTATAGGTTTCAAGAGTAGGCGGATCTCGAATAATGAGATCTCGCATTCTACGTGGTAGCTGAATTTTAGTCTTTTCTTGAAAAAAATCCCTTCCGTCAAATCGGGCATAGTCACCAGCAGGATCCCAAAGCAAGACATCATTCTCTCTTCCCACAAGCCGTAATGCGGAGTGGCTTGATGCCAGGCCGCTATACATTATAAGCACTTGTAAGTGGGGGGTATGTTGGTGCTCGGAAACTCTTTGAATACCAGATGATGGGATTTTTGAAGCATTCGGAAGAGAGGGCGTCGGTCCAATAACACATCCTGAAACCAAAAGGGACCAAGATAAGGTGACAAAGGATTGGCAGAATTGTCTGAGGAGGTTTTGATGCGCATTCATTCCAATAGGGGCCTCTTGACCATGAAAGAAGTTAGGGTGTTCAATTTAGTATCAACGGACATTATATCCTAACCTACGGAGGTGTCACGATGTGGCGTTACATTTTGATGGTTGTTGGGTTGGTTCTGCTTGTCATGGTCAGTGCCTGTTCCTTTGAAAATTCTCCTAAGCGGCTGCCTGCCTATCTCACCCCGCTTTCTGCTGACGAGAATGTTGCGGCGACAAGTCATTTTCTTCCAACAGAAAATGTCACGGGGGCACTTGTGGTGATTAATGACACAGGCTTTGAAAAGTCTGCTCCAAGTTTGCAGATGGAAACGCGGCAATCTCTTGGAGGGTACCTCCAAGCCGAAATTCATAAACAATTATCCCTTCAACTGTCTTCAGTGGTTTATCCAGAGAGTTTACAACCCAATGGATCTGTCGACCAATTTATTCAACTAGCCAAGGATCAAGGTGTGCCCTATCTGCTTCTGGCCGTTTTATCTAGCACGGAATGGGAGGTTCCTGATCGGCTTCCTTTGAATGGGTTTCAACAGCCCACGGGACTACGTAGTGGTGGCTTAGTGGGGTATCGTGCAGAAAATTATTCACGCATGGAGTTGGCCTTCCTAGATGGGAAAACAGGACGACCAATTGTGATGACTGATGGGCAGGCTTGGGCCACGCTTGAACGGTTAGCCGTGCCATTGGAATCGAATGTGTATCCAGTCGTCAGACGTGAGCAATCCCAACCTCCTATTTATCCTAACTCAGACGCAGATGCGTTCGAAACACTTCGATGGGTTTCCGGACAGGATGCGATCGCCCAAGCGGTGATGCATCTTGAAGAAATATGGAAAAAGGTCAAGGTCTCTTAAGGTGAGAATAAGCCTGGTGTGGCTCTGTTTTGTTGTTTCTCTATTCTTACTTTTTGCTGGGTGTGGTCAAGGGCCATCTCCTCGCTTACGTGCCCTCTACGGTACTCAAGGTTTTCAACCGCAGCCACCTCATTCCGTGTGGCCCCAATTGGATCGAGTGGGGCTTATCGTTCATTCCGATACGACAGGACCTAATGCGGCTCCGGCGATTTCTCCTCAATTTCTGGAAACGTTGAATCGACGAACTGAAGAGTTTGTTGCTCGGCGTTGCCTGGTTCCCGCTGCCGTACTGCTCACTTTTCGCCCATCAATCCAACAAGCACAGATTAAGCAGAAACTCATTTCCCTCGGGCACGAGCATGGGATTTCTCACATTCTTCTCGTGGTATTGTCGAGTCGGGAGCAAAGTGGACCCGCGACATTGGGTGGGGAACGCATGATGACTCAGATGAGTGGGATTTCGGTGGAAAACGTGGCCTTGTCTGAGGTGGCGCTTCTGCGGCTGGCTGATTATTTGGTGATTTGGAATCTGACAGGATCAGCGACTGAAACGCTGGAGTTGTTGGATGCCCCCATTGGAAAGGACCAACCGACTCGTGAGCAATCATTGGAAATCTTACGGGCTCAAGCAGCACAACAAGCCCTGGATCGATCATTACACTTTTTAGGGTCCTGGTGTGAAGATATACCGAAAAAAGCTGGCCGGAATAGCAGTCCCATTTGAAAACTAGCGATAATTTTCAAACTGGAGATCTAAGTCAAAATCTTGTGCTTTTAGATGCGTCATAACGGCTTGGAGCTCATCTTTACTTTTACTTTGTACACGGACTTGGTCCCCTTGAATTTGACCCTGAGCTTTGAATTTGGCTTCTTTAATGGCTTTCGTGATGGCCTTGGCTTTATCCTCAGGAAGTCCACTTTGGATTGTGATGGTCTGTCGCACTGTGCCTCCCAACGCTTCTTCTACTTTGCCGTACGTGAGTCCTTTTAAGGAGACGTTTCGTTTGATGCATTTGGCTTTCAGAATGTCTAATACGGCGTTGAGTTTGTAGTCATCATCAGATAACACAACTAATTGCTTCTCTTTTTCTTTGAGCGTCAGTTCGCTTTTACTCCCCTTAAAGTCATAGCGCTGCCCAATTTCTTTCAAGGTTTGATCCACGACATTTTTCATCTCCTGCATGTCGATTCGAGAAACAACGTCAAATGAATAGTTGTCAGCCATGTCTAGCCTTTCTTAAGGAATTTGGGAAAAATAAGAAACGTTAGTGTTACGCATGACTAGGTAAATAGGAAAGAATCAACAACATGGGCCGACAGGTATGTTGATGCCTTCACCCTCAAATACTTCTGAGCTATTGAGCGGGTTCTTGCGAACCACATAGCCGTACCATTTTCGAGCACTATCTCCGAGGACAATACATGCTAGCAGAGCGACCATTCCTACTAATGCTGCATTGAGACCCATAGTCAAAGATTGCGCGTTGTCTCCTGACATGGCGCGATCGATGAAAAGAAAAAAGAGTTCATAACAGCCCGCCAATGTGATGATTCCCACAAACACCATAGGGATGATCGTGACCCACAGGTATGAGACTTTATTCATTTTGATAAGGACCGTTGTGGCAATGCAGAGTGCGAGCATGCCCAATAATTGATTGGCTGCACCAAACATCGGCCAGATTGTGGCGATACTTCCTGTTCCAATAAGATAGCCCCAGGCTCCCACTACGAAAAGGCTAGTTCCTACTACTCCCGGCCACCAATTGATGTGTTTTAGAGGGGCATAGGCCCGCCCTCCTAGTTCCTGCACTAGATAGCGAGCTACCCGAGTTCCTGCATCAATGGTGGTGAGAATAAACAGGGCTTCAAAGAGCAACGCGAATTGATACCAATAGGCCATAAGGCCAGACATGCCGGGAAGCCCAGAGAAAATCGAAGCCATACCTACTGCTAATGATACGGCGCCGCCTGGTCGTCCGGAGACATCGACCTCTACCATACTTGAGAGTTCTTCAATATGTTTGGTGGGAAACCCCATGTTTTCCAACGTATCTATAGGGAGATGGGTATTGATGGCGAAATAATCTCCAGGTACCAAGAGACAAGCCGCAATTAAGGCAATGACTCCTACGAAACTTTCTAAGAGCATGGCTCCGTAACCCACAATGGCTTGGGATTCGTGGCTGATAAGTTTTGGGGTTGTACCTGATGATACGAGAGAATGAAAGCCAGAGATGGCACCGCAGGCAATTGTAATAAAGAGAAATGGAAAGAGGGTGCCGGGGATGATGGGGCCATTTCCACTAATAAATTCAGTCGTTCTGGGCATTTCAATGGTAGGAGCTAACATGATCACGCCGACTCCGAGTAAAGCAATAACCCCTAATTTCATATAGGTCGATAAATAATCTCGAGGAACTAAGAGAATCCACACAGGGAGGACCGACGCGAGGAATCCATATGAAGCCAGGCACCAAGTCAGGGTGGTGCGGTCCCACAAAAACCATTCTGCCCATTCAGATTGTGCGACGGTGCGACCAAAGATGATGGCAATAACGAGTAGGACCAAGCCGATGAGTGTCATTTCTCCGACTTGTCCGGGGCGAAATTTTTGGAGGTAGAGGCCCATGACAAAAGCGATTGGGATGGTCATCACAATGGTGAACGTACCCCAGGCATTGTTATACAACGCATTGACGACAGCCAGGCCTAAGCCGGCGAGTGCGACCACGACGATAAAGAGCACAGCGATGGCTGTTGCGAGACCGGTGATGGGTCCTAATTCAGCATGAGCGATTTCCGGGAGGGAACGCCCATTCCGACGCATGGAGGCCACGAGAATAATGAAGTCTTGGACGGCCCCAGCCAGTACAGCACCTACGACAATCCACAAAAATCCTGGAAGAAAGCCAAATTGTGATGCCAGTACGGGGCCCAGCAACGGACCAGCTCCGGCAATGGCCGCAAAATGATGGCCGAAGAGAATGTATTTATTCGCGGGATAAAAATTTGTCCCGTCTTCTAACCGATAGGCTGGCGTGCGACGTCTGTCATCTAAATTCATGACCCGTCGAGCTAAGAATTGTCCATAAAATCGATAGGCTATGACGTAAAAACATGAGGCTGCTACGACAAGCCACAGTCCATTCACTTTTTCATTGGGATTGAGAAAGCCAACGACATGGCCAAATGCAATGGCACATAGTATCGCTAGGCCAGCCCATCCAATTTTATGGAATGTGGTCATAAGAAAAACATCCTAATCAATAGGATTGAAAGGAGTAAACCATTCGAACCCATCGGATTTTCAGAAAATGAATTGCGGGAATGGGGTTTTAACCAAACGTAAATGGCGGCTTGCCAGCCTTCTCCCGGAAGGCATTGATGGCTTTAAGAACTGTAGGATGCTGGATCAATTTTTGCTCCAACCGGTTTTTGCCAGGAAAGTCGATAAAAAGAATTCCTAATAGCATTGTTAGCAGGCCTTGGCCTGGCAAAAAAAGCATCGCGATTCCTGCTAGGAGAAAAATGATTCCTGCAATATTTTTTGCCAGAAGCCCGAGGGTTCGGATCACTGGATGGTGATTGGCAAACCAGGGTTTATGATGGTGATTCTGAAAGTAATCAGGAGGAAGTCGGATGAGGATCGCTGGAATGGCGATCAACGTGCCCACAAAGGCGATGATAGAAAAAGCAATGAAGCCAACCCACATTTCCTTGGATATCCATGCTTCGGCGAACTGGATGAGTTGATCAATCATGAATGTGGTACGGTTTGAGGAATAAGAAATGAAGCATTCGGAGCATGTATTTGCTATACGAGATTGTTCTGCACCTTAACGACAATCTATAATGACTAGCCCGTTTTTCAATTGAGAAATGAGAATCATTCTATTGTGCTTTTTATAGGACTATCATGCCTCAATATTGGTTGTTGAAATCAGAACCGACAAGTTTTTCGATCCAAGATTTGGCGAAGTCTACAGAGCAAACTACTTGCTGGGAAGGTGTCCGCAATTACCAGGCCCGTAATTTTCTCAAATCCATGAAGGTGGGCGACCGAGGATTTTTTTATCATAGCAATACCGATCCTCCGGCAATTGTCGGAACAGTTGAAGTGGTGAAAGCTGCCTATCCCGATCCTTACGCATTCGATAAAAAAAGTCGTTATTTTGATGCAAAAAGTACGTCCGATGCGCCACGATGGTTTTTGGTGGATATTAAATTAGTCAAGACTTTTTCGAAACCACTCGCATTGGAGTATTTGCGAACCGTTAAAGGTCTTGTACATATGGAACTCCTGCGAAAGGGCTCACGTCTTTCAGTTCAGCCAGTTCGTCCAGAAGAATGGAAGTGCATCTGCTCGCTGGGTGCTTCTAGCAAGCGGGCTTGAGGGTTTAAAGGCTAGAAAACTGTTCAGGTTGTTGTAGCATCCGATTCTTGAGGGAAGACTTGCATGAAGGGATGAACGGTTACTTCCTGGAACACCCCATGAATCATGTACGGATCTTCTTTGGCAAATATCTGGACTTCTTCCAGAGTTTCTGCCTCAACGACAATTAAGCTTCCCGTCTTATCCGTTAGAGGCCCAGCCAAAATCACCTTGCCTTGTTGTGCCCATTGTTCAAGCCGTTGCAGATGAGCTTCTCGATACAAGGGACGTTTAGCTGCCCCAGTCGGCCCATCTTTCCCTAAAATCACAAATTTCATTGGGTCTTATCTCTATTTTAGCCTTTTCTTTAAATGATGAGTCAGGAGTATTCCCTTTCTTGCCTTACGAAGCAAAAAGTCACATGCTGCCTTGAGAAGGATGGTTGCTTCTTAATTGGGATGGAGAGTATTAGATCTCTGACTGGTCTAGGGGTTGTCGGCTATTATACCCGCTGTCTATATCGTGCCACCAACCCACGTGGTCTTCTCCAGACTTCCAGCACAAAAACACAAGTTTGTCATTGAGCATAAAGGGAAAATCACAGAGGCCAATTTCGACATCTTTGATCACCACGCCCATTTCTTGAATGGCGTGTAAACTCCCATTAATATCCTGTAACCCTTTGATATATTTGACCCCCATGACTGTGCCTCCGCCGACTGATGCTTGAGCGCTGGCTTTTTTAACCTCGTCCCGAGTGTCGATCAGGATTTGGCGCCCTTGTTTAATGGCTGTCCAATGTTGCTCAAGTTCCGGGACTAAGGCATTAGCTTCAGAAAGGGTGAAAATTCGTTCGCTAGAAAAGGGAAAGCCTGATTCTGACATAAAAGAAAGGATCCTTCGGTTGAGCTTTCAATTAGAATAAGGATGGTTTACCATAATAAGTAGAACAGTGCCAACTGCTTCTTCGCGTTGCAAAAAACATCTAAAAATTTCAGCCGGTTTAAGTTATTTCTTTACTTGCCCGATAATGAAACTATTGACAAGGTAATCATTTGTGAGATACATAACATATCAAGACCTGCCCAAAATTGAAAAAGCTATATCCGCCTAATTAACTTCCCGGACTTTTTAGTTTTAACCCAAATCGTAGATAGGACATTGCGACTGCTGTTGACAACTGTGGTTCCTCATTCGCTCTGACGCATTCTTCTCTAACGTAACAAAAAGCGGTTTGAACATTATGATTGTCGTAGAGGGTTTACCCTTCCCTGACAAGATGTCCTCAAAAAATATGCAATCTAATTATCGTCATGAACTTCCGAATGTGTCCCCTTTCCAACCTTTTTCCCCAATCGCATTTACCAGGAAATCCTTCCGGTCAACCAATGGAGTAATCTTATGCATCTTGCCGAACTGAAGCAGAAATCTATTGGAGAGTTGAATGATTTAGCACGAGGCCTCAAGATTGATGGTGCCCCAAATTTGCGAAAGCAAGAGCTAATTTTTTCCATTCTTCAAGGACAAAGCGAAAAAAATGGCGTCATATTTGGTGAAGGGGTCTTAGAAACGCTGTCTGACGGCTTTGGGTTTCTTAGAGCGCCGGACTCGAATTACCTGCCTGGACCCGATGATATTTATATTTCACCATCTCAAATACGACGATTTAACCTGAGAACAGGCGATATTGTTTCTGGCCAGATTCGCCCTCCTAAGGATGGTGAGCGATATTTTGCGCTCCTGAAAGTCGAAAAAATTAATTATGATGAGCCAGAAGTGCAGCGCGATAAGATCTTGTTTGATAACTTGACACCGTTGTATGCAGAAGAGCGGATTAATTTAGAGTTTGATCGAGAAGAATATTGCACACGAGTAATGGAACTGACGACGCCTATTGGAAAAGGGCAACGTGGTCTTATCGTCGCTGCTCCTCGGACGGGTAAGACGATGTTGCTCCAGGCCGTGGCTCGCTCCATTATTGCCAATCATCCTGAAATTGTTCTAATTGTGTTACTGATTGATGAGCGGCCAGAAGAAGTGACGGATTGGCAACGCCAGGTTAAAGCTGCTGAGGTCATAAGTTCAACCTTTGACGAACCGCCTCAACGGCATGCCCAGGTCGCAGAAATTGTCATGGAAAAAGCCAAGCGGTTAGTTGAACATAAGCGGGATGTGGTCATTTTATTGGATAGTGTGACTCGTTTGGCTCGTGCATATAATACCATTTCGCCTCCTAGTGGAAAGGTCTTGTCCGGGGGGTTAGATTCGAATGCGTTGCAGCGGCCCAAACGATTCTTTGGGGCAGCTCGTAATATTGAATTTGGTGGAAGTTTGACGATTTTAGCTACCGCGCTGGTTGATACCGGTAGCCGGATGGATGATGTGATTTTTGAAGAGTTCAAGGGAACCGGTAATATGGAAGTCCATTTGGATAGACGGTTAGCTGATAAGCGGCTCTTCCCCGCCATTGATATCAGCCAATCGGGTACCAGAAAAGAGGAATTACTGGTTGATCGTGATCGCCTCAATAAGATGTGGATACTTCGAAAAGTGTTAAGTCCTCTTGGGACTATGGAAGCCATGGAATTTCTCATGGACAAGATTGGGGGCACAAAAGATAATAATGAGTTCTTGCAATCCATGAATCGATAATTCACAATAGAGGATTATCAAGAATCTGGTTTTATTCAGACTGAACATCTGTTTGCCGCAGTGAAGGAGAGAACATGAAAAAGGGAATCCATCCAACCTATGAATTTGCTAATGTCAGTTGTGCCTGTGGGATGTCCTATCAGACGCGGACCACGGTTGGAGACTTAAAGGTCGATATTTGCTCCAGTTGCCATCCCTTCTATACGGGGACTCAAAAAATTGTTGACGCCGAAGGTCGGGTGGAACGCTTCAATAAACGATACGGTAAAGTTGCGAAAGCGAAAGCCTAATCAGGTTTTCCACTCTCCACAGTCCTCCCTCCTTACCTCTAGATGGTATGAACACAAGTCGGGTGTTGAGCATCATTTGTTAAACTGGTTCAGCACCCGAGTCCTTGTACATCAGTTCTGTGAAATTTCCCTGACGGGTGTGTTGATGGCAAAAATTTTAATGAGAATAGTATTTTCCCGTCGTTGGGGGTATTCATGGCTAATCTAACAAAGACAGAATTACGAGAAGGCGGCCTTCTCGGTCGATGGGAAGCGATCGCCAATAAATATGATACGTTCAATGACCAATTGACTGATCCAGCGGTGCTGGCCAATTCTTCTCTCTTAGTATCCCTGACAAAAGAACGGGCTGAGTTGGAGCCTATTGCCCAAATGTTTGGAGAACATCGTCGAGTTCTTGAGGAGATTGCCGAGGCTCAATTGATGGTGGAGGACCAACAGTTGGATTCTGATATGCGGCGATTAGCCGGTGAGGAATTGGAGGGTCTTGAATCTCGTCGAGAAAGTTTAGAAGCGCAGGTCGTTGAGCTTCTGTGCCCAGAAGACGAAGCGAACAATAAAAATTCATTCATTGAAATTCGTGCGGGAACCGGAGGCAGTGAGGCCGGCTTGTTTGCTGGAGATCTTTTGCGGATGTATATCAGATTTGCTGAAGCCAAAGGGTTGCGAACAGAACTTATGGAGTCCCACGAAACGGGGATAGGGGGCATCAAGGAGGCCGTCGTCTTGGTTGAGGGAAAAGGGGCATTTGGGTTTTTCAAGTATGAAAGTGGGGTGCACCGCGTTCAGCGTGTTCCGACTACTGAAGCCAATGGACGGATTCATACATCGACAGCCACCGTTGCCGTCATGCCAGAAGTGGAAGAAGTTGATGTGCAAATTGATACGAAGGACTTGCGAATCGATACCTATTGTTCATCTGGAGCTGGTGGACAGAGTGTGAATACGACGTATTCAGCAGTCCGGATTACTCATATCCCCACTGGTGTGGTGGTGACCTGTCAGGATGAGCGGTCTCAACTCAAGAATCGCACGAAAGCTATGCGAACGCTGAGGACGCGCATTGGAGATGCCGAGCGTGAAAAACAAGATGCCTCTATTGCCCAACAACGGAGGTCACAAGTTGGGACAGGGGAGCGCAGCGAAAAAATCCGCACGTACAATTTCCCACAAAATCGTCTGACCGACCATCGTATTGGGCTAACCTTGCATAAACTCGATCGCGTTATGGAAGGCGATCTGGATGATTTAGTCAACGCGCTCAAAGCTCAGTAACGCATTTCAATAACCTTTCCCAATCGTTTGTCTTGTTTGTATTAGCTCCTGGTCTGTTGGAGGCCGTCATGACTTTGTCCATTTCTTCTTCCCAATTATATCGTGAAGCGATTGATAGGCTGAACAAAGCTGGAATTGATAATGCTCAACGAGAAGCCTTATGGATTGTCGAAGAGGCTTTGGGCACAACCAGATTACGGCTTCTTAGTGATGAGGAGGATTCAATCGATCATGTGACATACCAGGGAGTTATTTCCCTGCTGGAACGGCGGGCATCACGAGAGCCGTTGCAATATGTGTTAGAGAATCAGGATTTTTTTGGTCTGAGCATGGTCGTGAACCCTCATGTTCTGATTCCTCGACCCGAGTCAGAATTGCTGGTTGAAGAAGTAATTGCCAGGCTTGGCTCTCATTCACAACCAATTATTTGGGACGTAGGGACGGGCTCTGGGTGCTTAGCCATCAGTGTCGCGAAGGCTCTCAATAATGCGGTGGTAATTGCCTCAGATCGCTCTCTGTTAGCGTTACAGGTGGCAAGAATAAACGCAATGAAACATGGCGTTTCCTCGCGAATTTTATTGGTAGTCGGAGATCTTTTGGCCCCCTTGTTATCCAGCGGATTAGCAGGTAAAGTGACGGCCATTATTGCAAACCTACCCTATATTTCCCACGAAGAATGGGATCGACTTTCTCCTGATGTCAAAGATTTTGAGCCGCGACTGGCTCTAGATGGAGGCCCCGACGGCTTGGATGTCTATCGGAGGTTGTTAGAAGAAGCTCCAGATGTCTTAGCGTCAGATGGGGTTGTGTATATGGAGATTGGTTTGGGACAAGCTGATCCCCTATGTAAGGTGATCACCGGTTCAAAATTTTTCAAAGTAATAAAGGTTCAGCCTGATTTGCAGGATATTCCGCGAATGGTCTGTGTTCAACGAGTTGGTTGTTAAGGAAGCAGTAATAAATATATGGATCAGATTAAAATTATCGGCGGATCTCCATTACATGGTGTTGTCGAAATTGGCGGGGCTAAGAATGCCGCGCTCCCAATTTTGGCAGCGTCGTTATTAGGAGGCGGGGAATGTATTATCGACCATGTTCCTCAAGTTCGAGATCTCATCACGATGGCGAAACTCTTAGAGTTACTAGGGGTAAACGTGCAGACCGAGGGCGGTCGAGTCATGTTGGAGGCAAGCCACGTCCAATCCATTGAAGCTCCGTATGATTTAGTTAAAACCATGCGTGCATCTATTTTAGCTCTTGGCCCGTTGCTCACACGTTTGGGAGAAGCGAAGGTTTCGTTGCCTGGTGGTTGTGCGATTGGAACCAGGCCCGTGAATCTTCATCTCAAGGGATTGGCAATGATGGGTGCCGAGGTTCAGGTTGATCATGGGTATATTCATGCCAAAGCTCGTCGTTTGAAGGGAGCCCGAATCGATCTTGATTTTCCCACGGTAACCGGAACGGAGAATCTCATCATGGCCGCATGTTTAGCGGAAGGGACTACGAGTTTGCATCATGTTGCTCGTGAACCTGAAATTGCAGATTTATGTGCATTTTTAACCAAACGAGGGGCCAAAATTTTGGGTGCAGGGACCGATACCATTACTATTGAGGGTGTCTCTGAGCTGCATGGTGCGAAGCATGAGGTCATGCCTGATCGTGTAGAAGCAGGTACCTTTGTCATGGCCGGTGCGATCACAGGCGGAGATATTACGGTGAAAGGCTGTGTCACAGATCATTTAGGTAATGTGTTCACAAAAATACAGGAAATGGGCGTGGAACTGACAGAAAATTCCGATGGCAATGGAGTCCGAGTCCGTTGCTCGGCTCCACTCAAAGCTGTTGAAGTGAAAACCTTGCCCTACCCGGGGTTCCCGACCGATTTACAGGCTCAGATGATGGCCTTGATGTCTGTGGCCGAAGGCACGAGTATTCTCACGGAAACCATTTTCGAAGGCCGGTTTTTGCATGTCCCAGAACTCCATCGTATGGGCGCCTCCATTGAAATTGATGGGCCTCATGCTGTCGTCAAAGGTACTGCGTCACTCACCGGAGCAGAGGTGATGGCCTCAGACCTTCGTGCAAGTGCTGGGCTCGTTCTGGCTGGGTTAGCCGCTGAGGGAGAAACGACTGTTTCACGGGTGTATCATTTAGATCGTGGGTATGAACGTTTGGAAGAAAAGTTTGGAACGTTGGGTGCGCAGGTGCAACGGGTTCGAGAAGTTGTATGAGTGAAGGCGTTACCATTGCTCTTTCAAAGGGGAAACTTTTGCCGCCGACGCTCGCCTTGTTTCGGCAAGCCGGATATTCGGCCTATTACGTTGATGAGGGTGATCGCCGGTTGATTTTGGAATATCCTGATCATGGTCATCGGGTTCTTATTGTCCGTCCGAGTGATGTGCCGGTTTACGTAGAATATGGCGCGGCTGATTTGGGCGTGGTGGGGAAGGATGTGTTGTTAGAGCAAAGTCCTGATGTCTATGAGCCAGTGGATCTTGGTTTAGGAGTCTGTAAACTCGTTGTTGCCAAACCGAAAGGTCAAACCCCAATTCAACGGTTATCTTCTAAGCTGAGAGTCGCGACGAAATATCCCAATATCACCGAGCGGTTTTTTAATCAACAAGGGTTACCCGTCGAATTGATTAAATTATATGGGTCCATTGAGTTAGCACCTTTAGTTGGTTTAGCTGATCGGATTGTGGATTTGGTAGAAACTGGGGGAACACTCAAAGCCAATAACCTTGTGGAAGAAGAGGTCATCGCCTGGTCATCGGCCCGCTTAATTGTGAACCGAGCCAGTTTGAAAATGAAACATGCCGCGGTGACGGCAGTGATCAGCCGGATTAAAAAACAAGTGACGAAGGACAGGGCACCGAAAGGCGGAAGAAAGGGGCGCTGAGAGTGAAAATTTTTTCTTGGAAAGATCCTCGTTTTGACAAGATAGTAGAGGCTGTATGTCAGCGAGCGACCCAAAAAAATAGCAAAGTTGAACAATTGGTCCGAAAAATTTTGGACGACGTGCGTCGCGAAGGCGATAAGGCGGTTCAACGTTTTACCTGGAAGTTTGATCGGATTCGGATCCGCCCTAACCAATTACGAGTAACCCCGAAAGAGATTCAAGAAGCCTATGCTGTCCTTCCTAAGGCTGATACCGCGGCGCTCAAATATGCCGCTCGACGCATTCGAACGTTTCATCGACGACAACGACGGTCGACATGGACGTACCGAAAGGACGGGATTCAACTAGGGCAAATGATCACGCCGCTTGATGCGGTGGGGATCTATGTTCCTGGAGGCAAAGCGGTCTATCCTTCATCGGTGTTGATGAACACCATCCCAGCCAAAGTCGCGGGAGTTGGTCGTGTGGTAATGTGTACCCCGACGCCGTCAGGTGCTATTCATCCTTCTCTATTGGTTGCTGCCGATATTGCCGGGGTTGATGAAATCTATCGAGTAGGGGGCGTACAAGCCATTGGGGCATTAGCTTTTGGGACTTCCAGTATTTGCCCTGTGGATAAAATCGTCGGCCCGGGGAATGTGTACGTGGCGACAGCCAAGCGGCTTGTCTATGGTCAGGTAGATATTGATATGATTGCAGGTCCAAGCGAACTCCTCGTTTTAGCCGATTCAACAAGCAATCCACGTCATGTTGCAGCGGATCTGTTGTGTGAGGCTGAGCATGATGAGGAGGCTTGTGTCTATCTCGTGACGACCTCATTGGCCTTAGCCAAACGAACGGTCAAAGAGGTGAATCGCCAATTGAGTGAGTTAACTCGACAAGAGATTGCCTCTCATTCGGTTGGGACTCATGCCGTGGCATTTGTGGTCAAAACCGTAAAAGAGGGATTTGTCTTAGCAAATCAGATTGCGCCCGAACATCTTTCATTGAATATGAAAAAGGCGGTCGACTATCTTCCCCGTGTTCGCCATGCTGGAGCAATTTTTGTCGGGCGCTATACACCACCGGCTGTGGCTGATTATGTCGCAGGCCCCAATCATGTGTTGCCAACCGGGGGAAGTGCGAGGTTTTTTTCTAGTTTAGGTGTTGATGAATACGTCAAGCGAAGTAATGTCGTCTCCTATTCACAAGCGGCATTGCTCAAAGCTAAACGCGCTGTAATGCGTCTTGCCGCCTTGGAGGGGTTTGACGCGCACGGTCAATCCATGGAGAGTCGATGGACATGAGTCAAAAATCTGTTCCCAGATCTGCCTCAAAAGAACGAACAACTGCCGAAACCGCCATTCGCGTACAATGGGTCCTTGATGGAGCAGGTCAAAATACCATTCAGACTTCGATTCCCTTCTTGGATCATATGCTCAATCTCTTAGGGAAACATGGATTTTTTGACCTTGTGGTTGAAGCCAAAGGGGATATTGAGATTGATGATCACCATACAATCGAGGATATTGGTATCGTTATGGGCCAGGTACTGAATCAAGCGTTGGGGGGAAAAGAAGGTATTGCACGCTTTGGATTTGCCTCCGTGCCATTGGATGAAACCTTGGCACAGGTGACCGTTGATTTGAGTGGTCGTCCCTATCTGGTCTACAACGTGTCATTACCGACTCGGTACATTAAGTCATTTGATTTGGGTCTCTTTGAAGATTTCTTTCAGGCCTTTGTGAGTCAGGGAGGACTCAATCTTCATGTGAATGTTATCTATGGGCGGAATCCACACCATATTATGGAGGCGGTGTTTAAAGCTTTAGCGAAGGCCTTGGATCAAGCCGTCAGACGAGAAGATCGGATTTCAGGGGTGTTGTCCACGAAAGGCTTGTTGTAATTTTGGTTAACGTTGGGGTTAAGTAGCGGAATAAGTTAGGGCAAGCATGATCGCTATTCTTGATTATGGCATGGGCAACCTTCGCAGCGTGCAAAAAGGGTTTGAACGCATTGGTCATGAAGCCGTGGTCACGCGGGACCCTGCGGCCATTGATCGAGCCAGTCATGTGGTGTTGCCTGGTGTGGGGGCTTTTGGCGATTGTATGGCGAATGTGACTCGTTTTGGCCTCGTGGATCCCATTCATCGGGCCATTCAAGCCGGTAAACCTTTTTTGGGGATTTGTGTGGGTTTTCAACTGTTGTTTACCGAAAGTGAAGAATTCGGATCTCATAAGGGGCTAGGTCTCTTGCCAGGAAAAGTCAAAGCGATTCCTTTGCCTAAGGATGTGGCAGCCTCCTACAAAATTCCTCACATGGGGTGGAATACGATTCACATCGAGAAGCCGGCCCCTCCCTTGCAGAATATCGATCCAGAGTCCTATGTATATTTTGTCCATTCCTATTATGTCGAACCCGCCGCTCAAGAGCTGGTCAGTACGCGAACAGACTATGGAGTGTCCTTTGCGAGCAGTGTGTGGAAAGACAATATTTTTGCCACACAATTTCATCCTGAAAAAAGTCAGGCTGTTGGGTTGCAAGTCTTGAAGAACTTTGGTGAGTGGCAATGAGACGTCTTGTTTTACGTGCGAGGAAAATGGCCCAAGAATGTCGTATGAGTTTTGTCCTAGTCGGAATAATGGGATGGTCTCTTTTTTCCCTCGGATGCGTTCCTTCGAAGGTTCAGGTCCAAGCTGCTCGACAATTTAATCCTTCGGCTATTTCTAGCATTGCGATCGTCCCATTCCAGGCGCTTCAGGCTCCTCAATGGAGTTATGGCCAATCGCGAGAGGGCGTGCGAGATCCAGAAGAAATCCGTACACAATTTCGATTGCCGGGTGCTGATCAAGTGCGTTCATCTGATTCGTCGCACGATCGCTATTCTGTGTCTGACACGGCAGCGAAATTTATTACATCACGGGTTGAATCTGTTCTTCGCGCTCGCCCAGCCTTGCAGGTGATTGGGGTCAGTGAATCTGTTTCTGCACTTCCCTCAGGTGATGAGCAAGGCGCATCTTTGCGAACATTGGCCAAAGAGGTTGGGGCTCGGTTGAACGTGGATGGTGTCTTAATGGGTAAGGTTCGGACGTACCGTGAACGTGAAGGAACTAGAATGGGAGCGAAGCCAGCTGCGGTAGGATTTGAAATATTTTTGGTTCAGCCGTCAGATGGAACGGTATTGTGGAAGGGGGATTTTTTTGAAGAACAAAAACCCCTGAATCAGGATGTTGTGGGATTTTTTGAAAAAAGTGGAGGGTTTGTGACAGCTCGAGAACTTTCAGAATTAGGCGTAGAAAAAGTACTGGAGACCTTTCCCGTCGGGAAAGCAGCCCCTCCTGTTCGTGAGTGATGGTGGTTATTTCAAAAGATAAACTCCGATGTTGTTGATTCCAGCAATCGATTTAAAAGACGGTAAATGTGTTCGCTTGCGACAAGGCGAAATGAGCCAGGTTACCCGATATTCAGATGATCCAGTTGGGATGGCTGAACATTGGCAAGATCTTGGTGCACCGTATCTACATATTGTGGATTTAGATGGGGCAGTGGAAGGTTCTCCGAAACACTTGTCTCAGATTGAAGCGATTGCCAAGAAATTAACCATTCCAATTCAAGTTGGTGGCGGTATTCGAAATGAGTTAACGGTTCAAGCGTATCGATCGAGTGGAGTTGATCGGGTTGTAGTGGGAACGGCGGCCTTACAAGATGCAAAATTTTTGGCAACGATTGCTCTGCAATATCCACAAAAAATTATTGTGGGGATTGATGTGAGGCAAGGTCTTGTGGCTGTCCACGGGTGGACGACTGTCTCCACATTGACTGCCGGACAAGTGTTTGACTCTCTGAAAGATCTCCCATTAGGTGGCATAGTCTTTACGGATATCTCTAGAGATGGCATGTTGAACGGCCCTAATATTACCGCGTTGCGAGAGGCTGCGGAAACTGCACCGGTTCCGGTTATTGCATCTGGTGGAGTTACCGCGTTAGAGGATATTAAGGCGATTCAAGAAATTGGCAACAATATTTCTGGTGTGATTATTGGGAAAGCCCTGTACGAAGGAGCCTTGGATTTCAAAGCGGCCTTGGCAATCGTCCATGGCGCCGAGGATGCTCGGACGTCATGTTGACCAAGCGGATTATACCCTGTCTGGATGTTAAAGATGGACGTGTGGTCAAAGGCGTCTCGTTTGTGAATCTGCGTGATGCGGGAGATCCAGTTCATGTTGCTCAGGTCTATGATGGTGAAGGTGCGGATGAGCTGTGTTTTTTAGACATTACGGCCTCGCATGAAAAACGAGATACTATTTTGGATGTTGTGGTCCGGACGGCAGAGCAGGTCTTTATGCCATTAACGGTTGGTGGGGGTATTCGCACATTAGAAGATATTCGTCGATTATTGGAAGCTGGCGCAGATAAAGTGAGCATTAATACGGCTGCTGTTCAAGAACCGGCATTTGTGAAAGCCGCGGCCACACGCTTTGGCTCTCAATGCATTGTCGTGGCCATTGATGCCAAATGTGTGTCGAGTTGTGATGGTGATGTTCAAGAATGGGAAGTCTTTACGCATGGCGGCCGAAATGCTACAGGCTTGGATGCTGTTTGTTGGGCCCAGCGGATGATGGATTTTGGGGCCGGAGAAATCCTGCTTACGAGTATGGATCAGGACGGGACGAAGGATGGCTATGATTTGCCGTTGACCGCCGCAATATCTGATGCGGTCACGATTCCTGTTATTGCCTCTGGCGGAGCCGGGACGTTACCTCATTTGTATGAGGCGTTTACCCTGGGGAAGGCCGATGCGGTGTTAGCGGCCTCTATTTTTCATTTTCAAACATATTCTATTGGGCAAGCCAAATCTTTTTTGTCCGAGCAGGGGATTCCCATGCGACCCGGGACTATACCCGTTTCGATGGTTTAAAGAGGATGAGTCAACCATCTGAAATGACCGGACCACAATTTGATGGGCAGGGACTGATCCCATGTGTTGTCCAGGATTGGTTGGACGGTACGGTCTTAATGGTAGGCTTTATGAATCAGGAAGCTTGGGCTCTGACTCAACAGACCCAATTGGTTCATTTTTGGAGCCGATCCCGCAAAGAGCTTTGGAGAAAAGGGGAGACCTCAGGGCATGAGTTGCAACTGAAGGAAGTCTTTCTTGATTGCGATCAAGATACGGTGTTGGTAAAAGCCCAACCTATTGGCCCAACTTGTCATACGGGTAGCCGGTCTTGTTTTTTTTCGCGCGTCTTTCCAAATTCTGAGGCAGACCTACCAAGGCTAGAAGGAACAAACGCTGGCGGCATACCCCAACGGTTGTATGAAATGGTGTCGCATCGAAAGACTCATCCCAGTTCTGAATCCTATATGTCGAAATTGCTGCAAGGAGATGTTGATCGGATTTTAAAGAAAGTGGTTGAAGAGGCCGGGGAAGTTGTGCTGGCCGGAAAAAATGAGAATCGAGAAGAGATTATCTACGAGATGGCAGATTTATGGTTTCATTCCTTGGTTATGCTCGGACGTTATTCGATTCCTCCAGAAGAAATCTATCAAGAGCTGGGTAAACGATTTGGAAAGACAGGGATTCGACCAACAGACGGTGAGGTTTCTCGTGGCTGAATGTATTTTTTGCCAAATCGTTAGCGGAGCGATTCCCACGAAGAAAATTTATGAAGATAAACAAGTTGTAGCCTTTGACGATATCAATCCACAAGCATCGGTCCATATGTTAGTCATCCCTAAGCGGCATGTAGTGTCATTAGATGAGACACAAGATTCGGATGCCCCACTATTGGGAGAACTGATGGTTGTATGCGCAAAAATGGCCAGAGAACGAGGTCTTGCGGAAAGCGGATATCGTGTTGTGGCGAACACAGGACGGGAGGCAGGGCAGACTGTGTTTCATCTTCACCTACATGTACTGGGAGGGCGCTCGTTTGCATGGCCACCGGGATAACGTTCTTGAAAGGGGGGTTGTGCATTTCTACATTTGATTGAGGTGTTCAGATTATGAGTGAAAAACGAGGCGTTCCTTCTGAGACCATACAACAAATTCGGGAGCGTATCGATATTGTCGATTTAATTTCGACTTATGTGAGTCTTTCCAAAGCCGGCCAAAATTTCAAAGGCCTCTGCCCTTTCCATTCTGAGAAATCTCCATCATTTTCGGTAAATCCTGTGAGTCAATATTTTCATTGTTTCGGTTGTCAGGCTGGAGGAGATGCTTTTACCTTCCTCATGAAACAAGAAAATTTGGATTTCATGGAGGCTCTTCGTGATTTGAGCGAACGAGCTGGGATTGCTCTCCCAGAGCAACGTCAGACTACAGCACGAATGGAATCTGGTGTGTCTCGTGAGCGATATATTCATCTCTACCAATTAGCGGCTTCCTGGTATCACCAGAATCTTCAAGAATCATCTGAAGCGCAAGGTGCGAGAGCCTATTTGGATCAACGGGGAATTTCGCGAGAGTTCTGGACGACCTTTCAAATAGGCTATGCACCAGAGGGTTGGAACGGTCTATCCAAATGGATGGAACGACAGTCGGTCAATATTGATGAGCTGATTCATGCCGGATTGATTATTCGAAAACAGAAGGAGGGCGCTCAAGGATTTTCCACGTACGATCGATTTCGCAATCGGGTGATGTTTCCTATTGGCGATGCTAGGGGACAAGTTGTGGCCTTTGGCGGACGTGTGATGGATGATGAAGCTTCTCCAAAGTATCTCAATTCATCGGAGACAGACCTCTTTCACAAAGGGCGTTCACTCTACAACTTAGATAAAGCGAGGCAGTCAGCAACGGCGGAAGGTCGGTTTTATCTGGTTGAGGGGTATTTCGATGTTATTGCGCTTCGTGAGCATGGGATACCCAATGCTGTGGCACCTCTTGGCACGGCTTTGACTGCTGATCATGTGCAAATATTGCGGCGTTTTGTCCCGTCAGTCATGTTGGTGTTTGATGGCGACTCCGCTGGGGTGAATGCCGCATTGCGGACTCTGGATTTATTTCTCAATTCAGGAATGGATGTGCGTGTGTTGTTGCTACCAATAGGTGATGACCCTGATACCTATGTCAGAAAAAATGGTGTGGAAGCGTTTCGAGAGTTAGAGCGACGAGCGGCGACGCTTTTGGACTTTGTTGTCACCTCAGTCTTAGATAAAGCCAAAAAAGATTCCATTCAAGATCGAGTCAAACGGGCTGACGAGGTTTTAGGAATTCTTCAGAAGACGAAAAATCCGCTGGAGAAAGATGAATATCTAAAAGTCGTCTCTGAACGGCTCGGGATTCGACAGGATTTACTCAGAAAACGGTTGCCGACGTTGCGAGTTCGAGTCGATTCAGTCAGGCCAGGCTCCGAGCCGTCTCAAGCCATTCCGGCTATCACTCTTCCAACAGGGAAGCGAGAAGAGCGTGATGTTATTATTCTTTTATTACAGGGCCGTTTGGACTCTTCGCATATACGAGAATTAGAGGAGGATGTTTTTACCATTCCGGTCTATCAGCATATCATGACTCAAGCAATTCATTTTCGTGATGAAACCGGGCAGATCGATCTGGAAGGGGTTCGAGGTCTCCTGAGTGAGGACCCTACCTATGATGCGGTGGTGGCACAATTGAGCGTGTGGGATCTCTATCTGGAGGATCCCTATGCCCATGTTGTTGGGTGTTTGGGTATTCTAAGAAATAAAAGACTTCAGCGTCAGCTGGATGAGCTCATAGGGCAGTTAAAAATTGCCGAACGAGAAGGACGTCATGATGATGTGGATGCCTTAAATCGTCAAATTCATGGAATTCGAAACCAAAAAGTAGGATTTATGGTCTCCTGAAATATTTTCAATCAATAGTTAAAGAAAAGTCGGAAAGGTATTTTTCCTGGAGCCAAACTATGGTAAAAGATACGTTACGCGATTGTGGGGTTTGGGCCCATAGCTCAGTTGGTTAGAGCGGCTGACTCATAATCAGTTGGTCCCAGGTTCAAGTCCTGGTGGGCCCACCAAGATGCTGGGCCGGACTTAACCTGTTAGTAGGGTGAATGGGTTGTTATCAATGTTGAGGACTTTGTGAATTCGCAGCTGCAATTTCTTATTGAACTTCAAAAGTTTGATCTTCGAATTTTTCAGATTCAAGATTCCCAGCGAAAAGCCCCAGACCTTCTCAAGGCTGCTGAATCTCCCCTCCAAGACATTCTTTTTCGTCTCCAAGCTTTAAAAAACACTGGCGAGTCTCTGGCTACGCAACAGCGAAGTGCAGAACGAGAGTTGGCTACCCAAGAAGATTTGCTCCATAAAGTGCGGAGTCGTCTGTCGGAGTTGAAGACCAATAAAGAATATCAGGCGCATTTGTTTGAAATTGAGCAATCCAGAAAGAAAAAGGATTCGATCGAAGAAAATGTGCTCGAAACGATGGAGCGTGTTGAAGAAAATAAAAAGACTGTTCAGGAACTTGAAGTCGAAGCCCAAGAAGCTCAGAAAATCTTTGATGTTGAAAAGGCCCGTTTGGAAAGTCAATTTGCTGAAATGGCCAATGAGTTAGCTGACTTAAATCAACAGCAGCAACGAGTAGCTGATTCAGTTGAGAAACCCTTGCTAGCTCGGTATAACCGGTTAAAGACCATGCGAAAAGGCTATGCCGTCGCTGAAGTGAAAGACGGTGCATGCGGAGGATGTCGGCTTCAGCTTCCTCCTCAACTCGTTGCGGAAGTGAGACGAGGAGATGAATTAATGGACTGTTCTTATTGTCATCGTCTTCTTTTCATGGCCCATCATTTGGAAGTCGAAACACTTGATTAGCGGTTGTAAGGCTTTATCCTTTCCTTGCATTCTCTTTCTTCTAGACTTACGATAATAGGCGGTGGTGGAAGTGGGCCGGGTGGCCGCTCACAATTGATGTGTGAGAGGAAAGTCCGGACTCCATAGGGCAAGGTGCTGGGTAACGCCCAGGCGGAGCAATCCGACACCAGCGCCACAGAAAATATACCGCCGATGACTGAAGCCTTGGCTTCAATCAGGTAAGGGTGAAATGGTGGGGTAAGAGCCCACCGCACTTGTGGTGACACAAGTGGCAGGGTAAGCGTCACCTGGAGCAAAACCAAATAGGGGAACGAATCTCGGCTGTGATGGGGAATTTCTTCCATAGCAGAACGGGAGGGAGGTCGGCCCGGCCAACGTTCTCGGGTAGGTTGCTTGAAGCCTAGGGTAACTTAGGTTCCAGAGAAATGGTCATCGCTGAATGAGGTTTGCCTCAAACAGTACAGAATCCGGCTTACAGGCCCGCTTCTCCACCTTTTTTTTAAAAATGATTGGGTAGGCGATATTGCATGGAATCTGAAAAGTACGAAAAATCTATTAAAACGATGGCATGTATTGTCAAGAATGTGAGAAATATGAGCCTTAAATGAGGTGTCAATCTCACAGATGCCTCCTAACTCTTCGTTTGACCAGAGTTTTTGGCGTTGCTAAAATTGATAGGTTTACCTGAGCTCCTTGAACATCTAATGCCAACGGTCTGTTTTGCATAATTTTTCTCATACGTCCCTATCGTCTAGCCTGGCCTAGGACGCCGCCCTTTCAAGGCGGCAACGCGGGTTCAAATCCCGCTGGGGACGCCATGATTGAAGCCGCTGAAGGATTCTTCAGCGGCTTTTGTCTTTTTTGTCAAATTAGACTCTTCCAATGCTGAATATCTTTCGATATGGTGAATGAGGAAGGAACGCATTTTTCTTTTATCTTTGTTTTGTGAGGGACTTATGAATCCAAAGTTTGTTCTGAGTATGAGCATGGCTGTTTGTGTTCTAGGGCTGTTTGGGAATTTATTCGCAGCCGAAGATTGGAAATACACAGAATCCGGCGAGGTCGATCAAGGACCTATCGACGGGCCTCCCGGTGTCATGGTGTTAATTCCAGAAGGGGAATTCACGATGGGCGGCAACGAGGGGTCTCGGAACGAGCGGCCAGAACATAACGTATGGCTAGATGCCTATTTCATTGATCGTTACGAAGTCACCATGGCTGAGTATCAAACAATTTTGGATCATGATTACAGCATTGAACCTCCGCCCCTCTGGGATGATGGTGCGGCAACCGGAAAAGTCGGAGATCGCCCTGCTGTTGGTATTACGTGGAATGATGCGAAACGCTACTGCGAGTGGATTGGCAAACGATTACCTACTGAAGCCGAATGGGAAAAAGCGGCACGGGGAACGGATGGGCGTCGCTATCCGTGGGGACATATGCAACCCTTTGTGGATATTGCCAATTATAATCAGGGAACGACGGGGTGGGTCAGCTATCCTATTACGTTGTCTCCTGTCACCAGTGGGACAAAGGGAATGAGTATTCGGCATGGGCTAAAAGAAGGCGGAAAAAGTGCCTATGGTCTCTATCATATGGCAGGAAACGCCTCTGAATGGGTGAATGATTGGTACGATCGATATTATTACGAGGACAGTCCAAAGAAAAGTCCTCAAGGACCAACTGAAGGAGACTTTAAAGTGTTGCGGGGTGGGTCGTGGGAAGATCAACCAGTCAATTTGCGGGTGACTGCTCGCTCAAAAGCCGAAGTAGATTTCCAAGATTTAACCACCGGTTTTCGGTGTGCCAAGGATAAGAGTGAGGAAGAAAAATCAGAATAAAACGTGATATGAAGTTAAGAAATATGGTGGCTGCCAGTCTCTTGCAAGAGACTTAACGTCGGCATGTTTTTCTCTGGTTTTCTTTTTCTCTTGACGTCAGGATGGAACGAACGCTCTTGGATGGTCGTAGGAGTTGACGGAATTGCTATCATCTCTCGTTGTTGCCCGTAGAACCAGCGTGCAGTCTTTCCTTCGATATTTCGAATAATATGAGTCATTCCTGCGGGAATGCGAATCTCCTCCCCGATAGCAGGTTGAATGCTTTGCCCTTCTATCTCCAGCTCTAATTCTCCAGACATCATCATAAACAATTCGTCTGTTTCTTTAGCCTGGTAGGACCATTCTCGTCCTGCATGGTCAATCCATAACCCACACGAAAATCCCCGGGCATGCCAATCCTTGGCCACAGTTGAACGATCAAAAATTAAAGAGTTGTCCAAGGGAATATCTGCCATAAAAGGAGAAAAAGAAAGCCAAGTAATTTACTCGAAAACCAGGTTTCTTATATATAGGAGTGTTACGGGTGTCAATGTGGTTAGCTGTGGAATAGATGTGAACATCAGGGGATAATTGCCATCAGAAAATAAAAAATTCTTTTCTAGAATGGTTTCTAGCTTGTGAAAACTGTGGATAAATTTTCTTGAGAATTTTGAAGTTAATTAGTTCTTTCTGGATGGGAAATCTAAAACAGCATCTTAGGACATTGAGCGGATCATGAAACTCAAGGAAGCCTCAATCGTTTGTCCAATTTTACCTGCCTATAAATCGATGAAATTTCTCCAGAAAACTAAGAAAGAAATTTCCTTTCATTTTTTTTGCCATTTTTCGATTTCATAGAAATTCCAATTCCATCAATTATGAATCGTTTAGTTTCTATTCTTCCTATCTTTACGCTATTCATTCGTGCAATTAGTTGTTTGATTACTTATGTACGCAGAAAACAGACCTATCAAGGTGAGGGTTTCTTGAATGCTTAGCATTTTCAGATACTTCTGCTTTAAATTCTTTTAGAATCAAGAGCATCCGTTGGTGGCACCGCAGTTGGCACATTTGAGGCACATGCCGTTTCTGACCATTGTGAATTGTTTGCATTCCTGGCAGGGATCGCCTTCGTAGCCTTTTTGCCGAGCTTCCTGTACTTCCGTGATGGTCACGGTTTCTCGTTGCATTTCTACTTTTCGAGAGACCTTTCCATGGGCGCCATTTTTCCCTGTACCGTTCCTTGTTGAACGACGAGAAGGAAAAACTTCAGGGCTGATAGAAGTTGAGGCGAGGGAACGAGGGTCGACTAAATCTTCTCCTTCTCCATCATCTTCTTCGATGTCTGGTTGTTTCTTGAGCGCATCGACACGAAGGTCTTCTGGGGCGACTTGTTCCAGGTCCTGCCTTTCGAGATAAGTGATCGCCATTTCCCGGAAAATATAATCGATGATTGATGTAGACATCTTGATATGATCGTTGCCTGTTACTAGTCCATTAGGTTCAAAGCGTGTAAAGACAAAGGCATCCACGAATTCTTCAAGAGGGACGCCATGTTGCAGCCCGAGAGAGATGGCAATGGCAAAGCAGTTCATGAGACTGCGAAATGCCGCGCCTTCTTTATGCATGTCCAGGAAAATTTCTCCGAGGGTACCGTCTTCGTATTCTCCTGTTCGTAAGTAGATTTTATGTCCTCCAACGATAGCTTTTTGAGTGTATCCGCTGCGACGTGTGGGAAGAGGACGACGTTTAGCGAGATAACGGACCAAAACGCGAGAGGCAGCTTGTTTGGCAACCGACTCGATTTTCTCTGATTGGGAGGACAAATCACCCCAATCGCTGAAGGTATTAAGGGGTTGGCTTAACTTAGATCCGTCACGATACAAGGCGACGGCCTTTAGCATGGAATTCCAAGATGATAAATAAGCTTCTTTAACCGATTCCACAGATGCATCGGCAGGCATATTGATGGTTTTGCTGATGGCCCCGCTAATAAACGGTTGGGCTGCAGCCATCATTCGGATGTGGGCAGCAGGAAGAATATAACGTTGTCCTAAACGTCCGCAGCGATTCGCGCAGTCGAAAATTGCCAGGTGCTCCATTTGAAGATGTGGAGCGCCTTCAACGGTCATGGTGCCACAGCAATAGTCGTTAGCCGCAAGAATTTCTTCTTGAGTAAATCCAAAGTGCTGAAGAATATTGAGTTGCGGATTTTGTAACTGTGATTCCGTAAGGCCTAATTTCTCTAGATAGAATTTGTCTCCCAAATTCCATCTGTTAAAGGCAAAATGAATATCAAAAGCTTCATCAAGCTTGGATTCGATTTTTTCAAGACTTTCTGGAGTAAAACCTTTGTCTTTCAAGGAATCATGGTTAATGAAAGGTGCTTTCTTAAGGGTACGTGTACCGCTAGCATAGGTCACAATATCTTGAATCTGCGAGGGGCTATATCCCAAGTGACGTAAGGCTGGCGGTAGGCTTTGGTTAATGATTTTAAACGCGCCGCCGCCGGCTAATTTCTTGAATTTCACCAATGCAAAGTCTGGTTCGATGCCAGTCGTATCGCAATCCATGACCAACCCAATGGTGCCGGTGGGTGCGATGACGGTCGATTGAGCATTCCGATACCCATATTGTTCCCCAAGTTCGAGGGCACGGCCCCAGGATTCTTGGGCGGCTTTGAGTAAGTCTTGAGGACAATGATCTGGTTGGATGGCATGTGGTGTGATCGTGAGCCCTTCGTATTCTTCGACCTGTGCGCCGTGTGTCGCTCGTTGATGGTTGCGCATGACCCGCAACATAGATTCCGCATTGCGAGGATAGGCGTTGAATGGCCCTAATTCTTTGGCCATTTCTGCTGAGGTGGCATAGGATTCACCAGTCATTAACGCGGTGATTGCTCCGCACCAGGCCAAGGCTTGTGGGGAGTCATATGCAATACCCAACTTCATCAGGATGGAGCCAAGGTTGGCATAGCCCAATCCGAGCGTTCTAAAGGAAAAGCTTTTCTCGGCGATAGCTCGACTAGGGAATCCGGCCATCAACACACTAATTTCTAGAACAATCGTCCAGAGTCGGACACCATGTCGAAATCCCTCGATATCGAATTGGCCCTCAGGAGTCAGAAACCGTCCTAAGTTGAGTGAAGCCAAATTGCAGGCCGTGTCATCTAAGAACATGTATTCACTGCAGGGATTAGAGGCGTTGATTCGTCCATCTTCGGGGCAAGTATGCCATTCATTAATAGTCGTGTCGTATTGAATGCCGGGGTCGGCACAAATCCACGCTGCCCAAGCGATTCGATCCCAGAGATCTTTAGCGGGCATGGTCTTATAGACTGCCCCGTCTGTTCGACGAGTTAACGTCCAATCGCCATTGGATTTGAGGGCAGAGAAAAATTCATTAGGCACTCGAATACTATTGTTGGAGTTTTGCCCCGAGACGGTTTGGTACGCTTTGCTATCCCAGTTGGTATCATATTCATGAAAAACAAAATGCGTGAAGCCTTCTTGAGCATAGTTGAACATACGTTGAATGTATGGTTCCGGCACCGATACCTCACGAGCGGCTTGAATGGCTTCGCGTAAGGCTGAGTTTTCACGTGGATTTATTTCGGTTTGTGTCGTGCCGTCAGATTTAGAAATATGACAGGCTTGCAGGACTTTATTGAGGTGTTGCGCACAAACTTTTGAGCCAGTGACCATGGCTGCCACTTTTTGTTCTTCAATCACCTTCCAATCGATAAATTCTTCGATATCAGGATGATCCAAGTTCAGACAGACCATTTTTGCGGCTCGTCTGGTGGTTCCCCCAGATTTGATGGCACCGGCAGCTCGGTCGCCAATTTTGAGAAAAGACATGAGTCCAGATGAACGACCGCCGCCAGATAAGGATTCTCCATCAGCTCGAAGTTTAGAAAAATTGGTACCCGTACCGGAGCCATATTTAAAGAGACGGGCCTCACGAACCCAGAGGTCCATAATCCCACCCTCGTTCACTAAATCGTCTGAGATCGATTGAATGAAGCAGGCATGCACCTGGGGACGTTCGTAAGCATTCCGAGATTGTTTGACGCGATGCGTATTGGGGTCCACATAGTAATGGCCTTGTGAAGGACCGGATAATCCATAGGCAAAGTGAAGCCCGGTATTGAACCATTGCGGTGAATTGGGCGCGGCCATTTGCCAGGCCAGCATGTAACTGAGTTCATCTTGAAAACTTTGAGCGTCTTTTGGCGAGTCAAAGTACTGATGTTTGTTGCCCCATTCGGTCCAACATCCAGCTAACCGATGAAAGACTTGTCGGGCATCTCGTTCTCCCCCAAGGACAGGTGTCCCTTTCTCATTGAGAATGGGCTCACCCTCATCATCAAATTGCGGCACACCAGCTTTGCGAAAATATTTTTGAGCTAAAATATCGACCGCTAATTGAGACCAATGCTCTGGAGCCAGAATATTATCCTGATGGAAGACAGACGAACCGTCAGGATTTCTGATTTCCGAGGATCGTGTGGAAAAGGGAATGGATTGATACGGGCTCTCGCCAGCTGTTGTAAAACGACGTGCAATTTTCATGAAAAGTCTCCTTTTGAAGACACGAGAACACAGTGGGGTATTTCTTCGGTCGTGAGCATTGCTTCTTCGTTATTCTCTGCTTTTTTGGCATTCCCCGATTCCGAGGAACTGAATTGGGCAAGATTTTTTAGAGAAATAGCATGTTAGAGGATCATGCCATCTCAAAAACCGTCTACCTAGAGGCCCATTTCACGATTTAAGAAAACGTCAAAAAGGCCTCTTTCTTGTAGAAATTCACATGCCCTATGAAAAACCAGAAAGCGACAGAGAAAACAGGAAAAAAAAGACCGGAAGAAATAATTGGTTAAAACCAATGACCCACAATCTATAGAGGATGGTAAAAATTGTCAATACTAAATGTTGTAAAAATTGATTCAGATATGGGGATTTATGTGCAAAACTTGTGGGTTTTAAAAACATGAATATTGATGCGGGTTTTTGAGTTAAATTGTAGGAGTTATCAACAGGCAAGTTCTTGGCATATTCAAGTTATGCACATTCAAAAAACATAAAGTAGTCAAGTTTGCTAAAAAAATATGGAGACCTAGACTGTATGAGGTTGGAATTAAGTGATACCTGACGGAAATAGCGGAGGGGTACGATTAGCAAGCAAGAATGCCAGGACGTTTCACGTGATCTTTGATATAACGTCTCGACTTCTAAGGAACGAGATCAGCGGAAGGAAGAGCAGATTATTGTCAAAGGTCTTACAGGTCTTTCATCATTTTTTTCACTAAGGAGTGGACCATGTATGTATGGAGCAAACAATTAGTCATTGGTTTATTGGTGGCTTTTGTTCTATTAGAGAGCATCTTTTTCTTTATGACGGGAGGCGGAGCGGGCAGTCAATTACATGTTCGGACAACCCAATGGATTACGGTCAATTATATCCTACTAGTTATTTGGATTTTTGTCTGGATGATTGACCAGGCTAGGGTGCGAGGGAAAAATGTATGGATATGGTTGCTGCCCTATATCATCTGTCCGCTTCCGACGCTGGTAGCCTTCATTCTTATGCTGCAACGTCGGGTTGGATAAGTCAGGTTATCCAATGACGACGCGTGATTGAGCAAAGCGATAGGGTTTGTGGGCGGAGGTTTTTACGGCAAAGAGTCCAATCATCAATGGTCCGAACCGTCCCAAGAGCATGGAAAGCATAATCATGACTTTCCCGAAATCGGTGAACAATGCTGTTAAGCTTCGAGTCTCCCCATCTCCCAATGACATGCCCACAATACCCATGGCTGACGTGACTTCAAACATCAGAGATAAAAATGGCTGTGATTCGGTGGAAGCCAGGAGTAGGGTCATTCCTGTAATAAGAGCGAGAGCCAAAATCGTGAGGCACAGGGATCGGGTAATGAGGTCTGGAGGAATACGCCGGTGAAACACTTCCACATCAGGATCTCGTCGTAGCAGACTCCAAATGGTCAGAAACACAATGGCGATGGTGGTCGTTTTAATCCCTCCGGACATACTGCCTGGCGACCCGCCAATAGCCATGAGAATGAGTAAGAAATAGAGTGTGGGTTCTCGCATTTCTCCCATATCGATGGTTGTAAATCCAGCAGTTCGCGAAACAGTGTGAAAATAAGACACGGTGAAGGTCTCACTTATAGACAATGGTTGTAGGGTCGCGGGATTATTCCATTCCAGCATGGCGATGCCGACGGTTCCGACGGCAAGGAGCATTCCAGTCGTTGAGAGCACCAGCTTTGAATGTGTAGTCAGACGGAATCTGGTGCCTCGAAAATTGTCGCGAAGATCTTCAAATACGAGAAATCCAATACTCCCGAGTATCACCAACGTGGTGACAATAAGATTAATGGTCAAGTCGGTTTGAAAGGAAGAAAGGCTCTTGGAAAATAAGGCGAACCCGGCGTTATTAAAAGCCGAAATAGCGTGAAAGATGCCGTAATACGCGGCGGTACTCCATGTGTGATCCATGGCAAAGCGAAGGGTGAGCAGAACAGCTCCTATGCCCTCCAGTGAAAAAGTAATAAGTGCCACCAACTTCACAAATCGCACAAGCCCTTGCATATCCATGGTGCTCATGGTTTCTGAAAGCATCATGCGATCTCGTAATCCTAATCGACGTCCGAGAATGAGTAGGATCAGCGTAGCCATTAAGGCGTAGCCCAGCCCGCCAATTTGAATCAATAGTAAAATCACCCCCTGCCCAAAGGTCGTGAAATCTTGCGGGGTATCCATCACGATCAGGCCGGTCACGCAGACGGCGGATGTTGCCGTAAAAAGAGCATCGATCAATCCTAGATGTACACCAGGTTTTGTGGCGAAAGGAAGCATGAGTAAACAGGCACCTAGGACGATGAGTCCAATGGCAGCTAAGGCGACCACTTGCCCAGGCAAGAGGCGAATGCCCATGAAGCGGGAGATCAGTAGTTTCCCAAAGCTGGCATTCATGGTACGAACCTGATGAGTTTGAAAATGGATATGCGGAAGAAGGTAGACTCAACATAACCGTTTGGAAATGTCAGGCTCCGGGGGTCTTGTAACCAGACGCACGGGGTTAGAGAAAGAAGCGTTGAGGGTCCAGATTTCAAACGAGGTGCGACCTATTGTCGGGTGTGATATCAATCAAGAAAAATACTAGCATGTTCCTGGAAGAATGGGAACTGGGGCTCTGTCAATCTTGTTGTCCAGGAAGGGCTTCTCTATAATCTTACACTATATGTCTTCGTTCACGACTCAACGACCCCGAGTGGCGTTTTTGACAATTGGCTGTCGTCTTAATCAAGCTGAAACCGCGCTCCTGAAAGATGGTTTTCGGCGCCGCGGGTTTCTCCCTGTCGAGTATGGCCAGGAAACAGATGTGTTAATCCTCAATTCTTGCACCGTGACCGAAGGTGCCGAAGCCGATTGCCGGCGGCTGGTTCGCCAGACCCTCCGGAAATCACCGCAGGCCTTTGTGGCCGTGACTGGGTGCTATGCGCAGACGGGTCTAGCCGTCCTTCGTCAAATTGAGGGGATTGATCTGATTGTTGGTAATCAATTTAAGATGCAGTTGCCGGATCTCCTGCCCTCGGTTCCGCAACAGGTCAAACCGTCTGTTGCACAGGTACATCATGAACGAATGGACGCAGATAATTTTGTTCTTGAAGGGGTTGGGGATTATTCGACAACTCGTGCGAATTTAAAAATTCAGGATGGCTGTCAATTTATGTGTGCCTTCTGCCTCATCCCTTTTGCGAGAGGGCGAGAGCGAAGTCGGGTTGTTGATGATGCCATTCGTGAGGCCGGGGAGCTTGCTCAGAAAGGTCATCGTGAATTGGTGTTGACTGGTGTGAATATTGGCCAATTTCAGGATCAAGAACTTGATCTTTTGGCGTTGCTCACACGGTTGGAAGCAATTGAGGGTTTGGCACGCATCCGTATTTCTTCCATTGAACCAACGACCATTCCGGATGGGCTTTTGGAATATATGAAGTCGTCGTATAAGTTATGTCGTTTCCTTCATGTTCCGTTACAAAGCGGAGATAATGCTATTTTGAAATCGATGAATCGACGGTATTCAGTTCAAGAATATCAAGAGGCTATGGAAGCAGCGCTTCAACTCATTCCCGATGTGTGTTTTGGAACCGATGTGATGGTCGGTTTTCCTGGAGAGACTCAAGTGGAATTTGATAATACCCTCGCTTTTATTCAAGATTTGCCATTTGCGTATTTGCATGTGTTCAGTTATTCCTCTCGACCCGGAACGGCATCGACTAAGATGACTGGTCAGGTTTCTTCACATGATATTAAAGAACGCAGTCGAATATTACGAAATCTGTCTTGTCATAAACGGGAGGTTTTTTACCAGAAATTTTTTGGGCATGAGCTTTCCGTGTTGTTTGAAGAAGAGGCGAAGGGAACATGGACGGGATTAACGGACAATTATCTTCGTGTAGATGTGCGTTCCTCTCTGAATCTCAAGAATACGATTCAATCAGTAGTCGCCACAGGGATCATGTCTGATCGAATTGTTGGTCTTCTCAATCCTCTGCCTGAAAGTTTCTGTTACCCTCACCATCAAGAGCTTGCGGTTATTCAGGACAGAACCATATGAGCAGCACACCCTTACTCCAACCCAGAAGCCTTAAACCCGTTTCGTCTTCGTCGGACAGAGCTGGGTATCAGGTCTATATGGAAACCTTTGGGTGTCAGATGAACGAATATGACACCGAATTGGTTCGGTCGATCATGAAAGCTCGAGGGTTTCAGTTCACTCCTGTTGATGAAGAAGCCGACGTTATTTTGTTTAATACCTGCGCCATTCGTGAAAATGCACACAATCGACTCTATGGGCATTTGGCTCGGTATAAAGCCAGAAAAAAAGAGCGAGGGTTGGTCATTGGCGTCTTAGGCTGTATGGCGCAGAATCTGAAACAAGAATTGCTGGAGACACGATCATGGATTGATGTTCTTGTAGGACCAGATGCGTATCGGCGCTTACCTGATTTGTTGACCGATGCGTTGGAGCATCAGCGTCGAGGTCTCGCAGTTGATCTTTCTGAGTTCGAAACATATGCGCAGATCGTGCCTGATCGAAACGGTGGAGTGAATGGCTGGATCGCCGTCATGCGGGGGTGTGACAATTTTTGTTCGTTTTGTGTGGTGCCGTATACCAGGGGCCGAGAGCGTTCGCGAGATCCAGAAAGTATTCTTGAAGAAGCTCAGCGGTTAGCCAGCCATGGGGTTCGACAAATTACTTTGTTGGGACAAAATGTGAACTCCTATCGATCTGGAGAATGGGATTTTGCTCGACTACTTGTGAGAGTGGCGGATGTCCCGGGTATTCAACGCATCCGATTTACATCACCGCATCCAAAAGATTTTCCTCCAGCCTTGCTTGAGGCTGTCGCCCAACATCCCATCATTTGCAATCAAATTCACTTGCCCTTGCAGTCTGCGAATGATCGCATGTTAGAACGTATGGGGCGAGGCTATACCCGTCGGGAATATCTTAACCTCGTGGACGCGATTCAGAAAAAAGGACCGATTGTCTTAACCACCGATCTGATCTGTGGCTTTTGTGGTGAAACGGATGCGGAATTCCAAGAGACCTATGATTTGATGAAAGAACTAGAATACCAGGCGGCCTTTGTTTTTAAATATTCGGAACGAAAGCATACAATTGCAGCCAGGAAATATCCCGATGATATCTCTGAACAGGTGAAGGGGAATCGAACGAATCAACTGATCGAATTTCAGAAAGAGATTTCCCTGAAGCATAATCAAGCTTTGATTGGCACTGAAGTTGATGTGTTGATTGAAGGGAATGCGAAAAAATCAGACCAGCAATGGATGGGGCATACCGAACACAATGTCACGGTTGTATGGCCCAAGGAATCTTCTACCCATCTTCTTGGAGATCTTGTCTCGGTCTCCATCCAAGATGCCACTCCTTCTACTCTCTACGGCATGCCCCATTCCCATAAATAGCAGGTATTTCCATAGCTCAGATGGTTTCTGGGGCTATCGTGGTTGAAAAATTTCTGTCCATGGGTCTCGTAACATGCATCGTTATAAGCCAATGGGCAAATTCCTCCGGTAAATGGCAGTTCCTACCTCAAGTCGATTTTGGAATATCCGATACAAACAGTGAAGTCTTGTTGAAAAAAAGGCTTCCTCGCTGAAGGCCGATTGGGGGTAACGTCCAACAACCTGCCTAAGACACACAGCAACACCATCATACCTCGCTATGAGAAAGCGTTGACCAGCATGGATCCCCAGATACTCCAACGGATTAAAAACTGCAAAACCCTCCCGGCGATTCCTGCGCTCCCATTGCAAGTATTGCAAATGTGTCGGGATGATAAGGCGAGTGCTCAAAAAGTCGGAGAAGTGATTAGTAAAGATCCGTCTTTTGTGGCGAAGCTCTTGAATGTGGCGAATTCCAGTTTTTATGGGGGAAGCCGGCATAAGGTGACGACCGTCACGCATGCTGTCACGCTGTTGGGGATGAATTCTATTGCCACCTTAGCCTTTTGTTTTTCCTTATACCGAGATTTGCGGAAAAAGGGTGGTGGGGCATTTGATCATACGCATTTTTGGCACCGATGTATTTTGGCAAGTTTGGCGTCAAAAATATTGGCGAAGCGGGTTCGAGTCATCAATGAAGAAGAGATTTTCTTGGCTGGACTACTCCAAGATTTAGGTATCTTGGTCATGAGTGAAGCGTTTGGGAACGAATATGGGACGTTATATCAAAAAGCCAATCAGGACCATCATGCTCTGGAAGCGCTAGAACAGGGGCGATGGAAAACAGATCATTGTGAAATAGGAGCATGGCTGGCCGAGACTTGGGAATTGCCAGAAGTGTTACGGGAAGCTGTACGGGGCAGTCATAATCCATCTCTCGCTTCGACTGAGGACGAGGCTTCACGTTTAATGATTTTGTGTGTGGCGTTATCCGGGCGGTTGGCTGATATGTGGTGTCATCCAGAAACGGAGACAGCGATTCAGACAGCTCTTGAGTTATCACAAGAACTGTTGGAAATTGATGCTGATGGTGTGATGGAAGTGACTAAGCAAATCATTGAAGGTATTCCTGACATGTCAGCGTTTTTCCAAATTAACCTTGGTAAGCCCGAGGAAATTCAAAAAGTTGTAGACCTTCTTGAGCAGACGATTCACCCATCGATCCCTACCGACAATCCAGAGCCTGTTCCAGCCTCCTAACACGGTGTTCTTACTACTCCCGCGGTTTTTGATAAAACGATTATTCTCTTACCCGTTTGAACCGATCAGTTCAACACGGAAATGCGTTTCCGTGTTGAGGAAAAAAAGAGCCTCTCATCCATGAGGACAAGAGGCTTTCATAAAACAGGTGATATCGTGTGTTGCTGAGGTGGTCTTCGTACCTCAACACCACCAGGCAGGTTGAGTGTTCTTTGCCTTATACGGGGTGTAGGTAACACTCCAATTGTATCAACAAATTCTGCGAACTCTTCAGTTTGCACTCACCAGGTAATAGGTCCCCATCGGTCGTCTGATCTCGTGACCGATACATTGAATCTTCCGCCGATTTCGTTAGGAATGACGACTTTCCCGTTTGGTCTAATCCCTTTGGTAAAATGAAGAGCCACTCTTGCCCCATCAGGGGTTCGTTCTAACAAGCCAACCTTTATTTCGATAGTCGTAAAATTGGCATTGAGGGTTGTGAGCCATTTGCGACGAGATTTGGACATTGAACTGATTTTTTCCAGGTTCGCCAAGTCTTTTTCAGTAATAGAGCGTTGCAGTTGCATGATGAGTTTCATCAGGGCCTCTGTCTCCGCTTTTCCATCTTTTCCCGCGGCTCCGGCCTCGTCTGCTGCCGTGGGCTTTGCCACTGCTTGAGAAGCCCCTCTTTGTTTAGTCTCGCGCTCTTTCTTTTGCTGAACAATAAAATCCTCAACCTCCTGTGGATTAATCCAAGCCTTTAGGGCGGTACAAATTTCTTGGATGTTTCTGGTTACCTCGCGTTTTTCTCCTTGCAACATCCCGACGGCAATTGTTTCAATCCAATCTTTTTCCAATTCAAAATCCTTGACGGAGGTGTTCACTTGAACCCAAACTTTATAATTGCTAACTGCTACCTCGCGGGCAAAAGCCAAGGACTTTGTTTTAGCGACGGTTACTGATTCATCATCACCATAATGATAACAATACTCCCCTTCAACAGGGACCTGATCGGCTCCAAATGAGAGAGGGGGAGCAGAAAATAACGTGGCGATTAAGAACAGAAGTTTGTATACCATCTGAAAAAGCCTGCCTGTCGAAAGTGTACGACCCGTCTGGTCAAAAAAATCATGCGATCATGACGGTATCTAAAAAACTCAAATTTTTCAAGGAGAACAAAGTAGTCGAGCTAAGATTAAAGGATTTCAATTCCATGATTTTCAGCATATGGCCGTGACCGATATGGGGCGAGAAGGTATTGATCATTTGACCATTATGAAAATGACCGGACACAAGACATTGGATGTCTTTAAACGGTACAATAGATGTCTCGAAGGGGACTTGCGGGAAGCCGCGTCCCAATTTAACACCTATTTAACACTAGGACATTCTGCTACTTTAGCCAGCTCACCTCAAACGTTGACAAAAAAATAGTGCGCCCGTAGCTCAATTGGATAGAGTACTTGACTACGAATCAAGAGGTTACAGGTTCGATTCCTGTCGGGCGCACCATCCTCCTGTAGGCGTGTGATTTACTTTCGACAATTGTGTCTAAACTTGGTTCGATGTAGATTCTGAGGTCATCAACGATAGGACCCGTTTTTCTTCTATTCCTTTCTTCCTTGCCCTAGGTTCTCATTTCACAATTGGGTACACTGCCCCTTTCAATAGAGCGTGATCTCGCGGTGAAATCACTCACGCGATAAAAATATTTCTTGGGAGGGGCTCATGAGGTTATTCCTTTTGTCCTTGATCTGGATCATATTATTGACATTTTCCTCGTCTGCGAATGACGCCGAAGCGCAAATCGTTTCTCTGTTGGTTGATTCAGGCCAGCAAGAAGATTCTTCAATAATGGATCACGAAATGAAGAAGCATTTGCATGCAGAAGGTTATGAAGTGAATGGCATGACCCCTGGTGAAGGGTTTTTCCTCTATGTGCAATTTATGCCGATCAAAACTGTAAGAGAGCAGCGGCAATTGCGAGGGTATGCAGGGAGCTTGTTTGTCGGATCTCAGGCATGGACAAGAGTTGTCGATTCTTTTATGCCTGATGGTTGTAATATTACGACTTATCAAAAAATGAAAAATAATATTGGCATGGAAATGGTCCTTTTAGATTCACAGATATTTACGGATTCAAGTATCCATGCTCTTGCGGAATTAATGAGTGCAAGAGCGAGTAGAATCATCCGAGGGAAAAGTGAGGAAATGACGGCTTTGATGATGGAGTTCGCGGAAAAATGATTCCTAAGATTCGATGAGATAAATGGTCTTTCTCCTTTCTCGCTTATATTGACTACGACTCCATATAACTTCAATCTGACCGCTCATATTTGAACCTTTGTCTGTGAAAGAGTAGACTCTGACTATCTCTTGTTCCTTTTTACAGGACATGTGATTTTTTGTGCACGTCATTCCTCTCTATCATTCAAATTGGCATTGAAGCAGGAATATATTCGATACTACTTGTGAAGAAGCTGTGCCATCACTCAATGAGTAAAGGTATGCTTCAATGAACATTCGACTGTTTCTTACGAGACGGGTTATGAAGATGTGTTCGTTGCTTTTTTTGGGGATTGTATGTCTCATCTGGGTGATTCCAAGTATCACCTTCTCTGAACCCTATCATTCTTCTTGTGGCACGGCTCTCGAGAAAGTTCATAAAGCCAGAAAATCCCTCATACCGTATCAGCGGACCATGGAATTAGCGCAAGCGCGCGAACGGAAGGCCTATGGAGAATTAACGATTTGTACAGGTGGTGGAATTTACAGCGTGACTAAAGCTGTCAGCTGTAACGAGGCAACTTGGCAGGCTCCAGAGCACACAAGAAAAGCGATTGATGCGGAAGATGACTATCTCCAGGGTAGAAAAATTTTTGAAGAATTATTTGAACAAGCGAAACAGGAGTGTCTGTCTGAACAGTAAGTCTTGCTTGTGTTTTTTGAGCTTGTGCCCATCCACAATTCCTACTCGCTTTCCCCCATTCTGCAGCCCCAAATAGTCGACAGAAAAGAGCACAATTAGAGACGAAATAAGCCCGAGTCTGATTTCTACGTGGAGTTTTGCATTCCTAAAGTAAGAAGATTTACGCCCTGAGAAGGTGAGCTATCGCGATTGTTGGCGGTGGCCGTAGAGAAGGGTCACGTTGATGCGACGACTCTCATACGTGTCCTCAAAATCGATGATGTCGGTTTCGTGGAAGAGATTTGAATTGAAAATGACCGCTCGGTTTTGACGATGAGGGATCGTGATGGGCTTGGCTTCGTTCTGTTCAAGAAACTCTTGAATCTTGTACCGGTTCTTGTCATTGTTGTATTCCGCAAAGTCCCAATTATCTGGGGCTTCCTTATCCCACACAACCAGACCTCCATTCTCTGGGTTACGATTGGCTGTGTCGGGTGTGATCCAAAAATTAACGTTCACGGCAGCGGCATCGGCATGCATGTTGAGACCTCGTAAAGCACTATCATGTTTGAAGGCCCAGGCTTGGACCAATTGATGGTGTTGGAAAATTCTCGGAAAGCTTCGTCGTAATTCTTCAGCGATTTGAAGTAAGAGAGGACAGGCAAACCCGTTGGCTAAAAAAGTTCCGATATAGCCGTTTTGATAATCCCGTTTCCAAATTGTTGACTCTAAACAGAAGGCGCGCAATGTTGTTAAGGCCTTTTGGGTTAAGAGAGTATCCACGTACATAGCTTCAGGTTGTGTCGAGAAGTATTGTGTTTCAATCGCGGAAACATCTAACTCTGAGTTGATGGTCTTTCCACGTATGATCTCTGCGGTACGAACATGGAGAAGCTGGTGAAAGGATGGAGCAAGAGCTTGCTGTTCTTGTGGAGTGAGTTGGAAAAAGATGGAATCCGATGTTTCCTGGTTGCAGCGAACAAGAGTAGCGTTCAATGTATTCCGATAATTTATTGGAATCGGTAAAGTGGAGTCTTGTGTCAAAAGGTAGTTCAGTTGTTCTGCATCGTGCTTGACGCGAGCTTTGGTGACGAAAGGCGGAGCGCTACCTTGTTCATGGTTGTACGTGAGGTTCGCCGAGCGCTGGAAGCATACAAGGGCATTTGACATGCGCTGTTGCCAGAGCAACACTAACCCTAAGTGATAATGAGCATTAGGGTAGTTTGGTTTCAGGTTCAAGGCTTGTTGAAAGGCGGCGGTGGCTTCGTCAAGCCTTCCCTGATCCTTCAGTACGACGCCCATATTGTGATGAGCTTCGGCATGTTGGGGTGACAGTTGGGTGGCCTGTTGATATTGTGACAGAGCTTGATCTAAGTCACCTTTTTCCTTATACACCACACCTAAATTATTCAGGAGATCAGCAGATTCTGGTTTGAGTTGTCGCGCTTCTTTATAGGCCGCAATGGCATTGTCCCACTGCCGTTGCCGTCGATAGACATTCCCCATATTACTCAATGCTTCGACATAGTGAGGGTTGAGTCGAATCGCTTCTTGATAGGCTGAAACCGCTTCATTTTCACACTCCTCTTTTTCCAACACTAAGGCTTGATTGAAAAAATAATGTGGTTTCATGTTATCGAGCGATATCGCTTGCTGAATGAGTTTTAACGCCAGCCCATATTGACCTTGTTGATAGGCTACAAGTCCTCGAAGGTGTAAAGAATCTGGGTGTCTTGGAAATTGATCCAGAATGGAGTCATAACCTGCTTCTGCCTGTTGAAAACGGTGAGATTGATGGTGGCTGATGGCTTTTTGGAACAGGTGACGGGCCTCAGTGGACAGACTTTGAGCACCGGGAGCTTCTGAGGGTTTTGTGGGTTGTCGGTGTGATTGAGGTTTCATAAAAATACGCTGGGCCGTCTTTGGAATGAATTCCAAATGATGTATGAGGAAAAGCCTATGTCGGAGTTATGACAAAAGTAAAGTCGAGAGTGGTTGCCGGGGTAGTTTGGGAATTCCAGGAAACCTATACTAAGCGTTTAAGACTGCGGCACATACAGGTAGGACGAGAGCCATAGGTTCGACGCTAGTGAGATGAGGATGAGGCATCTAACTGATAGAGGCTCCAATTTAGAGCTTCTCGCAGCGCTTGTATGTCGGTATGAGTGGAAGGGTTCGACCAGGCTTGAATGTTGAGGGTTTCTATCGGAGTGGCTGCCCGTACGTCCCCTAAAGTTCCCAACCCTCGGACGGCGATGGTTTGCATACGGGGATCATGGGATTGCAATTGTTTGAGAAAGACATCATAAAGCGTGGGTGGCGAACTGTGAGTAGAAATTTCTCCGAGTGCCTTGAGTGCCACAAGTCGGTGTTCCGGGTTTTCGGACGAGTCTAGAATATTTACCAATGGGAGAATGGCTACTTCTCCTTGGTTCCCAAGAGCGGCAATAGCCGTTACAGCCAGCTCTGGAGTTTTTGTCGCTTTTTCAATGGTCAAGAGAGCTGCAGGGGAAGTTAGAGGGCCGAGTAATTCAAGAATGAGACGACGACGATCTAACTGATTGCTGTCTTGCTGATATAGGTGAATCAAGCGATCCGACTGACCCCACTCTGCCGCTAAATACAGGGGGAATTCATCTTTGGTCAATTGAGCCTGTAATTCTTGTAGGGCATATGAGCCGCTATTGGTGGCACCGGCAGCGTTAGCCGCTTTTCTGGGATTTTCAAATGACGTGCGTACTTCCCAACTCCAAATAGCTGGTTTCCCCTGATATCGATAAGAGATAGAGCATGCTGGGCCCTTCCAGAGTCGAGATGACGCCGCTGAGGGATGGCTTCCTTTGCGATGTTTGCTAGGCCCTGCCCAGGTTTTCTGTTCTTCACATTTGGTTCGTACCGTAACATCGTGAGGCATCTTGGCATCGCTGATAGGAGTGAAGCCTGCTTGCGTCAAACGGTCGCTGACAATCTGATGAATGGCACTTGAGTTCTGCAATCCTCGTTCGGTGAGTGCGAGCGTCTCAACCAGCACATGTTGGACTTGTTGAAGAGGAACCGCTGAAGTGCTTGTGCCTAAGGGGGGTTGAGCAGAAACGATGACTGATATTCCAGAGATAAGAGTTGTGCAAAGAACTACTGGTACGGTTATTCGTAATATTCGTAATGACATGAAATAGACTCCTCAGAAAAATGGGTTGTCATCATACCGAGGTCGTTCCTGAAAAAAAACCCATTTTGTCAGAAAGATAGGGATGGCCAATGATTATATCCTTAATGAAGCAAGTAGATTTTTTATAATCCAGTCGGGCAGCTCAGTTTTATTAGAAACGATTTGCTGGGTGTGGAGCCTCTTAATATTGAACAGTGGTGGAGTCTGCGTAGACGCAATTCTCAAGAAAACGAATTTTGAGAACGACGAGAGGGTATCTTGAAATATGTTTGTCACGCCTAATGAAACTCTCGGTCAAGCTGGATAGCCTATTGTGTGTTCGTTTGAAGTGACACACGAGCGGCGAATTGTCAACAACTCTCAAATTCTGGTACTGGTAACGTTTCACGAAGCCAACCTAATCATTTCTTCTAAGCTCCATACATGACTGGATATCCCTGCCTCCATTGCTGGTGTGACTCTCAATGTCGAATGAATACGCACAAAATTATAGTACATCGTGTAAATAGCCATCGAATGAATGTGATTCTCTACTTTCTTACTGTGTGCATTGGTCAGTCGAGTAAATCGTCGGTTACTCATTCGTAATTGAAGATTGAGTCGTTCTGAGTAACTGGTACTGACATGTTTCTTGTCAGGCTTTCCGGTAATGCCATCCTTTCTCGCTCCACAACAGACACCAGGGGAGTACCGAGTTTGGTTGCCTGGAGGCGGGTTATTATACAACTTCACTAACATGGCATAGTCGATATCATTCCCAAAAGCATTCCATACAGCCTCCAAGTACGGCTTATGCCCATCACTCGTTAACTGCACTCGGTGTGCCAGCCTACCAGCTAAGTCAGAAATAAACTTCTCTGCATAAGAAGCATCACGCCCACCCACTAACCAAGAGGGAATCAATTTGGTGTCTGCATCGATGGCCATCCAGGTCCAAACTGATCCATAGCCAAACTGTTCTCTCAGTTCATCGGGTAAGTTCTTATCCTTCCCATGGCAAAAGCTCCAAATCTCATCCACTTGGATTCTTTTGCAAGTGAGATTGCGCAGAGTTCGATCTTGGTATTCCAAGCAAGCACTCCCTAGGCTGGCTAGCAAGCGAAGGATGGTCGGTTTCCCGACTCCAGTCATGCGAGACACGCTGTTCACTCCTGCACCTTCAACAAGGGCCGCAATGACTTGGGTGCGTTTGGCTGTGGAGAGTTTATTCATAATTAATGCTATGCTTGCTCGTGGAAGTATGTTATTATACAATTCAATGCATAGTCAAGCAAGCATACAACATTAACCAAGGAGAAGACATGGAATTCTTTTCAGGAGATGCCAGCGAAGCTGGGCAGACACTTTCGGAATTAGGGGCTTCAAAGGGCGGCAAGGCTAGGGCGAAGTCTTTGACAAAGGAGCAACGAAAAGAAATTGCTCGAAAGGCAGCGGAAACCAGATGGGCGACTGAAAGAAAGACCCCTCCACTAATACGGGCAACACATGATGGGTCCTTAAAAATTGGGGATAGTATCCTGCCATGTGCAGTCGTGGAGGACGGAACGAGGCTCCTCACTCAAGAAGGATTTTTAAAGGCAATTGGTCGTTCTGGTAAGCCAGCAGTAGGGCGTGGGTCGGTGGTCGAAAAGGTAGCCCCGTTTTTAGCCCTTGATAACCTAAAGCCCTTTGTTAACAAAGAGTTAGAGTCTTCGACATATCCCATCCAATTTAAGCCAGTCCAGGGGAGTCGGGCATGGGGTTATCGTGCTGAACTGTTGCCAAAAGTTTGTGAAGTATATTTAAAGGCTAGGGACGCTGGTGTGTTGCTTAAAAATCAGGAAAAGTTTGCCAAGGCTTGCGATGTATTGATGAGGGCATTAGCCCACGTAGGGATTTTGGCCCTAGTTGATGAGGCAACTGGCTATCAAGAAACTCGAGACAGGAAAGCCCTGCAAGCCATCCTAGATGCGTTTTTTGCAAAAGAGCTTGCCGCATGGACTAAAACCTTTCCGAATGAGTTCTATCACGAACTTTTTCGTCTACGTGGGTGGAACTGGCAAAGTAAGTCAGGTCATCGCCCAAGGCGGGCCGGAAAAGATACTAAAGACATTGTTTATGCCAGGCTAGCACCGGGTGTCTTGACTCAACTAGAAAAAAAGAACCCCCCAGATGAAAATTGGCATAGAAGGGCAAGACATCATCAATGGCTATCAGAAGACATAGGCAACCCAGCACTTGCCCAACATTTACACGCTGTTATGGCGCTTATGAGAGCTTCTGAAAATTGGGGGAAATTTAAATTGATGCTTGACCAGGCATTCCCAAAAAGAGGGGATACACTACAATTACCATTGATGATTGATTCTACTTCTTCTTAGCTGGGGCTTTGCGTTTGGGTTTTTGTTTTGTCGCAAGAGGCTCCCCTAGAAACGCCTCCATCACGTCACGAGCTAGGAGGTTAGGGTCAGTTGGATTCTTGGGTGCTTTATGAGGTGGGGGCTTCTTTTTGGATGGGTTTTTCATCGTGTTTTTTTTATCCAATCCCAAACAGATTTAGGAGCCCAACCCTTTCTAGCGTCAATGTCTATTTCAAAAATATACATATGGTCATCATTGTTAATTTTTGGCTTTAGGCGGCCAAACCATTTCTCGGGATCACTCGTAGTCCATACAAGCCACGCATTTGGAGCTATTCTTATCCAATCCAACCCTTGGTTGAAGGCCACCTCCAATTCCTTGACCTTTGTAGGACCGGAGAAATTAAAAGTGATTTGCAAATACCTCCCTCTACTCATACCGCTTCGTCCGGGCTATCTGGGTTTTGGGTTATACCAGGCATTACAGGATCTGGCATCAAAGTAGACTCTGGCAGCTTTTCAATGCCTTTGGCTGCCAAGTCTATCCTTTTCCACGTAATAAGCTCTGCCCCCTCTAAGAGAGCTTCCCCTGGATTGGTGGTTGCAAATGAAAAAACTTTAAACAGGTACAAAATAAACAAAAATCCCGCCAAGAGAGCCACGCTAATCAGAAACCAATTACCCTCAAGGCGGTACGCGACAATACCCAAAACTACCATGAGGCCAAGGCACACCAACGTAGTCTTGCCCACTACGCCACGCCCCAGCTTGATTCGCTCAATGCCTTCGGCGGTGCCACCAACTGAATTAAGGATATTTTTAAGGAATGCTTCCAAGGTAATTGATAATACCTAAATTTCAAGGAATGCACTACACCAGGAAAAGATAAGGTGGGATTATTTAATCGGCAAACGTTACCAGTACCCAAATTCAAAGTGCGGCAAAATGAGATGCTTCAGATAAGGAACCTGAGCAGGGTGGGAGATTAATCGCTCAAATTAATACCTCAACCCGAGAAATAGAGTGGAGCTTTCAGTGGATGTTGCTGTGATGTATCGTTTGCACAAAGATACATGCAACTTAGTGAGCGGTTTATTTGAATGGATTGAGGATGATCACATCATGGGCAGTTATGATATAGGGCCAATCGATAATGGTGGGGTTGCCATTACCTGACGGCTCGTCACTCAGTCAACGCTGAGGGCCATACCTTCATTGCTTGTATATCACCCGTCTGTTTGCAAGTCGTGCAGGCCACTATGCCTGTTTCACTATGTCGATGGTTTGCTCATGCGACTCCTTCCCAAGCCCTGGCTTCTCCATCGTTTTGTTCGTCAATACTTTCAGGCCATCTTCTGAAACGGTTAAGAGTTCCCCTACTGAGGCCGATATACAGAGGAGATGAAGCAAACTGAATGGAGGGCTGTATGGTCGTGTCCGAACGCATTTTGAGTGAACATACTCTAGTCGAAACATTTGTGGGGCGTTTTGACCAACATGCTCGGCAAGATTTCAAGTGGCGGATTGATCACGCCATTACCCAAGGCTATCGGTTTGTTGTGCTGAATATGGTTGCAGTGTCATTTATCGATAGTGCGGCATTAGGCTGGCTCGTGCTTGCGCAGCGACGTTTTGAGCGGATTGGAGGAAAGTTGGGCATCATTGCCCCCATGGGATTTGTGCGGGATATTTTAGAATTAACCGAAATCAATGAATGGATTCCTATTTTTCAGAGTGAAGATGAAGCCTGGAAGACATTTGAAGCGCCGAAAACCGACTCATTGGATGAGTAATCATGCGAAACGCTTCTCTGCTTGAAATAGATTCGCGTCGACCTGTTCCTGTGGCTCAGAAAGACCGGCGAATGGTCCGACGCCTTTCAGTCACGCCGCAGCAAGCTTTGCCCGTGGTGATTCGTTGTGGGCAGGGCATTGTATGCAAGGGGCGGGTTATCAATGTCAGTGTCCAAGGCATGCTGGTGGAATTTTCCATCGATCAAGTGCCTCCAGTGCCCGTGAGTGCTAAAGTGGACGTCAAGTTGCATTATCTTGGGGATAGCATCTGGTTGCCAGGCCTGGTTCGGCATCGCATGGGCCGTAAGATGGGTTTCCATTTTCCTGCTCTGGTCAATCAACCCAAACGCAACGTCAAACATCCTCTCGCCGTTGTGTTACATTCCCTCTCTCGAGCGGTTGCCTCGTCAAAAAATTAGCCTCAATTTAGAGAACTGAATCTAAGAAGTCCTATCGTAGCGATGTGAGTTGAATTGAATTCGCCTACATTCACGTAGGCGATTCAACGTTGCAACTAGAGTCTGACCCTTTAATTTGTAAAATTATTGTAGGTACGTGAGGAATACTATTGACGTGGAGTGGGGACGGCGGTGAGGCGTTGTCGTGTGGTTTTACGCAAGGTCGCCAATGGACGATGGAGCGTGAGCGTGCATTCCATTCTGGGTCGGACGGCGTCTAAATCTTTGTGGAGATGAATTTCAGTGATGCGGTTATCGTTGAGGCTGATGGCTTGGCAGATGGCATCCTGGGCAATTTTGAGTCCGCCATCTAAATCTCGCCGCAATGCGGTTTTGAAATAAAACCGAATGGAGAGACCGAGCATGTGGTTCCCCAAGCCTTCAAAAAAATCTGCTCGGTGTGGAGATTGGTGTAAGATGGCCGACAGATGTTTTTCGACAGATTTTTTGTAGTGGCGGCCTATAGATGAAAGGACTCGACGGCCGTTGACCGTGGCATATTGATGGTTGATGCTCGGAGGGAGTGGTAAGACTACGAAGAGTTCCTGGGGTTGGAGGGTATCGCCACCTAGATTACGCCAATCTTGTTGACTGGGTGCAGCTTTGGCTCGTTGAGGAGGGCGTGAGAGTAGCACTAAGCCACCTTTTCCTCTGGTTTGTTGGAGCTGAGGAAAGGATTGGATTCGAATGGGTCTCAACGTTAGCCTCAGTTCAATGTGAAAACGATAGTGGTTAGGTGGTGAGGAAGAAAGTGCAGTAGGCTTGTCTTACAGAATGCCCTGTATTTTACCAAGAATCTGGTCGTAGGCCTCTTCGTTTTGACGAGCATAGAGACGCCATTCTGAGGGGTTCCAAATTTCTAAACGATGAAACATTCCAACGATGACGACTTCTTGGTCTTCATCCACAGGGATGAGTTTGCGTAAACGGCTGGGAATCAGGATGCGGCCGGCGCGGTCCATTTCTGACGGCGTGGCTTCGGAGACCATGTGATACATAAAGAGTCGGCGTTGGTCTTCATCGAGTTTGTCTTTGGCTTTCTGGAGGCAGTTGTCCCATTCCGGTTTGGTGTAGGCCAAGACAGGCAGCTCTTGGCTTTTCAAAAACATGAGACTATTCCCGTTGCCTTCGATGTCCTCCCTGATAAGGGTTGGGACGACGAAGCGCCCTTTTTCGTCAATCTTGCAATAATATTGTCCGGCAAAGTCACTCATGGTTCGTGGCGTATGTTCATAGGAAACGGGTGACTGGAATGTGAGTGTAGCTTACCCAAAGATGAAGAAAAGTCAAGTCGCATGGTGTAGCTTGGGTGTTCCTTTTCAGGCCAACACTGTCTGTAGTAGGTAGGGTGATAATGCGATAAATTATTGTTGTGATGTCTTTATTGGTTTTCCTTCTCACCGAATATCATACACGATGTATTTTTAGAGTTCTTGGTCCGTACCGGGAATACTCATATTGTCCTCTTCCTGGCTACCTTCTCCCATTGATTCCATAGCTTCCTCAAAATCTTCTCCCATATCTTCACCCATTTCCTTGCCCATCTTTTTCATGAAGCGAGCCATGCTCTTGGGATCGTTTTCGTCAATGTCGCCAAAATTGCTGGGGTCAGTCAGGGATTCCATGCGCGCTTCTTCAGATTTTGGAGCCGCAAAGCGGGACATGAGGCGCTCCAATTGTTGGCTTTTACAATGTTTGCAGAACAGCGTAGACGAGTGCCCCTGTAGAATAAGATAGGTGCTGGATTTGCTGCAGTCTTCACAGCGATATTCATAAATGGGCATAGAGAAAGGGGTCTTATTTATTCATGTATATAACGTAAAATTAACTATTTGGAAAGAGGAGGCAGAGGCTTAGATCATGCGTGCGAGTGTGAGCCCATAGACCGGACCTGAGCCTGATTTTCTAAGGACTTTCGCGCATTCGTGAAGCGTGGTGCCGGTCGTGAACACATCGTCGATCAAGAGGATACGTTGACCCTTGATACGAGAGACATTCTCTACGGCGAAGGCTCGATGTAGGTTTGTGAGACGTTCTTTTTTCGAGAGAGATGTTTGCGGTACTGTCTGCTTCACTCGGAGAAGGCATGATAAGAGCAATGGGATCTGGAGATGTTGACTCAGGCCATGTGCCAATAGAAGTGATTGATTGTATTCGCGTTCCCGTAATCGTTGTGGGTGGAGGGGGATTGGAATGAGTACATCAATGGTGGGTAAGGCCGGCAAGGCAGGTATCATCACTTGCAGAAAAGACTTGCTTAGTGAACGTTTTCCGCGATATTTGAATAAAATGATGGCTTCCCTGAGTGGTGATTGATACGGAAACAGACTCCACGTTTGGGTGAAAGCTGGTGGTTTGGCGCGACAGGTTCCGCATTCATGGGAAGGACTGTGTTGTAAGGCTACTGGTGACGCATAGGGGCCGCCGCAATGTGGACAAAAGGGTTCAGGTAGGGGTACTAATCTTGCCCAACATGTTTGGCAGACAAAGGGAACAGGGTCATCCCATAATGGTCTGTCGCAACTGACGCAAGCCGACGGGAAGATGACGTGAAGGAATTTACGAAGGAAAGACTGAGCGGAGGAGAAATATAGCATGGTCGGCATTTCAACTGGATGAAGCTGTCATTCAAGCTGTCGTGCCGACGTCTTCATCCTTGGTCACGTAGGTCAGATTATGATATAGGAAGAGGCCTTTGGCTGTCTTGAGTTCTGAGTGATATTCAGGATTGAGTTGCGGGAATTCTCTTGCATGGTTCACTGTCAACATGTTTATAAAGAATATCGGCATAGTGCCATGCCGGTTGTGGCTTTGCGTGATCTCAACGTAAATATTCCCCAAGGGGAGTTTTGTGCATTGATGGGGCCAAGTGGGAGTGGAAAAAGTACGCTTTTGCATTTAGTGGCTGGGTTGGATTGGGTCACGTCTGGTGAGATCATGCTAGACGGTCGATCATGCCTTGCGTTTGGTGATCGTGAATGGACGCAGTGGCGTCGGGAAAAAATCGGGATGGTGTTTCAAGCATTTCATCTTATTCCTGGATTAACGATTGAAGAAAATGTCGCGTTGCCGTTACGGTTAGCAGGATGGTCTTCCGCCTCTGTACGTACACGGGCGGTGGAAATGTTGGATACAGTTGGCATGAGTCATCGGCTTGGACATCGTTCTCATGAATTGTCGGGTGGGGAGCAACAACGTGTCGCGATTGCTAGAGCATTTGTTCATCGTCCGCAATTGATTGTGGCGGATGAACCCACAGGGAATCTGGATGGGCCGACGGGCGAGAATATTGTCTCACTGCTTCGGCAATGTGCTCAAGAGTTTGGCCAAACAGTGCTCTTAGCGACTCACTCGTTAACGGCGGCGCAGGCGGCTGATCGTGTCCTTACCATTCGAGACGGACAGTTGGAGTAAAATTTCATGGATCTTTCTACCAGTATTGCAGGTGTGTCATTTCATGTGGGGGTGATGAATGCGTCTGGGGCCTTGTGCGTGACACAGGGTGAATTGGAAGCTTTAGGAGAGTCGGCTGCCGGCGCGATGGTGACGAAGTCGATGACGCCGTTGGCGCGTGAGGGGAATCCTCATCCACGGTATGTGGCGATTGACGGAGGGTCGATCAATTCCATGGGTTTGCCGAATTTAGGATATCCGGCCTATGTGAAGTTGATTCCTGAATTAAAGCGCTTTAAGAAGCCGGTGATTGCCAGTTTAGCAGGCTTGCATCCCGATGATTTTATCGAAGGAGCAAAAGCCCTCAATGCAGCTGGGCCCGATTTGGTCGAAGTCAATTTGTCTTGTCCTAATATTCTTGGAAAACCACAGATTGGTTATGACGTTGACGAAACAGCTCAACTATTGAGTGCGATTCGAAACATTTTCTCCATTCCCTTTGGGGTGAAGCTCCCACCGTATTTCGATCCTATTCATCATCAACAAATTGCTGGAGTCTTACAACGAATTGGCGTGGCCTTTGTCACGGTGATTAATTCGGTGGGCAATGCTCTCGTGGTGGATCCGGAACTGGAACGAGTCGTCATTAAGCCTAAGGGAGGATTTGGTGGGCTAGGTGGGCGAATCATTAAACCGGTGGCCTTGGCCAATGTCCGAGCGTTTTGGAAGATCTGGGGAGATCGTATTCCGATCATTGGCACTGGCGGTATCGAAAATGGCACTGATATTTTTGAACATGTGCTGTGTGGAGCTTCAGCTGTTCAGATTGGCACGGTCTTGGTGGAAGAGGGTGTTGGAGTATTTTCTCGGCTCGCCCAGGAAGTTATGGAATGTCTGGAGCAGAAAGGTTACCCGTCATTAATGGCCTGCCGAGGAAAGTTAAAGGAGATCGACTGATCGAGGGGCTAAGGTTTTAAGAAGGACATTTAGACTTTGGTAAGCGAAGAAGGTCCCTTAGGAATAATATTCAGTGCAATTGCTTGGCGGAGCAGTTGCGCGACGTTTCGAACACGTAACCGTCGCATGAGGTTAAACCGATGAACCTCCACGGTTCTTACGCTAATATCTAGCCGTTGCCCTATTTCTCGATTCGTACAGCCTTGAGCCACCAAGCGGAGAATTTCTTTTTGTCGCGAAGTTAAGCTTTGGCCTTGAGCACCAGCTTCTGATGTGGCTTCGGTTGAGTCCTGTTCTTCAACGTTGTCTTTGGGCATTTCTCTCTTGTACCCCACGCATTTTTGTTTAGTCGTTTTAACATAGGCCCCACTTCTGGGACAACAGCATCCATGATCAGAATTTTCCTGCTCTTAGTTATCGAACATCTGCGCCATCGTCCAATTCGAGCGCTATTAACAGTACTTGGGGTGGCCATTGGTGTGTCGGCCTGGCTTGCGATTCGAGTGGTCAATGGGGAAGTCTATCAATCGTTTGAGCAATCGGTGGAGTCGGTTGTTGGAGAAGCGTCGATCACGGTATTGGGTAGTTCTGAGGGCATAGATGAGCAAATTTTAGAGACGATTCAAGGACATCCAGGGGTTCGGGCCGTGAGCCCAGTTCTTAAGATTGAAGGTGAAATTCAAGCTGGGCCCTTGTCAGGTCGCTCCCTTCTGATTTGGGGCGTAGATCTCCTGGAGCAAGGAAAAGATTGGGAGGTCCAGAGTTCTTCAGGGGTATTGGAGCAAGGGGAGTGGGAGGAGCTTTTTGCCCCCTCAACGGTTTTTCTAGAAGAGGAATTGGCAACCACGCTTGGTTTGCGTCAGGGCGAAACGGTCTCGGTGAAGATCAAGGGAGACGTTTATGATTTGGCTGTTGGAAAGGTGTTGAAGTCATCAGATCTTCGAGGGGGGGGCCAACAGCAGGTGCTAATGGATATTGCCTCGGCTCAATGGACGTTTGGATGGTTGGGGCGGTTACATCACATTGCGATTATTTCGGAATCTGGCGTTTCCGCTTCAAGGTTAATCCAAGAGTTGCAATCGGTGCTGCCGGAAACTATTCAGGTCAGCCAGTCATCTCGACGCAATCGGCAAGTGGAATCCATGTTGCGAGCCTTTCAGATGAATTTGACGATGCTGAGTGGGATCAGTCTGCTGGTCGGGATCTTTCTTGTCTATAACACGACAGCTTTTTCGGTTGTTCATCATCGACAAGAGATTGGCATTCTTCGGTCGCTCGGGATGGAGCGCTCAGCAATCACGACGTTGTTTCTTCTCGAAGCCGGTGTGTTGGGCATCGCCGGGGGTCTCTTGGGGTGTTGGCTGGGGGTTGTGCTTGCGCGATGGTTAACCATCATGATTGGACAGAACGTGGGTGAGCTCTATGGCATGACCGCGTTGTTAGCTCTGCCTATTCCCTTACCTCTGCTTGTAGAAGCCATGTGTTTAGGGATAGCCGTTTCTCTGATGGGCGCTCTTCGACCAGCGTGGGAAGCAAGTACGATGGCCCCGGTTCGAGCTCTTGCTGGTGGTCAATCTCAAGTTGAGGAAGATCATGATGTCCAAGGTTTCAAATGGGTTGTTCTGGTGTCTTTACTCGGAGCTGGAGTATTGAGTCAGATGCCATCAATACATAGTATTCCAGTCGGAGGTTATACGGCAGCCTTTTGTTTGTTGATGGGAGGTGCGGCGGCTGGGCCCGTATTGTCTCAATGGTTTAGCCAATGGAACCAATATCAGCAGAGAAACCGAAGTGGCCTTTTGCCTTCTCTGGCGGCAGAGCAAATGGGGCGTAATCCTCGCCGAGCCAGTGTGACGATGGCGGCCATCGTTGTGGGATTGGCCATTTTAGTAGGGGTAGGCATTATGATTCAGAGTTTTAGACAGACAGTGGAATTCTGGGTTGAGCAAACCTTGATGGCCGATATTATTATTGCACCCACGTCTTGGTTGGGAGAACCAGAGTCCACAGGAAAGAATCAGGGATTGCCACAAATATTCATTAAAGACGTATTAGAAATTCCTGGAATTGAGGCGGTTGATCCCTACATAGAAACAAATGTAGAGACGGAAGGACAAACGGTGGCGTTGATCTCACGCGATGTTCGACTTCATGCAAAGCACAGTCAGTATTTATTTTTGCAGGGGGAATCTTCGGAGATATTAGCTCAAGTCGTCGACGATCATGGAGTCATTATTTCTGAAGTGTTAGCCAAACGATTGGGTGTCTCTGTGGGGGATCAATTGCCATTAAGAACGACAGAGCGTATCGAGCAGTTTCAGGTGAAGGGGGTGTTTTATGATTACGCGACTGATGGTGGGAAAGTTGTGATGGACCAAGGCCTCTTTTTAGAGAAATGGGGTGAACAAGATGCCACGGTTTTTGCTGTCTATCTGATGGAAGGGGAGAAGCTTTCAGTTGTCCGCCAGACTATTGAACAATCATTAGGAAATAATAAGCCAATTATCACGATTAGCAATGGGGAGTTGAAACTAGAAATTCTCGATATTTTTGATCGGACGTTTCGTGTGACCTATATCTTGGAACTCATTGCCTTGAGTGTCGCCGTACTGGGCATTATGAATACGCTTCTCACAGCTATTTTGGAACGGCGACGGGAACTCGCAACGCTTAGGGCCATTGGCGCGAGTGGTCGACAAATTCAGGGGTTAATAATTTGGGAGTCCTGCTACTTAGCAGGGTTAGGGGCAGTCGTGGGTATTGCTGTAGGTATGGCCTTGTCAGTCGTATTAATCAAAGTCATTAATAAGCAATCCTTTGGTTGGACGATTCAATTCACCTTGGCGTGGGAAACCATCGGTATGGCTGTTCTTGTGGCCTTGGCAGCAGCGTTAATTGGAGCCTGGGCTCCGGCCCGCTGGGCTAGCCGTCAGACTATCGCGGATGATTTACGCTATGAATGAGCCTCTCTCTCTTTTCTTTCCACACGGCAAAAATCGCAGGTACAATGTTGAAGTATTATGAAGGCTGAAATAAAAGTAAAGGTGAAGAAATTTGGCAACAGTGCGGTTATCCGCATTCCTTTACATGTCCTTGAAGGGGCTTCTCTCAATCTGGAAGAAGAGGTTGTGATTCGGGAAAAGAAAGGATGTATTGTCATGGAAGGAATCCAAGCTAAAGAATATGACCTAAAAAACCTTCTTAAGGGAATCACACCCAATTACCAACATCGATCCGTAGATGTTGGGAAACCTCAAGGTGAAGAAACTTGGTAATGTCGACCAGTTAGTCGGCATAGAGTTTAATGTGTATGACATAAGAAAATGATACTCAACAGTGGATGAATCCCATGCGAATAAATATTGTTATCGATGATCAATTGATCACTACTGTTCAAAAGATTACGGGTATCAAAACGAAAAAAGGCGTGGTGGAAGAAGCTTTGAGACTTCTTCTTCGTCTAAAACGTCAACAGAGGGTGAGAAATATTCGTGGAAAGTTCAAGTGGACAGGAAACCTTGAAGCGATGAGGCTGGATAAGAAAATATGATTCTTCCAATGATTGGAATGCCACTTACCATCAAAAGTGCAACAAACAATCGAACACGCCTAAAGCGGGGAGTCACGGTCTGGCATTTGGGACTTCTGTCAATTCTGTAAGATTCGGTTAACCGACTCTATGCCCCCTCCATCATTCCCGACATTTATTATCGGGAAGCCATCTTGGGTTTTTCAATTCAATAATTATTAAAAGTTGGAACACGGCGTACTCGTTTTTGCAGCAACTGCGTCTAAGGGGTTATTGGTGTTTGCCGGGTTTCGCCCCGGCGGACGAGGCCCTTTTGTTTCGGCAAAAGGACCCAAAACCATGTTGGCCGTGCTGCGGCCCTTCGGGTCCCCTGTGCGGTTCGCCAACACCGGTGGCGCGCAAACTCGCTCCGCTCAAACAGTGCGCACCTTTTCTCCGGTGTCGGCTGCACTGCTCGGCCACACCACAAGGCCAGGGGAGATTATTGTTACAGGGGGCACCTTATGATAAGGCAAGAATTCAGGCCTGACCCTAAGACAAAGGGAGAGGTGCCGAAAGACTCTCCTGTTATCTAGGCGGGATTATTCTTCCTTGACGCCAAGAAGCTCCTCATCTTGATCTAATGAAATACTCGATCGTCCCCAAAGATCTACTTTGAGGGGCATGCCATCAGGAACCGAAAACTCAAGGTCTACCGAATGGATGTCAGGTAAAGATATTTTAGAGAAATGATGGGTCGCGATAAGCCGAGAGCGGAGTTGCTTGAGAGCCTTAGAAGAAATTTCTAATGTTCGGATAAAGTGCTTAATCCGTTCTTTGGTTGGTTCCAGCCCCTGTGCTCGCAGGTCTGCTTTGGCTTCTTCTTCGGTGGTATCGAGATCCATTTCTCGGCCGTTGGGCTGGTCGATCAGAAGGGCATATTGATGAATGAGAAAGTTGTTGGTGGCAATCCAATACGTGACCACTTTTTGTTGGTCACGCCCCTCCAGCACGTAGCACTGTACACCATCAACCTCTTCCCGTCCCTTAACTACTGGATCTTTCAGCATTGAAAGTTGCGTATCCTGTTCAGGGAAGAACGCAAAAAACAAGGCCGGGAGAATAAGGGTCGATCCCGTCGAAACTCCCGCGCATGATCGTAAATTGACAAAATCAGTGGGGATTTTCATATACCCCCCGACTGATTGATTATACACATACGCTTGCCGACTGGAATTCCACACGGCTCCCTGTTTGGCCTGATAATAGGGGAGAAAATCATCTTCCCAGGTGATGTGATAGCCATTGGGTTTTTTCATCAAAATAGTAAAGCGATGGGTCAATTGGGAGACTTTTCCGCCCTGATTGAAATCCGTGATTTCCGTGTCTGTTTGACCCGTGACTTGATAGGTAGCTAAGGAACGATAGGTGTTGATGACCTGCCGAATGAGGAATTCGGGAGTTGGTTCATCCGCCCATGTAACTGGAATGCAAACGGAATGCAGGAAGAAGAGGATGATTCCAGCATTCCGGCATTTGACTAGAATTTTTTGAGTACCCCACCATCGTCCCATGGCTATACCCTACCAGGGAGATGGAGGTCTGGGAATTCTCCAAAGAAGCATACGGAGAACAAATGGAAGGAAGGTGAAATAAATTAAAGCAGATTAACTGAAGGTAAAGAAATATTTTCTACCACCCTGCTTCAACCCACGGGTCTAGCTCTTCTTCAGGCAGAGGCAAATTTCCTTCCCGCTATCAAGATAATCTAGGTATGTCCGCTCTTGGCTGTTTTGAGTCAAATTGCTGTGGTCTCTGAATGTCCGCTTTGGAGTGGGATAATCGTCGTTGTTGGAAGAAAAATGAAACAGAACCGAGTATTCCGTTACATGAATTGTTGATTTGAGTGGTTTCTTCGCTCTCCAGAGGGCACTGCCAGATCTTTTTTTCTCTCTGTCCCGAAACTTTCTTCTTTGATGCTACTCAATTTTCTTTATCTGTCTTAGGTTTTCGACGCCTGTTGTCTGGGTCTCGAGATGGATGCTTTTCTATTCCTGCGGGCCTTGTCTGAGCGAAGCGAGTTGGTCCGCTTTTCCTATTCCTGCGTCCATCTCATCTGATATAGCCGGACTGGCCGTCAATGGTTTTGGGTCCTTTTGCCGAAACAAAAGGACCTCGGCTGCCGGGCCGAAACCCGGCATCTACTATTGTTTGGGAAAACGTTAGTTGTAGCGAAAGGATTAGGCTGTGCAGGTTTCGGTTTGGGGATTTTCTGAGTCTTGGTAATTCACTTCAACGGTAAAGCCTATATCTTCGATCATGTCCCAGACTTCTTTGTGGGCGAGGCCTGGTGTGGTGAGATAGCCGTCCACGAAGAGAGAGTCAGCTACGTAGAGGGCTAAGGGTTGGAGTGAGCGGAGGTTTTTTTCACGCCCACCTGCGGCGCGAATTTCTGTTTGAGGATGCAGAAAGCGGAAGAGGCATAAGATGGTGAGGCATCGGGCTGGGGTTAAATCATTCTTTTCCCCGAAAGGTGTGCCGTCTACCGGATAGAGCATATTGAGCGGAATGGAATCTGGTTGAACCTCTTTCAAGGCTAAAGCCAGATCCACTAAATCTTCATCTTTTTCGCCCATCCCGACAATTCCTCCACTGCACAGTTCCAAGCCTGCTGCTCGTGCATGCTTCAATGTGTCTATACGGTCTTGATAGGTATGGGTGGAGCAAATCGACGGATGAAAGGCTTCACTGGTATTGAGATTATGATTGATGCGATCTACGCCGGCATCTTTTAACTGGCTGGCTTGCTCGCCATTGAGGAGTCCCAATGAACAGCATACTTGAATAGGAATTTCATGCTTGATTTTTTTGACAGCGTGAGAAATCTGAGTGATTTCTGATTGCAACGGTGAACGACCGCTGATGACGATACAATATCGTTGAGCTTTCGCGTCTGCGGCTCGGCGCGCGCCTTCCATCATTTTTTCTGGGGACAACAACGCATAGCGATCAATGGGTGCGTCAGAGATTGTTGACTGTGAGCAATAATGACAATCTTCTTGGCATGCCCCACTTTTGGCATTCAAGAGCATTTGTAAGTGGACCGTGTTGCCAAAGTATCGTGAGCGAATCGTATAAGCGGCATTGACTAAATCCAGAAGTTTGTTTTGCGGCGTGGCGAGAATGTCTAAGGCTTCTTCTCGTGTGGGTGATGCGCCGTTGATGACTCGGTGAGCAAGATCTTGGTAGCACGTCATTGGACTTCTCCTCTTTAGAGGCACATGTCACCCGCTCACTAACAGCCGAGCCGGTACAGACGGGTGTTCAGATTCCGGAATGGTGATTTGAGGGGCATCTGCCCACATTTTTTCTAACGCGTAGTACTGTCTGATATCTGTTCGAAAAATATGGACAATGATGTTTCCATAATCCAATAAAATCCAGTTTGCAGTTTCTTTGCCTTCAATGATCGGATGCGTGTGATATCGAAGGGTCATTTCTTTTTCTATGAAAGCCGCTAGTCCACGAACCTGACGCTCAGACTCCCCTGAGGCAAAGATGAAATAGTCCGCTATAGAGGTCAGGTCTCCAACTTCCAGCACCAACACGTCTTCAGCCTTTTTGTCGTTAGCCGATTGCGCGATGAAGATGGCTTGTTCGTGAGAACGAGATGTTTTGGGTGGCGTGGTGCGGGTCATTGATATACTTGGTGTTGAATTATATAGGACTCCACAGAGGGCGGCAACCAATGGCCTATTGGGCGTTTGAGGACGACTTGTTCGCGAATGTGCGATGCCGATATTTCACAAGGTGGGATGGGCAAGAATGTTACTGAACTTCCCGAAGGTAGCGCCAGATCTAAACGAGAAATGTCTGCGTGATCAAGTTTGTGGAGGTTGCTATGAGAGGTCGGTGGAAGAAGCGGCATCGATTGGAGTTGCATGAACGTGACTCCGGGTCTTGAACAGACAATAAAATGGCAGAAATCCAGCAAATACTTGGCTTCTTTCCAACTTGGAAGCTCTAAAAATGCATCTAATCCGATGATAAATCCTAATTTTGTTTCACTTGAAAATTCATTCTTGAGCTGAGTGACAGTGTCGATACTATAGGACACGTTAGGCGACTGAGCTTCTCGATCATCGACAACAAACGTTTCAAACGATTGTATTGCCAGCTTCACCATAGCCAAACGATGGTGAGCAGGTGCCAAAGATGTCGCTGGTTTATGCGGTGGATCACCTGTAGGAATGAAGATCACTTTGTCCAGTGAGAGCGTTTGGAACACATAATTAGCAATGTGCAGATGTCCGTTGTGGATGGGGTTGAAGCTACCGCCTAGGAGGCCAATGAACATGAAAAGCGAACCTTTTTTAGGAGATGGAGTGAGTTCTCCAACGGCGTTGTTCTAGTCAATGAAGCAATCAAAAAAATAAGGGATGAATAGTAAGGAGTAAAGAGAGCAGAAAAAGATAAATGGGTCAGTAAGGAATCTAGTTTCCATCCCTTTGTTTCCCATTGATTTACTCCTTACTACTCACTCCTAACTTTTCACAAGTTTTATGGGGTCAGGGCCAGATTATCTCGATGAATGACTTCTTCATATTCTAGAGCGCCTAGAATTTTCTGAATTTCTGTCGACTGCTTACCTTTGATGCGTTCTAGGGCTTCAGCAGAATAATTCGTGATTCCTTTTGCGAACACAATACCTTCTTTGGTCGTACAGCTCACGGGGTCACCATTGAGGAATTGACCTTTAACGTTAAGGATCCCTGATGCTAATAAACTTTTCCCGCGAAGGACGAGTGCCGCGACGGCCCCTTCATCAAGCATAAGCTCTCCTTTTGGTCGCAGCGTAAAGGCAATCCATTGTTTGCGGTTGGTCAGAGATGACTGTTTTGAAGCGAAGAATGTCCCACTAGGGTTTCCTTCTAGTGCTTCGGTGAGGGCATTTGGTGTTTCACCATTTAACAAGAGTGTGGGTACGCCAAATCGTCCGGCCTGTTTGGCCGCTTGTATTTTCGTCACCATCCCCCCACGACTCGCTTGGGTTCTTGAGACTCCTGCCAGGCTTTCAATCCGCTTGGTAATGGTTGGCACATGGGGAATGAGTTTTGCTGAAGGATGGAGATGGGGGTCAGCTTCATATAAACCATTGACATCAGACAAGATGACCAAGAGATCAGCATCGACAAGATGCGCAATTTGTCCCGCCAAGGCATCATTGTCGCCAAATCGAATTTCATCGATGGAGAGCGTGTCATTTTCGTTGATAATAGGAATGACTCTCAGTTGAATTAATTTGGTGAGTGTATGCCTTGCATTGAGAAATCGCCGCCGACCCCCTAGGTCTTGGTGTGTCAAGAGAATTTGAGCAATTTTATGCCCAGACCTCTTAAAAGCTGTTTCGTAGGCCCACAAGAGGTGGCTTTGCCCAACGGCTGCGGCTGCTTGTCGCAGGGGAAGTTCTTGGGGATAGGTAGTTAACGCCAAATGGGAAATCCCCGCGACGATGGCACCTGACGACACCAGAACAAGTTCACGATTACAAGATTGTAGATCACCGAATTCTTGGGCGAGCCTTTCGATTCGATCAAGATGAAGTCCTCCATTTGAAGAGGCCACGAGGCTGCTCCCAATCTTTACCACTACCCGTTTGCAGGTAGTTAAGAGTTGTTCGTGCATGAGGCTTTATTCTCCAGGACAGCCTGCTCGAGATAGGTAATTAAGGAAGGGAGTCCATCTCTGGTCACGGCTGAAAGTGGAAAGCATGGATATTCCTGTTGGAGGCAATAGGTTTGAAGAGCCTTGAGGTGTTGGCCTTCCCCTTGGGAATCAATCTTTGTTGCGGTAATGGCAAATGGGCGTTCAAGAAGAGTGGGGTCGAATGCCTGCAGTTCGTTTCTCAAGGTGTTAAAACTGACGATCGGGTCTTCTTCAATCCATTCACTGATATCAATGAGATAGAGCAATAGGGCCGTTCGTTGAATATGTTTAAGAAATTGAATACCGAGGCCTTTGCCCTCATGAGCCCCTTCGATCAACCCAGGAATATCGGCTACCACGAACGAGGAAGTTTCTGTTCCTTCGACGACTCCAAGGTGAGGGCGCAGCGTCGTAAACGGGTAACTCCCAATTTCTGGATGAGCCGAAGAGATGGACGAGATGAGTGTGGACTTGCCAGCATTGGGAAAACCGACCAAGCCCACGTCGGCTAAGAGCTTTAATTCTAAATTGAGCCATCGTTCTATTCCAGGTGTCCCTGGTTCAAATTCGTGTGGTGCTTGATTGGTGGATGTGACATATCGGGCATTGCCTTTTCCGCCTTTTCCGCCTTCAGCAACGATGGCTGTTTGTCCATTGGTTATAAGGTCGACAATGATTTCACCGGTTTCTTCAGCCTTGACTAGCGTGCCAATTGGGACTTGAATAATCGTATTCGTTCCAGTTGCGCCATGCTGGTTAGATTTGAGGCCGCGTTCGCCAGCTTTGGCTTGATAGTGGCGTTGATAGCGCAAGTCTAAGAGGGTCGAAACGCGGTTGGAGGCTTCAAAGATCACGTGCCCGCCGTTGCCGCCATCGCCACCATTGGGCCCACCGCGAGGGACAAATTTCTCCCGGCGGAAGCTGCAATGTCCGGAGCCGCCTTTTCCGGCTTTGACAAAAATGCGTGCGTGATCAATGAACATAAGTGTCCTAATCTTACCCGGCTATAGAAAGAACCTGAAGTGAGTGCTGTGAAAAGAAAAGGAAGAATGTGGGGAACGGTTAGGCGGCTGGATATACGCTGACCTTACGTCGGGCTTTGCCCCCTTCAAACTTTACTGTGCCGGTCACTTTAGCGAACAGGGTGTAGTCTTTTCCCAAACCAACATTGGAGCCTGGAAAAAATTTGGTTCCGCGTTGGCGAACTAGAATACTGCCACCGGACACAGCTTCACCAGCATAGGCTTTGATGCCCAAATATTGTGGGTTACTATCACGTCCGTTTCGGGATGAACCGCCACCTTTTTTATGTGCCATGAATCACGTCTCCAGCGCGTAAAAATAATGTTTGATTAAGGAGTCACAATTTCTGTAATTCGAACTTGCGTGAAACCTTGTCTATGTCCCCTGGTTCGACGATACCCTTTTCGGCGCTTCTTTTTGAAGACCGTAATGGATCGTGTTCGAGCATGCCGAACAATCTCTCCTTTGACTACCGCCTGAGGAATTGTTGGTGTGCCAACAATTGGGGCTTGATCAGTCTGGACAAACCGAACGGAATCAAATTCAATTGTCGTGCCCACATCACCCTCTAAGGACTCAATTTGTAGAAGGCTCTGAGGCTCTGCACGATATTGCTTCCCGCCTGTTTCGATAATCGCATACATAAGTCTTCTCGCTCCGTATTTGTCGATGATCGCAAAACATTCATTTTGCCAGTATGTTTACATTTAAGTCAAGATTTTAGTATATCATTTGGTTTAGTGACTCCATAAGGGGCCTCGGATCATAAGTTATGATTGGCATGGTGCTAAGATGACAGATCTTTTTGAAAACTAACAGGGCAATATTTATTTATGGTAACTGCATCAAAGAAAATATGGATGGATGGGAATTTTGTGAATTGGGATGAAGCCTCAGTTCATGTCTTAACGCATTCTTTGCATTATGGATTAGCAGCGTTTGAGGGCATTCGATGCTACGAAGGCAAACAAGGGTCAGCCATTTTTCGGTTACAGGAACATGTTGATCGGTTGTTTGAGTCGGCTCACATCACCCTCATGCCTATGCCGTTTGCTAAAAAAGAGGTGACTGACGCGATTATTGAAACGGTTCGAGTGAATGAGCTGGCTTCTTGTTATATTCGACCTATTGCTTATGTTGGATTTGGGGCGATGGGCGTCTATCCAGGTGATAATCCCATCTGTCTGTCTATTGCAGCTTGGCCGTGGGGATCATACTTGGGTGAAGAGGCGCTGGCCAAAGGAATTCGAGCCAAAATTTCTTCCTTTACTCGCCATCATGTCAATGTGTCGATGACACGAGCAAAGGTATCGGGTTATTACGTGAATTCCATTCTGGCGAAATGGGAAGCCAAAAAATCAGGATATGAGGAATGTATTCTCCTTGATCCTGATGGGTATGTCGCAGAAGGCACTGGTGAAAATGTATTTATTGTGACCAAAGGTGTTTTAAAAACGACGCCGTTAACATCGATTCTTGATGGGATTACACGCAACTCTATTCTTCACTTGGCACGGGCGAAGAATATTCCTGTCGTTGAAGAACGATTTACTCGGGATGCGATGTATGTCGCGGATGAAGTTTTTTTTACCGGGACAGCAGCCGAATTGACCCCTGTGCGTGAATTAGATGATCGAATGATAGGTGAGGGAAAGCCGGGTCCAATCACGCAATCTCTCCAGAATGATTTTTTTAAAATTGTTCGAGGTGAAGATCCTGCCTATGCGAATTGGCTCACTCCTGTTTAGCTCTTCTCGATAGTTTCTTCTGGCCTCTTATTTTGGCCTTTAATTCTTCAAGCAAAAGAGTCGTAGGTGCTGGTTGCCAACCTTATGGTTCGCTTGGTGTGGGACTCGTCGTTCCCGGAGTGGTCTCAGATGAGGCTTCTGGTGTAGGTGCGGGTACTGTTTCCGATTCAGCAGCCGGTACTATCGGTGTTGGTGTTGATTCCTCGGCGGGTGAGGAAGAAGATGATGATTCCTGATGAGTTGTTGGGTGGAGATCAATGACTGTAGAAGATGTGTTGGCTTGCTTCGAGAGTAAGGCCAAGCTGAGTGAAGACATCATAAACACGAAAGCTGTTCCCACGGTCACTTTGCTCAAAAACGTTCCTGGACCACGGCTTCCAAACACGGTTTGAGAAGACCCACCAAAGGATGCCCCGATTTCTGCCCCCTTGCCAGCTTGCAGCAAAATGGAGGCAATCATGAGGAAGCAGACGATGAGATGAATCGAAACAGCTAATGTATACATAATACTCTATGGTCCTATCGGGAGCTAATTTATAAATCTAATCCGGCACATTCAGCTATCTTAACAAAGGATTCAGAATTCAGACAAGCTTTCCCTACCAACGCTCCATTAATCTGAGGAGATTGGAAGAGAGTTTGGGCATTGTCTGCTGTCACACTGCCTCCATAAAGAATTGTGATTTGTTCTGGATCTAGACTCCAGTGAGTCGTCAACGTTGATCGAATGACAGCATGAATTTCAGTTGCTTGATCGACAGTCGCGGCCTTTCCTGTGCCGATTGCCCAGACGGGCTCATAGGCTATCGTGACGTTCTTGAGGTCCTTGGGTTCTAATCCGGATAATCCTGCTTGTAATTGATTTTGGATGACGGAATGAGTCTGTCCAGATTCGCGTTCTTCTAAGCGTTCCCCAATACAAAAAATGGGGTGAAGGCCATGGTGAAGGGCCGCATGGATCTTCTCATTGATGTTCTGATCGCTTTCTCCAAAGATGTGGCGCCGTTCGGAATGTCCAATAATCACATACTGACAGCCTAGCTCTTTTAACATGGGAGGGGAGACCTCTCCTGTATATGCGCCTTCGTCTTTGGCATAGACATTTTGCGCAGCTAATGTCATCGTGGAGGAAGCAAGAAGACGGGCTACTGACGGCAGAGCCACGTATGGAGGTGCGACCGCCAGTTCTACCGATGGGTTAGGCTGATAATCAGAAAGAATATCTCGAATGAGGGTCTCGGCTTGGGATATGGTGTTGTGCATTTTCCAATTGCCGACAATGAATCGCTTGGACATAGAGATAAGGTGCTTTCAAAAAAAAGAACTGAATGACCGTAGAGTAATTAATAAGGGCTGTCTGGTAATGCGGCAAGCCCTGGCATGTGTTTGCCCTCAAGCAGCTGCAGTGCAGCCCCACCGCCGGTAGATATAAAAGCCATGCTTTCTGTTTCACCCGCGCGGTGAACAGCTAAGGCTGTATCTCCTCCACCCACTATGGTTTTGGCATACGCATTAGCGACAGAATGAGCTAGTGCAAAGGTCCCACGAGAAAACGCGTCCCGTTCGAATACACCCATGGGACCGTTCCATAAGATCGTTTTCGCGTTTTGTACGGCTTCGCCAAAGAGTCGAACAGAGGCTGGTCCGATATCCATTCCGTACCAACCGGGTGGTATTTCTTGAACGGTGACAATCTTGGTTTCGGCATCTGGCTCTAGGCTGTCGGCCACGACGCAATCCACTGGGAGGTAGAATTTGATTTTTTGCGCCATAGCTTGCTCTAAGGTTTGTTTCGCTAAATCTAACATGTCGTTTTCTACTAAGGATTTCCCGATCTCGAAGCCGAGGGCTTTGATGAACGTAAACGCCATGCCTCCACCGATGATGACTTTATCGACTTTCCCTGTCAGATTTTTAATCACCCCAATCTTTCCTGAAACCTTCGCTCCACCTAAAATAGCGACAAAGGGACGAACCGGGTTTTCCACCGTTCCTTCTAAGGCCTCAACTTCACGTTTCATCAAAAACCCTGCTGCTGCATTTTTTACATATTTCGTGATACCGACGGTTGAGGCATGAGAACGATGTGCCGTCCCAAAGGCTTCGTTGATATAGATGTCGGCAAACGAAGCTAGTTGGGATGAAAATTGCTCGTCGTTCTTTTCTTCGCCTGGATGAAATCGTAAATTTTCTAGAAGAATAACATCACCAGATTTTGCCTGTTTCACAGCATTTTCAACGCTTGGACCAATGCAGTCATTCACAAAGATAACTGGTTTGTTCAGAAGGCGATGAAGACGCTTAGCAACCGGGGCAAGACTGAGTGCTGGCTTGGTTGTGCCTTTAGGCCGTCCTAAGTGCGAACAGAGGATCACGACCGCATCTTCGTCGATAGCTCTGTTGATCGTCGGTAATGCCGCTCGTATCCGAGAATCGTCAGAAATTTCACCGGTATCATCCAGGGGGACATTGAAGTCCACTCGAATGAGTACGCGTTTGTTCCGGAGATCGACTTGATCAATGGTTTGTTTGGTGAGGTTCATGACTCTGTTGCCCTCCATGAGAAAGGGGGGTGGGTGGGGCATCGATCAGGAGGCCCCGCGAACGGTCATTTGTTATTGCTGTTGTGCGAGGTATTTGACGAGGTCGCGTACACGGCACGAATAACCCCATTCATTGTCATACCAGGCAAAGACTTTCACTAGGCGTTCATCCATAACGGAAGTGAGTGGTGCATCAAGGGTTGCTGAAAAGGGACATCCATTCAGATCGGTCGAGACAATGGGGGCTTCAGAGACTTGTAAATATCCTTTTAATGATCCTTCAGCCGCTTGTGTAAAGGCAGCATTGACGGCTGCGGCATCGCAATCTTTTTCAACTTCGGCTGAGAGATCAATAAGGGAAACATTTGGCGTTGGGACGCGGATGGCCATGCCGTCGATTTTCCCTTTTAATTCAGGAATAACGAGATGCAAGGCTTTAGCGGCACCTGTTGAAGTCGGAATCATTGACAGACTGGCGGCCCTCGCCCGTCGTAAATCCGCATGCGGCAAGTCCAGCAGCTGCTGATCGTTGGTGTATGAATGTACTGTGGTCATAAACGCATGCTTAATCCCAAACTCCTGCAAAATGATTTTTGAGAGAGGAGCCAAGCAATTCGTCGTGCACGATGCATTTGAAATAATCTTATGCTCTTTTGGGTTGTACGTAGATTCATTGACGCCCAGCACGATCGTGTGGTCAGGGTCTTTGGCGGGTGCCGAAATAATGACTCGGGAGGCTCCGGCTTCTAGATGTTGGCCAGCACTCTTGCGGTCGGTGAATCGGCCAGTAGATTCAATGACAAAGTCAACCTGTAGCTCTTTCCATGGCAGGGCTTTGGGCTCTTTGATGGCAAAAATGCGAATCGTTTTTCCGTTGACCACGAGTGAATCTGGGGTGTGCTGAACATCGGCCTGAAAGGTCCCATGTATCGAATCGTATGTCAGAAGGTGTGCGAGTGTTCGAGAATCAGTTAAATCATTGAGCGCGACAATTTCAATATCCGGATCGTTGTAGCTTGTCCGGAAAAAATTTCGTCCAATACGTCCAAATCCGTTGATGGCAACACGAATACTCATCTTGATTTCAATGTCCTGTCATAGTGGTTTATGGGTAGTGAAAAATAGGCATGGATAGTAGCGGTGGTGTGAATTCCTGTCAAGAAATTCTTCATGCTCTTTATCCTATTTTCATGGCTTCTTTGACTTCTCTCATGGTCTCATGGGCAACGACTGCGGCACGTTTTCGCCCTTCCTCAACCACCTCTTGTGTCTGTTCGGGGTGAGCGGCCACGCTTATGCGAGTCTCCCACATAGGAGAAAACCTCTCGACCATGGCATCGCCAACCTGTTTCTTGCAGTCGATGCATCCAATGGCTGCAGCCCGGCAATCGGTATCAATTTGTTTAATGGTTGAGTTGGTTGAAAATATTTTATGGAAGTCATAAACAGGGCAGAGTTCTGGATTCCCTTTATCTGTCCGTCGAACTCTTGCAGGGTCAGTGACCATGGTTTTGAGTTTTTGTCGAACGGTCGGTTCGGTATCGGACAGATTAATCGTATTGTGATAGCTCTTGCTCATTTTTCGCCCATCGATTCCCAACACTTTAGGGAATTTGGTCAAATATTCTTTGGGGTCGGGAAAGACAGGGGTATACAAACTATTAAACCGGCGGCCGACTTCTCGTGTGAGTTCTAAATGGGGGAGTTGATCTTTCCCAACCGGAACTAGATCAGGCTTATATAACAGAATGTCTGCAGCTTGAAGTACTGGATAGCCTAAAAATCCATAAGTTGCAAGGTCTTTTTCCTTAATTTCGTCTTGTTTTTCCTTGTAGGTAGGATTTCGTTCCAGCCAAGGAATCGGAATAATCATAGAAAACAGTAGATGGAGAATGGCATGTTCGGGGACCTGAGACTGGATGAAGACGGTTGTTTTCTGGGGATCAATTCCTGCTGCCAGCCAATCAATAAGCAGTTCTTGGGTGAATTCTTTCATGCGGCTGGTGTCGGCATAATTAGTTGAAAGGGCATGCCAATCGGCGATGAAGAAAAAACAGTCATGCTCGGCTTGGAGCGTTTTCCAATTTTCCAAAGCCCCAAGCAAATTACCGAGATGCATGAGCCCGCTCGGTTGCATGCCGCTGAGTACGCGTGATGACTTTATCAAAGCAGTCCTCTCATCATTCGCTATTTATGCCGGTAAAAAAGGTTGGCCAATGAGACGAAACATGAAAAAAATGAATGAGCTAATAATAGGAATCCGTGAATCCAACATTAATAATCCAAAGATAATGAGCATGCCATAGGGCTCCAACCGATTCAAGGTCATGGCAGGTTTAGGTGGGAGTAAGCTGCGCAAGACACGGCTACCATCCAAAGGGGGAAAGGGGAGGAGATTAAAGGAGAGTAAGACGATGTTCACAATGAGGGATGAAAGAGCCATAGCATTGAGTGGGACGAGCAACATGCCTAGTAAATCTTCACGTGGTGCGGTGTCAGGTTGAGGTGGCCAATTGGCTTGAATCGTTGGATCCAAATACACAAAGAGCAGGATGAGGAGGCCGCTAACCAAAGCCAAAAATAAATTCATGAGCGGACCCGCAATGGCGACCAATGCCATGTCACGTCGGGGATTGTGAAGTTGAGAGGGATTGATAGGGACGGGTTTAGCCCAGCCAAATATGACCCCTCCTGGCACCAATGAAAGCATGAGAGGGACAAGAATACTTCCCCAGGGGTCAATATGAGGAATCGGATTCATCGTCAATCGTCCTTGTGATTTAGCGGTTTGGTCGCCAAAGAAATGTGCGACCCAGCCATGGGCATACTCGTGGAGAACGACTGCAGCCATCAGCGGTACCAACATATAAGAAATGGTGTGAAGAAAGGAGGCGACGGAATCCATTTGATCAATTCATTTGAGTAAAGGTGGGGTTGTTGACTTGGAGCAGATACAGGCGGCGATTCAAGATGCCTGCTGAGCTAAAGGAAGCAAAGCCACTTAATGCGGGCAAGTCTGATCGTCGGACCAATTGATCCCAGACATCCTGGCCAGATTGGGCTCCTTTTCGAAGAGTTTCCAATACTAGTGTGGCAGCATCGTAAGCTTGGACGGCAAAGAGCGAGGGCTCTCGATGAAACTGTCGACGGTAGCGTTGAATAAACATTTGTACGCTGGGATCAGGGCTGTTCAGAAAAAACCCATCCACAAAAATACTGCCATTTAAGTCATGTTTAGCCCATCGAAACAATTCAGAATTATGCCAGCTATTCCCGCCGAGGATGGGGACATTCATATCGAAAAATGCTAATTGAGCGGCAATGATGGCCAAGTGTACTGGTTGTCCTGGGAGAAAGACCGCGTCAAAGCCTGGCGTATAGACCAGGCGTTCTTCACCGGTTCGCGTTTCTTCGGTTTCTTCAAGGCCATATTGTGCGAGATCTTTAACTTTTAGGTGACGCAGTTGTTCGCCAATATCCGTTTGTTCTTCGGTATATTCTTCAACGGCAATTACCTCTCCACCAGAGTGGATCACTTCCTTGGCAAACATATCAGCCAATTCACGCCCATAGGCGGTTTTTGGATGAATGATGCAAAATCGATGATAGCCTAATGTCATGATCGCGTATTCTACGAGGCGTTTGGCTTGAACGGAAGACGTCATGGCCGTATTGAACCAATACGAGCCATATTGCCGAACATTGAGGAGTGTGGAAGAGGGTGTGAGAAAAGGGGTGGCATAATCATCCGGTAAATGTCCGAGACTGCGAATTTCTCTGGACAACAGAGGTCCAATGACGGCTCGAGGTTGAAACTCATTGAGAAGTTGTTGCATCTCTACTCGTAAAGGGGCCGTAAGCGAAGTGGTGTCTTTTACGACGAGTCCAACGGAAGAAAGCCCCCATTGTTCCTTGGCGATATCGATGGCGAGCCGAATACCATTAAGTAAATCAGTCCCATAGGGTTTCATTGGTCCGGAAAATGGCAGTGCCACCCCCAAGATATGTGGGTGTAGCTTGATCTTGTTAATAAATGATTGGAGAAGGGCCATGGCCGTTTGAGCATATGGATGATTTGGGAAGCGTTTTAGAAATCCACGAATGTCCCGTTCAGCCAAGACCTCATCCCCGCGCGATGTATGGATCTCGATGAGCCTGATCGTTGCCAAATCTCCAGGATATCGCTTGGCATAGCCTTCTATAAGGTTTTGAAGAGCCTCTTCATCTAACTGTTGTAACACCAGGGTTTGAGTCAACTGTTCGAGCTCGAGCCGTTCAGAAGGATCTACCAGCATCATTTCATTGAGTGCGGCCTTAATCGCGTCTAGGGGGTTTCCGTTGCTGAGTTCTGCTTGACGAATGCGCTGAAACAGGGTGCGGCGTAATTCCTGATCAGCTGCATAATCCAAAGCTTTGTATAAATGCAGAAGTGCTTGGGAATAGTCCTGATTGTGGCTATACAATTCAGCTATCAAAATCCGAGCAGAGTTTGCGACAGGGGAAAAGGGAAATTCTTCGAGAAGTTGTCTCACCACGGTAAGAGCTTCCATGATCTGCGCATCTTGTTTCAAAATAGTCGCTTGTAGAAAATAGGCTTCTTGCAGGATTCCCGGCGACGGCAGAGAATCAATCAGTTCTTCCACCGTTTCCAACGCTTGAATGGTTTTCCCGGATTCAAACTGAGCCTTGGCCTGTTCTAATGTTATTGGCGCTTGGGTATTGGCTCCAAATAAGAGATGCGGTGTCAAAACGAGACAAAGGACACTTAGGTTGAGAGCAACGAAGCGCTGGACAGAGAACCTCGAGTAGGTTTTTGTAGGTGGCAAACCTGTCATAGATGAGTCAAGTGGGATAGCCGACTCGAGTAGGAGTCTGTGGTGTGAATCAAGAAATTTTTTGCAGGATGTAAAAGGTGATTATACAGATCATTCAGTTTATTATATCAGGAAGTAGGCTTACCTAAATAGAAGAACACCAGAATTCTGTCATGTAATGGATCGATTGAATCAAGGCCCCTTGATGTATTCTCTGGAAAATCGTCCTGCTAAGGATTGTATGCAAGACCTCATGGACGAATATCTCACGATGTTGCAAGTGGAAAGTGGCTGTGCAACCAATACCCTTGCGGCCTATCGGAGGGATTTACGGAAGCTGATGGATTTTTTTCAGCAGGAGGGGATTACAGACCTTCAATCTCTGAGCAAGCCGCTGTGGGTCCAATTCCTCAGTAGCCTGAAAACAGCTGGTTTGTCTTCTTCATCGATTGCTCGTTGCCTGGCGGCCATTCGAGGATTCTATAAACATATAGGAAGCAGTCAGGGCAACTTGGCGTTAGAAGGGATACTAAAAGGAACGCCGAAGCAATGGGTGCAACTCCCCAAACTCTTGTCTGAAGCTGAAGTCACTCGACTACTTAATCTTCCGACGATGAATTCTCGCGAGGATCGACGGGATGCTGCGATGGTCGAACTGTTATATGCCACGGGTCTTCGTGTTTCGGAATTAGTCAATTTGAATGTGGCAGACCTCAACTTGGAGGTGAGTTTCTTGCAGGCTACCGGCAAGCGTGATAAGCAGCGAATCGTACCCATTGGAGATAAAGCACGAGAATTGGTTTCGCAATATCTGCAGTTAGCTCGCCCAACGTTTGTGAAAAAGCGAATATCATCCGCATTGTTTCTTACCCGACTAGGTCGGGCCATGAGCCGTCAATGTTTTTGGAAGATTCTTAAGGATCGCACGGTTCGGGCTGGGATTACTAAGCCCATTTCCCCGCATATGCTGCGTCATTCTTTTGCCACCCATCTCTTGGACCATGGGGCCGATCTCAGGTCAGTCCAAACCATGCTGGGTCATGCCAGCATCGCTACCACCCAAATCTATACCCACGTTGAACATACTCGCCTCAAAACCATCCATGACAACTATTTTCCTCGAAAACACCGTCAAAGAAACAGCAAGTAGGAAAAACGGGCTGAGCCCACCTCTTCCCTAATCTATCCTTATGCCCAACGCACGTGTGAATAGAAATATTGGCAGGCGTTCTTATGAATAGACTGCGGACAGGTGTGATGCCTGTGCATCTTCGTGTTACTCTCCAGTGTACGATCGGGAAGAATTGATGCTTGACAAATTTTTCGAGATATATATCATTCTCCTAGTTTCTTAAAGGAACAAAGCGACCTGAGAAGGTGGCAGTGAAAGTGGAATTTATTCTTGTGCGGTGTAGGCACTTCATTCAGCGTTCAGGGGCTCTCGGCTTTTTTTCAATATCCAATAAATGACGGCTTCATTCTTTTCTCTCGTTCATTCCTACATTACTACTCTTTATCAATTTTCCCTTCATCATTCATACTCATTACCCTGTTGTCGTGTGAGCTATCAGGCCCTTTAGTTCAGTACTGTTGCGGATCATATAAGAGCAACAAGGGGAATTCTAGAGCGCTTTTTTAGGAACTGTTTCTCAGGCCCGTCTCGTGACGTGGGCTGTGCAAAGGGAACAGTTCGGATATAGCAAGTGGTTTTATAGGGCTACCCGTGTTTTCATCATGTGAGAGGTGACCATGAATACGACTCGGTTGAGTGCGATCGCCTGTGCGGGGTTATTCGGGTGTTTGTTTTCCGTACTTTCGGCCAACGCGGCATTCGTATCCGTGGATGTTGATCCCGCGACGCTGGGTATTCAAAATATGACCACTGTGGTTTTAGGCAATCCGGTGACGGTGAATATCGTGGTGACAGATTTACCCGAATCTTTGCAAGGATTTGAATTCGATGTGGATTTTAACTCATCTGTCCTAACGGCGACGGGTGTGATGAGTGGGGGATTTCTGCCTGTCCCATTTCCGGTCGAAAACGATATTGCAGCACCAGACGTGAATTTTGCAGAAACAAATTTAGGGGTTTCGACTGCTACAGGTGATGGCGTGTTAGCCGTTAACATGTTTGATACCATATCCTTAGGCACGTCGAATTTGACGTTGAACGATGTGCGCTTGACTGGAGTGAACGGTCCAGGGGACATTTTTGAAATTACACCAGTGACACTCAATAATGGAATGATTAATGTCGCACCAGTTCCTGTGCCCTCTTCAGTTGTGTTGTTTGCCTCAGGTCTGGCTTGGCTCCTTCGGCAGTATCGAAAACGAGAGGCGATTCTCTGAGCACTGAAACGTTTCAAGGTTACTTGTTGAAACGCCATTACCTGAACAATGCAGAGTTAATTGACAATATTTTTTAAGTTCGGTATAAGCCAAATCGTTTCATTTAATAAGTAGTTAAATATAGCAGCTTTCGTAATTCGGCGAGGGAGGGTGGCTGTTATGAGGAGGCTTGGGTAGAGCTTGAGAGAGCCATTGGTCGTGAACGCTAGTCAGGTGCGCTAATGTGACCTCGGGCTTCGAGCTCGGTACTCCAGACTTCTTTCAACTCCTTTCTTCAATTGCCAATTTATCTTTATTATTCAGTTCAGTGTTCCTGCATTAATATTCTTTTCTTCATTCTCCTGTCTTAATTCTTCGTTTTTCTAACAAAAAAGTCTGGGTGCGTCTCGGAGGGGCAAGGTCCGGCTTCCTATTCGGGGAGGACGGGATCTCTAAAGTCCCTGATGTGGTTGGCGCAAGGAAGACTTGGTGAATCCATGGCCAAGGTATCCGAGCTAAGAATGGCCCAAACTATAGCGGATCAGAAATCTATGATTGACGGCGAAAGCAAAGGCGCAGTTTCTCAAAAAGGTCCAGAGACCGTGGGTTGGCTCCGAGCCATGGTTGTGGCTTGCTGTGTCATGCTTCTTCCTGTCTCCGCCTGGGCAAATCACGATCCTGATCTGAATGACGACGGGGTCGTTAATATTTTGGACGTGTCCTTGGCTGGGAGTTGTTTTGGGCAAGACCCGACTACTAATGCCCAATGTGCGGTTGCTGACCTCAATCACGATAACGCTATCGATCAAACCGATATCAACATCCTCTCTAGTAGTTTCGGCAAAACCTTTCCGACTCTCGGCAGCCTAGAACCAGCCCAATTAACGATTATGGTTGGTGATAGGGGAACTGTGACTGTGAGTGTGCGGGATTCACCCGTCAATGAAGATACTAGCGTTTCGTTGGAAAGTAACGACTCAAGTATCGTCCAAGTCCCAACCCAAGTGGTGATCTTGTCTGGCGAGGCAAGTGCCACATTCCCAGTAACTGGAGTGGTTGCCGGCGGTCCTATCACCATTAGGGCAACGCTCAATGGTAGTTCAGCTACAACAGAAATTACAGTTGTTAGTCAGCGACCACCACCAACGATTGCTGGTCCTTTGACTGCAGGCGCGACCGAGGTTGGAGGGACTGGTATCGCGAATGCACTCGTGGATGTGTTCGTGAACAATGCTCAGGCGGGAATGGGCATCATCGGGGCGAATGGACAATTCGAAGTCGTGGTTTCAGCGTTGCAAAGTGGTGATCTCGTCCAAGCTACTCAAACGGTCAATGGAGTAACCAGCCAGCTCTCTGCTGGCGTGACGGTGCAACCGATTCCATCTGCCCCGATCATCACCCCGCCTCTAGTGGAGGGTATGACGGATATCAGGGGCACCGGGGAGACAGGTGCGACCGTAGACATCTTCATCAATAGTGCATCAACTGCGACTGGAACAGTTGAGGCCAATGGAACATTTGCGATTCAAGTTACCGCCCTGGTAGCCGGCCAAGAAGTCACCGCTACACAGACAGTGGCGGGTGTTCCCAGCACACCCTCTGCTCCGCTGACTGTGGTCATGATGCCCGCACCTCCCATCATCACCACTCCTATTGTAGAAGGAACGCAGGCTGTCGCGGGCACCGGTGTCATTAGTGCCACCGTGGAAGTCCTCGTCGACGGAAACGCCGTGGGCACCACAACGGTGAACGCATCGGGGACCTGGAGTCTCGCCCTCGCATCAGCTCTGGTAGCAGGGCAAGAGGTTCAAGCCAAGCAGACGGTCAATGGCATCACGAGTGCGCTTTCCTCCTCGGTGACAGTTGTGGAATCACCGCCACCACCAGTAGTCACGGAGCCCGTGGTAGCGGGCAGCACAATGATCGCTGGGACGGGTTCCAACGGAGCGACGGTAGAAGTGTTTGTAGATAGCGTGAGTGTAGGAACCGTGGGAGTCAATACCGTAGGTATCTGGGAAATTCAGGTTCCCACAACACTCGTAGCCGGTCAGGCCATTGAAGCCAGTCAAGCAGTAGCGGGCATCACGAGTCCCCTATCAGATCCGGTGACCGTCGTTTCTCCACCAAAACCCCCAATCGTGGATAGTCCACTGATCACGGGCGAAACGGCAGTTTCAGGAATGGGTAACCCAGGAGCCACGGCCGAAGTGTTGGTGAATAGTACCTCAGTCGGAACGACTCTCGTGGATATGTCCGGTGCCTGGACTCTTGCCTTAATGAATCCTCTGCAAACCGGGCAGGTGGTCACAGCGATTCAAGCCGTGGCAGGCGTGCCCAGCATCTTATCCCAGCCAGTAACTGCTGTTGAACCACCACCGGCACCCGCAGTAGACAGTCCCTTAATCGATGGGGATATGGAGATCCGAGGAACTGGTCTCGCAGGAGCAAGCATAGAAGTATTCGTGGATAGCGCTAGTGTAGGGACGACCAATGTAAACACAAATAATACATGGGCCTTAATGGTCGATCCCGCACTGGAAATAGGGCAAGTGGTCACGGCGATTCAAACCGTAGCAGGAATTCCCAGCCCCCTATCTGATCCCGTGACGGTTCAGGAAGTTGCGCTCAACGAAATTGAAATAGTGCCATTCCCCACCGCAAATGTGGAGCAGGGCCAATCACTTCAGTTCACGGCCAAAGGCACATTCTCAAATGGAACGGTTGAAGATCCGCTGACCAACGTCCTATGGAACAGCGATAACCCCACTGTGGCCTCTATAGATCCGAACGGGTTGGTGACTGGCAATAGCGGCGGAATAGCAAAGATTATGGCCAGCCGGGATGGAGTCGATTCACCGGAGACCACACTCACCGTCTCCCAAACAGGGGCAACTATTACCAACTTCACACCGAAGTCCAGCCCCATTGGAGAATCCATCACGATCAATGGCACAAACTTAAGTCCGTCGACGCCAGGGGCATTAGCAGTGACGCTGGCTCAACAGGGCGGAGGAAGAATTGATGCGCCGATCACAACGTCAAACGACACGACAATCATCTTTACCGTTCCCACCGGAGCGCACACGGGTAATCTGGCAGTCACGATTGATCAACAGCCAGTCCCAGTTCCGCCTCCACCCACACTGACGATTGTTGCCTCGAGCAATTACAGTTTGAGTGTAGAACCAGCGACAGCGGACCTCATCCAAGGACAAACGGTGAGTTACAAAGTTTCCCTGGACAGTAATACGGGATTCACGCAACTCGCACCTCTTGAGGTTTCAGGGTTGCCATCAGGCGTCACCGCCGAAATCACACCACAGCAGATCAGCGCAGGGCAAACGGCCTTATTAACGCTCACCGCACCTGCCGCACAACCTCAAGGTTCCTCAACTCTCACCATTTTGGCCAAGGCGACCGTCGATGGGATCGATCTGGAAGAAACCGGCAATGCCACACTCAACATCCAACCAGTCACCACATCGTTCCTTGGCCGCACCGTAGTTTCGGATACGCTCCAAACCCCATTGGCAGGCGTCACCATCACGATGTTGGGCAAGGATGACACAGGAGCGAATACTGGCTGCGTGGGACAAACAGTGTCAGACCTGGCTGGGAATTTTTCGCTAACGAATTTGCCGATTGAATGCGTTGGAGATCAGCTCATTCGCTACGACGGGAACACCGCCATTACACCCCCTGGGAAATATGCGGGCGTGGATCTTATTTATACGATTCAAGCGGATCAGGTCACGGTCTCTCCTGTTCTTGTACATCTCCCGCGAATCGACAATGCCGAGACAGTGTGTGTCATACAGAATGCCGGCCAAGACCAAAACTTTACATTCCAGACGATTCCAAATCTCTCGATCACGGTCTACGCGGGAACTATCTTTACGCCAGGACCTGCTCCTCTTCCACAAGTCTGTCCGGTAGGCCAGTTCCCACTCACGGCAGTAGATGTACCGGTAGACCGTCTTCCTGAAGAAATGCCGCCGAGTACGCAAACAATCGAGCCATTCATCGTGGCCTTTCAGCCGGCCAATGCTACGGCAAGTATGCCAGTAGCCGTCTCATTCCCCAATACGCTCAACGTCCCGCCTGGGACAAGTATGGACTTGTCCACGTTGGATCCGACATTGGGCACGATGGTGGTATATGGGATTGGAACGGTCTCGAATGATGGTCGGCAAATCGTTCCAGACTTGAATCCAGCTACACCGGGAAAACGATTCGGTTTAGTCCATTTTGATTGGCATGGTCCACGGAACCCTGAGAATCCGGAAAATCCATGCACGCAATGTCCTTGTCCTACTGGTGGAAATCCAGTAGACGTCGCGTCCGGAGTCAAAGTGATCAATGTCACCGATATCGCTATCAACGGGCCTCGAGGTCCAATATCTATTCAGCGAACCATGCGCACTTTCTCCAATCAAGCCGGCCCATTCGGTATTGGGACAAATCATAACTATGGTTTTAGACTAAATACGAACGCTCCCCAAAATGCAACGATCGTCAGACTCATCATGCCGGATGGTAATCAATTTCCATTCACGAAAAATTCTGATGGCACATTGACGAACACCACAGTACCTTCTTTAAGAGGTGCGGTGATGACAGTTGCTGCCAACGGTGAAGCATCATTGCGGTGGAAAGAGGGCGCTGTTTTTGTCTTTGTCCCTGGAAATGTTGTGTTGGGGTCAGTGCTGGAATCCATCACCGACAGAAATGGAAATCAAGTGAACTTGGTTCGAAACCCTTCAGGCCCATCCCAAATTACAGAGATTATCGACCCAGTGGGTCGTAAACTTCTGCTGTCCTATGATGGCGCCGATCGCATTCTGTCAGTCACTGATCCTATTGGTAGAAATGTAGGGTATACATATAACGCTCAAGGGCGGCTTGAAACCGTGACTGATGCAGAAAATGGGCTCACCCAGTATGTTTACGACACCCAAGGCAGGCTTACACAAGTTACCGATGCTCGTGGGGTCGTCATCGCAAAAAATACCTATGACAATAGTGGCCGTATTATCAAACAAGTATTGGCCGATGGAGGTGAATTTGATTTTAGCTACGTCCTGATGAACCCACTAGTTCCAAATAGTCCTGTTCTGGAATCAATCGTCACAGACCCATTGGGTCAGACCACAACCTATCGCTTTAACGCCCAGGGAAATCTCGTCAATGTAACCGATCACTTAGGACAAGTTCGGGTCTACGAACGCGAACCGGGGACCAATCAACTCATGGCCATAACTGGAACAGGGTCTTGTGCGGCATGTGGAAACGTAGGTGGTGGCGATGTGAGTTTTACATATGATGAACAAGGAAATGTTTCATCCCGTACCGATGCGCTGGGGAATACTGCCCGATTCACATATGAAGCGGTCTTTAACAAAGTCACTTCAATTACAGATGCATTTGGTGATGCCGTGATCTTTAAGTATGACGGGTTTGGAGATTTATTGTCGAGAACAGACAAGAACGGCAACACGACGATTTTTAAATATAATCAATTTGGTCAGGTCATCCAAAGAACCGATCCGTTAAATCATTCAACCACATTTGACTATGACGAGTTTGGGAATCTTATTGCAGTTACGGATGCCTTAGGCCATGTCTTACAAACTCAATATGACGAAATCTCTCGAAGTGTCGAATCCATTGATGCACTTGGACGAAACACCAAAACCGCATACGACAAACTTGGCCGTGTTGTAGGCGTCACTGACGCAAAAGGGAATATGACCCAGACCAAATATGATGAAGTTGGAAACCGAATAAAGGTAACGGATGCACGAGAAAATACGGTTTCGTTCACCTATGATGGGTTGAATCGCCTGAAAACTCGAACTGATTCTCGAGGCAACGTCGATTCACGAAACTATGAATTGAACGGAAACCTCACAGAATTTATTGATCGACGCGGGCAGAGGAGTTTATTTACCTACGACGAGCTCAATCATCTAATTACCGAAACATATCAAGATGGGTCACTTGTGCAACGAACATACGATGCACATACGCGCTTGAAACAAATAGATGATACCGACGGAGGAACCTTCAGATTTGAATACGATGTAGCGGGGCGTCTTGAAAATTCAATTGGCCCCTATGGGACGGTTCAGTATTCCCGAGATAAATTGGGACGTGTCTCTCAACGTCAAGTGGTAGGACAACCTCAAGTCTCGTACACTTATGACCCCACAGGGAACCTCCGGACAGCCACCATGCCTCAAGCGGGTATTACGAATTCATATGACGCTCGCAATCAACTGATCCGCCAGGAGCGACCAAATGGAGTCATTAGCGATTATTCATATGATTCAGTTGGTCAACTTTTGACACTAAATCACTCAAATGGTGCACAGATTCTTGAAGAGCAAACTTACACCTACGATCCGGTGGGCAATCGAACTTCCAAGTCGTCGATCAATGCACAAGCCCTGGGGACTCAATCATCAATTCGCCAATATGCGACGGATTCGAATCTGCTGTTGCAGCGTGATTCAGTGAGTTATACGCATGACTCGAATGGGAATCGACTTGCGGAAAATGGTCCTAATGGCATTGCCATCTATAATTGGGATGCACGGAATCGATTGCAGTCGATACAAGGTCCGAGTAAGGCAACCACATTCAGTTACGATTTTTCGGGCAATCTTATTGCTTTGAATGCCGGATTTGAGTCACAGCAAATGGTCCTAGATGAAATTAGCAATGTGGTATTTCAGAATACTAGTAACGGCAATCAGTTTTCAGCGTTGACCGGTCAAACGATTGACCAGCATTTAGGGGTGGTTCGAGGTAATGGGCAAGTAGAGTACGGGCTAACCGATGCTATTAACAGTACGGTGATGACTACTAACAGTGACGGAAATCCATTGGAGCAGTTTCAATACGAACCCTTTGGAAAAACGACTGTAAACGGGAGTAACTATCCATTTCAATTTACCGGTCGTGTGCCGGTTGAGGACGACATCTTATACTACCGAGCACGTTATTATGACACGCGGGTGAAACGTTTTATAAGCCAGGACCCAATTGATGTGCGCTTGAAGGAGTCTAATCTTTATCGGTATGTAGGGAACAGTCCAATAAATTTCAATGACCCTGCTGGTTTGTCTCCTACCCCACCTAGCCAGAACAGAAACGCACCTCCAGGCTTATCTGGATGTGATGTAAAGAGATGGAGATATGTATTTTGCGTTGATGCATGCACCCGTTTTTGTTTGATTCCATTTATCTGTGATCGTCTTTGTGACACCCGTTGTAGGCTTAATCTTGGTGATTGCGACAAAAAGAATCCGTGTAAGCCTGCATGTGGTTGATATGTGATGAAATATCATAAAGAAGGTAGGGGACGAAAGATGGTTTACTAACTTTTTGAGGATACTAATTTGTCTTGTGATGGCTTGGCCGGATTTTGGTAAGTGGGCATTCTATTGAATTGAATTCTTGATAACAATTTAACTGCTTACGTGATTATTAAAGTTAAACGCAAGAGCAAGAATCAAGTATGTTGAAGTTTTGCCCTCCAAGATTAGTAATGCTGTTTATAACTTTGGGCTTCACTATGTGGGGGCTTTCCCCCGTTATGGGCCAATCTGGTACAATCCAATACACTTACGATTCGCTGAATCAACTCTCGCGCGTCATTGACAGTGAAGGCAATGTCCTCACCTATACCTATGACGAAGTTGGTAATATCCTTTCCATAGAGCGGACTACGCTTGGGGATATTCCTCTACCAACTCTCACCAGTGCGACTCCCAATCAAATTAATCAGGATGATCCTGCGACAGTTGTTCTTTCTGGCACCTCACTGTTAGGTGGAACGGTTTCCACGACTCACCCTGGCATTACCGTTGATGGGTTTTTCGGGGACGATACTCAGATCACGGTGAATCTGACGGTTGATATTTCCTCTCCGCTTGGTCCTGCTCCTCTGACAGTTACGACTGTGAAGGGTTCCGACACAATGAATGTGACCGTTGTTGCTCAACGGCCACGGATTACGAGCATCACGCCTAACCAAGGTCCATCAACCGGTGATACGGCCGTCACGGTTTCCGGCCGACATTTCACACCCGACACCACCCTCACCATAGGCGGCAATCCGGCCACCAATATCGTCGTCGTTGATTCCAGCACGATAACCGCCACTACTCCGCCTGGCCCGTCCGGTCAACCCCCTGTTTCTGTTGATGTCGAGGTCAGCAACATAAATGGTTCCGATATTTTGACAGCAGGCTTCGAATACATCTTCGGCCTGAATTATGGCGATATTGTCTCTCAGACAATTGACCCAATAGGGAACGAAGATATTTACGCTTTTAATAGCTCTCTGGGTGATCAGCTGCTGATTCGCGTGAAGCCGACCAGTAGTGCGATGGAAGCGGCGGTGCGGGTGCTGCGGGCCGATGGGTCGGAGTTGTGTGCGGGCTTCAATGGGAGTTCATCGGTATCCCCGGGCGCCTTGTTAGAGCTGACGACGGGCTGTGTGGTGGACCAACCGGGGGTGCATACGATTCTGGTGAGTGAGACGAATGGCAATGAGACGGGCGACTATGACCTAAGCCTTTTTGGCCCTTGATTTGGTTGATAGTTGGCACTTCCGAAGCTTAATCTCTTTCCCTATTAGGAGTCAGACACGAATTAAATTGTCCCATTCTCTTTCTATTGCGCTTTATCTGTTAATCCGATAAAAGCAAGAAGCGGAGCGTAATTTCCTTGATCTGCATTTCGCAAGGCTGTGAGATATTCCTTTCGACGGTCCCCCATAGCCTGAAGATCATATCCACCTGTCCAATCAATTCGTTCTTTGCCAAATACCTTCATCAGTAATGCGTCAGCCATGATCCGTGCATGACGGCCATTCCCATTTGGAAAAAGGTGAATCCACACTAGCCGATGGTGAAAACGAATGGCGATCTCCTCTGGCTCATAAGTTTCATTCTGAATCCAGTAGTGAACATCATCCAGCAACATTCGAAGATTGACTGCAATTTCTCGAGGGTCAACGCCGATGCTCTTTTCCGTCGTGCGAAATATGCCGGCCCATTTCCAGACATCTCCGAATAATTTTTTGTGAAGATCTCGTACAAACCTTTCATTCACAATGTCTTTCTTCCGGCTTTTCTTCATCCATTGCAAGCCGTTTTGAATGTTGGCTTGCTCTAAATGATCGAGTTCGCCTCTGGTTGTCACATGTTTGTGTTTCAGGCCATCCATTTCGTCAGGGTCAAGGGGTGTTGCACCTTCGGGATAATCAATCATCTTGGGTCTGTTGAAAAAAGCCACTAGCGGCGTTCTCGCCATTTTTCCGTGCTCACGTACTGCATGTACGTTCCGCGCGCAAAAATAGCTGTGGCCTTGCTGGATGGACTTTTTTGAACCGCCCTGAAGCTCCTGGCATTAAAGGGCGCCTGGCGGCTTTTTGCTCTTGGCGAATGGTATTGTTCAACACTTCCATCCTCAATCTTCATCATTCCAGAAATTTGCAGGTGGGTTTTTCAGCATTTCCCTTTGCAGACGCTCAATTTCAAAGGCCACTTGTTTTTCGGACAAAGCTTGCTTTTCCAGTGCCATGTGTTTATTGACTTCTTCCACCATCTTCATGGCCTTCTTTTTCGCACGCGCAGCTAATAGTTTTTCTACCTCACGTTCCGGAATAATGGCATAGACCAAGCGACATCCCATGGCTTCCGCCATTTTTTGCAAGGTTTTGATTGTCACGCTGCCATTCAGCTCACCTTTTTCGGTATTGTTGACGTGAGCGCGCGTGACCCCGAGTCTGCGCGCTAGTTGAGCGCCGGACATTCCTAGGGCCTTCCGAGCGGTGCGCAGCCAGCCTTCAAGTGGAGTCCCCACCTTGCGCAGTTTGGTCGCAGCCGTATTCACCTTGTCCTGATATTGTTTCGATATGATCTTTTTTATGCTCATTGTATAATTATATATTTACAAATAATTGAATAATGTATAGTTGTATATATACAATAAATTTAATAATGTCAACTTAAAGATATACATATGTTAACGGGAATGATGCATGATTGAAAGAGGAAATAGGAGATTCAATTTTTCTAGTAGTAGTAAAAGTTTAGCACTGATACAGAGAAGTGCGTTTTAGACTCCTTTGCTTGGGAGACGTCACTATCAAGGGTCAGACAGGAAACATGTGGTCCATCCAATCCTGCCCTTCCCGCTGCCTTTCGGCATTCAGGGTCGCCAGTGAAACGAAATTTTGAGCCGCGCTTTTTTCCTTTTCCTCAAGCTTTGTCTCTGGTTTGAGTTGCAATCCGAAATTCGCTTGTGGCAGGCTAGGTGCTGCTATTTATTCTATTTTTAGAGGGGGTTGGTGATGAAGTATAAGAAGCAAGTACATTATGTAAAAGGCGTGTTTGCCTGTCCTAAGTGTTGCCAACATTTTGTGCAAGAGCGATGGATAGAGGAGTTTCGGGTACGGTGCCATAAGTGCGATCATCGAGGTGCATTAACGCATGTCTCAGTCGAAGAACAAATCGATGAAGAAGTGGGTCGACAGTAACATTTTTCATTTGGCATGATTCAGGCGCACCATTCTTGAGTCAATCCTTGTTTGGTAGCCCTACCTCTTAACCTCTCCTAAAGTGTCATGATTCTTGATTCTGCTGTGCGTCTGTTTTTGGGATTGGTCTTCCTTTGCCTTGGGTGTACACAGGTTACCGCACAGATTCAATCTCAGTCTGACACCATTCAAGTCCTGGTGGTGTATCACTCCCTTTCCGGTAATACAGAAACGATGGCACGCAATGTTGTGGTAGGCGCCGAAGCTGTTCCTGGAACTCGTGTATTACTACAGACCGTGAAAGAGGTGACAGCAGATGTATTATTCAGTAGTGATGCGGTGATCGTGGGGTCGCCGGTGTATTGGTCCAATATGTCTGGAGAAGTCAAAACATTTTTTGATCGGTGGCAATTTGAGTTTGGAGTGTTTCCTGAATTTAAAATGCGCAATAAAGTGGGGGCAGCCTTTGCCACGGGAGGTCAAGTTTCCAGTGGGAAAGAGGTGACCATGATAACGATTTTAGCGGCAATGTTAGGCAATCAGATGATTGTTGTGAGTGGTGGCGGCGCTTTTGGCGCATCGGCAACGACCGAAGGCCATAGCCCCGGTATTGATGAAGCAGAGAAGGTTGGTGCGAAGGACTTAGGCAAGCGAGTCGCTGAAGTGGCGTGGATGGTGAAACGAGGCGAAATGTCTCGTTCTCAATGAAGCTGAGCGACTTCATCTTCTAAATAAGAAAAAATCATGAACGAACTGTCCGGAACCACGGATACCAAGTGGGTGGTGTATTGGGAACGAGAATATTCGACGGCTTTTGCCCCGGAACGGCTAAAACTCGACTTTCACCCACACCGACCCATGATGACCGGGATGTCTCTGGAGGACCAGCGAAATTTGGCCGCGAGTGGGTACAAGGTGATGCCTGATGATTGTGGTCCGGTGCGATTTGTGGGGCAATATGGTTGGCTTATCCGCTCTCCAGCGGATTGCAGAATTCGGAAAGCTGAGAAAGGGTTCGAGTGGCAATCGCCTCCGATTCTTCCCGAAGAACGATTGCTTGGGTATAAATCGTATTCTGGGATGTATGTAGACAGTATTCTCAATAGTGGATTTCCCAAGTTGTGTTGTGGCATTCGTTTTTATTATCCCAAACAATTGGGCATGATGATGAAGGATGTGCCTAATCATTTTTACCATCTACCTCAACGCCCTTTTTCTGTTTGGGAAGGCGTGAAAACCCAGGAATATAAAACGACTCCCAACCTCTACGACTTTCTTCCTGACTACGATGCCTTCGTGACCAACTTCTTGCTGCAATTAGAGATTCCCTCCCGAGAACCCATCACCATTTATCGAGGTGATCCTATCGGCATTGTCTTTCCTGTCCTTCTTCCCAAGCATGTTGTGATGGAAGAACTCAAACGCCCTCCCGAAGCAGTAAACTCCTAATTTAAGAAAAACGATTCATTGATGGCCTATTGGGAGACTGGTCGGTGAAACCCTCATCAATATGGCTTCCTCCTCCCAATGTTTTCCCATGTAAAGCAGGCCTCCAAGATTCTTCAGAATGTGGTCCATCAAACACCGGTTCTAGGATCATCATTTTTAGATGACCGCTGTGGAGGCACCGTTTTCCTCAAATGTAAAATTTCCAATGCCCTGGAATCTTTAAATTTCGGCGGGCTTACCATTCTTTGGCTTGTAAGGAATCCTCCGCGCCGTTTCATCAGGTCGTCACCGTATCTTGTCTTACATGACAATGCGCCGCCGCACTTGACCAGCGATAGCGTTCGGCCTTTTGCACGATGCTGGCCCGAACCGAATTCCGTTCCACATACTAGAGCGTGGCCACAGATAAGGTTCATCAAAAGCGGCTGAAAAATACCGACCTTGCTATTCGTAAAAAGCCCGTTTAAAATTCCTATTCGTTGATTGCCCTCCCCCGCGATTTCTTTGGTACTTTTCTTCTCGTTCAAAAAGCCCGTTTAAAATTCCGATTCGTTAATAATCGTCCCGGCACCCCTAACTTTGAAACCCGCGTCTTCAGGAATACGCAGAAACCGCCACACACCGTTCAGTTCGACTTTACGTACGAGTTCTGATAACCATTTCCAGTGTAGCCGTGCCACGTGTGCGGCTACACCATTTCCTAGCAACCACCGGCGTACCGAGTGACGCCGGAACAATTCGCTCATCCGGTCAGAAGGTAGATTTTACTACATGACAACAAGTTGGGGAAAAAGATCGCGAAAAAAACCACTGAGCATGTTTGCCGTTGCCGTGGTTGTGCTGGGTGCAATGTATGCAGTATGGCTGGCTTTTGGCACAAGAGGTAGCGGTGAGAAGGACATTCTGGAAATCGAGTTCTGGGCGATGGGCCGCGAAGGGGAAATTGTTCCGGAGCTGCTACAAAGGTTTGAACGCGAGAATCCTGGTGTTCGTGTCATTGTCCAGCAGGTACCTTGGACAGCGGCCCATGAAAAACTGCTGACGGCATTTGCTGGAGACGCACTTCCTGATGTTGCCCAGATGGGCAATACATGGATAGCGGAATTTGCAGCACTTGATGCCATTGCCAGGCTGGACGAGATGGCAGGTACTTCTTCCGTTATTGAGGAACAGGATTATTTCCCGGGTATCTGGGCAACGAACAGGGTTGCAGAGAGACTGTATGGGGTGCCCTGGTATGTGGATACGCGGCTTGTCTTTTATCGGCAGGATATTCTCAGTGCTGCCGGGATTGTTCGTCCTCCACGTGACTGGGCGGAATGGATGCAGGCCGCAACGGCAGTGAAGAAGTATGTTGGGAAAGACAGCTTTGCTCTTTTCGTGCCACTGAATGAATTTGAAATGCAAGTTTCCCTTGCTCTCCAGCAAGGTGTTCCGTTACTGCGGGACGGTAATCGTTATGGCAATTTTTCTAGCCCTGAGCTGGTGGCAGCTCTTGATTTTTATCTCGACTTTTTCCGCAAGGGGCTGGCACCGCCTTCCAGTGAAACGGAAATTTCCAATGTGTGGGATGAATTTGCACGTGGCTACTTTACCTTCTATTTGACCGGGCCGTGGAATATTGGCGAATTTCGCCGCCGGTTGCCTGCTGGTATGCAGGATGATTGGATGACGGCAATATTTCCTGGACCCAAGGGGCCAGGGGCATCGACCGCGGGCGGTTCGAGCCTGGTGGTCTTTGAAAATTCCGGCCAAAGGGATGTGGCATTCCGGCTTGTTGAATTCCTGTCACGTCCTGAAATCCAGCAACAGTTTTACGAGAAAAGCGGCAATTTGCCACCGCGGCGTTCAAGCTGGCGTGGAGATCGACTTGAATCAGATCCTTACGTCGTGGCCTTCAGAGATCAGCTTGAACGCGTTCTTCCAACACCGAAAATTCCTGAATGGGAACGCATTGTGCAGGAATTGCGCATGGTGACAGAGCGTGCTGTCCATGAGAAGTGGACCGCTGAAGAGGCGGCTCGTGAACTGGATAGCCGAATTGATCACATTCTTGAAAAACGTCGCTGGATGCTGGCACAAGAAAGGGGAGACGATTCGTGAAGCCGTCAGTTGCGGGTTGGCTGTTTGCAGGTCCAGCGCTTGCTATCATTGCCGTCTTTTTCTTTCTGCCAGTGTTGGCTGCATTGGCAATCAGTCTGACGGACTTTGATATCTATGCCCTAGCCGACCTTTCCAATCTGCGATTTGTAGGTTTCCAAAACTATGCAGATCTGTTGCAAAGGCCGCTTTTCTGGCAGGCGCTGAGTAACACCCTGTATTTTGTGCTGGTCGGTGCGCCTTTGTCGGTGCTGGTTTCACTGGCAGCGGCACTTTTGCTAAATGGGCAGAGAGTGCGTTTCAAGGGATTTTTTAGGACCGCCCTTTTTGCGCCGGTGGTGACGACAGTTGTTGCCGTTGCGGTGATATGGCGATACCTCCTGCATACCCGCTATGGTTTTATCAACTATGGTCTCGACTCGTTAGGCTTGCCTACGGTGGACTGGCTCGGCGATCCGCGATTTTCAATGCCCTCAATCATTCTTTTCGCGGTCTGGAAGAACTTCGGTTACAATATGATCATTCTTCTAGCGGGCCTCCAAGCCATCCCTGGCGATTTGTATGAGGCTGCGCGAATTGACGGTGCCAATGCCCGGCAGCGTTTTTCCCATGTCACTTTGCCTGCCTTGGTTCCCTCGCTGTTTCTGGTTGGGGTGCTGACCATGGCCGCGTACTTCCAGCTATTTGCCGAACCCTATGTGATGACACAGGGTGGACCTGTCCAGAGCACACTCAGCATCATTTATCTGATGTATGAAGAAGGCTTTAAGTGGTGGAGTTTGGGCTCTGCATCCGCCGTGGCTTTCATTCTTTTTATGTTCATGATTATTGCGGCAATTGGCCAGTTTGTTGTGATGCGCCGGTACGGAAGTGGAGTATGAGGCCATGAAAAAACTGTGGAGTGGATCCGGAGTTCATATCGGCCTGTCGTTCCTCGCCATGTTTGCAATAATCCCGTTGCTGTGGATGCTGAGTGTGTCCTTTATGTCTCCGGGAGAGGTAAGCAGTTTTCCACCACCGCTTTTGCCGGAGAACCCGACATTCGATAATTATACAAAGCTCTTTGAATATTCCAATATGGGAAGGAATTTTCTGAATTCCCTGTTTGTTGCGTCGGCCGCAACGCTATTGTCGCTCACGTTCAATGTCTCTGCCGGATATGCTTTTGCCAAACTGGAGTTCAAGGGACGACAACTGCTCTTTCGCTGTCTTCTGAGCGCCCTTGTTATTCCTGCACAGGTTTCCATGATTCCACTCTTCCTGATGTTGAAGGGTATGGGGCTGGTCAATAGCTGGATTGGTGTTCTTATCCCCTTTGTTGCCAGCATATTTGGTATCTTCCTAGTAAGGCAGTATGCACTATCAATTCCGACGGAAATGATCGAGTCGGCCCGGATTGAAGGGGCTAGTGAAATGCGTATTTTCCAGTCGGTGGTGTTGCCGTTACTGAAACCCATTCTTATTACACTTGGGCTGTTTACCTTTCTAGCCGCATGGAATGATTTCTTCTGGCCCCTCATCGTCCTGACGGACAGTGACAAATATACTTTGCCGATTGCGCTTGCATCTCTGTCACGGGAGCATGTGCAGGATGTCGAATTGATGATGGCAGGTGCCGTGGTCACCGTGACACCAGTCCTGGTTCTTTTTTTGACGCTTCAGCGTTTTTATATGAGTGGATATCTTGCGGGAAGTGTAAAGGGTTGAGATTCTTCTGGCGGAAATCATGCTGCCTATTTGCCGAAGGGAATCCTTGTTTTTTGTAATTTGCGGAGCGACTGATGAAGTTGCCGATATGCGAACTGGATTGTGTTCAGACTTTTTAAAATAAAGGATGCGAGTCAATGAAAAACAACTCAACATTTCCCGACGGGTTTCTCTGGGGTGCTGCGACATCGGCTTACCAGATTGAGGGTGATCCGCTGGCAGATGGTGCAGGTCCAAGCATATGGCAGCGTTTTGCCCACACGCCGGGAAATACCGTAAACGGCGATACGGGCGATGTAGCCTGTGACCATTACAATCGTTGGCGCGAGGATATTGCTCTAATGAAGGAGCTGGGGTTACAGGCCTATCGGTTTTCGGTGGCCTGGTCGCGTATTTTTCCTGAAGGCAAAGGAAGCCTGAATGAGAAAGGCCTGGATTTCTATGAAAAACTTGTTGATGGCCTTCTAGAAACAGGGATTGAACCACTCCTGACGTTGTATCACTGGGATTTGCCGGCAGCGTTAGATGATCGTGGCGGGTGGTTGAATCCAGACATTGCAAATTGGTTTGCTGAGTATGGGGAAGCCATGTATCGCCGACTGGATGACCGGGTAAAAAAATGGACGACACTCAATGAACCATGGGTGGTCACGGATGGCGGATATTTGCATGGTGTGCTGGCTCCTGGGCATTCCTGTCACTATGAAGCGCCGATCGCTGCGCATAATCTTATGCGCGCACATGGAGCTGCTGTTCAGGCCTATCGGGCAGTTGGGACTAATGAAATCGGCCTTGTTGTGAATATCGAGCCGAAGTATCCGGCTTCAGATGATCAGAAAGATCTGGCGGCCGCTAATCGGGCGGATGCTTATATGAACAGGCAGTTTCTTGATCCCGCCTTACTGGGATTCTATCCGGAGGAAATGCAGGAGATATTTGGTGACGCCTGGCCTGAATGGCCTGCCGAGGACTTGGACCTCATTTGTCAGAAGATTGATTTTGTCGGGTTGAATTATTACACACGCGCCGTGACATGTGATGAGCCGGACTCCTTGCCTGTCAGGGCCGGGGCCGTTCGCCAGCCGCACAAGACCTATACGGAAACAGGGTGGGAGGTCTACCCGGATGGGCTTTCCGATACGCTGCTGTGGCTAAAGAAGCGCTATGGTGAGATGCCGCTATATATCACCGAGAATGGCTCGGCATTTTTTGATCCGCCGAAAGCTGTGAATGGCCGTGTTATTGATCCAATACGAATGCACTATCTGAACCAGCATCTTTGCGCGGTTCGGGCAGCGATTGAGAAAGGCGTTGATGTACGGGGATACATGGCTTGGTCCCTGATGGACAACTATGAATGGTCTCTTGGCTATGCCAAACGATTTGGCATCGTGCATGTCGATTTTGAGACCCTTGAGCGTACGCCGAAGGATACAGCCCGCTATTATTCGAAAATTATCGAATCCAACGGTTCAGTTCTAGACGAACCTTTCCTGCCTCTTTCAGTGCATACGCGTCATGGCTAGTCTTACCCTGAGAAATCTTCATAAGAGATTCGGCAATACTACCGTATTGTCCGGGATTAACCTGGATGTCGCGAGTGGCGAGTTTGTTGTCATTGTGGGTCCTTCAGGGTGCGGCAAATCTACTCTGTTGCGTGCCATAGCGGGCCTAGAGGATATCGATGAGGGAACAATCAAAATTGGTGAGATAGATGTTTTGATGCTTCCACCTTCCAAGCGAGGTATTGCGATGGTGTTCCAGTCATATGCCCTGTACCCGCATATGACTGTCTATGAAAACATGAGCTTCGGGATGAAAATTGCTGGAGCCCCTGCGGAGGAAATTGACCAAGTGGTGCGCGCTGCTGCCGATACGCTTGGTCTTGCCACGCTGCTTGAGCGGACACCAAAAGAGCTTTCTGGTGGACAACGTCAGCGTACGGCCATTGGCAGGGCGATAGTCAGACGCCCGCGAATATTCCTGTTTGATGAACCGCTGTCAAACCTGGATGCATCTCTTCGAGTGAAGATGCGTCATGAAATTGCACGATTGCATGATATGCTTGAGACAACGATGATCTATGTCACTCATGACCAGGCCGAGGCTATGACACTGGCGGATCGCATCGTTGTTCTCAGGGATGGTTTTGTTGAACAAACAGGTTCGCCAAACGAACTCTACAATTATCCTGCCAACCGCTTTGTCGCCGGCTTTATCGGATCGCCGGCCATGAACTTTCTGGCAGGGTTCGTGGTGGACAGCCATCCCAATAAAACCATTGTCCGACTTGAAAGCGGAACGATGATCCATGTAAATACTGGTGCCGGAGAGCTGTCTCCGGATTCTCCGGTCACGCTTGGCATCCGTCCGGAGCATCTGGCTACGGGGGGCAATCATAACAGCATCAAGACAGAGGTTAAGCTTGTGGAGCCACTGGGCAGCCATTCCTATGTCTATTTGGACACACCAGATGCTCATGAACCACTGATCTTTCGTGCTTCCGGCGATTTCCGTGGCGCGAAGGGAGACGGGCTGACTGTATGTATTTCAGCAGACGACTGCCATCTTTTCGGGACAGACGGCGGGGAGCTTCGACAAAAACCTTCTGGACGCATCACGATAAATCAGGGAGATCACTTATGACGGTTCACAAGAGAAGTATGTTGACGTTTTTGGCTGCCCTGGTTCTGTTGGGGGTACCCGTGACAGCAGCGCTGTCAGCATCTGGCATACCGGCAAAAGACCAGTGGCGCGTTTCCGCCTCCTCGATCCAGAGCGATGAATTTCCACCGCGGAATCTTGCTGATAATGACGCTGCCACCCGCTGGTCCAGTCAGCCAAAAGATAAGGAATGGTTTCTCGTTGATCTTGGAAAGGTGGTTGAGATTACCGGCTTTACCCTGCATTGGGAGAACGCCTATTCGAGCAAGTACAGTATCTCGGTCTCGACTGATGCCGTGGGGTGGATCTCGGTTTATGAAAACGACGACAGCGATGGGCAGATGGATGATATTTATATCCGGCCTGTTTCCGCACGATATGTCCAGTTGGTGTCGCGAGTGAGAGCAACTGCCTGGGGCAATTCTCTCTGGGAACTCGATATCAAAGGGACTGATGACCTTGTAGATATTACAGTGGTCGCTGGTGGCGGAGATGACCCTCAGGCCATGATGGATGGTAGTAAGGATACCATTTGGAAAAGCGAGGCGGTTGATCGGGCGGAATTGCTTCTAGACCTGCGCAAGTCCAGGACTATTTCTGGATTGCGTATCGACTGGGATCAGCATTATGCCGGTTTGGTGGACATGGCGATTTCGCTGGATGCAAAAGAATGGAAACAGGTCTCCTCCATCTCCATCCCTGTCTCAGAATCACAGGAGCAATCCGATTTCGTTCCGCATGATGCAACTGAGGTACGCTATATTAGGCTGGTGCTTGCTGACCCTATTAAAGCCGAGGTCGGTTTTGGGATTGGCGAAATTTCGTTGCGTGGCCCCAAAGAAGCCTTCACCCCTTTTGTCCAGTATCAGTTTGATGCTCGGCAGGCTCCTTTCGGGGATTATCCCCCACATCTAAGGGGATATCAGACCTATTGGACCCTTGTCGGCCTTCCAAAGGATAGCGAGGAAAGTCTGTTTGATGAGTGGGGCAATCTGGAATTCCGGCGCGATAGTCCCATACTGATGCCCTATGTCAAAGAGGGTGAAAATCTGTATTCGGCTGCTGTCGCGGCGAACATCACCCAGGAATTGCAAGGCGGTTACTTGCCAGTTCCGACGGTTCGATGGGAAACGGGGAATGGACTTCATTTCAGGTCCGAGGCCATTACCAGTGGCCCAGTTGATGCAAGTATGACCTATGTGCGACATACGCTTGAAAATCGCTCCGATACTGTACGGCAAGGGGAAATCATCGTCAGTGTCAGGCCTGCCCAGATCAATCCCAAGTGGCAACATGGCGGACTGTCGCCTATCAATTCGATCAGGTACGAACACGAAACCGGGAAACCGGTGATGATCAATGGTAAGCACAACTACATCTCCCTTTCACCCGCCGACAGTTTCCTCGCCCTGCAATATGCTCACGGGGATATTGCAAACGGTCTGCGGGGCAGGGTAGCGCCTGATGCGATGGCAAACAGCGAAGGCGAAACCATGTCTATTGATGATCAGACTGAGTCTGGTTTGCTCTCTGCCGCCTGGACATATGCATTTGATTTGAACCCCGGTGAATCCAAGGCGGTTGTTCTTGCGGCTCCCCTGCATGAAACTTTGTCACATATGAAAACTGCCGAGGACTTCGGGAAATTGCGACAGGAGTATGTGGCATTCTGGACCAACAAACTTAACCATGTGGGATTTGACCTTGCTAACAAAGCCATCGTTAATACCGTGAAATCGCAGGCAGCGTATATCCTGTTGAACAATGATGGCGTGGTCATCCAGCCCGGCTCACGTAGTTACAACCGGACCTGGATGCGGGATGGCGCGATGATTTCCTCCTCTCTTATGCGGCTTGGTTTTTTTGAGGAGGTCAGGGAATATCTTGACTGGTATGCAGAACGTGTTGAGCCAGATGGTCTCGTACCCCCCATTCTCTTCACCAGCGGTGAGGTGTATGACGGCTGGGGCAGGAATATCGAATGGGACAGCCAGGGGCAGTTTATCTATGCGATCATGGAGTACTATCGCTTTACTAATGACAGGGATTTCCTGGAAAAACATTTTGATTCGGTTCATCGGGCGATGAAATACCTTGTTACCTTGCGGGAGCGTACCCTTGATCCAGAACATTATAGAAATCTTGAGGCTGGTGAGCGCTTGAAAGGTATATTACCGCCGTCCATCAGCCATGAAGGTTTCATTACTCCAGTCCACAGCCATTGGGACAATTTTTGGGCTATTCGCGGCTGGGCAGATGGTATTGAAATAGCCGAGACCCTCGGCCGGGAATACTTAGCTGACTGGGCACGGACCGAGGCGGAAGCATTTAGCGAAAGCGTCAGGGAATCCATTGAAAAGACCATTGCTTGGAAGTCCCTCGACTATATTCCTGTGGATGCCGACAAGGGCACTCCTGATCCTACCTCTATAGCCATTGCCCTGTTTCCGACTGAATCCAGGCATGTACTGCAGGCAGATGTCTTGGACCAGACTTTTCAGGACTATTACCGGATGGTGAAGGAACGGGATGCCGGGCCAGAACATTATTCCTATACGCCTTACGAGGTACGCAACATTCTGGCCCTGACAACCCTAGGGTATCGCAAGGAAGCATTCGATCTGCATGAAATTCTCTTCAGGGGCAGGCGTCCGGCCAACTGGAATCAGTTTGCCGAGGTTGTCCTTTCCGACAGCCGTAGGGGTATCTATATCGGTGACATGCCACATACGTGGGTCGGGTCAGGATATGTCAATTCTGTGCGGGGTCTCATCCTGATGGAAGAGGACAAAAGTAAAACCCTAAACTTGCTGTTTGGCACTCCACGCGAATGGCTGGTGGACGAGGGTATTTCCCTTTCGGATTTTCCCACGCATTTCGGAAACCTGATGATGCAGGCGAAGTGGGACGACAGTGCCCAGAGACTGAATCTGGATGTAGATTTACCACAAAGCACTGCCAAGAAAATTTATGTTCGCTGGCCAATTCATATGGAGAGAAAGCCTGACCAGGTTACAGTTGAGGGTGCTGACAGCTACCGTGTTGATGATAATGGTGTCAGCTTGTCAGGAAGCCCCAGTTTTAAGTTGGTTGCCAGATGGTATGACTGATGATTTCGGATGGAAAACGAAAGCCGTGGTCTATGGGCGTTTTGGTATTTATCACGAGTCTGTCGACCCTCGATACCTTGTCGACATCATTGAAGCGAGAGGAAGTCAGTTGATGGTAGGTGCTTGGCATACATGGACGGCAAAGGCTTGGGCGATAATCGGGATGCTGTGTGTGATATTAATGGGCTTGCAAAGCCTCAATGTCGCGGGGGCAACCACGTTGCGTCACGCGAAAAATATGAGCTTCCCATCCCTGTGTGCGGAAGAAGATAACGTGAATATTCCTATCTATGGCGGCTATGTGTCTGATTATCAGATCACTGCGACATTTCCAACCTATTATCCGCTCACGCCTGATCAGAAAGATCTCTGTATTCCCGACAGGACGAATTGTGAGCAATCGTGGGATATGCGGCCGACAGCGCAGATCGCTTACTACGATGCGGCGCAACAGAAGCTGAAATTTGCGTGGCAGACGCCCGGCTACAATTGGTATCCGATTGAAACACCGGATGTGGTCAATGTGGATGTTGGTCACTACGTATCGCTGGCGTATCCGCCGACCGACAGACATCGGGCAGGGTTCGCAGATTGGGCGGGCTTAGCAGCGCCACCGGCCATGGCCTATTATGACGCCCTGAACAAAAGGCTCATGTACATTGTCCGGTATAGAACAGGGAACTGGGGTGAACCGGAGGTTGTCGATGCAACTGGCAATGTGGGACAACATGCTTCGTTACGCATCAGCCGGGACAAGCGGCATCATATCGTTTATTACGATGCGGATAACGGGGATTTAAAATATACATACAAGAGCGATCCGAATGCGATAGGTGGATGGGCAACCCCAACGATCCTGGACGCGAAGGGTGATGTAGGACAGCATGCGGCAATGGCAATTGGCCCAACGGGCAGGCGGCATGTGGTTTACTACAATGCGGACACTAAAGATTTAAAATACATCACTAGCGATGGCACGCATGGATGGTCGACGCCGGTGGTATTAGATGCCGCCGGGGATGTCGGAAAATACGCCTCAATGACCGTGTACTATGAGGGCCAGAAAGAGAAAATGAACGAAGCCTATGAAGGGCACTATCCGCATATCGCGTATTACGATGCGAGCAATGAGAATTTAAAATACATCTACCGGGATGAGCAGGGGTGGTCGACGCCGGTGGTGTTGGATGCGGTGGGAGATGTCGGCCAATATGCCTCGATGGCGTTTGGTCCGGATGGGGCTCTGCATGTGGCGTATTATGATGCCACGAATAAGGATTTAAAATACCTACACAAAGGAGCCACCGCGGCACATTGGTCGGTGGGGGACGTTCTGGATGCGGCGGGTGATGTCGGCCGGTTTGCATCGCTGGGGGTGTCGGCAAGAGGGTATCCGAATATTGCTTATTACGATGCCGACAACCAGAGTTTAAAATTTCTGTCGAAGACAAAAAAGACCGTACCGGATTGGGATAAAGCTCAGGCGATCGCATCAGGATCAGCCGGTCAGTTTGCGAGCTTAGTGACGTCGGGCTTTGTGGACCTAGCCGATCTCCAAGGCAAGAAGCTGTACGACGACAGCGATGTGGTGGTTCGAGTCATGGATGTGTCGGGTTGGCCATTTGAATCGGGGATGGAAGTCAATATTGTGGGGGGAGCATCGAGGCCAGATCACCATTTCATTCAATTTTATAAACGGACGGACGACGACCACGCCCCTCCGCAAATATTTGTTCTCTATGCTAATGGATACGCCCGGATCATCACGCAGCCCCCGCCGGGGCGAGAGGAACGAGTATGTTTCGGTTCATCGATGATCATTGGTCCGGCCGCAGAGGACCCTTTGTTTCCAATCACGGCGATCGACAGGTTGGATATCGATCCGAAAAAGATGACCATCAATATGCGGTATAAAAACGGGTCCTCAGCGGCTTTACAGCTACAAGCAGAACCGGGCAAGACGATCGTGAGAGTGACGGATGTGACGTATGACACTTTAACTGCACCGTTTGTCACTATGCGGTCCATGTGGGTAGCAGATGATAATTCCGACGTCGCTAGGATCCAGGCGGCATCATCGCAAGGGGCCATGCAGACATACCCGATCGATCCGAAGCATGAGGAATGGACAACTCTACCAAGCGACTCCTGGGTTTTTTCCCGGCCAACTTATTCCCGGCACAATACATCTTGTCCGGATTTCAAGATCGACGTGCTTGGACCTAAGGGATATCTCGTGACCAAGCAAGCAGAGGACTATCGCTCGGGTACTATGATGAAAATGCCCCGTAAAACAGCATCCAGGGGATATACGGTAGGAGGGACTGGGGAAGCCTACTATATGTTGAAACTGACCGAGGACATTTCGAACCCGTCTATTCGCATGCGATATACCAAGGGCAAAAGCGATGGTGATGAGGTCAATGTCTATGTAGATGGCCTACGTCAGTCGTCAATTAAGATAGTCGATGAGGGCTCTCTCGGTGCTTATGCTATGACGCAAGAGATGCGTCTATCAAATCGACTCCCCGCCGGTTCCCATACCATCAAATTGGAAGTGCAATCGGAAACCGGCGAATTAGAATTGGACTATTTCATCATCCACAGTAAAGTCGAGCATGTGAGTCGGTAGGAACAAACGCTGATGAACCCTTTGGGCTCGACTCTGTCTAATCCATCATAGACAATCTCTCTATATTTGCCCTGAGTCATTATTTACCACGGAGCCATATGATCTATCTTAATGTGGCGTGGCTTTCTCCCTTCAAACAAGACATGCAACAAGAGGTGGGTTATCACCACTTACCTGATGATTGCGAATGTATCTTCGCGACGGAAGATGTTCTATAAATACGGATGTGGATGACGGAAAGACTAGCAACTGAAAGGCTGTATCAAGAAGCCAAAGAAAATCTGAAAACACGATGTTCGACATCAAGCATGGAAGATTCTGGACTTTGCATAGGTAATTCAACCCCGAATCCCCGCGCCAGACTATTCAAAATACTGACCTCTGGCCTCGCCAAAGGCGATCAATCCTTCTACTTACCCCAACCGTTTTTCTTTATGGCGAGATAGCGTCCACTATCCTGATCTTCCACCTAATTAGCTCACGCACAAGTAACTTTAGTGAATTGGACCCGCTCGCTCTAGGCAGATGCCTACGTTCGATTAAATTCTTTTCCTCATTCCGGTTCTGTTGATCAGAGCCTAAAATCTTCCGTTTTCATATAGATCGTTCCTGACAGAACCCGGAAGCATGGACTTTGCGCATATTTACCTAGTTTTTGGTTTCCATTCTCATGTCCTAATACTCACCATAAGTATCTTGGTTTTTGCTTGATCAACCGCCGACCTTCAAGATCATGAAACATTTGCTCATTCTGCCCAAGAAAAACCTTTGGGCTGCCAATTCTTTTGTTTAGGCTCTTTCAATTTCTGTACAAATGAGGTATGACCATTCATTCATAGTTTTCCCCTGGCCATGATGGACCAACCCCCTCCGCATTCCAGGGAGCCTTTATTATACAATGATTAATCGGATATGTTTCATGTAGTCGGACTATCCCCCCTCTTAGCTGACTCAAGTTCATCTCCCCCCTTGATCAAAGCTAAATACGATTCCTTACTCTTTGCGATGTCCATGGGGGCTGTTGCATTCATTATGTTTTTATACTTTAGGAGTTTTGTGAATGATGAAATTGTTTTCCACCTTGGTTGTGCTGTTCCTCTTTTTCCCAATGCATGCCGTTGCGGGTTTCACGTTTGAGAATGTGATACAGAAAGCCAAGGTGCTCGCGAAAGCCCCTTATCAAGCTCCTCAACCGGTTACGAAATTTATGCGTGAGATTTCCTATGATGACTTTCAGGGGATCCGATTTAATCCTGACCGTAGCCTCTGGAGGAAAAATCAATCGAATTTTCAAGTGATGTTTCTTGTCCCAGGTTTGCAGTACACACACCCAGTGACCCTGAATGTCATTGAAGCCGAAGGACCACGGGCTTTGTCCTTTCGAAAAGATGATTTTGCGTTTGCAGACCCAGAAGTGGAAAAACGGGTGCCTGCCGATGTGGGTTTGGCAGGATTCAAACTAACGTTCCCCTTAAATCAAAAAAACGAGCAAAATCAGTTTTTGGTGTTTGCTGGAGCCAGTTATTTTCGCGGGGTGGGAAAAGAAAACGTGTTTGGTCTTTCTGGACGAGGCCTGGCCATTGATACGGGACTGCCCAGTGGGGAAGAATTCCCAACCTTCAGAGAGTTTTGGCTGGTGCGCCCATCACCAGATGCCAAAGACATGGTGATATACGGGCTATTGGACAGCACGAGTCTCTCTGGTGCGTATCAGTTCACCATTTTTCCTGGCAACCCGACGAAGATAAAGGTCAAAACGCAACTCTTCCCCAGAAAAGATATTCAGTTACTTGGTGTGGCCCCACTAACCAGCATGTTCTTTTATGGAGAGAATACTCCCCGACCAACTGGAGAATGGCGCAGGGAGGTGCATGATTCGGATGGATTGCAAATCCATGATGGTTTCAGCGATGAATGGATTTGGCGCCCATTATTGAATCCTGGCACCCTAGAAATGGATTATTTCAGCACCAGGAAAATCCAAGGCTTTGGTTTGCTACAACGTGATGGGAAATTCTCAAATTATGAAGATCTTGGTGCACGCTACGATAAACGTCCAAACGCGTGGGTTGAGGCCCAAGGTGAATGGGAACAAGGGAATGTCGTGTTTGTTCAATTGCCGACCGCGGATGAAACGAATGACAACATTGTAGCGTTTTGGACACCCAAAGCGCCCGCGACCCCCAAGACCCCGTTGAGTCTGGCCTATGATGTGAGTTTTGGGAACGCTGATATCCCGCAAAATCCTATGGGTACTGTGGTCAATACATTTATTGGAGATGGCAATCGTATCGGAGGAGGAAAAGCTCCTCACGCCTATCGCGTCATTGTCGATTTTGTCGGCGGCCGATTGAGCAAACTAGCTTCCAATGCACCTATCAACGGCCAGGTGGTGGCCTTAGACGATGGAGAAATTCTCGAGCATTTCGTAGAATACCATGAACAGATGAAAGGTTGGCGCTTGTCGATCCTGGCCAAACCTTCTCCCCGACATCAACTTCATTTACGGGCATTTCTCAGCAATGAGAAGACAACCTTGACCGAAACCTGGACATACCGCCTCCCGGCAAATAATAACGTTCTCGCAGAAGGTACAGAATGATGGCCCAATCTCTTGCCGAACAGACCCTCTCGCGGGTGTGCAATTATTTATCGGCCATGGGGGTTGAATTAACCCGCGAAGTGACCGTGCAGGCTCTCAAATTGGTTGAGGCGGGGCTGGCCTCAGCACAGGAAGATCCGTTTCATTTTGTCATGGAGAGGGTGAATGACCACTTTGCTCTTCAGAATCCAGTGCTTCCAACTACCACTCCACCTATTATACGCAGTAGCATGGGATTTGGTGAATGAGAATCCGTGAAACAACAGTGGACGAGGTTCTGAAGCCCATCGTGTCAAAACGACAGGAGGCCTGGAGGAGAGCCGCATGGATTCGGCGTGCGTTACTGACGATACTTGTGCTTGCTCAATCGGTGCTTGCTTCCACGTATATGACTGCGGTCCTTCCTTATCACGGAGGAACGTATGTTGAGTTGGGCATTATCACCCTATTTTTTGTCTTGTTTGCCTGGATATCGGTTGGATTTTGGATGGGAATCTTTGGCTTTGTCATTCGTTGTTTCGGAGGAGATCGTTTTTCCTTACTGAAACGCCATAGCTCTGCGGAGTTGAAGGCCATACCGTTGTCGCGGACAGCCATCGTCATGCCGATTTATCATGAACCTATTCATCGGACATTTGACGGGATTCGTGCTGTGTATCGATCACTTGAACAAACCGGTCAGATCAATCACTTTGATTTTTTTATTCTTTCCGACAGCCGCGATCCGGATGTCTGGCTAGCTGAACAAGCTGCATGGCATCAGCTCTGTCAGGAGTTGGGAGCAGGCGGACGGCTGTTTTACCGACGTCGAACCTTGAACCAACATTATAAAAGCGGCAATATCGCCGACTTTTTACGCCGCTGGGGTCATGACTATGAGTACATGATCGTCCTCGATGCCGATAGTCTTATGGGTGGTTCGACGCTGGTGAAGATGGTGCAGCTCATGCAGACCGAACCTCAAATGGGCATTCTTCAAACCAACTCTACCTTGGTCAATGCCCGATCAATGTTTGCGCGAGTCCAGCAATTTGCCAACCACATGTATGGCCCATTGTTTACGACGGGGTTAGCGTCTCTGCAACTGGGTGAGGCCGTGTATTGGGGACATAATGCGATTATCCGTACACAAGCATTTATCCAGCATTGCAGCCTGAAACGGCTATGCGGACCTGGTCTCTTTCACGGTTCTATCCTCAGCCATGATTTTGTGGAAGCCGCATTGATGGGGCGGGCCGGCTATGAAGTCTGGTTAGAACCAGATTTACTCGAAAGTCATGAAGAATCCCCTCCCACACTGGTGGATGATCTGCATCGTGATAAACGTTGGGCCAAGGGCAATATGCAGCATCTTTGGGTCATGCTGTTTGAGCCTCGATTGCGTCCTGCTCATCGAATGGCTTTTTTGCAAGGGATTATGTCCTACCTGGCTTCACCCTTATGGTTGGCCTTTTTGATATTGACTACGATCGAAGCAGCACGGCTGGTGCTCGTTCCCATCGACTACTTTCCTGAACCCCATAGCTTGTTTCCGGTCTGGCCGGAATGGAATCCGGAATGGGCTATCGGTCTGGCCAGTAGCACCCTGTTTCTGTTGTTTCTGCCAAAACTTTTGGCGGTGATCGATGCCATACGATGTCGTCAGGTCACCCATCATGGAGGGTTCATTCATCTCCTACTCAGCGTCATTGGAGAAATTTTAGTGTCATCCCTGTTGGCACCGATTCGAATGCTGGCCCATAGCCGGTATGTGCTCGAATCTCTCCTTAACGTGACCTTGCGTTGGGCGGGGCAGAATCGGACAGATGAAACTCGCTGGTCGGCTGCCATTCTCCATCAATTACCTGGAACCCTGCTTGCTGGAGGCTGGGCCACATTTGCCTTCTGGCTCGATCACATGTTTTTTTACTGGTCCCTGCCGGTCGCGGGACCGTTGGTCTTTGCAGCACCGACTTCAGTATTTCTCAGCCGAGTGGGTCCCGGTGAACGTCTGAAGCGTTGGGGGTTTTTTCAGGTTCAAGAAGAACGATGTGGTTCACCATTGTTGGATGATTTGAATAACAATTCATTTCCGCTGTTGGCTACCCAGGCCGGTACTTCTGCTGCCGTCCAAGCCATCCTGGATCCCGTGCTGAATAGAGTCCATCAAGCTATGGGTCATGCTCATCGTGGTGGGAAAAAACAGGAAATGATTCTTGCACTTCGCGAACGCTGCTTTCACCAAGGGCCAGAAACGCTCACTCAAAAGGAACTCAGCCACCTCATGCGCGACCGCTCCAGCCTTCAATGGTTGCATGATGAGGCCTGGCGTGCCTCACCTGACTCATACTGGGGAAAAGTGCATGAATGTCGTTTTCAGTATTCAGCACAGAGTGGACTTTGGCGCTATATTCAAGGTCCCAAACCTTCAATAGAGGCAACGGTGTTTTATATTAGGGGGGTGGAAATTCCGACATCATGGACGGGCCTCAAAAATCAAATTTCGAGAGTGGCCGAAAAGGTTTAGCGAAGTGTGTTCCGTGCAGACATTTTTCATGTGATGGGAAGGTAGGATTTACGCAAATACATGACCAGCTTACATCATGTATCAATCTTTTCCTAAGGAGGGTCGTCCTCGCGGCAACGGCGCGACACGGCGCTCTAATTTCTTAGCCAGGCGATCTTTAAACTTCTCACTCCCCAACACCCAGGCTTTATTGGTGGCTTCTCGGATGGCGTCGATGGTTTCTCCGCTCAAATGATGGCGGAAGAGGGCTCGATAGGCTTGTTGTCGTGCTGTGGTTGTGCTGCCTAATCGTTGGTAAAGGTTATGGGGAGTCAGGTGGGGGTCTGATTTCCCTTCGGCGTGAACATGATAGCTTGACCAACGGTAGTCTCGGGGATGTCTGACGATTTCAGCCCGTATTGGATTGAGTTCAATATACCGACAACAGGTTAAGAGGTAGGCCTCACTTTCTATGAGTGTGGCTCGGTATCGCCCTTCCCAAAGTGTTCCTGTCCGTTCATACGTAGCATTGAAATATTGGACGTATCGTCTTCCTAAGGATTGAAGCGTCTTTGGTACACTCTCCTGATGAGTCGGAGTAACTAGAAGATGAACATGATTGGGCATCAGTACGTAGGCATGGATCGCACATCCATGCCATTGGGCGGACTCTTTTAACCAATCTAAATAGACTTGATAGTCAGCAATTTGGCTAAAGAGCTTTTGGCGATTATTTCCTCGTTGAATCACATGGAGGGGAACACCGGGGACAAAAAACCTAGGTAGTCGTGCCATAAATTCTCCTTAGTAAGGGCGTAGGTTAACAGAGTCGGCTCTTTTATGTCGAGTCTGACCCCTTTAGGTAATTTAGTGCCATTGAAATTGCGCTACATGCTGTAATTTACCATTGAAATTTCAATGCGGAATATTTTTCCTAGCTAAAGATAAACGTTGGAAAGTTTAATATTTTCTATTAAATATCAATAACATACACGTTAATTTTGGAAAAAATGCAAATCGGAATATCTATTGCACCTAATGTATACGTGGTTTTTTCCAATGAGGTCATTGGTGTCTCGTTTTTATACATTTCACACTTTAACCGTCCGTAGGAAGAAGGGAGGTTGGATGTAGCGCGACAGGGCTGATCTGTCGAAAGGTACGGTCTTTTATTTTTCTCGTGTGAGAATTTTTTAAAAGGAGGTAGTCTCAATGTTTCTTTCTAGACGGCAGTTTTTAAAGGTCTCTGCGGGGACCGTGGCGGCCGTGGCATTAGCAGATAAGGCGTTGGCTTTGACTGCGTTGCAACCCGTCATCGAAGT
>CAKZPV010000048.1 GCA_937139405.1 uncultured Nitrospirota bacterium
AGAACTGTTCATAGAATAGTGTGGACGCGCCGCCCCAACCCCCGAGACCGACGTGGTTCATTCCCCCGTGGTTATAGGGATTTTTGAAAAGCTCTTGCGGTGAGAATCACTACGCGTAATGGCACTTGAGCGAGTCCCATAGCCGTAATCGCGTGATGGCATGCCCCCTGCAATATTCCTCAAACATGCGAAACAAGAATAACCATCATGCACTCATTTTTTCCAAGGAGGAACATACGATGAACAACCTAACCAGGACATTGATGATCATAGCAGTAGCAGGCGGCGTACTCTTTGGTGGAACCATGGCCAGTCAGGCCGCTGACTCCTTTGCGACCACGAAAGAGAACGGTACGAGGCAAGTTGGGAACCAAGTGCCAAGCGACTTATATTGGGAACCTGTAATAGGGCCTGATGAAGAAATTCCCATTCCAGGAGAAGATGACCCTAAGCCAGAAATCGATTATTGCCAAGCTACTGGAAAAATTACTGGGACTATCTTACGGAAGAACGGTCAAACTTACTTACGCATGGATCACAATACCGATGGTCAATATAAAGTGTTTCAGGTTTTAGGAGGCACAACAGACTTTTTCCATCCATTACAATCGGCCATCATCACAGAAGCCTGGTTGCGCAACCTAACAGTAAGGGTATGGGCGATAGGCCCGGCGGCAGGCGGCCAATGTGCGCCGCCAAACGGTAATGGTCGAATCGCTGGTGGAGTCGTTCAATTAATAGAAGTGTTACAAGCACCAACCGAGTAGTCTGTGGGATTTTCGCTATCATTCTGCTACATGGTTCATACTTATTCCAAAGGGAAGGGCTGGAAAATCCCTTCCCTTCCAGCATCAGGGAATCACGAGAGCTATTCCTCTGACAATCCACCTGAGTCTTTTCTGGCTGACACATGATTATCGCCTACCAAAACGCCAAACATCTCTGATTAACCTACCCAACCTGAAATGCGCCGTGGAAGGACAAATGCCAGAAAGGCGAACCATACAGAACATAGGGTTCCGCGTGTGTCTTGTTGACCTGCTTTTGCTTTTTGCCCTCCGACGCCTGCTGTTCGGTCCTTGAGTCGGCCGCTCTTTATCTTCGGCGGGCCTTGTTTGAGCGCAGTGAGTTGGGCCGCTCTTCTTCTGCGCGACCGTCCCATCCACCATGGCCGAACTGGGCGTCAATGGTTTTGGCTACTTTTGCCAAAACAAAAGTGGCTCGGCTGCCGGGGCGAAACCCGGCAACACCAAAAAACAATTAAATACTAGTTAGAGGCATCACTACCACCACGTAAAATGGCAAGGGAGCTTTGAAAGGTCTGAATTAAAAGTTAAATCCGCGAATTACCGGAAGGCCCCTTGCCGATAAAGCCGCCAAAACGTCGTAATACCCGCCCAAATCGGATGTCGCCGTTGAGCCGGAGTCAATTCAACTTTGACCCCTGAATGTCGTTCAATTTTCCAAATGAGATAATCCGCACCACCTTGAAATGTATAGGCCGCTTTCATTAGTCGCAAAATCGACAAAAGCTTCCCCTGCACCTTTCGAACGATCCAAGCCATTCGATTCTTAATCTTTTTCCATCCCGAAGATTCTAATTCATAGTGAGTATTATCGTTCCGTTTAACGACCTTCACATTAGAAAAATGCGCCGACAAAGCTGCATCAGCGACTTGCTCATAATAGAATTGATTACTTTCCCATAATGTGCTGATTCGCCCCTTTGATTCAGCACGTAACTCCGCACCATAGCTAAGTGCCAAACCTGTAGCCCATACATCTTTGGCTGTAAATTGGGCTGGCATCTGCGGAAGGACATTCCCCAAAAACGTTAGTACCGCGCTTCCCAATCCTGAAATAATTCGTTGACTCATCGCTTCGCTTGTACATGCCATCACAGCCGTGGGTTGCGCAAAGCGTCCCCAAAAATAGGAATGAAACCATAGTGGCCTCACACTTCGTTCAAAATCTTCTAATGACAAAACTGCATACTTCATCCGAACTGTGTGGCCCTCCACATCTACCTCTCCATAAAACACATTTGGCGGAAGCCACGCATTAAGTCGCGCTAGCCAAGCTGATGAATAGACAGCCGCGTACTCATCCACAATGACATAACAGTCCACCAGTCCATTTTGATCCGTGCCAGCTCGCAGGCAAGAGCCATAGAGTAAAATTCCTTGAACGGCCTGCTCGTATTTTTGAGCCAGAAAATTTCCAGCGGCTTGAATAGAAGGAGGAATCGGTTGCGCACTCGGCTGGCCAACAATCTCTAAGATGGTTGTAGAAAGAGCCATGACTACTCGGATTTCAAGCGCACAAATGAAAGCTCGCCTGGAGAATCAAGGATGAGCGGCTCCTCAGGCTTGGAAGAAGTATACACCTCGCCATCCAACACAAACCCACTGTTAAAACTCAAATGAATCTCTGAAAGGTTTTCACTCCAGTACCCATGATTAAGGGTCGCAAGATGATGAGGTTTTCCACGAAGCAATGTCGGCAAGACTCGCCATAAATGGTGATAGGGCACACGGAGGCTGGTAAATCGCAAGGGGCCAGAATTGTTGCCCCAAAAAGGTTTCATCCCTAAAAACAATCGATTCAACGTGGTCACCAAGAGCACCAAATACTCATCCTGTAAAGGAGGCGTTTCTCCAACCGCAACGTCAGCAGTAATGGGATTCAATCCCTTTCGGGAACCAGTGGCTAAAGCCACTAAAAACTTCACCATAATTAGGCCTGCGCCCCATTCCCCTAACCGCCCAATCGATTGCTTCGTTTGAAGGCCCATTTGTGTCCCATGGTAAATGGCCCCTGCCCCGAAAAACATGCCATGTAAAGGTTCTCGTTCTTCAGGGAACCGAATTCTCAGAATTGGTCGGCTTTCGGTAAATGTTGTGGGATGGGAGGACTGCGCTTCGACGAGAAGTTGTTCCAAGGTCTTAGGCTCAAATTTCCCCAACCCCACATCACCTGCCATCAAATTGGCCGTCCCTGCTGGCAACAGCGCCAAACTCGGCATAGAAGCAAAAGGTTGATGACGAAATAAGGCACCCATGGTGGCTTGAATCGTTCCATCACCTCCATTCACAACCACACAATCCACCTGGTCTTGGGCAAACGTTTTCAAGGCCTCTAAGATTTCGACAGGCGTCTTGACCTCTGCCCATGGCAGGTCATGATTTTTTGAACGTACGTCCTGAAAAAAATCTGGATTCCGCCTATTTCGACCACTTAGCGGATTATGGAGGATCCCCACTCGCATCGCGCAACCTAGTTCATGAAATTGAAAGTAAAAGAGTCATAGCACAAGTCTCGTCTATCACTTCTTCATCAAAGTCACTCCAAGACTTGAACCCCAAGATCCGACGCCTGCTGTCTGGTTCCTGGGATGGACGCTCTTATGAGCTGACGGGCCTTGTTTGAGCGAAGCGAGTTGGTCCGCTTTCTTCAGACTGGCGGCCATCTTCTTAAATCAGAGTAGACAGGGCGTCAATGGTTTTGGGCCCTTTTGCCGAAACAAAAGGGCCTCGCCTGCCGGGGCGAAACCCGGCAACACTGAATATCATTTAATAATGGCAGGAGGATTGGTGAACACTCGGACAGCTAAAGAATCTCGACCATTCACAGGATCTATTTCGGCGAGCCAAGAAGTCAGGGATCCTTTCATGCTCTTCTCAAGCATCGCCATGGCTAATCTCCCTAAAAGAATGACGGTCGAGAGCACGGTCCAGATTGCCACGGCCTCCAACCCGAGATCTGGTCGTCCAATCAGGATACTGCCCGTTAAAAAAATCATATTGGGATTTCGTCGTGCGGTAATGAGTCGAAAAAATGAATCAAACGGCTTCCAACAAAAAATGACAAACCCTCCTAACCACCATTGAAAGATTCCTTCCACAATTCGCCCAAAAATATATCCAAGCACAATCACTAAACACGTGATCTCAAGGGTCATATTAGCAAACAAAGGAGCATACGAGACGAGTCCGATACCCCAGGCCAAATACCAAAGTGGCGGATGAATTAAATCAATGCCATGGTCGAAAATATTGCCCAATTTCGTTGACGTGACCGTGACTCTCGCTAATTTTCCATCAACCGTATCCAGAAAAGTCATCACCCACCCACAGGCAAGGCCAAGGGCAAAATACCCATAGCTGAATAACATCCCTGCTAGAATCACCAGGCCTAAACTCAGAGAGGTCACCTGGTTTGGTGAAATCCCCGCCATTGCACACAATCGAGTGGCCCACTGAGCTGGAACTGGCCACCAGAACTTTGTCACGAAATCCGTGACACTTTTATAGGATCCAGAAAATAAATGCTGTTCCAAACGCTGTCGGTTGTCCTCGCGAATAGGGAAAACATAAGGATGGTCGGTTTTTCGCAATTCGTTTGAAAAGGACCCCGAAAGATCTTTCAAGTTAACTCTTCTTACGTTTGGGATTTCGGCAAACTGTTCAGCTTGCATGGCTTCCGAAACAGAAAGCGCTTCCGATGCCGAGACATGAGCCACAACAGACACAGCACGTCCGCCCGACTCCATTTCAAGCAACACGTTCTTTTCGTTCGACAAACTGCGAAACACGCGTTCATCATAAATAAAGTCTCCACGAATGATGAAAACGGAACTCTCGAGAGGAAGGTTCCTTAGATCAGACAGAAACTGATAGCTCCCAATTCGATCCAGCATTCGCCCCAATCGTTCGCGAGAAGTCAAATTCCACAAACGAATATCCGACTCATGACAGATGTACCAATATATGCTCATACCACCACTTGCCGTCCTTGAAGACTATCCATGACAATCACGACTTCCCTCCGTTACGAAAAGTACACCCACCAAAGGATGCCAGTGGCCAACACGATCCCGAGAAATGGAATGGCGGTTGTCAATAATGCAGAAGCACCCAAGAGTATTCCTACATTTTCCAATATTTCTGTTGTCAGATAATATCCAATCCCGACTAACCCCCCGAGCATGATCCGTTTGCCGGCTGTCGCACTACGCAATGGCCCAAATGCAAATGGCAACGCGACTAAGATCATGAATCCTGTTTTCAAGGGCATAAAAATTTTGTCCCAGAAGGCTAATTCATACCTCTGAACATTCTGTTTTTTGCGTTCAAGAATTCCAATATAGCGGAAAAGGTCAGACGGCGCGAGAGAAGATGGCGGCAATGTTAACAGCCGCATCTCTTCTCGATTAAATGGAGAATCCCAAACAAGGCTCGACAATGTTTGTTCTGAAACACGAGGGCCCTGAATCACTTTTTTCTGAATGTTTTTTAAAATCCACTTTTGAGGATTCTGAACATCCGCTTCTTCTGCATAAAGATAGACCACCATGGCTCCATCACGATTGAATTCGTAAATATCAATATCGTGCGGAATTTCACCATACTCTAATGTCTTGATCCGAATATAGCGATTGTCTTCCCGAAACCATAGGCCTTCTTTTCCCTGATAGACTTGTGAGTTAGATAGCGCTAATGAACGTGAAATATGTGCGTACTGATCCAACGTTGGCGTGACATATTCTTCTAAGCACGCAACAATCACAACAAAAACCACCCCCACCTGCAAAACAGCCCACCCTATTTGGTAATGAGAGAATCCACCAGCCTGCATCGCCAAAAGCTCTCGCCCATTGGCTAGCCCACCCAAAGCCATAATACTTCCTAACAGGGCAATGAATGGTGAGAGCACCACAAAACGCTGAGGTAATGTGAGAAGAACGAATTCCCCTGCGGCCCAAAAGGTGTAACGACCATTTCCGACTTCATCAACTTCTTCAACAAAGACAAATAAGCTAAACACCGCCAGCAGAATGGCTATCACAGGTAAATAACCCCTGATGACACTTCCCCAGAGGTATCGATAAAGAATGGGTATAGACATGATGAGGCGATCAGGCGTATTCGTGTTTCAAGAAATCGCGATCGTGGTGACCAGCCAAAACGCGCTCACTCCTCTTAAATGTTTTTTGTGGATCCAACCCGTCATGCTCATAAGAGTTGGCGTGTTGAAAATTTAGAGATGAAGACAAACACACTCACAAGTAGCCCTAAGCCAATTACGACCCACCATAGACCGGGATAAATGGAAAGTGTTCCTTGCTCGACCAAATTTTTGACCATCAACCCTAAAAAATAGTACACAGCAAAGAGGACCGTTGCGGTAAATATTTTGGCATATTTCCCTCCCCTTGGAGAGGAGCGACTCAACGGAATGCCTAACAACCCCAATAGAATGGTCGAAAAGGGCGTTGAAAACCGCCATTGAAGTTCGGCAATATACTGCTTAGTCTCAAATGAGGCTAATTCGAGGGTAGGAACGGCCTTCCGTTTGTAATCTTGAATCGCTTCTTCAGGAAAAATGAACAATTTTTCAAAATGTGACATATGCGTAATACTGCCATTTCGAGTCAATTTGTACTCAAACCCATCAAAAAGTACAGGAATAGCGATCCCACTTTTGGGATGAAATTGTTCTCCGGCTTTTTGAGCCGAAATGATTCGTAGCTTATCTCCATGTTCGCTTTGTACAAAGACTCGTTTCAATTCTCGGTGTTGTTGATTCACCTCTTCCGCAAAAAGAACAAGTGAACCACCCCGTCGATCATAAAAATGCCCCGGCTCTAAATGACTGATGCCCAATCCAGCCTCTGCTTGCGCTTTGACGCGATAGCTTTCTTGATAGGCCAATGGGCGAAGATACAATGAAAACACAGCCACAAGAATTGCCACACATACTGAAAGAAGAAAAATCGATCCCATCACACGATAGGGGCTCACACCAGAGGCCAACAACGCTTTCATCTCTGAATCAGCATACAATCGGCCTAAGCCAAGAATAATTCCAAAGTACAGTGAGACAGGGAGTAACACCTCAAGCGCAATGGCAACCTTTAAGACAATTAATTTTAAGAGCATGCTAGTAGAAAGTAGAGCATCCACCGCTTGGGCTAAAAAAACGATCCAACTGTATCCTGCAAAGAGGACGATAAAAAGTACGCAGACCAGAATCGAAGGTTTGAGTACTTCTCGAATGAGATATCGATCTAACATCCAGCTCTTCTCTACAATACCTTTACATTTGCCATACCCGATGGTACTAATCGTTTCATGAAAGCCATCATTCTCAGCGCTGGCCAGGGAAAGCGTTTACTGCCATTAACGAAAGACCAGCCTAAATGCACCATTCCTATTCATGGGCGATCCATCCTCGAATGGCAAATCCATGAATTAATCAAGTTCGGCATAAGCCCCATTCATGTGGTCGTAGGGTTTGGGGCGACCATCGTCGAGCAAGTCTTAGCCAAGCAGAGTAACGGTCACGCCATCCATACGTTATACAACCCCTTTTATGCACTCGCAGATAATCTTATCAGTTGCTGGACCGCTAGAAATGAAATGACAGAAGACTTTATCTTATTAAATGGCGATACCCTATTTGAGACGGCTGTTATTGAACGTTTGTTACAGGCTCCGCCAGCACCCATTACCTTAGTAACCGATGAAAAACCGCAGTATGATGCTGACGATATGAAAGTGATTGTACAAGGCACCCAGCTCATCCGTATTGGAAAAACCTTAGAGACGGTCAAGGTCAACGGTGAATCCATAGGCATGATTCGGTTTCAACACGAGGGGCCGGAACTATTTTCGTCGACAATCGAACACCGTATTCGACAACCAGAATCGCTCAAGCAATGGTATCTCTCTCTCATCGATGAGCTCGCCGCACAAGGTCATGTCTCCACGGTCTCAATTAAAGGATTGATATGGGCAGAGATTGACAACCCAGAAGATTTACTACAGGCGGAAACCCTGCTCAAACCCTTTGTGCCCTAACTAGATTCACGACCATCTGCAAGAGCATTACTTCATTCTTGCTATTTCAACCACCGTTTTCATTCCGCGCAATCTCAAGTTTTCTTAACCTCTGCCTCGTTGCTTGAGAATTTGTTCCGCTAACGCCAAGTCTTCTGGAGTATCAACATCAATCGCTGCTTCTGGGAAGGGTAGAATAATTTCTTTGATGGAAATCTCCATACGTTGACTGAGTTCTTTGAGCGCGTCAGACAGCGACAACAAACCAAAAATATAGCGAAGAAGCATGATCCAACCTAGCCGACGAATCAAGCGAAACGGTTGTTTGCGTTCGCGCTCAACCTGCGACCAGAAATCTACCAATCTCGACGCTCGCGGGGTACCAAGAAAGAACAAATTACACCCACAATATCCTCCGCCTTGAAACCGGATAACCGTACGCTTTGATTGAGGATATGCCTCTGCCACAACTGAATATGGCACCAGAGCAACGGCCACATCCGCTTGCGTCTGCCCAGCCTCTCGAAGAAAATATTCCACCATTTCAACGGTCAATAAAGCATGATCGGCTGTGGTTACGAGCAAAGGAAAATCTTGATGTGGTTGGTCTAAAAAACTCTTGACACTCAAGCTAGGGCCTTGTTGAGGAGCCACCCACTGAATGGTTTTCGTATTGACGAGATCACGTAATACGTTCTGCTCCTGCACCACTTCCCAAGAAGGCCCACACAACACCCGTCGCTCAACCAGGCTAGACGCTTCAAGAACCATCAAAACCCTAGACACCATCGGCATTCCACCCACTAAAGCCAGCACTTTCAGGGGCACTCCAGCAACTTCGGCCACTGGGTCCAACCCAGCGCGAGCACCAGCTAAGACTAACGCGGTCACTGGAGAGGGCTCAGACTTCATCGCGCCCGTCTCAATTCAATCCTGGATAAGTCAATTGAGTGCTTTCTCATAAACACGATAGGTTTTATAAGATTCCGCTCCTAGTGATTCAAGAATATGGCTCATACGTTTGTTATCTTCCAGAATCCAAGACAACTCGACGTGTTCAATTTTTTTTCGCAACCCCGCCTGCCTGACCGCCTCAATCATGCCATACGCCATAAGCGCACCCATCGGGCTGGCTTGAAACCGCGGCCTCACCCCCATGAGTGCAACCCGCCCAGTTTTTGGATATCCGACCTTCAGCCGCCAGAGAATCTTGAACCACCCCCAGGGCCATAGACGCCCATCAAGATCATGAATCACTTCATGCAAATTTGGAAACGCCACCAGCATGGCACTTGGGATCCCATCGATTTCCGCTATTTGCACAAAATCATCTTCAACTAACAATTTCATCTGCTGACCCAATTCAGCAAATTCTGCTTTGGTAAATGGCACAAATCCCCAATTCTCAGCCCAGGCCTCTTCAAAAATTTCCTTAATAATCGACAACTCTTCCTGTAAGTGGCCTCGACGTAGCGGGCGAATTCTGACTGAATCTTTGGCCTTGTTTAAAAACCTGGCTACGCCCGATGGAAGGGGAAAATCAATCCCTATGCGATAAGCCAGCATATCCTGGACCTTTTGATAACCCATGGCTTCAACGTGTTTTGGATAATAGGGTCTTGCATGGCCCATCATCACCATGGGAGGATCGTCATACCCCTTGATTAATAACCCACATTCCTGGTTTATGGACAAATTGAACGGCCCTTGAACGGCTGTCATGCCTTCAGCTTGCAACCATCCTTCTGCTGCTTCAAAAAGAGCCTGAAAGACTTCCACAGAATCTTCAGCTTCCAATGACCCAAAAAACCCAATTCGGGAGTCGTATCGCGCAAGATGCAATTCATCAATTTGAGCACTAATTCGTCCAACCAGCATCTTCCCTCGATACGCCAACCAACATTGCCAACGCGCATGATCAAAATACGGATTTTTCTTAGAATAAAAATGAAGCCGTTCTACCGTAATCGGTGGAACCCAGGCAGGATCTGCCTTGTACAGTCCGGAAGGAAATTGAACAAACTGCTTGAGACCAACGCGATCATGAACAGGTTCAATCCGAATCAAAATGTCCGGCCTCGAATAGTCCCTGCTGGTCTTGAATAAGAAAAGTCTCTGGTAGATGAGAAAAAGGGAAGAGAACGTTGGTCATGCACAACCATCCACATTTAATGCTTCTGTTCTGATAATTGTGCAACCCAAGGATAGAGCAATCGTTCTTCATCTTGATATCCCAAATTTGAGACCGTCTGACTGACGGGGATCTTCTCAGGATTGGAATAATTACTACCAAATACGTGATCACAGAGAAGACTGGTAATGCCAAAATTGCCCTGTTCATTATGAAAATGATGCATCAAGTGATGGCGTTTTATTCGCCGTAAAAATTTGCTTTTCGGGTTCACACGAAGATGTTGCATGCAATGGCACAGTTCATACACCATAAAACACGCTAAGCCTGTGGCAAAAGATAGCGGCACACACGCCCAACCCCCTATGCTCAGGCCAATAGGAAACGTTGTCACAACAATAGTGGGCAGCGTGGTTGAAACTGATCCAAACAGAACACGCAAGTCATTAGGGTCTTGATGATGATCGTAATGTATTCGCTTCCACAAAGCTGCCGTCCAGGGTGACCGGTACAAATATCGTCCATGTAAGATAAACCGATGTACACCATATTCAACAAATGGATAGGCCAATAATGTCACAATAATACTTCCCAATAAACGAAATTCAGATACGGGGGTATAAGGATAAATCACAAAGGCCACAATAATACTGCCAACTAACAAGACAAAATACATCTGGATACTTGGATATGAGATGTATGCCCCAAGCAGATCACGCACCGTCATCCGATCAAGATGATATTTTTCACGATACCATTGGCTGGTCAACATTCTCGGACTACCGTCCCTTTCTCAATTTGCAATCTCGGATTCTACAAAGATTACGTCAATCGAATGTTTGATGGTGAGAAAGACCAATTATAGAAACCTTGTGAAGATGCCACAAGAACAGCGTGTGAGTTGCTTCGACTTCTAATGACACCACTATAACCAAATTTGCTCGATGAACTAACCTTACCAAATGATCACGTTGGGACAAGATTCTGGCGTAAACCTCACTGTACAATCTGCACTTACCGTTGAATGGATCTCACCTGCATAAAATTCAATGTGTCAGTCATTTTCATAGACACCATATTGATGGTTTCGGTATAAAACCATTTCGATGAATGTGACAATGAAAAAATTTGGGTTTCCTGAAACCTGCGTCAAAGAATTTCACCACTGGGTTGTCTTGTTGCGCCCACAACAGGTGACGCTTGGTTCACTGATCTTAATTTGTCGAGAAGACTCCACGGCCTTTTCACAAATCAGTTTGGAAGCGTTTGAGGAATTCCCTGAAATTATTCAAGAGATGGAAGCAAACCTCTCCCATGCCTTTAGCTATAACAAGATTAATTACCTCATGTTGATGATGGTCGACCCAGAGGTGCATTTTCATGTTATACCTCGATACGACGCCCCTCGAACATTTTTTCAGCAGCAATTTTGTGACCAGGGTTGGCCTGGCCCCCCTGATCTAAAAAATCCTCATGAAATATCCAAAGATGTCCGAAATCAAATCTTAATACATCTCAAAAGTATTTGGTGCTAAAAAAACTATTTGTGAAAAAAATCGGCTATCTACACTTCATTCTCTGTTGCCAAATAGACTCATTTTGTGTTTTTTTTGAGACACGTCTTTAGGCCCATAACTACAAATTATGATTTATAAACAACAGTTTATAGATGTTAATTTTAAGATAAATTTGGCACAGACATTGCTGTATTACCTTTGACTCTTAATGTCCTAATGATTGATGAATTACATGAATCTTGAAAAAAGCAAAAATATTCATATGATTGCCACTCCAACTCACACTGCCATCGCTCTTCGTCCAGGAAATTTTTCGACCCTTTCCGAAGCATTGAACTACGCTGCCACTGGAAAAACGGGAAGTAATTTTTATTCTGGCCGTGGTCAATTAACACAGGCCCTTCCGTATGTTGACTTGCAAGCACAGTCAATCAACCTAGCAAAACGGCTTAATGGGTTAGGCTTACCCCGTGGATCTCGAGTGGCGTTAGTTGCTGATACAACACCAGATTTTCTTCGATTCTTTTTTGCTTGTCAGTACGCTGGCCTTATCCCTGTGCCCCTTCCGATTTCTATCCATTTAGGTGGGCACCAAGCATATGTGAGCCAACTGAGCCGTCTACTTGAAAGTTGCAAAGCTTCCATCGCAATGGCCCCTGAAGGATTTGTTCCATTCTTAGAAGAAGCTGCCAGTGGACTGAATCTTTCAATGCTTGGGGGACCTGAGGCCTTTGCTGCACTGAAAGAAAGCCCGGCTCCGCTTGTGCCTCTTGCCCCTCATGAACTTGCGTATATCCAATACACTTCTGGCAGCACTCGATGGCCAAGAGGGGTTGAGGTGACCCAAGCTGCTGTGATGACTAATTTAGCTGGAATCATTCAGCATGGCTTACAAGTGCAACCTGGAGACCGCTGTGTCTCTTGGCTGCCTTTCTATCATGACATGGGCTTGGTTGGATTTGTCCTAGGTCCTATCGCTTCGCAGCTTTCAGTTGATTATCTCAGCACGAGAGATTTTGCCATGCGCCCTCGCCAATGGCTCAATCTCATGACCAAGAGTCAAGCGACAATTTCCTTTAGCCCATCGTTTGGCTATGAACTGTGCGTTCGACGTTTACGAGAAGATTCCTCAAAAGAATCTTACGATCTCAGTGCATGGCGAATCGCAGGGGTCGGTGCTGAAACTATTCGAGCTGACAGTCTAGGACGATTTGCTAAAGCGTTAGAACCTTCAGGTTTTAAATCAAACGCGTTTTTGGCATGCTATGGCATGGCTGAATGCTCATTAGCCATTAGCTTTGCCTCTCTGGATCTCGGAATTCAAGTTGATCACGTTGACGCTGATGATTTATCAAATAACCGAAAAGCCTGTCTGGTCAATACCAATCCTTCTGAAGGGAATCAAACCCGCATTAGCAAATTTGTCAACTGCGGAGTGCCTCTGCCGGGGTATGAAGTAGAAATACGGGACAACAAAGGAACAGTTCTTGATGACCGTGAAAGTGGGACGATCTTTGTCCGTGGTGCTAGTACCATGACAGGATATTTTGATGATCCTGGATTAACTCAAGATGTCCTTTCTGAAGATGGATGGCTTGATACCGGGGATATTGGATATTGGGTACAAGGCAGTCTCGTCATTATTGGGCGGTCAAAGGATATGATCATTATTAATGGTCGAAATATTTGGCCTCAGGACTTAGAATATGTTGCCGAGCAACAACCAGAAGTTCGCCCTGGTGATTCCTCAGCATTTTCAGTATCTGGTCCTGAAGGGGAAGAAGTAGCCATTATGGTCGTCCAATGTCGTGAAGGTAACTCTCAAAAACGAGACAACTTGATCGATCGTTTAGGCTCAAGGATTCAAAAAGAACTTTCCATACCCTGCTATATTGAGCTTATTGCTCCAAGGACCCTCCCAAGAACTTCTTCAGGAAAATTATCACGATCTCGCGCTAAAGCAGACTTTCTCAAGCGCGTCAAATGGGACGCGTTGGCGCCTACATTATCTCTTTCAGCGTAATTGGCCTGAGAAGGCCTCTCATCAATTACTGATTCTCACCTTCCTCGCCTCTGCTTATGCCAAGTACGGTTGCCCTAACCGGGGCCTCAGGTTTTATTGGCCAAGCCATTGCCAATCAATTATCCCAGGCTGGCGTAAAAGTCAGAGGACTCGTCCGTACACATCCCAAAATTCCTGGACTCGAACATCCAAATATTACGCTGATCAATGGGAGTCTCAACAATCTTGAAAGTTTGCACACACTGATTCAAGGTTGTGACAGCCTTATCAATTGCGCAGGTTCGATTCGTGGTCGTCGAAGAGAAGACTTTATTGCAACAAATGTACAGGGAGTCACAAATCTTCTGAAAGTATGCCTTTCTCAATCTTTTCCTCCTCAAATCATCCAGATCTCTTCACTGGCGGCCAGAGAGCCTTCTCTCTCTTCCTATGCATGGAGCAAACAAGAAGGAGAACGCATTATCCAAGAGCAAGCAGATTCCCTGAAATGGGTCATTATTCGCCCACCCGCTGTTTATGGCCCAGGGGATAAGGCTCTCTTGCCTCTATTTCAATTAGCTAAAAAGGGAATCGCCCTACAACTAGGTCCTCATGAGGGTAAGTTTTCGCTTATCCATGTGAGTGACCTAACTGACGTTATTGTGCGCTGTCTTGAGGCAGACACCATTCGCTCAACAATCTTTGAAGTTGATGACGGTTTTCCAAATGGGTATTCGTGGGAATCAGTTTTTCACGTACTCAACCCCCACATAAAGGGCCATCTGAGGATTCCACCAAAGCTTCTATGGCTTGCTGGAAAAAGCAATGAAATATTGTCCCAGTTGTTTAGATATTCCCCACTTTTCACAACGGGTAAAGTAGCCGAACTCTGTCATACAAATTGGGTCTGTGACTCGCTAGAAGCCAGGAAGCAACTAGAGTGGGTTCCGCAAATTCCCTTAGCAGAAGGCTTGCGCCATCTCTTTGCATCAGATAATCTCATGATATCCAAGAAAAACTAGGTTCTCTACCCGATCACATTCCACTTAACAGCCTTTTTTATATAACATGAACCGATTATGACGACGTATGCTGACATTCTGCCGAAACTATTAGAAACACTCCAGCCCTATGCCAAAAAGATTGGGCATCTGAAAGAAACAACTGATTTAGTATCTGAACTCGGTCTCGATTCCCTTCAAGTCATGCAGGTGTTGCTCAAAATCGAAGACCAGTTTGATATCTCCATTCCTTTGAACAATTTGCCCAATATCCGCACTGTTAAAGATTTAGGACAAGAAATTGAGATGTTGTTGAAAGCATAAATTATGTCCTTATTTGAAAAGTTTCTCTCTATCCAACAGGCCCGTGAAGAGATATTACAAAACGGCATCAATCCGTTTCACCTCACCATTGAAAAAATTAATTCTCCCACTGAAGGCGTCATTAATGGACGTTCGACTATTCTCGTCGGCACGAATAATTATTTAGGCCTGACTTTTCATCCAGACTGTATTCAAGCTGGTCAAGAAGCTTTAGCACAAGAAGGAACCGGCACTACCGGGTCGAGAATGGCTAACGGATCATTTTCAAGTCACAATGATCTTGAACGAGCCATTGCAGGTTTTTACGGTATGCCGCATGCCATTGTCTTTTCTACCGGCTATCAAGCAAATCTTGGAGTTCTTTCTGCATTGGCAGGTCCAGGTGATACGATATTAATGGATGGAGATTCACATGCCAGCATCTATGACGGGTGCCGGCTTGGAGGCGCAGAAGTTCTTCGATTTAAACACAATGACGTCGCTGACTTAGATAAAAAACTCCGCCGATTAGGAGAGCGAAGTCAGCGGACCCTCATCATCGTCGAAGGTATCTATAGCATGTTGGGTGATCGAGCCCCTCTCAAAGAAATCGTTGCGATCAAACAACAATATGAGGCGACATTAGTGGTAGATGAAGCCCATTCCTTAGGCGTACTTGGGAAACGAGGACGAGGGTTGGCTGAGGAAGCAGAAGTTGAGGAAGGGGTCGATTGTATTGTCGGCACGTTTAGTAAAAGCTTAGGATCGACAGGAGGATTTGGGGTCAGCGTTCACCCTGAATTTGAATTTATTCGCTACACAAGCCGTCCTTATATATTTACCGCATCGCCGTGCCCCTCAGTAGTGGCATCAACCAAAGTTGCGTTACGACTTGTTCGTGAGACACCTCAACTTCGCCAACAATTGTGGGAAAATGCCCAAAAGTTGTACGATGGCCTGGAACAGATTGGGTATACATTGGGAGCAGAAGTCGGGCCAGTCATTGCAGCAATGATCCCATCAAAAGAACAGGCATTAGGCATGTGGCAAGGATTATTAGAACAAGGGGTCTATGTGAATCTCATGATCCCACCTGCTACACCAAATGGCGAAAGCCTATTGCGATGTAGTGTCAGTGCCGCCCATACGCCTCAACAACTTGAGACCATTATCCAAAGCTTTTCTAACGTCCATAGCTCCTTCAAGGAACAGTCAGGATCTTATCAATCTTCAAAGATGTAACTATTGCATCGAACATGTTCGTGTGGTTTTCCTACTCTCGAATAGTTGAGTGTCTTCTTCAAGGAGCCATCTTTTTATGAAGACCTCCCATTCCCGACCTCCTGGGTATCGACTCTATCCAGAAAAAATTGTTTTAGAAGCCAAGCACCATGATTCAGTCTCTTCAATAACACCTGTTCGAATATTCGTCGGCACAGAAACGGCTCAAGCCAGAGCTGAACGAGTGTTTGTCTGGTCCATCGATTTGGTACGAGACCCATCTCGAACCTATGAAATCTACCTCATGAAAGAACTCACTGGATTTGACCGACGCCGATGGTTAACGGGATTTACCAATTACCGTTTTGCCATTCCGGAATTTGCTGGTGGATCTGGTCGAGCCATCTACAATGATGTCGATCAAATATATCTTGCTGACCCTGGTGAATTATTTGATCGTGATATGAAAAACCATGGGTTTTTGACCATTGCCAAAAATGACTCTTCTGTCATGCTCCTCGACTGTGAAAAAATGGATTCAGTCTGGAACATTGAACAAGTCAGGCATGATCGAAAATCTACTCTGTTGAATAAAGCCCTGAGCATTGACAATTTTTGGGGGGAATTAGAGCCTGAATGGAACGCACGTGATGAAGAATATGTCCCTGGAAAGTCCAAGGTGCTTCACTTTACGGCCCTCCATACCCAACCCTGGAACCCTTTTCCTCAAGAATTTGTTTATCAAGAGAACCCGGTGGGGTATGTCTGGGATGAATTAGAAAAGTCGGCTGATGAAGCAACGTTTCAATTATTTAGTCGCACTCAACCAAGCTCTCAATTTCCTCAATTGGTAAAAATGGTTTCAAAGAAAAATGTGGACTGGCAGACTTCTTCTCATCACACCAAAGAAGATCCAAGCAAAGGAGACATGTCTCAACTCATTGCTTCTTTAGACAACCCAAGTCTCTTGCATTACCAAATGGGGTCCGCAGAAAACACTTCAATGGAAACCAACCGATCATTTTCCCCAACGGACTCCGTAACAATCACCCCTTTCAATTGGTGTGCATTAGATTCCGCACGACCTCATGGTAAGTACGATATTGTGTATTGTTCCAATGGACTGTCGTTTCTGCCTGATGAAGATATTCCCTGGGTACTCGAGGAAATATTTTCACTGGCCTCTCATATGGTCTCTGTCATAATCCACGATAGAGAATTATCGTCTAAAATTCCTTGGTACCTAAGAAGTCGTTTGCGTAATTTTCATTGGTGGGCAAGTCAATTTCATACTATCAGCATTCATCATCCAACGATCCATTGGAGACTTTCCTTTGCTACAACAAACCGTCAAGGCAAACTCTCTACCATAGTTCGCCATGGTGGACGTTGGCTAACCACTGCACCTCGGGTTTGGATACTTTCCGATGGGAAAATGGGTCATTCCACCCAATCTGAAGGTCTGGCTAAATCTCTGGGTTGGCCTTATGAAATAAAGCAACTCCATTTTCATTCATGGAACAACACACAGAAGCTCGTTTGGAGTTTACTCCCTCCAAATTGTATCGGACTGAATAAACTCAATTCATGTGCACTTGAACCACCCTGGCCGGATATCGTGATTTCAACAGGTTGGCGTCCTGCACCTATTGCAAGATGGATTCGAGAGCAAAATGGTGGGAACACCCGCATTATTCAAGTCGGTCGAAAAGGTGGCGCCTCTGCCGATTTATTTGATGTAGTGGTTACCCCCTCTTACTATGGCTTTACTCCGCACCCTCATCGCATAGAGACTCTTGTTCCACTAAATGAACTCAGTCAGGAAAACTTAGATTCGGTCTCACGGCGATGGCCAAACCTATTTACTGGATCTCCACATCCTCGGATTGTGTTAATCGCCGGTGGGTCAACTGCCCGTTTCACTTTGACCTCAGATTTCGCTAGCTCCATAGGAAATCAGCTAAAAGAGTTAGCCAAAACCTGTGGAGGAAAAGTCTTTGCGGTGACATCTCCAAGAACCAGTAACAATGTGAGCCAAGCCTTACAATCGGCCTTAGCGCCGGAACACCATGTTCATCAATGGCAACCCAACCAAGCTGACAATCCCTATCTCGCCTACTTGGCAGGAGCGGATGTCATCATTGTCACCGGTGAAAGCGAATCAATGTTGGCCGAAGCCGCCTCATTGGGAAAACCGGTCTATATCATTCCCTTGCCTGAGAACCCACCAAGTTGGAAGGTTCGGTTCAGTGAAGCCATTGTTCAACGAGCTCAATCCCAACCCCTCAATAAACGAGGAACCGCTCGGCCACAACAGGGCATCGAACGATTGTGCGCTAGACTGATTCGATCAGGAATCATTCAACCACGTCGAGATCTCTCTATCCTGCACGATTCACTCATTCAACATGGCATTGCTCGCCCATTCGGCGAAGCCATAGAAAATGGTCAACGCCCCCAATTACGCGAAACCGAACGGGTCGCAAAAAAAATTAAAACCATCCTGGGAATCTTCGACCATGCACCTGTCTGACCATGTCATGTTCCAAGTTCTCTTGGCCTGAATAAAGTAGCCCTTGACGAATGTCCACACCTCGCCGTCGCCTGATTCTTCCTGTTGAAGTATTTAATCGGGAATTTGATGCCAAAGTCTTACTCGCCTGTTTTGCCGCAGAGCGAGGATTTTCTGTCATTGTGGGATCAAAACGTGAGATCCATCTTAAGATGGATACTCTGCCACAATCGATTTACCTTGCCATTAATTTGTCCGATCGAAATATTATCGTCGATAGCTTATTAACCAAACTGGGACACAGAATTGCTGGGGGCGATGAAGAGGGCATCGTCTATTCTTCACCAGAAGTGTATATCAAAGAAAAGCTTGGTGCGGAGGTCTTTAAAAAACCTGAAATTTTTCTGGCCTGGGGGCCGGAAAACCGCCATATCTGGGAGAACCATTCAGACTATCAAGGGGCGCCCATCCATATCACCGGGAACCCCAGAATCGATTTATTACGACCAGAGTTACGGCTATTTTGGGAAGCACAGACCCAAAAACTTCGCAAGCAGTATGGCCAATTCATCTTGATCAATTCCAATTATGATCGCATTAATAACCATCGTCCTGGGAAAGGAGAAGACCAACAAATACTCAAAGCCGCCAAGGCGGATCCATCTTCAGTGAGTGCAGAAGATCTTGCTCTCGCCACCTATCATCGAGATTTATTCCAGAGCTTTCAAGCAATGGCTTCAACCATTGCACAATCTTTTCCAGACCATACTATTGTCATTCGGCCTCATCCATCTGAGAGCAAAGCAAGTTGGGAAGAAGCCACAGCAGATTGCGCCAACGTCCAGGTCGTGTTTGAGGGCAATATCGTCCCTTGGCTCCTTGCAGCTCAAGTGGTAATCCATAATAGCTGCACCACAGGACTTGAAAGTTATGTCCTTGGGACACCAGTGATTGCCTACCGTCCTCTGACCTCAGATCAATTCGACAGACCACTTCCGAATAGTCTGAGCCAACAGGCTTTTACCCTTGATGAACTTCAAACGCTCGTAGGGATTTCTGTGAAGGGAGGCTACGAACCTGACCCAAGTGTTTCAGCGACACAACAAACCCTCATCCAACAATATATCGCATTTTTAGAGGGGCCTTTTGCTTCGGAAAAGATCGTTGAAGTCCTGGAACAATTTGACAATAGCCTCAACGACCAACCCGCAATGAATATGAGAGCATATCTCTCAGGAAAGACACAGGCTGTATGGCGTCGAATCAAACGGCAATATAATGCCTCCTTTCATATGGGCAACAACAACCGACAAGAACGCCATCAATACCTTCGGCATATCTTTCCGGATATAGAATTGACAGATGTCGAGAGTCGAGTCGAAAATTTTCGAAACATCCTCAACCGCTTCCAGAGCCTTCAAACGCGTCGCATCACCAAGGGAATTTTTGAAGTCACCAGCTGAAGTTGACCCCCTCATCATCGGAAACCTTTCCTGAAAGGCTCAATTGTGGGCCCTGGGGTAAATCAGGGAGTCTCAGAATCCATCACCAGGCGGTCCATCCGCCATCAACTACCAACGTACTGCCGGTCATATAACTAGAAGCATTAGAAGCTAAAAATACAAAGGGACCGCGGATTTCCTTTAATTCACACATACGTCCCAGAGGAGACATTTTTGAAAAATTCTCTTGGAAGGCCTTTGAATGCTGATTAAAGACACCGTGCGGTACCACCGTATTACACCGAATGCCATCACGAGCATAAAACGTGGCTAGATAGCGAGAAAAATTGGGAACCATGGATTTCGTCCCAACATAGTCAATGGGCTTAAATATGGGAGGAGCCTCAGCATCAGTCTTATACAGAGATTGATTGGGAGCCACCAACGAATAGGTCGAAGCGACATTAATAATATTGCCTGAACATGAGGGGAGCATTAACCGTACCGCATGCTGGGTGACACGAATTAACCCGGTCGCGTTCACCGCAACGGAGCGTTCCCAAAGCTCAAGAGGATAATGCTCAAATCGAGAGAGATTAATTTCCTTCTGCCCCTCATCGAATTTCGCATCAATAGCGGCCAGGTTGACCAAGACATCAAGCTTCTGATGTTTGACTTGAATACGTTGAAAAATATTGGTAACTGACTCATCAGAAGTCACGTCAGCTGCCATAGCACAGAGATCTTGTCCGGGATACCGTCTCTTTAAGGTTTCAATTTGACGATCTAATGCATCAGCTTGGTTGTCTATGGCGATAACCGTAGCACCATAAGCAGCATAGGCATCACACACTTCTTGCCCAATCAAGCCTCCTGCTCCGGTGACCAGAATAACCTTCCCCTGCAGAGAAAATTCAGGTTCGTTCATGACACACCTTTCGAAAGCGCCTGATGGGCAATACGAATAGATTCAGCTCCAGTAGAAATATCTGGCATCGGTTGTACTCCAATTTCCAGACACGAGAAAAAATAACGCAATTCATCGAGAAACAAATCATTTCGATCGAATGTCTCGGGTAATGTCTGCACATCTGCCTGGCTGAGTGAGCCAGACTGTGAATCATGGATCTCTCCAATCGTCGACTCCCACCGTGTCAACGTTCCAGCAAGAATATCCATGTGAACCTTTCCCTGGCTACACACTAATTCCCATATGCGAGTTGGTGGATGCTGACAAAAATCAAGATGAACATTAGCAGTGACCCCTTCGTTAAAGCCCAAAAGAATATCAATACTATGCTCAACATCAAGGTCTAATGGAGAGGTCGAATTGGACAATCCAACGATTGTTTCCGGAGCTCCAAACCACCAGACTAATACATCAAGGTCATGACTGAGCGTCAGGGCTGGTCCTCCACCCATTGCCGAATTCGCAGCATAACTCTTACGATAATCTTCCCACGGATGCCAGTCGGGAAGATGCTCACCCCAGGTCGTCCGAAGAAAAAGTGGACGACCTAAAACCCCGGTAGAGCCCTCATCTAACCATGTTTTAACCTGTTGAAACAAAGGATGAAAGCGTAACATATATCCGACCATCGCTAGGCAATGGTGAGATTCTAATGTCCGGCATAATTCCTCAAGACCTTCAAAATTGTGACTGATGGGCTTTTCAATGAAAAGATGACTGTTCGCTCGCGCGGCCTCCAGAGCGATGGGTACATGAAAGGCTGTGGGATTGGTGATAAACGTAACCGTGGGAGAAAAATCAGTTAAGGCTTTTTTCAGGTCAGTGTATATTGGAATAGAGACATTCACATCGCGGAAAGGGGTATTTCTAGTCCTGTAAACCGCGATATCGTTGAACCCAAGAGTAACGAGATTTCGAATATGTCGTTCCCCAACCGAACCTACTCCACAAATCAAGATACGGTGAGAAGTACTCATCACCCTATCTAAACTCAACAGACTGTGAAAAAGACAAGGTTAGGGCTAGACTGAATGCTACTAGCAGAAAGAAATGAAACATCACAATGAATTGGACATCTCATGCGGCTTTGGGCGAATACAATCAAGCTGCTGCATAAGGGCCTCAGCCACCTGAAAACCAATTTCACCGTCAATATCCACCGCATAGTTTTGATCTGTTAGCAATGGCAGCACATTCTTTCCAGTCATGGACCCTCCGAGAATCGTGGAGACACGAATCACATCAAGTCCTCCCGTTTGCCACCAGATGACCGGCAATTCCTGTCGTGGATGATTAAACGGTTCAGTGATCCCAGGTAATTGAAGCAGTGGCTCCATGAATGCTTCTCCCTCTTGATCCTGTCCTCCAGTGCGCCACATTTTATAGGGTGTACATGGGGAAGGACAGACCGCACGAACACTGGTTGCTTCCGGATGAGCGACAAGCAACTCAATCGCTTCATCAACTTGTCCAGAAAACCTAATCGGAGACGTCGGACGAAGATGAACCACAATTTCTGGCTTCCAATGTTGATGTTCATCAAACCATTGAAGCGCATGCAGAAACAAGGGAAGATCGGGAGAAATATCTTGAGCTAAAGATGGAGGGCGAAGAAACGGGACCTCTGCCCCACAAGCTAGGGCTTGCTGTTGAATCTCAAGATCATCGGTCGAACAAATCGTCCGCGAAACGCGAAGGGACTGCTTGCCAGCAGCAATCGAATAGGCCAACAACGGATGTCCCTGTAAATGACGGATATTTTTTCGAGGTAAGCCTTTTGACCCTCCACGGGCAGGAACTACCGCTAACACATCCAGCACAATCTTTTCCCTCACCTGAATCGAAACCTTACCGAGGACGGAACTTCAGCTTTTCTCTTTGAGGTAATTCGATGGGAAGCAGCTCAGCAGACCGAAAAGTCCAGGCCTGACCGAGATGCTTAATGTCACGAGTCAATCGTGAAAAACCACTTGGCTCAAGAGAAGCAGAATGGTCAGACCCCTTCCAAGCTCGATCAAGTGTAAAATGTCGTTCAATAAAGGAGGCTCCCAATACGGTGGCAATCGAATCAATGGCGATCCCATTATGGTGACCAGAAAATCCGATGGCACCAACCCGTCCGGTATTTTTATACTTTTGAATGAGACGCACAATTTCTAACAAGCATACGTCATCAAAAGGGACAGGGTATCCTGATGTACAAGAATAGAGTACGACCCGGTGCGGACACGATTGAAACACCTCAACCGCCGTTTCAATTTCTTCTTCGGTCGACATTCCTACAGAGATGTGGACTTCTCCCTCAAATTCATCCCGCAACACTTTTAACATGGCCACATGATTATTGCAGGCCGATGGAACCTTCAGAAGGCCCGGCTTCAGACTCGTCAGCTCACGGGCACTGGTCAAATCCCAGACTGAAGTAGAATATTCCACGCCATGTTCTTCTGCATAACTTTTCAATTTGGCATGAGTCTCAAGATCAAATTCTAAAAATTCTCGATGCTCTCCATACGTCTTCCCATAACTATTAATATTCTCATAAGGAGCATTGTATTGTTCCGGAGTCAACAACTCGCGAGAATGCCTTTTCTGAAACTTTACGACATCCGCTCCACAGGTTTTAGCCACAACCATCATTTGCTTCGCCGTCTCAACATCCCCCCTATGATTACATCCAATTTCTGCTATAAATTTAGGAATAGGGAGAGAACCAGGCAAAGCAAAGGAATTCAATGAAGAGGGGACAGGAGCTGGAGATACCATGCATTTATCCTTTATTGAATGTGAAACCTACACCAAAAATATTATTCAAGAAATTCTTCAGAGATTGTATGATTTCATGCATACAGCTGTCGATTATCTTATAGCGTTATTTACCATAACAGCTCATAGAGCTCATCAATTGGTCTCCAGGTACATTAACACAAAAACCATAAATAGAAGCGTACTCTAATAAATCCCCAAAGCAAGTCTTTGAACTGCGTCCGGAGTAAAATTTGGAAACGTTGAAGGTGCCTTAAATGGAATATAGCCTCGATAGGAAGAATGAAACTTGAGGAATTGCACAATTAAGATAAGACGGTCTCGTTTATTAAATCGACTACCATAATGAAGACAACGTGATGTGTCCAAGAACGCACCAGAACCTCGTGGCCCTACAAGCTTGAGATCATGGTTTTGTCCGCCTGCCTGATAAATTCGTTCATCAGAAACACGACCGAGAATGCGCCCGATAGACTTCTGAACTTGAGCTGAAATATGCGCAGGAAGAAATGTCAATGGGCCTTGATCTTCAGCTGTATCAAAAATATTAATAAACAGCTTTAACTGCGTAAGATCCTCGTAATCAAAGTGAAAGAGCTGACTTGATCGTGCCGTTTCATTTTCAGGAGACCAGACCAACATGGCCCCGCTCAATCGGGGAACCGCACCAAGATAAATTGTGGCCGCATCAAGAATTGGACGAGCAACTAAGCGTCGGAGGAGTTCGGGATGCTGAAAAAATTCCACTCCTTCAAGAAGGACATTGAAATATTTTTTTTTGGGGTTATTCTGCAAAGAATCTGGCGGAAGCGTCTTCCGTAATTCTTGATAAAATGAGGTACAATATTGAACAATATCTCCCGTTCCTGGGATCTCATCTTTGGAAAAAAATTGATAGCCGTCTCTCCTTGAAACATGGATGTGCTGATCGCCATTAGCCCTTATCTCCTCGGCCAAACGTTTTCGTATAAAATATTGCGCCGGACTTCGTAAAATCCTCGCAACACTAAGAAAGGGTTGGGTCATTCCTTGTGGAATTTTCAACCGTTTATGCAAAAACTTATGAAGTCGATGGGTCGCGCTTATCGGCTCCCGACCCTGCTCAGATACAGCTTCAGCTATCAGCGGCGCTGTTGAGTTAATTTTTTCCATAATTTGAGTACTGGACCATCAACATGAAAATTCTGGCTACTCAGGTAACAATCATCTTTCCTGAAGAACCGATTGTTGTCAATTCTCGCGTATTTCGCTACGGGTATTCAGGTCTCACCGAACAACCTTGGCCACAACATGCTTTCATTTGACACCAAGAGCGGGGCGCTGAACATACTCAGGATTCAAGCGCTGCGGGGTCAGCATCGATGGAGACAGTCCCCCTACTCTGTCGACCCTATCAATTCCAGCCAGCTGGAGTGAATCGATAAGATCTTTGGGGTGAATCTTAAAGTCATAAGGAATATTACCTGAATGACTCGCCCCTTCTATGAGTGTTGAGTCCCCCTCTCTAGAACTCAGAAAGAAATAGTCCAGTTTGGCAGCTGTACTTAGCCGAAAACCATGATCAAGAACCTGAGTCGGAAGCAATTCGATCACGGGTGTGCCTTTCGAACAGAAGACCAAATTCGCAAGTCCACTACCATGGGGGAGTACTACGGCCTCAGCTTCCTGAAACAATTTTACTTGTTCTTGAAAAGAGAGTATTTCCAACTTCACCAGTGTGAACCCATATTCCTCAAGAATAGGAAGAATTTCATGTTCGTTCACAATCCGACGAAACAACGCATCAGCACGAGAAACATAGAGCCGCTTCGGAAAGGTTATCTCTGTCTTATCCACCTTCGATAGAAAGCTATTTCGGATAAAATCTATCACCCATTCAGGAAACTCTCGACCATCCATTACTTCATGACAGGGGACAATAAGCGTTGAGGCTGAGAGTAACGGCACATCACTACAATTGATAATATTTGATTGAGGAACTAACTCAAGTAAATCAAGAGTCTCTCTCTGGAATCGGTAATGGCACTGCAAATAAAATTTCTCAGGTTTTACACCTATATCCGATAGCATTTTCAGTCGAGGCAACAAATCAAAGAGCCAGTGAAAATAGGCATCATGATTGGAGGCAACAATTGCGGCGACTATTCCCTCTATTTTTTTTATAGGAGGAATAACGTGATAAGGATGACTCATCAGTCCACGTTGGATTTTTCGGCTAAAGCGATGAGAAGCCCCTTCTATCAAATATCCCGATTCGTCAAAAACGTACCCAGAGCAACTCACGAGACCGTTCCGGATTTCCAAGAGATGTCCCATGACCATGGGGCTTGTTGGAGTCGCATGCCAGCCAGCATTTCCTCGAATTGATCGCGGACCCTCCCTCGGAAAAACCGCTTGGTCCTTATAGGGAACAGGAAAAAATTCTTGGAATGATTTTTTTTTGACTGGCAGGATCCCAGTCCATCTAAAAATCAGTATCGGCTTGAAAAACAAGGCTGCAAGAGTGGCAACACGTTTCGCGAACTTAATGATTAGCTTCTGAAGATGATGGATATTCATCAAATAAAATCCAGGGGAAGATTCCTACGGTGCATTGAATACTTTCTTATGGCAAAGGAGATAGGCTCAATCTCATGAAAAATCCTCTAATCCTAATTAGACAGTGTAATGAAGCTTGGAAACAAACTTCTGAATTCTGGTATATTCCACTCTCGTTATTTTTTTCAATAATTTTTATAATCGAATATTTTTCATCTCAGCAAAGATTTCTTCTCCATACCGACTAACAACCAACGCGCTCTGATCCTCTCAACAAGGCGGAAGAACCAAGAAATATAATTTTACTCATCGAATCAAATTCTTATTTTGAACTGACCTCAAAAGTGGACAGCCAAACCCTGGCATGAAAAACCCGCTAAAAAAATACCGTAAGCCTTACAAGAGATATACTACACGTCTTCTGTCCAACAAGCAGTCTCGGTTTCTCCGTCCACTCTATCTCATATATGAGCTTTTTTTAAAAAGACATGGACAGCAATACTATTCTGGTTTTGGGGAAGACATCGTGCTCAAGAATATATTTCATCGAAAAAATGAAGGCATTTACGTTGATGTTGGATGTTGGCACCCCAAATGGGGATCTAACACGTTTCTCCTCCATAAAAAGGGCTGGAAAGGCCTAAATATAGACATGGACGATTTCAAGATAGACATGTTTAATATTGCAAGAAAAAATGCAACAAATTTATGTACCGCCGTCTCTGATTCAGAGAAGGACTTACAGTATTATTGTTCAAAAGATGATAGCTCGCTGAACACTCTAGATCAGAACTTTGCTGACGCGATGTTAAAGAATAAGCAGAAGCTCAAGTATGATGTAAAGCACATTCGTAGCAGACCTCTAGATGCAATTCTTGCCGAAACGCCCTATGCAGAACAAGAAATTGATTTGCTCACAATTGACGTGGAAGGGCATGAATTACCTGTTCTGCGATCGCTTAATTTTGAAAAATACAAGCCAAAGGTTCTTGTGGTGGAATTACATGAAGAAAAAATTGAATCTATTCTTGAAAATGAAATTTATCAATATATTCAATCCCAAAAATATGCACTCTTTTCCTGGGTGCTCCCGTCTTTGATATTTGTCAGAGAAGGGTATCTCACAGACAGTGCCGTTGTACCTTTTCCTTAGTGCAACTCTTGTACAGGGCTAAAAAGACCGTCTTTTGACCTCCAATACAAGTCTCATTTTACGAACCCCTCAAATATGTAACAACCCACCGAGTTGGCAATTCCCCTCCAACTCGTCAGTTTGGTTGCAGCCTGCCACAATCTACTGAAACGGATGCCGCCGCTCTACTTCATCACGAAAGACATCCATGCAATTTAACTCACTTATTTTTGCCGTATTCCTCTTCATCGTCTTTTTATTCTATTGGAGTTTACCCAACAAGCCCCTAGGAATACGCAATGCCTTTCTCCTGATCGCTAGTTACATCTTTTATGGGTGGTGGGATTGGCATTTCCTAGGACTCATCCTGCTTAATTCGACCGTAGATTATGTCCTTGGGATGTCATTACACCAAACACAATCGAATAGAAGGCGGAAAATCTTACTTGGAATAAGCCTGACAACCAACTTAGGAATACTCGGATTTTTCAAATATTATGATTTCTTCATCAATTCGGCCATGGAATTTCTTCAGACAATCGGGTTACAGGCAAATTTTCATACCCTGGCGATTATTTTACCCGTTGGTATTTCGTTTTATACCTTTCAGACACTCAGTTACACTATTGATATCTATCGCCGGAAAATCACTCCGACACATAATGTCATCGCATACTTTGCCTTTGTCAGCTTTTTTCCTCAACTTGTTGCCGGCCCAATTGAACGCGCCAGTCACCTTCTCCCTCAATTTCTACAACGAAAAGTTTTTGATCTAGAACAAGCCAAAGATGGATTACGGCAAATTCTATGGGGGCTCTTCAAAAAAACGGTGATTGCAGACAATTTAGCCCCGTATGTCGATAAAATCTTTTCGAACTATGAAGCCTATTCAGGACCAATGTTACTCTTGGGAACAATCTATTTTGCTATACAAATATACTGTGACTTCAGCGGATATTCGGATATGGCGATAGGCACAGCCCGCCTTTTTGGGTTTGATCTCAAACGCAATTTCGCCTACCCCTATTTTTCAAGAGATATTGGAGAATTTTGGAGGCGCTGGCATATTTCCCTCTCCACTTGGTTCCGTGACTATGTGTATATTCCTCTAGGCGGCAACCGCACCAGAACGTCTCTACAACACTTCTCAAATATTATCCTTACCTTTACGATTTCTGGGTTTTGGCACGGTGCGAACTGGACCTTTATCATATGGGGCTTCTTGAATGGCTTGTATTATCTCCCTCCTTCCTTACGAGACCCCCATACTCATCAGACAGAAGTCGTAGCGATGGGACGTTTTTTCCCAACTCCATTAGAGTTTTTTCAAATCTGTAGAACGTTTATCCTCATAGCATTCGCATGGATTTTTTTTCGAGCCACATCCTTTGCCCATGCCATCGGCTTTATTTCCCATATCGGAACGAGTAGCTGGCTTGCCCCGTTACGACACACGAAAGGTCTATGGTATGTCCTTCTAATTCTTGTGATTGATTGGGTGCAGCGCGAGAAGCAACATCCCCTAGAAATTTCGAACTTACCTCGGTACACACGCTGGGGTATTTACTATATTATTTCAATTCTGGTTCTCTTTGTAGGCAAAACTGGCCATGTCCCATTCATCTATTTCCAATTCTAAAGTCAAAAAACATGCTTCGGGAGAAATTTGGCTCTTCTTGAGACGCATCCTCACGTTTCTTTTCCCATTTCTGATTATCAGCATCATCCTGGAGTTCGGCTTATGGAAAACAGGCGATTTATGGGCTCCACAGTACGCACTTCACCAGCAACAAGCATCGGCCAATGAATCCATATACGGCCCTCGTTTTTTTTCTGACCAGTTTAATATTTATAAATTGTCTGGTATTCGATACCGACATCCCTCCATCTTAGTCATTGGAAGTTCTCGAGTCATGCAAATACGAGACATCATGTTCCATCCATTAGAAACAGAGTTTTACAACGGAGGAGGCTTACTCAGAAATGCGTTCGACCTTGAAGCCTTTGCAGCCATGCTCATGCGTGGGGAACTACCTTTACCAAAAGTCCTTATTATTGGCATTGATCCTTGGTGGCTTCGTACAAACTATGGGGAAACCACGTGGCTTCATGACTCAGATGAACGCTTTAGCTTTGCGGGACACATTGAAGCATTCCGCCAAATCGTTAAAAAGGGTGCTTTCCAAAAAGTCTTTGCAGCAACCTCATCATTAAAGAGTCCAGTCTTCGGCCATGAAACTATTGGAACATTTGCTCGAATAGATGGAACCGGATTCAGGAAAGACGGAAGTAGTCTCTACCCTCCAAAAGTACTTTTAGAATTTATGGAAACACCTATCTATGTGGACAGAGAATCTCCATCAATTATTGACCGCATACAAATGGCGAGAAGAGAATTCTCGCTTCCAGCCGTTATTGATGAAAAGCGAGTCAACCTTATTGTAAAAGCCTTGTCTCTCATCCAAAAAAAAGGAGTGGAAGTGCATGCCTTCATGCCTCCATTTTCAACAGAAGCATTTGAAGCACTCGAAACGAGTCCTCCTTTAAACCAGTGGTGGGATTACTACAAAAATGAATTCCCTAAGTTACTAGAGAAAAACAACATTATGCTCGTTCCAGTCTCTCATCCTGTTCAATTCGATTTAAATGACACCTACATGTTTGATGGATGGCATCCCAGCGAAGTGTATATCGGTGATCTTATGAAAAGAATGATTGAACAAGCTCCAGATTCAAGTTACCTAAAAAACGTAAATATTGAGAACCTCACAGCATTGATCGAGAAAGCGTCCATTCCACTCACCTTTCATCTCCCTAGCACGTCATATCCTTGAGTCATTTTTAAAAGCACGAAAACAAATAAGAGAATACTCAAAGGAACTTCATAGGCTAAAGCTTACCAAATGGTAAGGGAACACCTAAGCTAATTTCTGTACAATGGCCACTGTTCTTATTCTTGATAGACTAGGATTGATCCATGTCCTCGTACTTAAATTTTCTCAATGTCTTCCGAGACCAGAAGGTTCCACCAACCCTTCCGAGAAAAATTCGCCAACTCCAAAAACCACTAGGACTGGTGCTCCAAATGGCTTTTGTCAAAAAATTTGGCTCATTTGGAATGCAACAACATTTTGATCTCATTTCCCGTCCACAGTATGCCTATGGCATGTTACGAGCAGCGGTGTTGGCCAAACAACTAGGAAAACAATCCACTACAGTTTGCGAATTTGGAGTGTGGAACGGTGACGGATTAGCGAAAATGGTGAAGATTGCTCCAAAAATCACCAAAGAATATGGCATCCATTTTAATATAGTGGGATTTGAATCTGGGGAAGGACTCGCTCCCTCACTTACCCATAAGGATCACCCTGAGATTTGGGCGCCTGGGGCATTCGCATCGGCCAATATTCTTGATCTTGAACAACGTTTTCGAGGTAAAGCTAAACTCAGAATTGGGAAAATTGAAGACACCGTCGATGGATTCTTGGATGATGTCTTCCTCCATGAAACCCCCATTGGCTTTATCGCCATCGATGTGGATCGATACCAGGCGACAGTATCAACCCTCAGAGCCCTGAAAGGTTCAGCCGAAAAATATCTTCCCACGGTCAGTGTGTATTTAGATGATATTGCTCAATATGAATCAAACAAATGGTGCGGGGAACTTGCTGCGATCCATGAGTTCAATGCCAACCATGATAGGCGGAAAATTGATGAAGACCGAACGCTCTATGACCGTCCAATTACAAATGCCAAATGGCATAAAAAAATGTTTGCGATGCATTGTTTTGATCATCCTGCGAGACGAGAATAGACATAAAACTCAGAATTTAAATTCAAGGGAAAATTTCCTCTTACCATCGTAGGTTTACCCTTTCTTCCTCAGTATATTCTGGAGATGATCCGCGACCAATTGTGCGAGGGCGTCAGAACCTTTTGGCACCACATGCACATGATCATCAAACGCCCAATCTTTTCCCGAGAGATGGGACGACGCATCAATTAAAATAGCTTCTTTCACAGCTGACACCTTCCGAACAATTTCGTCTAACTGCTCAAAGGTCTCAACCAATGCTTCATGGCTTAACCCGACATGATGATAGTCAATCCGTTTTCGTTGTTCTGGCGTAAGCACCTTGCTCCCATAGGGAAGTCGAGCTTGAGTCATGAGAATGGGTTCGGCGCCAATATTTCGAGCCAGATCAACAAACATTTCCATCGAAAGCTGATATTGTCGAAAGCCGTTAGGGTTGAGAGTGGCGATAGAATTTTGTGTATCTCCAGCCTTCCGCAACCCTTCCTTCCCAAACTTTAATTTAGTCTTGTAATAGATTCTTCTTAACACGGTGTAGAGTTGAGACCACTCACATAGCCAGCGATCAATGAAGCTACTATTGTGGATGCGCGGGTCAAATCCCTGGAGCGAAGGACGCAGGGTCCGCAGAACGGGCTTGGGTGAACTGAAGTATTTGATGTCATTCCATCCATTATAAATAAGAGCAAGATCTGGCTGGAACGCATAGCCTTCTGTGAATAATCTTCCAACTGACTCCAAAGAGGTATGCCCGATGACACCGGCATTAATCACTTCAATGTTCGAAAAACCCCTTTCCCGCAATTTACCTTCTACACGATGTGGCCAATCTTTTCCCTTAGTGCTTTTCGTGTCAAAAACAGCTGACCCTCCATAAATGACGACCCGAATGATTCCATCAGGTTTGTCGACGTCAAAACTTTCCCCACGATAGCCTTGTTCATTGATTTCCCATATCAATTTTTTCTTCTTTCCAAATGGGTTATTCACGATTCGGGCTTCTTGCTTAAAGGCATGCCTGGCAAAGATGACAGGTTCATATTGCACTGATCTCTTTCTCAATACTTCAGGCGTGATTTCTCCATTTTTCACAAAAAGACGAACCCCTACTTCTCCTAAGAGAATAAGGACTCCAATCGACAGAAAAATCACAAAAGCCGTGAATGCTCTTGTTTTTGGTGATGAAATCATGATTCCCTACATACCCCTATACACTGTCTAGAATTTCCGTGAGGGTTTTACTACAGACTACCCTACTTCCGAGGAATCCCATACCTTTCTTTGAAATCCTGACGAAGGCTGAAAAAACGTTGGTCACTATCGAGAATTTTTTCAACCCGGAAGAATACCCAATTGACCAAATCTTTACGCATAGCCTGATTCAATCGATGCATACCCGCCGCGCCAAAGTACCCAGAAAGGAATGCGAGAAGCTCACTCCGTTCCCCTCGCCCAAGAGTAAACGCTCCCTTAACCCAAATCTCTGCCAAAGTCTTTCCTCGGTGCTTTAACGAAATATTTTCCCGACGAATCCGACCGCGTTCACGATCAATGACGACCACACTGCTCTGAAAAGACGTATAGTTCTGGGAAATGCATATTAAATCCCGCGGATGCACTTTCGACTCGATTCCCTTATTGTGCAAAATTCCCATTAACTCGCCATGTATCCACATGAGACGCCGACGAATTCGTATTGAGGCATCTCGATAAACCTCCACAAATTCTTTTCCTACAACTTCCTCTACCAAAATAAAACCGGCTACAGGCCAACCTAGAACCCTATAATCCCCCCAAGCCACAGGATTCATCACGGGAATTTCATGAGCACGAAATAACTCAAGGAGTAACTGTTCACGAGCCGTGTCCGAAAGAGGAGATTGAAGTCGACACCATGCATTGAGCACCACTCTAATAGATTGCATGCCAGTTTGTTTAAGATAATACTTCTTTTTCTGTCCCCCTACGTCAAGATAAAGCATCCGGACATGTCGCTTGGAAGGGCGAGACACAAGCGTTCCTGACGAAAAATTGATGAAATCCTGAAATTCAGAAATGCCGATTGTCGCGAGGGGAAGTCTTTCGCTGTTATTGATGTGTAGACTCTTATGAAAAAACATGTGCCCTTCTGAAGAGAAGAAGCCGATGAATTTCGGATAGATAAAACAAAATAGCAATCTCAATCATGAAATTTTTGACGGCTCTACCTTCATTTATGAGTCATGAAGTAGGCATTTCCCCCAAGACAGTTCATTGTCGGAAATCCAGGAAAATGTTACCCTAAGCTGTCATCAATAATCTAATGATTACAAACTGACAATCTTGCTTCTTTTTTTCAGCATGACTGAATTAGTGAACTGTTTTTAGCATATTCCTATCAACCTTTGACGATTCCCTAAGAATCTGCAACATTCCAAATGCTTCACTGGTTTCACCCATTCACGCCAATTACGCGATAAAAATTCGCCATCTGCTTTGTTGAACGAGCCTTGTCGACTGAACATTACGTCCTAACTCGCATGGCAATGCTTACAATACTCCGACACGGAAAGAGTCTATGGAATAAGGAGAAACGATTCACTGGATGGACAGATGTCACATTGAGCAACTCAGGCATTACCGAAGCGAAGCAGGCAGGCAGACTGCTTAAAGCTCGCGGGCTCACGTTTGACATTTGCTTTACCTCTTATCTGAATCGTGCTATTGAAACTCTTGAGATCGTCCTTGATACCATGAAGTTATCTCATACGCCTATCCACAAAGATTGGCGCTTAAATGAACGGCACTACGGCGAACTCCAGGGTTTAAAATGGTGGGAAGCCACAAAAAAATATGGAGCCAAACAGGTTCTCGCGTGGCAAAGAGATTTTGACGCGCCTCCCCCACCTCTGGCCCTAGTTGACCCTCGCTTTCCCGGCAATGACCCTCTCTATACGCATCTGGAATCAACAGGACTTCCTCAAAGTGAAAGCCTCAAAGACACGCTTGCACGCCTTCTACCCTTCTGGCACGATATCGCGATACCCGAACTTCAGCGCGGAAAGAACGTCCTTATTGTGGCACATCATAATAGTCTACGAGGGTTAATGAAACACCTGGATAATATCAGTGACGCTGATATTGCGAATATTCGAATCCGCACTGCAGACCCAATACTGTATCAATTGAACGAAATAATGGCTCCTATAAGTCGAGAAAGTCTTAGGCCACGCTCGACATTCAGCCGATTGTCTCAGAAAATATTAAGCCGTTGGCTTCAACGGATCTCAGGCTAGGAAGCAGGAATGTCGTATCTGAATTTCCAACGCCTTTCAGCTATTGATCCACGGAAATTTCAAGCCCAAAAGCCTTATCCCTGGCTCAACCCTGAGGGCTTGTTAAATACTGAAGGACATGAACAACTGCTTGCCACTCTTCCAGATGTCTCCTTATTTCAAAGACGTTTCGGAGTCATACGAGCGCATGGCCAACAAAGTCATGACCGTTTCACTCTGGAATACCAAGATGGTCTTCCCCTGGCACCAGCCTGGAAAACCTTCATTGCCGAATTACAAGGGAAGGAATACCAGACTTTTCTCCATCGGTTATTCAACGTTAATTCATTGGAATTAACACTTCATTGGCATTACACACCCAATGGCTGTTCTGTTTCACCTCATTGCGATGCCAAGCATAAACTTGGGTCCCATATTTTCTATCTCAATACCGAGGAGAACTGGGAAGAAAATTGGGGTGGAGAAACCGTCATTCTTGATGATGAAGGTCAGTTTGAGCGTAAATCAGCACCAGCATTTGAAGATTTCAAACATGCCACTGTCTCCAACGCCAGGGGAAACTACAGTTTATTATTTGCCAGAAAAGGCAATTCCTGGCATGGCGTGAGAGAAATTCAATGTCCCAAAGACCACATGCGCAAAGTATTTATCGTCGTGATCAATCGATTCACGTTGCTTGATCGTGCACGGCGGATTTTCATCAAACCCGCCAAAGATTATTAGACCATGACCTCACTCGCCCGCTTGCTACGCAGGCGGATTTCAACCACTCCGCATCTCTGAACTAATGAACAGCAACGAAAAACGGGCTCGCCTATTCCTGATTGTTGCTTCGATTTTCTTGACAGCAATCGGAGGAGAAATTGCTTTACGTGTTCTTTCCCATACAGACAGTGATGGCAATGTGTCCGTTGCTGATCGAAGACTTCGACCATTTCAATTCCCTATTACGAGTCTGAAAGAGAAACTTGAGCATTACAAAACACAGAAAACGAGTTATACCCATTATGACCCCGATCTTGGTTGGGCCGTGCGACCAAACAGCCAATCTGCTAATGGGTTGTACTTTTCCAACAGTGCCGGAGTACGGACCTCCTCCTCTCGTCAAGAAACCAGCCCAAACCCAATGCCTGACATCTTACGCATTGCAATTTTTGGAGACTCTTTTACACATGGAGACGATGTTTCATATGAAGAGAGTTGGGGAGCTGTCATTGAAAAAACCATGAATGCCAGTGGTCGCCAAGTCGAGGTCATTAATCTTGGAGGACAAGGGTATGCAATAGATCAGGCTTTCCTTCGTTGGAGAAAGCATGGGAAGCCTCTTCAACCACACATCGTGATTTTTGGATTTCAAAACTCTAACGTCAAGCGAACGATGAATCTCATACGAATGCTATACAGTCCTGGAACAGGAATAATCTTTACAAAACCGCGATTCCTCCTAAAGAATGACACGCTGCATCTTCTCAATGTCCCAACCGTTCAACCAGAAAACCTTATTGCTATCTTCAAAGATTTTCAAAATTGGACATTGAAAGATCATGAGTTCTTCTATCAAGAAGCCAACTATATTGATCACCCAATATACGCCAGTCGACTTGCTTCGTTTATCATGACGGGTATGACCATTAAATTCTCACATAGGAAAAAAGGGTATGACTTTTTTGCCCGCGACTCTATGTCCAGAAAAATCGTGTGGCGAATCATTGAAGAATTTAAACGTGAAGTCGAAGCAGAAGGGGGAAGATTCATGATTGTCCATCTCCCAACAAAAAAACCAATCAAACGACTACAAAATGGACGGCAACTAAAATATCAAGATCTCCTAGAAGAATTACAGGCTCACTTTGATCTGATCGACCCAGCACCAGAGCTCATGCAAAAAGCGGATACTTCTTCACTTGATGACTTAATTTCCAATCGCAGCAGTCACTATTCCGCTGCCGGTAATCAAATCGTTGGAGAAGTCGTGGCCAACACATTATTGTCAATGTAAATCCCAGCAAGAAAATGCTCTTCCATGATCAAACAAGTCCCTACCCTTTAAAAGATTATCTCGAAAAATAACCAACGGTCGTTGGATGCCCCTGAATCGTCATTCAATCCCTATCTAAGTTGTTTCCAAATACCCAAGTAACATAAAAATACAACGCACAGGAAGAATTTTCGTAAAGAAGAAAATTGGCAGGAAGTCTCAAAGAACAGATCAAAAAACTAGGAATGGCGAAATCGATCAAATAGAGAGGGGTCAATCACTTTCCAATCCTGCTCCAGAAAGGCGCGTTTCATCCATTTGGCCAGAAAGCATAGTTCGACAAAGTTAAAATAGGCCTGAAAATCAGGGGCTCCCTTCTTAGACAGAGCGGAAAAGAACAAGGATTGATACGGACCCAGCCAACGGGCACAAGCTTTGGCCACTCCGATTCCTAAGAGTTGGTTTCCGGATAATCCATCAACATCCACCACGCAAATCCGCTCATTCTCTTTTCGAAGGATAAAGTTTTTAAGGACCGGGTCGGTATACTCATCACCCACCCATACCTGTGGCGGCATCGAATCATGTACCGCAATTTGAAGATCAGAATAGGCGTCTTGAGTTAAGACATTAATTTGGTGAAGAAAGCGAAGATCCTGAACGAGTCTTCCAGGGAAAGACGATTCTTTTGTATTCAGTAATATAGGGTTGTTGCCATATATTGTGGCGTAAAATTCCGCTAGTTTCAGAACAAAGTGTTCATCAACAGATCGCACAGAAGTACCTTCAACATATTCGAGCCAAATCTCATGTTCGTATCGAGCGACAACCGGCGGAAAATAGCCACTTTCTCTATAATCATCGAGGTGCTGTTCAATTTCAGTGGCCAAAAAAGAATCGCATAGAATGAGTCGCTTAAATCGGTGTCCATTGACCGTGACAAAATAGATGCCTTTGGCTTTTTGCAGTCTAGTACCAAACAATCGCGAAAGGAAATATTTAACCCGTTTCAAAAAAAATGGAGAGGACTGCTGAATAGATCGACTCAAATCCATCATCAAGAATTTCTCAAGACCGCAAAACCGGAAAAAACTTGCTTATGGCAATTACGTGATAGGTTGTATAAGATTTGCCGGCCATTCATAGAGACCATGGAAGAGAAGAGGCATGGCGATCATCCTATTTCTCAACCATGCAATTGTAGCAAACACGTGGCATCTGACAATACACATGATCATGGGAGTCTTTAGGTCATAAACATGGTTACATCTAATCTTTCAAACGAACATTTCAATAACACGATAAAGCCTTGAGGCATATAATGAGGCACAGGCTCATACACCAATAGAGTTATTCTACTCTCCACCATGGTCGATTCCAAAAACCCGAAAGTCACCGTTTTTATTCCCGTCTACAACCGAGAGCTATATATCGGTGAGGCCATTGAGAGTATTCTTGCTCAAACATTTTCAGATTTTGAAATCCTTTTGGTCGATGATGGGTCGACGGACAACAGCGTAGATAGAATCCGTTCCTACACGGATTCACGAATTCGACTCGTCTGCAATGAAAAAAATTTTGGCATTCCCAAAACCCGAAACAAAGGAGTCGAACTTGCTCGCGGGGAGTATATGGCCATGCTGGATAGTGACGACCGTGCCTACCCTCAGCGCCTCGAAAAACAGATAGCCTTTTTAGATGACCATCAAGAATATGCCCAGGTAGGAAGCTGGTGCCGCATGATGGATGCGCAAGGACGTATTTTAGAGAAAGTAAAACGGCAACCAGCGCTAGCAGATGACATTCATGCGCAATTTTTGTTTCGGTGTGCCATGAGCAACCGTTCGATTATGGCAAGGACCGCTATTTTGCAAGAATATGGATATCGCAACGATTTCCCACGCTGCCAAGACTATGAGCTCCATGTCCGTCTTGCTAAAAAGTTTAAACTCGGCAACATTCCGGAATGCCTAGTCTATGGCCGAATTCACCCACAGCAAATTACAGAACAAACGACAGACCTCGGCGATACAAAAAAGCATGAGATTATCAGTGGGCAACTCCATGAATTAGGCATAACGTTTTCTCAGGAAGACCTGGAGCCCCACCTAACTCTCTCTCGTATGCGAAAATCTCATTTCGTCCCTGATGCTAACTATCTCCAATGGGCGAGAGAATGGCTAGAACGATTACAACAGGCCAACGCTCAAACTCACCGTTATGCCGAACCTGCATTTTCTCATGCGCTCAGTCAAAAATGGCTCCAAGCCTGCTGGACTGCTCGAAAAAAAATGGGTTGGACCATTGGAAAATACTTCTTTAGTTCGGCATTGAGTAAACATGTATTTTCAACTCTACCAAAACAATTATTTCCTAAAAAGAATTCATAGACCTGTAACATTCATTATGACGTTTCTTGCTTAAGACCAATTCTGTTCGCACAGGGCAACGAAAGGCATTAAGATCAACAACCATTCTCTCACGCATCCCAAACATCTCGCAATCTTTATCCCCTCGTTGGAGGGAGGAGGTGTTGCACGAGTGATGCTTCATTTGGCAGGGGCCTTTGTCACATCTGGACACCAGGTTGACCTTCTTCTGTGCCAACCTAAAGGAGCCTTTCTCGACACCGTTCCGCCCTCTATCAATGTAGTTGCCTTAAAACCCTCGCAAAATTTGTTTAGCCGCCTTCATGTGCTCATAGCAAATCCCAGGTTAGCTCTCACTCTCCTCCTGCCAATTCTGTTGCCAAAAAAACCACCTAAAACCATTCGCTATCTTTCTGATTTGACTGCCTACCTGGTTCGAGAACAGCCTGATGCTCTCCTTTCAGCCAAAACCCACGCCAACCTTGTGGCGATTTGGGCCAAACAAAGTGCTGATGTTCGAACTCGAATTGTCGTTAGCGAACGATCCACGATGTCCACAGTTATTCAAAATTCTAGAAAATGGCGCTGGCGCTTTGCGAGGCCTTTAATACGAAAAGTGTACCCACATGCTCATCTCGTGATTGCTGTCTCTCACGGCGTCGCTGAAGATATCTCGGCTTGCACAGGTCTTTCCCAAAAACGGATTTCCACCATCTACAATCCCATGCTCATTGAGCACATCCAAGCCCAATCAATCCTGCCCATTTCCCATTCTTGGTTAAATAATAAAGAAATCCCCATCATCTTAGCCGTCGGTCGATTGGTTCCCGCCAAAGACTTTTCTACGCTTTTAAAGGCATTTGCCTATATTCATGCCAAACGCCCCGCGCGACTCATCATTCTTGGTGAAGGCCGCGAACGGCCAACTCTCGAAAAACTCGCAGAGGAATTAGGGATTGCATCTAATCTCTCATTGCCCGGATTTGAGGACAATCCCTATGCATTCATGGCACAAGCAAGTGTCTTTGTTTTATCATCGCGCTTGGAAGGCCTTCCCAATGCACTACTTGAAGCCCTTGCATGTGGGTGCCCGGTTGTCAGCACAAATTGTCGTAGCGGCCCACAAGAAATTTTGGACAATGGAACCTTTGGCACATTAGTTCCCGTTGGAGATGACAAGGCCTTAGCTGCAGCCATCCTTCGTACATTGGAACATCCCCCAAATACAGAAAAACTTCGGGCACGGGCAGCAGAATTTGACATCGATGCAATTGCAGCGCAATACCTTCAGACCTTACTTCCGCAATAAATCTTAACTTCGTTCTCTTTTGAGAGGAATGCCCGGCTGTGTGCGGAATTTGCGGTTTCTTCAATCCACATCATCTGACTTCAAATGAATGGATGCAATCCGTTTCGCATCAGATGACTGATGCGCTTGTACATCGTGGCCCTGATGATGTCGGAATTTGGACTGATCCCAAGGCAGGAGTAGCTATGGGACACAGACGTCTTTCTATTCAAGATCTTTCGAGCGAAGGACATCAGCCCATGACATCAGCCTGCCGTCGCTTCGTGATGAGCTATAACGGCGAAATTTATAATTTCCAAATAATGCGCAAAACACTTGAGCGGGATGGGTTTCAATTCCGAGGTCATTCAGATACTGAAGTGCTTCTTGGAGCCATAACAGAATGGGGTCTTGAGAAAACCCTCGAGCAAATTATTGGCATGTTTGCTATTGCGATATGGGACAGAGAGAGAGAGGCCCTCACATTAGTTCGAGATCCTGTTGGGAAGAAACCATTGTACTACGGGTGGTGTCATAATACTTTTCTCTTTGGATCAGAGCTCAAAGCACTACGTACGCATCCTGAATTTGACGCACCGATTGATCCAAATGCTCTTGGTCTCTTTATCAAATACTCCTGGGTGCCAACGCCTTTTTGCATTTATCAGGGCATTCGCAAACTCCCGCCAGGACACCTAATCACGATCAACTCCAAAAGCGCATTGGAGAATTCGATCCCCCGTTCGTATTGGTCAGCACGAACCGTTGCTGAAAATGGTGAGCGAATGCCATTCACCGGTTCTTTGGAAGATGGCACCGACGCCCTAGAAAAGCTGTTGCAACATGTCGTGAGTTGTCGAATGATCGCCGATGTCAGCCTAGGGGCTTTATTATCGGGAGGATTTGACTCCACCATGGTCGTGGCCATGATGCAAGCCATCAGTCCTCGGCCCATCAAGACCTTCTCCATTGGGTTTTGGGAATCGCAATATAATGAAGCCCAACATGCTCAGGAAATCGCTCGCCACCTTGGAACCGATCACACTGAACTCTATATTTCACCAAAGGATGCTCAAGCCGTTATTCCTGAGCTCCCCAAAATTTACGATGAACCCTTTGCCGACTCCTCTCAAATACCAACCGTACTACTTTCAAGATTAGCTCGACAGAACGTTCAGGTCGCACTCAGTGGAGACGGGGGCGATGAACTCTTTGCTGGATATACCAAATATCCTGAATGCCTCAAACGCTGGAAAACCTGGGGGGACAGGCCTCTCTGGCTTCGCCGACGGATGGCTGAAGGCATGACATCCATCGGGAAAACGAGCTGGAATCTATTAGGGGCGCCAAGAAATTCACCAACTGATGAAATACCTCAATGGCAAAAATTCTTCGGGAGGGTAGAAAAAAAATCTCGGTGGATTGCTGCAACCAGCCCGGTAAATCTCGTCGCCCTAAGACACGCTCGATGCAGACGAATTCAAGATTATGTTCTCCATGCAAAAGAAAAAAAGTGTCTGCTGACCAACCCAAAGGATTGGGCAGAAGTATCAAATCCCGTTCAAGGCATGATGCATTTAGACTTCGTGACATTTCTGACCGATGACATCCTGGTTAAAGTCGATCGCGCCAGTATGTCGGTCGGCCTGGAGGTTCGCTGTCCATTACTGGACACCCGGCTTGTCGAATTTGCCTGGAGTCTCCCCCTTTCTATGCGGTTACAGGGTAACAAGGGGAAAATTATCCTCCGAAACGTACTGAAACGATACGTTCCTCCTGAACTGACCGAACGCCCAAAGAAAGGCTTCGCCGTACCAGTCTCGGAATGGATCAAAGGCCCATTACGCGATTGGGCAGAACATTTATTGGATAAAACACGCATACGTGATCAAGGCTTACTGGAACCAGAAACGGTGCATCGCGCTTGGCAACAACACCTTTCAGGATGGCAAGACTATGATACCCTCCTATGGAGTCTCCTCATGTTTCAGGCATGGCACGAAGAAACCATTCAATGACGATGCTCTTGACCAAGTTAACATGGGGGAGTTCCCCTGAATGTTGCTCTTTTGAGAAATATGATCATTTGGTGAAAAAACATCATTTCCAGGCTTCGTTCTTTAATCCCCTCCTCTAGATTTCTTTCAAAAAATGCGGTATGGTTTGTACTTACTCCTACCGCAATTCCAAAGAAAAATCAGTCTATTATTTCCTATGTACTTTTTACGCCTAGCCCCCCTTATTACATCTTTATTGGCTAGAACCACTATTTGCAAATTTGAAGAGTCAATAATCGTAGCATCAATATCTTAAAGGAGGCAGTGTGAGAATTCTGATTACGGGGGGAGCTGGATTTCTAGGAAGCCATTTATGTGAAGAATTGCTTAAGGAAGGGCATCAGGTTATTGGGCTTGATAATTTCATTACAGGAAAACCAGAAAATATTAGTCACCTACTCGGCAACAAGAACTTTTCCTTTCTGGAATATAACGTCTGTGATTTTTTACACGTTGACGGCTCGCTTGATGCCGTGATGCATTTTGCTTCACCAGCCAGTCCACAAGATTATTTAGAATTCCCTATTGCCACCATGAAAGTAGGAGCTCATGGCACGCACAAGGCATTGGGCTTGGCCAAAGCAAAGCAAGCGCGGTTTCTCGTAGCCAGCACATCAGAAGTCTACGGAGACCCTCTCGTAAATCCCCAACCCGAAACGTATTGGGGGAATGTCAATCCCATTAGCCCTCGCGGGGTTTATGACGAAGCCAAACGTTTTGGAGAAGCCCTGACGATGGCCTATCATCGAGTCCATGGCCTCGATACCAGAATGGTAAGAATTTTCAATACCTATGGTCCGCGAATGCGGCCTGGTGATGGACGTGTCGTATCAAATTTCATCGTGCAGGCATTACAGAACAAACCCCTCTCTGTCTATGGTGATGGTTCACAAACCCGCAGCTTCTGCTACGTCGACGATTTAGTCCGAGGTATTATTAAACTTCTCCTTGCTCCACCTCATGATCAACGAACAGATAAGCAATTTCAGCGTGATGTCCAATTTGGACGCATAGCAACCAACCATGAATCAGTACATAATCCGGTCAACATTGGGAATCCAAATGAATTGACCGTATTAGATATTGCAAAAATGGTCTTGGAGAAAACTCAATCGACTAGTCAAATTGAGTTTCTTCCCCTTCCCATTGATGACCCAAAAGTCCGCCGTCCTAATATCGAAAAGGCAAAAATGTTGTTGAAGTGGGAACCACTGATCTCATTAGAAGAAGGGTTAAAGAAAACCATCGCCTATTTCAAAGAAATTCTTTAAATGATTTTCATACGTAACCTACACTTAGTGCCTAAAAAAATTCTATTGAAGAAAGTCCCCTTTTATTGCAAGGAGTCAAAAAGATGATTTCCCACATCTGCCTCATCACCCCTCCATCAATTTTCTTATTAGACGAACGGGTGTTCATGACCCTTGGAATTCTGAAAATCGCCGCCGTTCTTGAAAAATCTGGAGTCACCGTGGATATGTTAGATCTTTCAGGCGTGGAAAATTTCGAACAAGTTGTACATGATTACGCACAAAGGAATAGTACAGCCTGCTACGGCCTCACTGCCACAACGCCTCAAATGCCAGCAACATCCAAGGTCCACAAAGCTATCCGTGAAGTTCAACCCGATGCACGCATCATTTTGGGCGGGCCGCATGTCACCTTAATCCATGCCGCACAACTGTATGAGAAAAAACGTGGTGAGGCAGGCCGTGGCACCACAGGCTTGAATCAACTCAGTGAAATGTTTGATGTGCTAGTTACCGGAGATGGGGAAGAGGCTATTTTTAGAGCCCTCACTGATCACCCACCAAAGCTAGTAGACGGAGATGATCCTAAATCTGAATTATTTTTAACCAACAAACGCCTCACAGAGCTTCCTTTACCCGCCAGGCATCTCCTCGATGTTGACAGTTATCAATATGAAATTGATGGCGTCCGCGCATTGTCTCTCATCGCTCAATTAGGCTGTCCGTTCGGATGTGGATTCTGTGGAGGACGGATGAGTCCATTCTTACGACGTATTCGTATGCGAACCTCTGAAAGCATTGTCCAAGAGGTTGAACACCTATATGAGACCTATGGCACCAAAGGGTTCATGTTTTATGATGATGAACTGAACGTAAACCCAAAGTTTGTTGAATTAATGAACCTCATTGCCCAGTCGCAAAAAAATCTTGGCACCGAGTTTCGTCTTCGTGGGTTCATTAAAGCCGAGCTCTTTACTGACGAACAAGCAGAAGCGATGTATCGAGCAGGATTTCGCTGGGTTCTTGTTGGCTTTGAATCCGGGCACGAGCGTATCCTGACGAATATTCAGAAAAAAGCGTCTCAAGCTGATAATACTCGCTGTATGGACATTGCTAAACGTCATAACTTGAAAGTAAAAGCCCTCATGTCGGTTGGGCATCCTGGAGAATCAGAAGAAACCATTCGAGCAACAAGAGATTGGCTTATTGAAGTCAAACCTAATGACTTTGATTCCACGGTTATTACAACGTACCCTGGAACACCCTACTTCGATGAAGCGATCGAAACCCAACCTGGCATTTGGACGTATACATATAATAAAACCGGTGACCGGCTCCACAGCGTGGCCGTCGATTACCGGGAAACTGCCGAATACTACAAAGGCATACCAGGCGAATATACCTCTTATGTCTATACTGACCATCTGAGTTCTCCTGAACTCGTGCGATTGCGCGACTGGCTCGAAGCCGATGTCCGCCAACATCTAGGGATTCCTTATAATACGGGGGCTCCCGCAGTTCGATATGAGCATTCCATGGGACAGGGAGGCATTCCTTCATCAATTCTTAGGACATCCTCGCTACAAGTACCGGAGACATCTGCCAAATAGACTCACCGTAACCCCCGAACCATGAGAATGCCGAGCGATATGCCTCCTCAAAAGAGACACGTAGGGGATTCTCTTGAAACGTAAATTTCGATATTATCCTCACAAAACCCAATCTCATATTTCACACTAAATTCCGCTCTCGAGAATTCATCGGGCTTCAAAATTCAACGAACGTTCCATTGATCAATCATCCAAGAATCCAATGAAAAAAAATCTTATTTTAGCCATGGGAACGGGATATTCGGAGGCTGATTTAGCGCCATTCTTTAATTCCCTCAACCAAAGCGGTTTCAAGGGTGACATTTGCTACATCACCCGCGAACAAGATGCCTCAGCCCTTTCAAATTTTTCAAAAGTAGGGAACATCAAAATTCATCTCTTTCGCGAACAGCGCCCTATGAAAAAAAAGCGAATCAGAAAAATTGGGAAATTTATTGACGCCGCATGCGCTCGCTATCCTCTGTTAGGCAATCTCACAATGGATTTCAGAGAAAAGTATGCGTTCAAAAACGCGTGCGCTCACCTCAGACGCCATTTTCTCATTCGAGACATTCTTGGTACGTTGGCTCCTGACTACGAAAATGTGATGATGACCGATGTTCGTGACGTGATCTTTCAGCGAGATCCCTTTGATTTTGATATTCAACCTGAGTCGATCTATTACTTTCTCGAGGCTGAACATACGAGAATTCAAAGTTGCGAAAAGAACTCGTGGTGGATTACGGAGATGCTTGGAGAGGAAGCCTTACAGAGACTCGGGCACAATCATATTTCTTGTGGTGGGACAATCATTGGTTGTCCATCGATTATGCACAAGCATTTCCAGATCACTACAGAATCTATTACGAAAAATCTTCGATGCTGTAATAGAGCTGGCATCGATCAAGCACCCCACCATCTGATTGTTTGGGACCAACTCGTTCCAAATATTCATGTGATCCCCAATCGTGCTGGCATTATCCTCACGATGCAAACCACAAAAAGGGAACATTGGAGCATTACTGAAGATGGGTTAATCCTCGTCGACGGCGAAAAAATCCCCAATACTGTTCATCAATATGACCGATATCCAGACGCCACCAAAGCTATTCTCACCCGCTACACTTAAAACATGAGGAACAAAGGGCAATAGATGAAGATTCCTATCGTCACAATCTAATTTGTATCGGCCAAGGATATCTAGGAAATTCCATGATAAAAAAATTCGCATATAAAATCAGACCCTTTACGTCAAAGCGTATCAGAAAGTTAATTTATAAAGTTGGCCTGATCATGCATGAGAAGGCTCCGTATCCAAATATGGAGTCTACCCTCTACGATCTTAAGCACAGGGGGTTCAGCCCATCGGCCACTGTGGATGTGGGGGCCTACCACGGAGAATGGACAAACATGTTCAAAAAAATCTTTCCTTCTACCAAAGTCCTGATGGTAGAGGCTCAAAAGGAAAAAGCTCCGAGACTCAAGGAAGTGTGTGAAAGGTTTTCCGGAGAAGTTTTTTGTGAAACCGCTTTATTAGGAGCCAATGCCGGACAAGAAGTGGAATTTGTCCAAATGGAAACAGGCAGTTCAGTTTTTGAAGAATCCAGCCCCTATGCGAGGAAACGTCTTAAAAAAACACTGACAACTCTAGACAGCCTACTGGAAGCTCATAGAGATTTTCAAAAAATTGATTTTCTCAAATTAGACGTTCAGGGCTATGAGTTAGAAGTACTCAAAGGTGCCACAGCTCTCCTGAAACATACGGATTTCGTCTTGATGGAAACATCATTGATTCCCATCAACCAAGGTTGCCCACTAATCTTAGAGGTCATGGCATTTATGGATAGTATGGGCTTCCGCGCTATGGATTTCTGCTCTCAAGTTCGAAGAAAGGACGGATCGTTGTGGGCAACGGATTTGTTATTCGTTAGCAAAGGCTCTCAATATCTGCCTGATGCACAATTAGATGAAACGAATTGGGAAATCACCAAGCAGGCACGAGAACTTCTCCAGCAAGGAGCTGAAAGAGGTGCGTAAGGCGATGGATATCTATTTCCTCGAATAAAATTCTAGGGAAAACTCACCAGGGACTTGTCGTAACGTCTGACACTGCAAAAAACCCATTTCCTTTAAGATCCGACGGCACTTCTCCGTATCACAATTGTAATCATGCAGCTCAAAGACCGCAGTGCGCACTTTGGAAAAGATCTCTGAACTACTTTCCAAAAATCCCAACTCCGAGCCTTCAATATCACATTTGAGTAAATCTATCTCTGGAATGTCTGCCAATTTCTCAGGCAAATTGATATAAGGGACGAGCACACCTCGTTCTCTCGATTTTGTGACAATATCGACCCTGTTCATGGCATGAAAGGGTTTTTCTACAATCTTTCCCTGTCCATGGCGTTGTCCGACAAGACCATGCAGCATGGTCAGGCGGTCAGCCAAAAAACTCTCGGCGGTTAATCGTCTCTGTAATTTCTTGAAAACTCTTGAGCTTCCTTCTATACAGACAATTCGAAAATCCTTCGCTACATCTGAATTTCGTAGTAACCAATCTGTCGCCTTCAATGTAAAAAAACCGACATTGGCACCTATATCCACAATTGTCACCAGTTCTTTTGAAGATCGGGCCTTGAACGCTTCCTGAATAGCAAAATCGTATTCTCTATCAACAAAAATATCATTATAGATAAGCCACTCTCCTTGATCTTCTATGGTCACAGTCAGACCAGAGCGCAGTGTCTACTCGATATCAAGTCTCCGTTGCTGCTCCCTGGCATGCTGGGCTCTTCGCATCCGCTTTATGATTTTCTTGAAAATTCCCACGAAAATAATCCAGCTTCTGGAATTACCGTCTAGTCATATTTCATTTTCACATCAACATGAGTGATGCGCCTATTCACCTCAAACGCTACCTCTTCAAAGCTGGGTGGGGCTAAATATAAGGTGGGATCATTGGAGAATCCAAAACCCTCAGTAGGAAGGCCAATCCAATTGCGATCAAATTTATGGTTATCATTTTCGTCATGATAGACGACCACAGCATATTGACCATTTTCGGGAGCAGACACACAAAGTGTCATTGAGCCCTCTTCGGCTGGCTCTCGCTCTTTATCCGCTTTTTTCCCTTTCACTAAGAATGTTTTCGGACCTGGACCATACAATATAGCCTTAACTGTTCCTTCCATATTACGGATCCCATAAATATGAACATGAATAGGCGTCCCCCATGAAGGACATCCATTCGAGGGAACCTGAGGAACAGCCCCCATACTCACCCCAGCACTCACTAAAATAATAAGAAAAGAGATCAATTTAGACTCCGGATGACCTGTATATATCCTCAAAAACCAGGGGATAACCAGTTACAATTGCGAGTCTTCTTGTGGAGTGAGATCGGGTTTTCGCTTTTCGAAGGCAAATAAGAGGAGGAGGGAGACCACACCGACACTGATGGCCGAATCAGCTACATTGAAGGCTGGCCAATGATAGCCATTAATATAGAAATCTAAGAAATCAATGACTTCACCATATTGAAGACGATCAATAAAATTTCCGATGGCTCCACCAAAGATCGACGCAATGGTGAGTTGGCCCCACCAATCCTGTGGATCTAGCCGTAAAAAAATGGTGATGAGTAGGCCCATAGCTAGTACAGACGTCAGAAAAAAAAAGATAATCCTAAATCCACTGCTCATGGTTCCCATAATGCCAAATGCCGCTCCTGGATTGCGGATATAGGTGAGATTAAAATACCCGGGGATAATTGAGATCGATTGGTGGAGATACATCGAACTATCAATATAGATTTTCGTGATTTGATCGACCACAATAATAGCCAACACCACGAACCCTAACACCACATATCTGCGAATCATGTGACTCCCACCAACGCCTCGACACAGCGACTACAGAGAGTGGGAAAATCGGCCTCTCCCCCCACATCGTTCCTAATATTCCAACATCGATCACATTTTTCACCCTCCGCCTTAACGACGTCGATAACCACACCAAGACTGATATCCACCAATTCATGATCTTTTTCTATCACCTCAGCTATCGGTTCCACTGCCACGCAGGAGACAATAAAGAGCGCAGGAAGATCCTGTAAATATTGTTGTAACAACGCACACTTTGCTTCAGTCGCCCGCAAGAGAACTTGAGCCTCTAACGACGAGCCAATCACTTTATCCCGTCGTTTCTTCTCCAAAGCTCCCTGAACAATTTTTCGCACCTGAAATAAATAATCCCACGAGCTGTGCAAATCAGAGTTCGCAAATACCTTTGGCGAGACGGGAAATTCTGCCAAGTGGACACTCGGCAACTTTGAACCTGTCTGTTTCGAAGTTGACAACACCTGCCAAATTTCTTCAGCAGTAAAACTCAATATCGGAGCCATGAGTTTGGCTAATGCGGTCACGATCTCAAACAAAACCGTCTGGGACCCACGGCGGAGTGGCGAGTTAGTTGGAAAAGTATAGAGCCGGTCTTTGAGAATATCCAAATACGTCGCACTCATATCTGTCGAACAAAAGTAATCGATCTCATGTACGACCTGTCGGAATTGAAATTGGGCATACCCCTTTTTGACATTCTCGATTAGTTGCCCTAATCGCCACAGCGCCCATTGGTCCAACTCGGGCAATTCTGAATGAGGCACTGCATGAACAGTTGCATCAAAGTCAAACAAGTTACTCAGAAGAAATCGGCAGGTGTTGCGTACTTTTCGATAGGCATCCATCAACTGCTTCACAATATCTTTGGAGATACGAAGATCTTCCTGGTAGTCCTGCGAGGCGACCCATAATCGTAAAATTTCTGCACCAGACTCTTTGATAATGTTTTGTGGGGAAATCACATTCCCAGCCGTCTTCGACATCTTCTTGCCTTCGCCATCTAGGACAAACCCATGCGTCAGCACGGCCCGATAGGGTGCTTGTTCATCCGTCGTGACCGAGGTTAACAGCGAACTATGGAACCACCCTCGATGTTGATCGGACCCCTCAAGATACAAATCTGCGGGATACCAGCCAGCACCTTGAGGTCTCAACACGGCCGCATGACTCACACCAGATTCAAACCACACATCTAAAATATCATGTTCTTTCTTGAACGATCCGTGACCGCATTGCGCACAGGTGGTTCCAGCCGGCAGCAATTCGCTCCCAGGACGGCTAAACCAAATATCAGCACCGCCCTTCTCCATGAGCATTCCAATGTGCTCAATGACTTTGGCATCGGCAAGAGGAGCAAAACAGACTTCACACGAAAACGCGGGAATAGGCGTGCCCCACATACGTTGACGCGACAAACACCAATCTGGACGGTTCAATATCATGCCATGAATACGATCGCGACCTCTCTCTGGGAACCACTGCACCTTATCGATTTCCTTGAGGGCAGTCTGCCGGAGATTGGCTTCCTCCATCGAGACAAACCATTGATGGGTCGCCCGAAAAATGACCGGCTTTTTGCAGCGCCAACAATGCGGGTATGAATGCTCAAGTTTCTTTTCCCCAACTAATAGTTTCTTGGATTTCAAGAGGTCAATAATCTCAGAATTGGCTTCCAAGACGGGCTGCCCAGCACATTCAGGAAATTCATCCGTAAACCGTCCTGCATTATTGACCGGCACCAGAATATCTAATGGCTGTTGATTGGGCAGCACGGTAAGCAACGGTGGTTTGTTGTATTTCAAGGTTAAAAGATAGTCGTCCATCCCGTGTCCCGGAGCAATGTGGACACACCCAGTCCCCTGCTCCAAAGTAACAAAGTCTCCATTGAGGATGGGGACCTCTTTCTTGGTAAATGGAGGGTGGCACGTCCACCCTTCAAAATCTTTTCCTTTTTTCTTACCGAGGACCTCAAATTTCTCAATTTTGCATGCTTTAGCAAAGGTGTCTTCCAACCCAACCGCAACAATATAAGCCTCATCATCGACCTGAAGCACCGCATAGTCAAAATCCGGATGCAGACAAATGGCTTGATTGGCTGGAAGCGTCCATGGAGTCGTCGTCCAAATCACAGCCGATACCGCTCGCAATCCCTTCACCGTAGGAAGATCCAGGCGTTGCTCAGCACCCATTTCAGTTGGCCCAACGGTAAAAGGAAATTTCACATACACCGACGGAGAGAGATGATCCTCATATTCCACTTCGGCTTCTGCTAGAGCCGTTTGATCCACCGTGCACCACAACACTGGCTTCAATCCTTTATACACCCGCCCTTTTTCCACAAATTTCCCGAACTCACGAACAATGGCCGCTTCATAGGCATGATCCATGGTCAGATAGGGATGATCCCAATCGCCAAAGATGGCCAAACGACGGAACTCATCTCGTTGAATCTCAACAAATTTCTGTGCGTATTCTCGGCAAATCTTTCGCAGCTCTACCGCACTCAAATCTTTTTTCTTGGAGCCAAGCTGCTTAGACACTTGGTGCTCAATCGGCAGCCCATGACAATCCCATCCTGGAATGTAGGGCACACGAAAACCTTCCATCGTTTTTGATTTAATGATGATGTCCTTCAAAATTTTATTGAGCCCATGCCCAATATGAATATGCCCATTGGCATATGGAGGACCGTCATGAAGAATATACAGAGGACGGTCTTGGCGAGACGCCTGGATGCGCTCGTACATCCGCTCCTGCTCCCACCACGCTAAACGCTCTGGTTCCTTTTGAGGCAAATTGGCCTTCATCGGAAACTCGGTCTTGGGAAGATTCAATGTTGATTTATAGTCCATAGCGAAAAATTCGAAAAAGCATAAAAAAAGGCAAATGCATTCTAGCCGTGGCCTAGAAACCCGTCAAACAACGCTGATGGCAAGCCCACATCATCGCAGAGAGCGGGAATCAAAAGATGTCTCTTGATAATGGATCAAATGATGAGGAAAGGGAAACGAATAAAAGGAAGGCGATTAACTCTGAGCCATCATCCGCTCCAACGCAATCTTGGCTAGAATTTTTTCATCATCTGGAACCGAAATGCGATTCACGACCTGCCCCTTCGCTAAATTTTCCATGGCCCAACACATATGAGGAGCATCGATCCGAAACATCGTCGCGCACCGGCACACCATCGGCGAGAGAAAAAAGACTTTTTTGTCGGTTTGCTCCGCTTTCAGCCGATTCACCAAGTTTAATTCGGTTCCCACAACCCAGGCCGTCCCGGCTGGCGCTTTGGAAACAGTTTGAATAATAAATTCCGTGGATCCTACAAGGTCGGCTTTATTGACCACATTTTCATGACATTCAGGGTGCACGATGACCTGAATCCCAGGATACTGTTTCCTGAAATAGTCCACATGAGCGGGTTGGAACATTTGGTGGACACTACAATGACCTTTCCAAAGGATAAGTTTCGCCTGACGAATAGCCGCCTCGGTATTCCCTCCATTGTCCTTAAAGGGATCCCACACAATCATGTCCTCTTGAGGAAAGCCCATTTTATTCGCGACGTTTCGCCCGAGATGTTCATCTGGGAAAAAGAGAATTTTCTCTCTTCTGGACCAAGCCCAATTCATAACCGCTTTGGCATTAGATGAGGTGCAAGTAATCCCGCCGTGCTCTCCACAGAATGCCTTCAAATCGGCAGCCGAGTTCACATACACCACAGGAGTCACAACGTCTTCAGCCGAGACAATCCTAGACAAGGCATCCCAACATTCATCAACCTGTTCAATTGCCGCCATATCAGCCATAGAACAGCCTGCATTTAAGTCCGGCAAGATTACTGTTTGTTTCGAACGACTCAGAATATCTGCCGTTTCAGCCATAAAATGCACACCACAGAACACGACGTGCGGGAATTCAGACCGCTCAGCCGCTAATTTTGACAACAAGAGAGAGTCCCCACGCAAATCAGCATGGACGATGACTTCATCGCGTTGATAGTTATGACCGAGCACTAAAACCTGATCACCAAGACTTTTCTTGGCCTCTACAATTCGGTCAAACAATTCCTCAGCCGGACGATCCTGATAATCGGCGATGGGCAACTCAGTGCTTGCGGACCCGTTCACATTATCTTCCTTAGTATCTAGACTCGTTGGGTTCAACAGTTGGTTCATCAGTTCCTCGTTATTCAAGAAAAGCACAGGTAGACTTTTTATTGTATCAAATCAAATACGTTTGAAAAAGCTCAAATGCCCAATGCTGACGATCTCTCATCAAATGAAAAGAGGCCCGCTTGACTCATTGACAAGGCCCAGGTTGAGCGTTAGCATTGATTTTACAAGGCTAGGGGAGCGTTTTGCTGAGATGTCCAAGATAAATTGGACGACCCTCATACCTGACCTGGGTAATACCAGCGTAGGGAAGCGGCACAATGAGAATTAATTTGTTTAGGCCGCATTCCTTACCGAATGTGGCTTTTTTTATTTCCTCCATTCGAGACTTGTCCACTGCGCCATAACCGGTCATCCTGAGAAAGGATCCTACCATGAGCATTCCACAACGCGATCTGACCCTTTCGCCAAATAAAGAAGCTATTCCCGTCAAGGCGGATAATACCGCAACACCATCTTCAACCCTAACCACTGAACCGTTTCCTGCATCTCGCAAGGTGTATGTGACCGGATCAGATCCCAGTATTCAGGTGCCCATGCGGGAAATCAGCTTAACTCCTACCCAAGGTCCTAATGGAGATATTCCAACCCCGAATCCACCCGTTACCGTCTATGATCCCTCTGGGCCCTATACAGATCCAGACATACCGATAAATGTTCGACAAGGTCTGCATCCCTTACGCCAAGAATGGATTCTAGGTCGCAACGATGTTGAGAAGCTTCCTGAAGTCAGCTCAATCTATGGTCGCGAACGCTCGACCGATGCAAGCCTGGATGCCATTCGATTTGCGTTGAGTCGCAAGCCGCTTCGGGCTAAATCTGGCATGAATGTGTCACAAATGCATTATGCGCGAAAAGGCATCGTCACGCCGGAAATGGAATTTATTGCCATTCGCGAGAATCAAGCTCGAGACGAACAAGCTGAGTCGCTTCGAATAAACGGACAAGCTCAAGGTGTCGTCCAACATCCAGGTCAAGCCTGGGGCGCAACAATTCCTTCTCGAATCACTCCAGAATTTGTGCGAGACGAAGTCGCCCGAGGTCGGGCTATTATCCCCTCAAACATCAATCATCCAGAAGTAGAACCGATGATTATCGGGCGAAATTTTCTTGTGAAAATTAACGCCAACATCGGCAATTCATCGGTTACCTCTTCCATAGAAGAAGAGGTTGAAAAGCTGATCTGGTCGATACGATGGGGATCCGATACAGTGATGGATCTCTCCACCGGGAAAAATATTCATGAGACCCGTGAATGGATTATCCGAAATTCTCCGGTCCCGATTGGTACTGTCCCCATCTATCAAGCTTTAGAAAAAGTGGGAGGCAAGCCGGAAGAACTCACCTGGGATATCTTTCGAGACACCCTGATTGAGCAAGCCGAACAAGGCGTGGATTACTTTACGATTCATGCTGGCGTCCGCTTAGCCTATGTGCCTTTGACTGCTCGTCGTATGACCGGGATTGTATCTCGCGGAGGATCTATTCACGCCAAATGGTGCCTGTCTCATCATCAAGAGAATTTTACCTATACGCATTTCGAAGAAATTTGTGAAATCATGAAGGCCTATGACGTCTCGTTCAGCCTGGGGGATGGACTACGGCCCGGCTCGATTGCTGACGCCAATGATGAGGCGCAATTTTCAGAATTAGAGACTCTTGGAGAATTAACGAAGATTGCTTGGGAACATGATGTGCAGGTGATGATTGAAGGCCCAGGCCATGTTCCGATGCATATGATCAAAGAAAATATGGACAAACAACTCAGCACCTGCCAAGAAGCGCCTTTTTACACTTTGGGTCCTCTGACGACAGACATCGCCCCTGGTTATGACCATATTACTTCCGGAATTGGCGCTGCCATGATTGGATGGTACGGTTGTGCCATGCTCTGCTACGTGACTCCCAAAGAGCATTTAGGCTTACCTAACAAGGAAGATGTCAAAGACGGCGTCATTACGTATAAGATATCTGCACATGCAGCAGATTTGGCCAAAGGCCACCCAGGGGCACAAGCTCGGGACAACGCCCTCTCAAAAGCACGGTTTGAATTCCGTTGGGAAGATCAATTTAATTTGTCATTGGATCCAGAGACCTCTCGAGACTATCACGATGCCACTCTCCCAGCTCAAGCTGCGAAGGGGGCACATTTTTGCTCTATGTGTGGCCCCAGTTTCTGCTCGATGAAAATCACCCAAGATGTGCGAGATTATGCTGCACAAAAGAAGGTCGAAGAAGACCAAGCCATCCTGATTGGGTTACAAGAAAAATCGGAAGAATTCCGAAAAGCCGGTAGCGAAATTTATTTGTAGGACGGGTTTTTATTAAGGAACAGATATGAGTCAGATGAAAATGGCCCCCCTCCGTGAACGTGATGTGACGCGTCATATCGCCCGGGAATATTACAAAGAATTCGATCAACTTATTGAAAGTGACGTCATCATTGTCGGAGCTGGCCCCTCAGGTTTGCTGTGTGCCAGAGACTTAGCTCAGCAAGGCTTTAAGACCTTATTGATCGAACAAGGCTTAGCACTTGGCGGAGGATTTTGGTCTGGTGGTTACCTCATGAACAAGGCCACCATTTGTACACCAGCTGATTCGATCTTGGAAGAGCTCGGTATTCCGTACAAAGTGATTAAAGAATGCGATGGCATGACCATCGTTGACCCCCCTCATGCCACAGCCCGATTAATTGCTGCGGCCTATGAAGCCGGCGCCAAAGTCATGAATCTCACACGCGTGTTAGACTTGATCGTGCGGGAAGCCGGATCGTTAGAAGGTGTTGTCGTGAACAATACAACAGCAGAGATGGCCGGGCATGATATTATTCATGTCGATCCAATCGCTCTGGAAAGCCGCATTGTCGTAGATGCCACAGGACACGATGCGGTCGTAGTCGATCTCCTCAATCGCCGCAACCTTCATGCAAAAATTCCAGGAAATGGTGCCATGTGGATTGCCAAATCCGAATACCTTGTTGTAGAGAATACCCGTGAAATCTACCCCAATTGCTTCGTGACAGGCCTAGCGGTCGCTGCCGTCGATGGCTCGCCACGCATGGGGCCGGCCTTTGGCTCGATGCTCCTCTCTGGCCGGCGCGCAGCAGAACTCGTTCAACAAAAACTTAAAGAGGAATAATGAGGGACAGCCCTGTAGAAAGCGCAGATAAGAAAACTATGGAAATCCAAGATTTTTTAGACCAAGGCGAAGGTAAAGAAGAAGATAAGATCGCCGCCTGGAATTTATTTCAACAAGCGTATGAGCTCCAAATGAAAGGGCAATTAGAAGAAGCTGTCGAGGTCTATAAACAATCTCTTGACACACACCCCACTGCAGAAGCCTATACGTTCTTGGGTTGGACTTACAGCTTCATGGGGCAGCTGAATGAAGCCATAGAGGAATGTCATCGAGCCATTCGCCAAGATCCGGACTTTGGAAATCCTTACAACGACATCGGTGTCTATCTCATCGAACTCAATCAGCTCGAAGAGGCAATCCCTTGGCTGGAAAAAGCCATGAACGCCAAACGCTATGAAAACCCAAACTTTCCTCATATGAACCTTGGCCGGGTATACGAGCGACAAGGGGAATGGGACCAAGCGGTTGAATCTTACAAAAAATCCTTGGCGCTGAATCCAGAATATAAGACTGCGAAACAAGCGTTGATGCGCATTCTCACGTTAATGAATTAACCCTTTCATATACTAAGGCTATTTTCACATGGACGATACGAAAACTATTCTCGTTGCTGTGAGTGATATTTTTTTCTACACCAAGATTCGTGATGCATTTAAGCCAGCAGGCTATAAGCTTGAGCGACTCCGTAGCTCCGAAGATTGGCAGGAAAAGGCACTCAAAAGTCAGCCGATCGGGATGATTGTCAATATGAACGATGATCGATTGAATACACCAGACATCCTGAAAGCGCTCAAAGCCTCACAGCAAACTGAATCACTGCCGATACTGGCTTTTGCTAATCATGAAGAAGTCGGAACGTGGAAGTTGGCGAAGGACCTTGGCATTCAAAAAGTAGTCTCTCGCAATGAGTTCTCAGCACGCACTCTCGCATTATTTGAGGAAGTCACCTCCTCAACCTCTTCATGAATACTCTTCCTCTTCACGAGCAACATCGCGCGCTAGGAGCCGCATTTCAGTCCTATGGAGATTGGGAAATTCCTATTCACTATGGCAACCCTCAAGCAGAATATGAAGCTCTGCACACGAGTGCTGGCCTCGCAGACTTATCATCTCGAGGAAGCGTCATTGTCAGGGGCGATGATCGGATCACCTGGCTGCAAAGTATCATCAGTCAAGACATTCTGCCACTCCAACCCGGGCAAGGCCGATATTCGGTTTTCATGGATCATAAGGGCAAAATATTGTCCTATTTTCGAGTATTGATTCGGCCAGAGGAAGTAGTAATTGAGGATGTCGGGGAAGTCGGCGAACAAACGCATGCGGCATTCCGAAAATTTCTTCTCTACGGCACAAAAGCCAAGATGGCTAAAAACATCGAGAGTCAGGGACTCCTTCTTCTCAGTGGACCAAAAGCGGCAGAGATTCTGGAAGCCGCGTTCGGACTAGACGTCGAGAATTTGGCTTCGCTCCAATCACTCCCTTTTTCCTTTGAAAAGTCAAATGGATTTCTCACTCGGACTGAAGAAACAGGCTTACCCGATTTTGAGCTATTCGTCCCTCTTGAAGTATTGCCATCTGTGTGGGCGCACCTATTGAAGACAGGAGAGCCCGAAGGACTCAAACCTATTGGAAGAATGACACTTGAAACCACACGAATTGAAGCTGGATTGCCTCGATTGGGGCCGGATATCAATGACCGGATTGTGCCTCCCGAAGCCAACCTAGAAGGAATCGCCTTTAGCCTGTCAAAAGGGTGTTACCCAGGACAAGAAGTCGTCGCAAGAATGGATACCTATGGATCGGTCAAACGAAGACTCGTTGGCTTAGTGGTCGAGGGGACAGCAGAGGATAGTCCAGAAGTTGGCGGCAAACTCTTCTCTGGCACAAGAGAAGTCGGATGGGTAGCGAGTTCGACTTTCTCTCCCCTCCTGCAAAAACCCATTGCCTTAGGGTTTCCGTTGAGAGACTTCACTAACCCAGACACGCAGCTAGAAATTGAAATTCAGGCCAGGCGCGTGCCTGCTCGTGTCTCTTCCCTTCCATTCACTGCTTGATCGTCTTGAACAGAAACGCTGGAGTTCACTCTAACCTACAGCAGAATGTTTCCCCTCTTTTTTCTCTCTGCTTTCGCCTCACACATGCCCCTCTCTGTTTAACCATAATAGTTTGAGAAATATTCCAGAATCAAAATCCCAAGAACCACAACCAAATTTTCCGCAGTGAAGCCAAGATTCTCACGCACATGGGTGTGCCCGCCCGAACCCCACCTGGAGCTCTGATTCAACGAGTTCTGGCAGATAGCCTATTCCAACCGCCTTTCCTCTTTGCGCATTTCCCCAGCGCCACGTCCTGATGGGAAGACATGTCGGACTGATCCATGGGCAAAGAGACCATCCGACGCTACTCTCGGAGAGTACAAAACATTAAATTTCTCAAGAATCACAACCGACAATATTTTCTAAGTACACGTTCGCTCATGTTCTTACTCCCCTATATTGGGAATATTCCTTTTGCATCTTTGCAAATCTGAGAGCCATACATGATTACTCCATCCCCAAAACATCTCATAAATCATCTGTACGATGACTGATTCCAAAGCCCCAGCCTGGCATATAGCTCTTATCTCAGCTTCCATCCTTATTCTGGAGCTGGCCTTCATTCGTTTGATCCCTGCAGAGGTACGGGCGATTTCTTACTTCACGAATCTGATACTGATTGCTGCATTTTTTGGCATGGGTGTGGGGTGCATATGTCAGAAGCAGAAATCTCTAAGTTGGGCGCTTCCCCTCGGCTTGGGTTTGATTTTTCTCTTCATCATGGTTGGTCGTGGGATTGTTATCTACGAAGAAGCAGCCGCAGTTCATTACTGGCTTCAATATGCAAACATTAAAGGTGAGGCAACTACGTTTCCACTTTTCCCTGCTGCTGCAATCATCTTTATTTGCTCCGCGATGCCATTTGTCGCTATGGGACAATCGCTTGCCCGGGCGATGGATCAGTATCCAAGATTAGGTGCCTATGGTTGGGATATAGCCGGCTCCCTTGCCGGGACGCTAATCTTTGTTGGCTCTTCTCTTTTGTCAATTCCGCCTTGGGTTTGGCCACCGGTACTGATGCTTCTTTGGGCATTAGTGTTAGTTCCAGCAAAACTAAACAAGCTTATGTATTTGGCTTCGGGGGTACTGTTTTTAATTCTTTCCCAAACGCCTTATCCCTCTGACTGGAGTCCCTATTACTACACCCAGCACGACATTGAAGAGGGTAGGGGAATTCGTGTTTGGGTAAACTCTAGCTTTCATCAGTTTGGGATTGATTTTAAATCCACGGAGCCAAGCTCAGTGGAGATGCAAGAGCTGATGAAAAAGAAATGGAGCTATCCATATCAGCTCTATCAGACACTAAACGGTGCACCTCCAAAGAAAGTTTTAATCCTTGGAGCTGGAACTGGGAACGATGTAAATATAGCCCTTTTAAACGGTGCAGAGGAAATCACGGCTGTTGAAATTGACCCTGTGATTCTTTCTTTAGGGAAGGAGCACAACACGAACAATCCTTATGGGAATGAAAGGGTAAAAACTATCGTAGATGACGGTCGTCATTACGTTCGTACTTCCAAGGAAAAATACGATCTCATTCTTTTTGGGACACTTGATTCGCTCACCCTTCTCAACAACCAAGCAAACCTCCGCCTTGAAAGCTACGTCTACACGGTAGAATCTCTTGAAGACGTCCGCTCTCTTCTTACCGAGAGGGGTGTGGTTGGGATTTATTACTCGGTGTTTAAACCTTGGCTTTATAAGCGCCTGTATTCCACTGTCAGAGAAGCTTTTGGAGACAGTACTCGAATTAAAACTTTAGATAACGGTTTTCTTTTTAATACGATTATTGTTGGAGCCAAGGGTGCTCCCGAATTTAAGGATGAGACGACAACAGTAGAGGCTTACGGACAGGGGTTAGTTGTGACAGATGATTGGCCCTTTATCTATCTAGAACATCCCACGATTGCGCCTGTGTATATTAAGCTTTTTGGCGTCGTAGCGTTTCTTATTTTATGTGCATTTATATTGCTAAGGAAACTCCATCCGGCAACTGGTCTTCATTCTAATTTCTTAGCTCTTGGAATGGGATTTACACTGATGGAGTCGAGTGCCATCGTTCGCTTGTCACTAGTGTTTGGAAATACCTGGAGCGTAAACGCAGTCGTTTTCAGCTCGGTGCTGCTAACAATTTTTCTAGCAAATTTAGCTGTGATGAAAAAAATTTCCCCGTCTTTAAGACTCTCGTGGATAGGGCTGATAGTTTTTATCCTTGTCAATTATTTCTTCCCAATTCACACACTTTTTGAAGTAGACATTGTCGCGCGCGTAGCACTTTGTGTATTGCTGATTGGCCTCCCCGTCTTTTTTGCAGCAGTGTGTTTCAGCACGCTTTTTGAGAAGGAAACTGTAACTGGCTATCCACTTGGCATTAACCTAATCGGGGCCATGGCAGGCGGGATGATTGAGTACACCTCAATGCTCACCGGTCTTCGCTCGGTGTGGCTGATAGTTCTCGGAATTTACCTTTTAGCTTGGGCCTCAACAGAAGTCTTTAAAAAAAGTGAGAATTTAGTGGGGAGATTGGATGAGAGTCAAGTGCAATCTTTGCTCCCCTCCTGCAAAAACCCATTGCTTTAGGGTTTCACTTGCAGGATTTCACGTCCACTGGCCCCCGACTGGAAGTAGAAACTCAAGGCGAAAAGTTTTCCACTATTGTCGGTGCCCTGCCCTTCACCAAACTTCAATAGGCTTCTAGAGATCAAGGAGGAACCTGATCACCTAAATTATGAGTTAGGAAACGCGTTCAGGATGCCGACCTTGAGAAATCTTATCGGCGATCGCTAAGACTGGTTCCCGTTGATCGTCGTTCAATGCCAATAAAATATGAGCTTCGTCTCCATGCATAAGCCGAAGACTCAGAAACATATCCTGTGTGCGATTTTCTTTATTATCCCACGTCCCATCAATTAACTGGATCTTATCCAGATCACAACAGGAAAACACATCATACCGAAAATAGGAATCACCGATAACCATATCGAACACGACATTTCCGCTGGTCATGACAATGGTATTAAATCTGCCCTGATCTTCGTAGCCTTCCGGAAGGAATGTATTGATATGGAGCAACTCAATCTTTCGTCCGGCCAAGGCTCGTTCCATTTTTCCTTCTAATGCCGCATAATCAACTTGAAGCGGCTTTTCATCTTCATCAGTTGCCGCCAGCGCAGCTTCTCTTGTTTTTTCCCACACATCTTTAGCTGTCAACACAAAACACACTCCTTTGCTGAAGGGCACAATAAATAGATTTTTCCATCAATTCCATGAGAATAGGGAACCTACGATACCCGCCTTTTGCGTGAGAACGCAAGGGAATCAAATGCTGCTCAATTATTTTCGTAGATGGGATGGGCCGGGAGGCGATACTGATTGCCTTGGGGCCTCTCAGTTGGGCATACTTCCTGGGTTACACAGCTATTATGAGCCATTCGAAGGAGACCAGACATGAGTACAGAATCCTGTTTAATTGGTGGATGCACAGAGCAACTCTATGCCCCGGCTGGAACGCAGTCTGTATGCAAAGAACATTTTTTACTATTTCTGACGTGGCGTAAGAAAAAAGGCGGGCTCGGCATGTTCAAGAAATATAGTGCGATGACCATGGATGAACGTGACACAATTGTGGAAGAATGGGGTCATACGGTTCAACATACGACGGCTTAGGTAGCTTCTCCCTTCATTATTCCATCAAGGGCGAACCATGATGGTGGATAATTTTCCATTCCTCACCGATACGCTCAAATAAATTGGTGGCTACAACTCGACTATTCTGAGGAGATTCTCCCACACGGCTAGCGATATTTTCCGTACAAATCACCCAAGCGATGTCTGCTGCAACCTGCACCTGTAATTCCGTCAACTCAAATTCCATGGAGAAGGTATTGTTAAATATCACCACCCATGAATCTCTGACAGCCGGCCACCCGACACGAATGCTCCAACCTGGATGAATACAGGTTACATATTCCTGGTGTGCCCAAATTGAATCCATCAGTCCTACATCAAGATTTTCAAAGGCTCGATAAAACTGTTCATTCATTTGGGTCACTTCTTCAATTCGTTCTTTCAACATAGTCTGCTCTCTTCCTCTCAATCGTTCTTTCTAATATTTCGAATGCCTTGCTTGCTCATGTCCTAATAATTTTCGCTCGTTGATTTACTAACCAAACACCTAACAAAATCAATCCTACCCCAGCTATTTCTCTCACGCCAACCGTTTCGCCCAATATCACAAAAGAAAAAAACAGCGCAGAAACGGGAACCAGATTCCCAAAAATTCCAGCCCGTGATGGCCCCACCCCATCAACCCCATAGAGCCAGGCCTGTTGTCCCAACGCCGTGGCGAATACCATAACATAGACCAAGGCCATCCAACCGGACAGCGGTACCGTATCGAGACCCGCCACCAACATTTTGTGATTCATCGCGAGCAAAGGAATTTCAAAGAGTAAGGACATCATCAACGTTGTCCAGGTCACGGTTAAAGGCGAGAAACGGTCCATAATCCGTCGACAACCAATCGTATATAGAGCCCAGCTCACCAATGCCAAGAACACCAACACTCCTCCCAACAGAGGATTAGATCCAACACCAGCCATTCCGCTTTGTCCGGTGACGACCACAACTCCAATAAAGGAAACGACGCATCCGAGCCAAATGACTCGAAAAGGAACATCTTTTAGAATCAATGAAGACAAAAAAGCCGTGATGGCCGGACTTGCCCCGATAATGACACCTGCCGAGCCAGCACCAATGAATTGCAACCCAAATAACACTAAAAGATGATTGCCCAAGACCCCCAATCCCAGCAAGAAAAATGTCCCCCACTCATTCTTCGAAAACTTCCCTCCACCTTCAATCCATATCCATAAGGGAATGAGAACCGCTAAGGCCCCGAGCCCTCGAAAGACTGAAGTCTCGACAGGAGAAAATGGTCCTAAGGCGACTTTTTGAGCCACCACTGATCCTCCCCATACCATCGCAGCTGTCGTTAGGGCACCATAGGCCGAAATAGCCGAAGGCTTAGCAGAAAAAGTGTTCATGATAGGGACCGAACGAGGAAATAATACTCTCAAGTGAGAACGGACTCGTATTCGTTTCTAGACAATGATTCATTCAAATGCACAACTTCACGATTATAGTGAAGGCCGTCAGGCATTTCACCAACTTCATACGGCTTTCAGCTTCTAACAAAATCTCTTATCTCTCTGATATTCCTAGGCCCGAATGGCTTACTTGGTTAGGTCTTCTGTCCTGTTGACGCATAGAAAATTCTGTCGTTACAATGGTTTGACGTATCTTGTTTGGGGAAATTTCTAAGAGCTTTAAAGATGACCCACTCACTGATATAAGGTTTACTGTTTAACCAAGCTCAATCGAATTGCCGATACTTTTCATTTGTCTGTGAAGGAGGAATTATGTCGTTACTGATCACCGAAGAATGCATTAATTGTGGTGCATGCCTCCCGGAGTGCCCTAATGAAGCCATTTTTGAGACGCGCAGTGCCGCTGAAGAACTCAACCATAAGGTAGGGGAAGGACAAGGAGATGGTGATACTGTCTATGTCATTACCTATGAGCGATGCACAGAATGTGTAGGGCATTTTGATGAGCCTCAATGTGCCGCGGTGTGTCCCGTCGATGACTGCTGCATTCCCGATCCAGAAATCCCTGAGACAACCGAGGTCCTTTTGGCTAAAGCGAATGAACTGAACCCAGACAAGGAAATTGACCCAGAAAAAGTGTGGAGTGGCGTCAGAAATTAATTTCCTCTCCGCATCAGCTTCGACCCCATAAAAAAATCCCCTTCCTATTCAATAGGAAGGGGATTTTTCTTTTCTCTCTCATTGAAGAAAAATCTTACTCTCTCAAACGATTTTATCCTACTTCTTGCAGGTCATGCAGACGAACCGAAATTAAATTCGAGACTCCCGGCTCCTCCATCGTCACTCCGAATAAGGAACTGGCAACCTCCATGGTTCGCTTATTGTGCGTAATCACAATAAACTGTGAACGGTCAGCCATTTGCTTCAAAAATTGCCCAAACCGGACTACGTTGGTTTCATCCAACGGGGCATCAACCTCATCCAGTACACAAAATGGAGAAGGTCTAATTAAAAAACTGGCAAATAACAATGCCATTACCGTCATGGTTTTTTCCCCGCCGGAAAGCATACTGAGATTTTTCAGGCGCTTTCCTGGGGGTTGAGCCACAATTTCAACCCCTGGTTCTTGCTTCAGCGTTCGTGCTCCTTTTCCATCAAGAGATTCCTGAGCAACATCTGCAGACTCGGAATCCTCTGAGGCATTGACAGATTCTTCGACCAACACTAACTCCGCACGTCCTCCAGCAAATAGTGCTGAAAACACTTCATTGAACTTCACTTGTAATTCTTTAAAAGTTTCCGCAAACAACTTATTGGTCGTTTGATTGAGCCGCTGAATAATTTCTTGAAGAGACTGAATCGATCCAGCCAAATCTTCTTCCTGTGCCAACAAAAACTGATAGCGCTCCTCTAATTGAACATGCTCATCTATGGCGGCCAAATTAATAGGGCCGATCCGCTCGAGTTTTTTCCGAATACGCTGCAAATGTTCCCGCCATTCCTCCGACCCCTGAGCATTTTCCTCTTCACCCAACTCTTTATCATTTTCATGATCACCAACATCATTTTGGCCCTGAGAAAGCTTTAAATCATCAGTAGAAATTTCATAGGTTTGAGTCAGCGTTTCTTCCACGGCTTGAAGCTTTGTTCGCACTTCCGCTAAATGGCTTTCAATAGGTACACGTGATTTAAAAATTTTGGCAAGCGATTCTCGAGACTGCCCTATTAAGATATCCAAGCGTTTAACTTCTTCAAGAATTCTCGCATGCTGATTTTGAAAATCTCGTAATTGCTCACTCTTCGACTCCTTTTGCCCGCCCAACTTTTCAACTAATTCTTCATTTTTGAGACGCTTCTCCTGGCTCGTTCGACTTTGCAAAAAGAGCTGTTCCAATTGTTGATCGATTTCTTGAACACGAATTTTTCGACTTTCTTCTTCTCGCTCGACTCTCCCTTGATTGCTTTGTTCATGACCGCGTTGTGCATTCAACGTATGAAAATTCATTCGAATTTCATTCAGGCGAATGGTTAAGTCTTCTTGCTCTTGCTCCAGGGTCCGAAATAATTCCTGGGATTGGCTAAGAATCGCATCTTCGTCCATACGTCGATGCTCAAGATTTTCAAGTTGTTTTCTAGCTTCAACTTCTTCTATTTGCATTCGCACTAGCTCCGCCTCTTCCATTTCACGCTCTTGCTGAAGAATGTCTAATCGGCGGAGGAGATCTGGCAACGCCTGTCCTTTAGAAGTCTCTTCTTTTTGAACAGAAAACACATGAAGCTCTTTTTCACGAATGCCTGAAATGGCCTCTTCAACATTGGCCGATACGATTTCAATATTTTGACACAAGGCTTTTCGCGTCTCTTGTACGGTCAAAAATTCTGATTGAAGGGTTTGAAGATTTTCCTCTAATGCCAAAATTTCTCGACGACGGCGTAGCAGGCCACCGGACTCTCTGTTTGACCCGCCGTTTAACACCCCAAGAGAAGATACCAGCTCACCATTCAATGTCACCAAAGATGGTCCATTCCCCTGAAACCACTGATGTTTATCCATTAGCACTAAGGCGTCGGCCAAAGATTCAACAATAACCGTATCATGCAATAAACCATCAATCACTGATTGTAAATCAGTCGGCACTTGCACAAAGGTTTTTGCCAAACCTTTTACGGTAGGTTCATGCTCTAATGTTGCCCACCAAGAAGGGGGAAAAGACTCATTAGAACGAGGGACCTGTAAGGGCAGGAAGCGGCATTTTCCTAATTGAAATTGTTGAAATTGCGCAATAGATTCTTGCGCTTCTTGAGGAGATTGGACAATCCAGGCTTGCAAATATTCTCCAAGCGCCGCTTCTATCGCTTGCTCAACGTCTTCATTCACGTCCATACGTTCTGCTAATGCAGCTTGTATAAATGAACATTGTTCACGTATCGAGGCTTCAGTGCTTTCTCCATTTTGGCCATATCCCAATTCTTCTCGAAAAATCCCCTGTAGAGCTCTGAGTTCAGATTCTGTTCCAGCAATTTGTGTTTGAAGTTCCAAGATCTTGCCATCAAGCTCTTCTCGAGTTTCACGATGACTTTGCAAACGAACCTCTAACTGCTCCTGATGCGTTCGTAATTCTCCCAATTGGCTTTCCAAGGTCGAACGTTGAGCTTGAAGCGTTTCTTGTTCACCTTGCAATGTTGTTTGATCAATCTGGGATTGCGAGAATTCAGCAACTAAGCGCTCGACGCGACGGCTCGTTGTTCCCTGCCCTTCTCCGAGACTTCGAAGACGGTTTTCGACATTCGTTTTTTCCACAGCAACAGCCAAAATCGCTTCACGCCCTTGAGCGACCTTTTCCTGAATTTCGCGACGACGAGCAACAATAACAGCCATGCTCTCCTCACCCTCAGCCATGGCAGTCGAAAGCGTTTCAATTTCACGGCTTACTTGCGCCAGTCGTTCCCGAAGAGCCTCAAGTAATTGGACGACCTCTTTCCCGCTTTCATGAAGCCGAGTTCGTTCTTCCATCATTTGTTCATGCTGCTGTTCATATTGCTCTAATCGGTTGCGTTCGATTTGAATGTCGGTCAAGGCCTGAGACATCTGTTGCTCAATCTTTCGAAATTCATCTTGAGCCTGCTGAAGAGTTTCTCCCATGGAGGTCAAATCAAGCTGGACCTGTTGTTGTTCGGCCACGACGCGCACTTCTTCTGCTACACAGGTCGCCTCTTGGTTTTCTGAATCCTGCAATTCCTTCTCAATCGTACAATGCTCCCCATACAATCGTCGAAAATCATCGGTCAACAACCGTACTTCAAGATCCCGTGCCTCTTGGAGCAGCGTTTGATATTCCTCTGCCTGTTTAGCCTGTCGCGTCAAGACACGCAGTTGTTGATGAACTTCTCCCAAAATATCTCGAACCCGCAATAGATTATTTTCCGTGCTCTGCAATTTCCGTAAGGCTTCGGCTTTTTGCTTTTTATAGCGAATAATGCCTGCCGTACCTTCGATAAACTCTCGACGTTCTTGCGGTGAAGCACTCAGTAATTGCTCGATATTTCCCTGTTCGATGACAGACTGTCCTCGTGTACCCGCCCGAGCATTCCACAGAAATCCACGAATATCTTTGAGACGGCAGGAGATTTTATTGAAATAATATTCGCTGTCTCCATCACGATAGAGACGGCGTGTGATCATGACATCCGTTGTTTGTTCCAAGCCCTCAACTAATGCAGAAACCGGCTCCAATTCTTGAGGTGACACATCCGAAAAGACCAGTGAGGCCTCAACCATTCCCATCGGCTTACGCTGTTCTGTCCCGTTAAAAATGACATCTTCCATCCGCTCGCTTCGGAGACTTTTAACACTTTGCTCACCCATCGCCCATAAAATGGCATCCACAATATTACTCTTACCGGTGCCATTCGGCCCGACCACTGCAGTAATACCATCTGGAAAATCTATTTTTGTTTCCGCAAAGGACTTAAACCCATTTACCACTAGGGTACGTAGATTCATATTCCCTCCTGGAGGTGGATAAACACGAAACTCTCAATTCTTACTGAAATAAACTCTCAATTTTTACCATAAGATCCAGAAAAAATCAAAAAATTCCACAAAATATAGTGGTTTATGTCCACTGACCATGCCATATCTTGGAGTGCCGTGATGAAATAGCTTGGAATTGCCTTCGGGGACAACAAAATAATCTATCGATCTATTCGATTTTTTAAAAATTAAGGAAAGAAAAACTCAGAAGACAGGCCCTATACCTGTGATGTGGAAAAGGTACAAAAAGAAAAGGCTATTTTGATTTATTGGCCATCAATAGTTCCTTTGGAAGAAGAAATTCGACATCTTCTTCAACAACGGTAAGCTCCTCAACACCTTCAGCGCCTTGCTCTTTCAAAAATGTAATAACTTGGGTGACAAGCACTTCCGGGGCAGATGCACCAGCCGCAATACCTATAGCTTTTGTCCCTTCAAGCCAAGACAGCTGAATGTCTTGATAAGAATCAATCAAATAGGATGTGATCCCACATCGCTCCCCTAATTCCCGCAATCGATTGGAATTGGAACTATTCGGAGAGCCAATAACGAGAATCACATCAACAAAACGGGCCAGCTCTTTGACCGCATTTTGGCGATTTTGCGTGGCATAACAAATATCTTCTTGGTGAGGCCCTTTTATACCTGGAAACCGCTTATGGAGGGCAGCCACAATATCCCGACATTCATCCACACTCAACGTCGTTTGAGTTACATACGATAAATGCAGGGGATTCTCTACTTCCAATGTTTCAACATCTTCAACAGAAGACACCAAATGAAATTTATCTGGCACCTGCCCAAGCGTCCCTACCACCTCAGGATGTCCCGCATGACCGATAAGGATCAACTCATAAGTATTGGTATAATCACGATTGACTTCATTATGAACCTTAATCACCAAAGGACAGGTGGCATCGATGACCTTGAGATTCCGTCGCTTCGATTCTTCCCATACGGCTTTTGCTACCCCATGGGCACTGAAAATGACGATAGCCCCATCTGGCACCTCATCAAGCTCTTCAACAAAGATGGCCCCTTTACCTCGAAGAGATTCGACGACATGCCGGCTATGCACAATTTCATGCCTGACATAAATAGGAGCACCATAGGTTTTGAGGGATAAATCAACAATTTCTATGGCTCGATCCACGCCGGCACAAAACCCTCTTGGATTGGCTAAATATATTTTCAAAGCACGTTCCTTCCTCTGGTTAATATCATTTGGATAAATCATTTTAGCATGACATAAAAGAGCAATCTATCATTACTAATGTCATACCGATGATTCCCTGATTCGCTTTCTGATCGTGGAACTCTATTATTGACAAGAAAATCTAATCACAAGCTATTATCCCCAGCGAACCAAGGCCGTTCCCCAAGTCAATCCTCCACCAAAAGCACCTAGAAGAATGCGGCTTCCTTTTTTTAAGCGATTATGCCGATTGGCAAAATCAAGAGCCATGGGCAAGGATGCCGACGAAGTATTTCCCAGGTCTTCCATGATGGCCACACAACGATCAGAGGAAACTCCCAATGTTCGACACAAATGGGTAATCATCCGGGCATTGGCTTGATGAAAAATTACTTGATCCAGATCGGACACGTCCCACTTTTCTTCTTCCACATGCTTCAAAATGGCTTGGCGTAATTGTCGGATGGCAATACGGAATAACTTCGAACCTTGAATACGTAAAGTATGAGACCGATTATCAAGAACGGCTTGCGAGAGCGACTGACGAGAGCCTCCAGCAGAAACTTTTACCAAATCATGATGTTGACCGTCTGAATGAATTCGAATACTCATAACCCCAAGATCAGAGTTAGTTGCTCGCTCTAGAATAACAGCTCCTGCCCCATCTCCAAATAAAATAGCGGTGCTAAGATCCTCACGATCCAAAGTCCGCGACTTTACTTCGGAAGCCACAACCAAGCATCGCTGGAACTGCCCTGCCCGAAGAAAACAATCAGCCATCGACAATCCATAGAGAAATCCAGAGCAGGAAGCCGAACAGTCAAACGCAGGAATCCCCACAACCCCCAATCGAGCCTGAAGTAAACAGGCGGTAGAAGGAAATGGCATATCCGGGGAAGTGGTGGAAACAATAATGGCATCAAGGTCATTAGGCGTTAACCCTGACTGACCTAATGCTTGGCGAGAAGCCTGTTCGGCTAACGACGAACAATTCTCATGAGCCTCCACCCAATGCCGAGTTCGAATGCCCGATACTCGGAAAATATAGGATGGGTCCTTTCCCAATAATTGGGCCACTTCCAAATTTTCAACCAGTCTCGTTGGAAGCGCTGAACCCGTTCCACTAATTCTAGATATTGCCTGAGTCATAATTTGCGCATCGAATTTAATAATTGGACAATCGAACGATCATCACATATGGTATAAATGAAAGTGTTGTAAAGATGAGACTATGTTGCCTCGCCAAGACGATGAAAACTCCTGAATAATAACGCTTTTCACTTTTGGTGCAAATCTTGTATAATACTCTAAATATGCCCTTCGTAAGCCTACAAATTCGTCAACAAAAAAAATTCCCCATTAAATTTTTCTAAGACCTACCGCCTGAATTTTAGGATAAACTTTTTTCCACAAGAAAGTTTCATACTGATGATGAATCGTTTTTCCTGGTATTCAATTTTCCTCCTGACGCTAACATTGATGAGTTGCTCATCCACTCCAGATGAGACTGAAACATCGAAACAGGATATTTACTCTGGTGATGAACAAATTTTTGTCGGCGATTCCATTGAAATGAGTTACGACCCCAACGTGATTATGAAACGGGCCGAATCATTTTTTGATAAAGAATCCTATGCCGAAGCCATCGTTGAATACAAACATTTTCTTGATCTCCATCGGAATCACATCTTAGCACCATATGCCCAATACAAAATCGGCGTGAGCCATTACAAACAATTTCGAACAGTCGACCGAGATCCTGAACCTCTCAAGAAATCTATTATCGGATTTGAAAAACTACTCAAAGAATTTCCTGCTAGTCGATATGACGCAGAAGCCAAGGAAACCATTCAGACATGCAAGGAACAGCTCGTCCAACGCCACCTGATGGTTGGAGAATTTTATTACAAGCGAGGAGCCTATCTTGCGGCAGCCCATCGCTACGAAAAAATCATCAAGGAATTTCCTGAAATAGAGACAACCGGTGAGGCCATGTTTCACCTCGCAAAAACGTACCAGGATTTGGGAATCGAAGAATGGACACAAGATTGGCTCGTCGCCCTCATCAGAACATATCCTGAGAGCCCCTACCACTCATCAGCTCAATCACTATTAGCCTCGTTGCAAGAAGATCACCCTACGCTCTTGGCTTCCCTTCCAAAAACCCCATTGCTTTTGAAACGCTTGCCTCCTCCAATATCTGCTGATACCGCACTCTCTCAAAAACCAGACAATCCAAGCTTTGCCAACGCTGGGATTCTGCCAAATACCCCAACCCCAAAAGCTCAAACTGCCGTATTCACTGAAGAGGCAGCTACCCCATCAGCATGTGCCATTGGAGCCTGGTGCGATTCTCCCTCCACTCAGCCAATCCAACCTACAGCAAATTCCAAACCCTCCCCAACGGACCCTCAATCCTGTAATACAGGCGAATGGTGCTAGTACTTCTCTTTCGCCAATCCCCACTCTGCTTTTTCGCAATGCCCTGGTCGAACATTTTTGGCACAACAAATAGCCCGCAAAAGCATGAAATAGATGGATTTACGATGATCGGAATGAATTGAAAAGATTAGATTGATCAGCTTACTGCCCGATATACCAGCCAATGCCATTGCGCTCAAGGAAACTGGTGAAGAGGGTCACGGAATCGGTAAAGATCATGATGCCAACAAGCACCAAAAGGCCTCCACTCACAAAAGATACACCACCAAGATAGGTGCGAAGACTTTTGAAGTAACTTAAGAACGTATCCATGCCAAACGCTGTCAGGAAAAAAGGGAGACCCAGTCCAAATGAATAGGCCGAAAGCAGCATCACTCCACCAGACATCGACTCAGTGGTACTCGCATAAGCCAAAATGGTGCCGAGCACTGGCCCCACACATGGTGTCCAGCCAGCGGCAAAAGCCGTTCCAATTAGAAATGATCCAAGATAGCCAACAGGGCGAGACTCGAAATGCACCAAACGACGTTCAGTCATGAAAATATTCAGTTTCAAAATTCCTAATAGATACAAACCAAAGATGATAATCAAGATACCCCCGATTTTTCTGATCATATCTTGATATTCATACAAGACTTGCCCAATCAGACTCGCCGATGCGCCAAACGCAATAAACACGGTCGAAAACCCTGCAATAAATAAGATCGCATTCAGCAAAATTGCAGATTTAAAGCGCTCACGCTCCTCCACTTTTGCCAAATTTTCAACAGACAGTCCAGTGATATAGGAGAGATACGAAGGCACCAACGGCAGCACGCACGGTGAGATAAAGGACAACAGCCCCGCACTAAATGCCGCAAACAATGAAACTTGGGTAATTGAATCCATCGTTACTTAGTCTCTGATAATATCTGATAATTACATCGTCTCTGACGGCAGATGATAGCGTTCTTCAAGCAATTCGCTTATAAGTTTTCTCGCTCCTGGGCTATTCCAATCACGCGCGCCAAACACCCGCTGTCGAATAATTCCCTTTCGATCAATCACATAGGTCATGGGCAAGGTTCGAGCGCCATAGTTAAGACCCACCTGATAATCCGAATCATGTAAAATGGGGAAACTCAAACCCATCGCTTCTTTAAACGGCCTGGTGACAACAGCGCCCTGTTGGTCCACCGAGACCGCTAATATTTCCAGCCCTTGAGATCGAAACGCTTGATACAAGGCTTCCATGGCTGGCATTTCTACTTTACAGGGGCCACACCAGGTCGCCCAAAAATTCAAAAACACCACTTTCCCGTGATATTCAGATAAGGAGTGAACCACACCATCCAAGTCCATTAGGCGAAACGGTGGAGCTGCGGCGTTAATGGCAGGACGACTATAGGCAACCGGCTGAGTCAAATCCTCGGCACCAATAGTCGATTCAGAATATCCAGAATCGCACCCACAGAGAGTTGCCATAAAAATCAACACCACCCATCTACACATCTCGATCATCGTTGCATCCTTCTTTCCAATACATGCTTAATACAATTCGCATTCATAATCTGAAGCACCCAGCAAACATAAAAATTTTCGTTATGCGTTTCATCATAAGATCATCATTATTTTAGGGTCAATGAATTTTCATTGTATGAGGATACAGACAACCACATCATTTTCCCCTCAAAAATCCCTCCTGGTTTTCTAGACAATGTCTCATCCAACCCGTAGACTACAACACTAACCTTCCGATTCGTACCACCATCACGCATGAGCGCTATCCAAGTCACCAGTCTTTCAAAAGCCTACGGGTTTTATCGAATTTTTGAAGACGTGTCTTTCGCGATTCAACCGGGTACCTGCTTCGCGTTGTTTGGGCCCAATGGCGCAGGGAAAACTACCCTCCTTCGAATCCTTGCGACATTACAATCGCCATCTGAAGGACAGTTTACCATCTTTGGGCAAGACGGCGTCGACCAGAGGGACGCCGTACGAGGGATTCTCTTGTTTATTGCCCATGGTTCACATCTTTATGATGAACTGAGCGCCACTGAAAATTTGCAATTTTCCCTAGCACTGAGAGGTCAAACACCCGAAACCTCTCAGCTGAAACGTGCTCTAGATCAAACCGGCATTGGAGCCTACGGGAATCTCAAGATCCGACAATTCTCTGCTGGGATGAAAAAACGTTTGTCCCTCGCAAAGGCCATTCTAGCTCAGCCAAAGCTCTTGTTGCTGGACGAACCTTATAACGCCCTAGATGACGGAGGGGTTATCATCACAAATCAGCTCATTGGCGACACCATGAATCGCGGTGGAACTGTGGTCATGACAACTCACGACCGAAACAAAGCCGCCCACATCGCCACAGAAGGCGGCATTCTCCAGGCTGGCCAACTCCAACTACTGTCGCCGGAACAATTACAGACTCATGTCCTTTCTTAGCACAATTCATTGGGTGGTCTGGAAAGACCTCATTAGCGAATGGCGAACCCGAGAAACAATTTCTTCGATGTTGTTTTTTGCTCTCATCGTCATTCTGGTTTTCAGCTTTAGTTTTGCCATGGACCAAGATGCCGCACGTCAACTCATCGCCGGAATCATTTGGATCGCATTTACCTTTACCGGTATTATTGGAATTGGCAAATCCTTTACGTCAGAATTACAAAATGATTGCATAGAATCTCTGCAAATGAGTCCCGTTCCTAAGGGAGCCATTTACCTTGGGAAAGTCACCGCCAATTTTCTTTTTATGTTCGCAGTGGAAATTCTGTTATTTCCGCTCTTTGTTATCTTCTTCAACCTAGAGGTTGTCGAAGCCATTGGCATGCTCTTTCTTGTTTTTTTTCTAGCTACCTTGGGCTTATCCGCTGTCGGCACACTCTTTTCAGCCTTAACCGTGCAAATTCGTGCTAGAGAAGTCATGCTCCCTGTCTTACTCCTGCCCTTGGCCGTCCCAGTGATGATTGCTGCTGTCGAAGCCACACGAGGCACATTGAATGGCGACCCCTATGAATTTTATTCCCAATGGCTTCATTTGCTCGTCATCTTTGACATCATCTTCACCGTCATTTCCTTCTGGTTATTTGAATTTATTTTAGATGCCTGAACATCCCAGGTTTTCTATAAAAATTCCTCCAATTGGAATCCATCCACTACTCTATGTATCTCCTCTCCTTTCCAATGAACCACCTCGTACAATAATGACCAATGTCTAATCTTTTCTCTTTCTCTCGCTTTGAAAACCCTTTTAATCTTGTGGACCTTTCTGACCACTAATGGTTGACCTCAAATAATATTAGCAATCCCTCAAATAAGGAAGTTGAAGTTAGTTCCATAGCTTTGTGCGCACAGTTCGTACAAGAACGCCTTGCTCACATGATGAGGACACCATTCTATTCGAATGACACATAAGCTGATCATGCCGTAATGCTTGGAAGGTTTGATAATTCACCTAGAAGGGCAAGGGCAAAGCCTCAGCATCCTTTTCCCTTCAAGTTATTATTTTTTCGAGACTTCAAGTGAGCCTGGTTATGGCTAATAACTAGGAACGATTTCAGAGATTCAAACAATTGTAAATCATCCGAATATGAGAACGTGCCTCAAACCGTGGGGACTGCGGCTTTGGTGCTGGTGGGAAAGTCCGCTTAAAACTCCTCGGACCTAATTATTGTCGGATTATGAAAAGAAATTTCTCGATTTATAGTTTTTTAAGGCCCTACTAGATATCCATGTTAGTCCGAAAGGATTTGTAGCTGACCCATGCCACTGAGGGTACCCAAATCCAAATTGGCGATGCATCGCACCTTTACATAATTCAATGTCAACCTTCCTTCCAGGTAGACTGAACCTGATGCCTGAGTAAAGTCTGCTTGGCTCCAGTCACTGGCCTTATTGTCCAGCCGCACCCCTAATTCCGTACCTCCTTTAGTGCCAGTAAATTTGATATGCACATAGCCGCGATCTATGGCGGATTTGAAGGCCTCGACAGTTTTCTCAGGACGGAGCCCAACTTCCACGGGATGGTCTCCCGTCGCCAAACGTGTGACTAATTCATCAGGTTTTGGAGGCTCTGTACTCGGTGCGGGAAGCGGTGATGGTGGATTATTTGCTTGCTGCCGCGCCACTTCCTCCATATGTTTTCTCAAGCTGAGTGGACGCATATCAGTCCAGACTTCCTTGATATACGCCAAACATTCCGCTTTAGGACCTGAAGGTCCTCGATCTACCCAGCCTAAAGGATTCTCTCGATCTACCGACCAAATGGAATATTGTTCTTCATGATTGACCACAACTTTATACGTGCTCAGGTCCTCTTCCTCGTCCAACATATTTTCTTCTCCTATAATTATTGTTGAACTTACTATTCCCAATATCTTGGCCCAGAGACCCTTATAAAAAAAAATTGAGAATTTTTCGTTGCACCTAATGTATTTTGTTTGAGTCAAGAAAAAGAAAACGCAAAGCCTTCTTTTGGTACACCTGCCCTACGATGTATTTTAAAAATCCTTTTGGGTTATGGCCAAAAATATATTTTAGCATTGGCAACCCCCTTCATTAGATCTTCACAACCAACGTTGATAGGCCTTCTCCATATGTCTGAATGAGCCAAAATAATATTACCCGTCTTCCCAAGCTGAAGCATTCATGCTCATTTCTTGTTGCCTCAAACCTGCGTTTTTGCATATTCAATGTATCGGCTACGCCCAAACAAAATTAAATATCTTCCTCTTTATTTCTATGATTATTACCTAAGGACCATGGGGCTACTCTCACCGACACTCCACTTCGCCAAGGTTGAAAAACCCCCTGGATCTTGGCGGCGAACTTAGCTTTTCAATACAAATCAAAAATATTCTTTGAACCGGTCGTGAGGAGGGAAGGCATTAAGTCAAATTCGATGTGGATGGTGATTTGCTAACTACCGCCGTAAAACTTTGAAGGGATTGAAAGACTACGCTCTCGTCCTCTAGCGATACCTCTCGGCCTGAAGTTCAAAAAGAGCAGCGTAAAATCTATTCTTTTCAACAAGCTCATCGTGGGTTCCACTTTCCACAATTTTGCCATGCTCAAGAAAGTAAATTCGATCAACCATCTTCACGGTCGACAACCGGTGACTAATGAGAATAGCGATTCGTCCTTTGGCGAGTTCATGATATTTTTCAAACAGTTCATACTCAGCTTTAGCGTCCATGGCGCTAGTTGGTTCATCAAGGACCAGAATCTGCGAATCGCGCAAGAATGCACGTGCTAGCGCAATTTTTTGCCACTCACCAATACTCAATTCCTCTCCTCCTTCAAATCTTCTTCCAAGAATGGTGTTATATCCATTCTTCAGTTTTTTTATGATAGATTGAGCTCCAGCCCGCTCAACAGCATCATCTATCTGGTGTAAATCTTGGAGGCTGCCTGTATTACCCAACCAAACATTTTCCTTTGCTGATAGATGATACTGAACATAGTCTTGAAACATGGCACTGACTTCCCGTCGTAATTCTGGTGTAGAAAATTCCCTGAGTTCAATCCCATCCAACGTAATTTTTCCACTCGTTGGATCATATAAACGGCAAAGGAGCTTAACCAGGGAAGTTTTTCCGGCACCATTTTCTCCCACGAGAGCAATATGCTCCCCAGGCCGAATGCTCAAGGAAATATCATTAAGAATTTTCTTGTTGCACCCTGGATACTGGAAACTGACGTGTTCAAAGACAATCCCTTGCTGTAAAGGATGAGGAAGTGGTTTTGGCTCCACTGGATCGATCAGGCGCGATTTAACCGACAGAAACTCATAGACATTCGAGACAAACAAATTGTGCTCATATAAATCAGTCAAGCTTTCTAAGAGGTTTTGCAAGAAACCATTCCCACGCTGAATGGCTTGAAAACACACGACCAAGTCACCCACCGTCAGTAAGCCAAGGCTTGTTCTGTAAGCAATAAAGCCAAATAGCCCAAAAACAACACCAGTGGATAAAGTATCCGCTGCCATATCTGTAAACAACCATTGACGATCCAAAGTCAATTCCTCTTTTCGCAGCTGCCTCTTAATAGTCTGAAAACGGTCAGCGAACATTTTCCCAAGAGAAAACTGTCGTATCTCCTTTGCAGTCGAGTCGGTGGTGAGAAGTTCGTGAAGATACCAGGCTTGTCGTTCATGCGGTGTATGGCTCATCTCTAAAGAATGGGACTTGTTTGCAAATTGCAATCTAACCAATACCTTAGGAATCGCGGCAATTAATAATATTGGAACAATGGCCCAATGGAACCAAAACAACCACCCTACTACAGCCAGCAGTGAAATAGAATTTTGTCCAGCACGGAGTAAAGATTGAAGAATTTGTGTCGGGAGAAAAGGTGCCTCTTCTTGCATTCGGTGCAATTTATCGTTGTATTTTGGATTTTCAAAGTATTCTAAATCTACCTCTATGGCCTTTACATGAATAATTTCATGCATATAGTCGGTCACAATATTTTCTTGGGCGTCGCTTACCAGATCGGCTATCCCTGAAAATGCCATACTCAAAAAGGCCACCAGCCCTGCTAGGCCTATCAATAGCATCACCTGATCAAACCCTCCTTCATAGCTATCTCCACCAAGAATCAACATCATCGCATCAACAATGAGTTTGAGAAGATACAGGCCTACAAGAGGAAGAACACCAAGAATAATTTGAAGCCCCACACTCGCTAGAGTCCATCCCGGACTAGCCGCCCAAACAAAGCGTAATGCCCCAGTAAGGTCAGACCAGAATTTTTTGGCAGAGTTCAATAGAGATGTCATGTTCAGAGAGGACAATATTCTTACAAGGAACACGACCGTTCCCATTCGGATTTATGAAAGTAATCTGTACAGATCATTTAGCCCTTAGACAAATCTAAGGGAGCGCGTCCTTAAGCTCTATCGGCATTTCGCCGATGAAAAAAAAGTAAATACAAACCCTAAGGACAAGAGGTGTCTAATCGACTGCAATAAGCTTATAGGCGAGGTCTGATTCAAGCAGGATATCGACAGCTTTCCAGTCTACTCAAGAAAATCGATTCGCCTCTCATGTTATGCGTAAGATCAAGGACTGCTGAAATCATTGGAACAACGGAACGTTACAACGGCTAGTAATTTCATTTCCAGGAAGTAACATTTCACGATTTCTTGTTCACTATGAGGCTGTTTATTTGGAGATATTATTGGGGGAAGAATCCCTTCTCATTTGCTGTTGTCTGGATGACGCGGTTGAGAAACACGTCAAACCTAGCCTGGCTAAGAAACATTTCGCTGAAAAATTAGAGCCACGAGTACGAAATGAAATCTACCCTAGAATTTCTCGCTCGCCTTCGTTCCCTCCATGTGCACCTAAGCCTCACTGAAAACAGTCTCCGTTGTGATGCCCCAGAAGGCGTGATGACTGATGAACTTCAAGCCGAATTACGCTACCACAAAGCTTCTCTCATACCCGTATTGCAGTCTGCCCAGGGCAGTGAAGGCCAGACGACTCAATTAATCCAACCTATTCTTCGTGACTCCAAGCTCCCTCTTTCGTTTGCCCAACAACGTTTTTGGTTTCTAGATCGACTAGAACCAGGCAACATTGCCTATCAAATTGTTGAAGCCATCCAGATAACTGGAATTCTCAACATTAAGGCCTTAGACAAGACACTGCAGGAAATTGTTCGCCGCCATGAAGTATTACGGACCCGGTTCCCTTCTGTGGACGGAGTCCCGACTCCGATCATTGATCCAACTTCCAGTTGGAAGGGAGCAGTAAAAGATCTTCGAGATCATCCTGAGCTCGATCATACTTCCCTCATTCAAAAAATTTTGGTGACGGAATCTCACCAGCCATTTGACCTTGCAGCTGAGCCTCTCTTTCGAACACAACTGCTCCGTTTAACAGACCTGACGCATGTTTTAGTGCTCACAATTCACCATATTGTGTGGGACGGCTGGTCGTTCGGAGTTCTAATGGATGAAATGGGCAAGCTATACAATACCTTTCATAACGGGCAGCAGTCCTCTTTGGTCGAACTGCCGATTCAATACGCGGACTATGCGGTCTGGCAACGGCAATGGTTACAGGGGGACGTGTTGAACACCCAGTTACAGTACTGGCGCCAACAACTAGCTGGAGAAATCCCTACGCTGACCCTACCCACGGATCGTCCTCGCCCCCGGAAGCAAACGTTCCAAGGGGCCCGACATCCAATTGCCATTCCCCGAAAGGTAAAAGCCAACCTCCTGTCGGTCAATCAGCATGAAGGAACCACCCTCTTCATGACCCTGCTCGCAGCTTTTCAAGTGCTACTGGTTCGCTATGCAGGGCAGGAAGATCTACTCATTGGCTGTCCGATAGCCAATCGCACACGCTTGGAGGCGGAAAACCTTATTGGCCCCTTTGCTAACACGTTGGTCCTTCGAACCGATTGTTCCGAGAATCCACGGTTCCGAGAGTTGCTAGGCCGTGTCAAAGAAACCGCCTTAGGTGCCTTTTGTCATCAGGATATTCCATTTGAATTATTGGTGGAGAAACTACAGATACCACGCGAGTTGAGTTATACCCCGCTGTTCCAAGTCATGTTTGTCTATCAGAATGTGCCCATGGGCGAACTAGATTCTCCGGGACTCACATTCACACCAGTTGAGATTCCAGGCAATACTGCTATGTTTGATCTGACTGTAAGTTTGTGGGATGCGGAGAATGGAGAAGTCAGAGGAACTGTAGATTATAACACCGACTTGTTTGAAGCAGAGACCATCAAGCGGTGGTTTGAACATTTCAACCGGATTATTGTGGAGGTCGGGAGAGATCCGGAGCAGAGGATTGGGGAGATACCAATACTAACTCCTGCGGAATTTCCGCAAATGATTGAGCAAAAGCATGAGAGAGAGGATTTCCAAGAAACATCCTGCCTTCATGAATTGTTCGAAGCACAAGTGATACAAACCCCAGATGCAGTCGCTTTGGTCTATGAGGATCACACACTCACGTATAGAGAATTAAATCAACGAGCGAATCATGTAGCACATATGCTGCGAGGAATGGGGGTAGGACCAGAGCACCTTGTGGGGCTGTGCGTGGAACGCTCGTTAGCGATGATCGTAGGAGTGCTGGGGATCCTGAAGGCTGGGGGAGCGTATGTGCCCATGGATCCGACCAATCCAAAGGGACGGCTACGCTTCATACTGGAAGATACAGGAGCGAAAGTCTTAGTGACCCAGGAACGTTTGATCAGCCAATGGGGCTGGTATTCAGGACGTGTTATCTGTCTTGATGGAGAAGATTTGAAAAAGCAAGCCGCACCCCTGACAAATCCCCATTGCGCAGCAAACTCTTCTCACCTCGCATATGTCATCTACACATCCGGCTCAACAGGAACCCCCAAAGGAGTTATGGTGACCCATAACAATGTTCTTCGATTATTACGCTGCACAGAAATCCATTTTCGCTTTTGCGAAAGAGATAATTGGACCTTATTTCATTCTATTGCGTTCGACGTGTCTGTCTGGGAACTTTGGGGCGCTCTACTGTATGGAGGTCGTCTGGTTATTGTTTCTTTTGAAGTGACTCGTACACCCGAATCCTTTGTTCGGCTATTACAACAAGAACAGATAACCGTACTCGGCCAAACTCCATCCGCATTTCAACAACTTCTCCAAGTCAAATCAGTACATGAGGGAACAAGCTGGGCATTGCGTTTGATTATCTTTGCCGGCGAGGCCCTGAATCTAGAAAGTCTCATTCCATGGGTAGAATGTTACGGCGACCAATTCCCTACATTAGTGAATATGTACGGAATTACCGAAACCACAGTTCATAGCACAGTGCAATTGCTACAGAAAGAAGTGATTCAGCATTTCGCTGGCAGCAGAATTGGAGAACCGCTCGCTGACCTCGAAATCTTTTTGTTGGATAAGCATCTTAATCCAGTTCCGACGGGAGTGCCAGGTGAGATGTATGTTGGGGGAAAAGGTGTCGCACGTGGGTACCTCCATCGGCCTGACTTAACAGCCACACGGTTTGTTCCTCATCTCTTTAACCATACGCCAGGAGACCACTTATATCGATCAGGTGACTTGGCTAAGCGTATGCAGGATGGGTCCCTGGAGTATCTTCGACGAATTGATGACCAGGTGAAAGTGAGAGGGTACAGAATTGAGCTGGGCGAAATTGAAAACACACTTCAAGAACATCAACAAATTGATGCAGTCAAAGTCATCGTTCGCGAAGATAAGCCTGGGGATAAGCGAATAGTGGCATATATGGTAACTGCTAATCAGTCACACATAGATGTTAATGATTTAAAGCAATTTACCCGAGAGAGAATTCCAGACTATATGGTGCCGTCAGCCTTTGTTCGGCTAGACCAGTTCCCACTAACCATGAATGGGAAAATAGACAAACGGGCTTTACCCTCACCACACGACCATGAGGTGATTTCAAAAAGGCAATATGTTGCCCCTCAGAATGAACTCGAACTGACGATCTCTCGTGTTTGGCAGCAAGTACTTGGGATTAAACAGATTGGAATAAACGATAATTTCTTTGACCTTGGCGGGAATTCGATGCTGGCCGTGCAGGTTCATCAACAATTGTGCAATGGCTTGAAGGTGCAATTCCCCATGGTTGGGTTATTTCAATATCCAACCATCAGCACTATTGCGCAATATTTAAGGCAGGATGAGCAACTTCCTCAAAACTCCTTACAGGCTACTGCTAACAGAGCCCACAGACAAAACAAATCTTTCAGCGGAGCCAAGTTTCGTCAGGAGAAGAACGCATGAATGCTGATCAATTAAATGAATGCGTCGACTCAATCGTCGTCATTGGGATGGCTGGAAGATTTCCGGGTGCTCCTAATCTAGAGGTTTTTTGGGAGAACCTATGTAATGGTCGAGAGAGCATTTCATTCTTTAATGATCAGGAACTTCTAGACTCCGGGATAGATCCAGAACTTTTGAAACATCCCAACTATGTGAAAGCCAAAGCCGTTCTAGAAAATGCTGAATGTTTTGATGCTTCATTCTTCGGTTATACCCCCAAGGAAGCAGAAATAATGGACCCACAGCAACGCCTATTTTTGGAATGTGCGTGGGAGGCGTTAGAAGATGCCGGGTATGACCCCGGCCAATATCCCAATCCCATCAGCGTTTTTGGTGGAGCGACAATGAACTCATACCTTTGGCCTAACATTTATGCCAATCCTAATTTTTCCGACTTTGGAAATGCTGCCCAAATTTCCAATGGAAGCGACTTCTTAACAACACGAGTGTCGTATAAGTTAAATTTGAGAGGACCGAGCATCAATGTTCAGACGGCCTGTTCAACATCTCTAGTTGCTGTGGCCATGGCCTGTCAGAATTTACTGAATTATCAATCCGACATGGCACTTGCAGGCGGAGTTTCATTAACTTTCCCCCAGAAGGAAGGATACCTCTATGAAGAAGGCAGCACCATGTCGCCTGATGGACATTGTCGGCCTTTTGATAGTCTAGCACAGGGGATGGTGAACGGTGAGGGAGTGGGAATGGTTCTTCTCAAACGGATAGAGGATGCTATTGCGGACGGGGATAAAATTTATGCCGTAATCAAGGGGGCCGCGATTAATAACGATGGGGCGTTAAAAGTCGGATACGCTGCTCCAAGCGTAGAAGGGCAGATGGAAGTCATTGCAATGGCACAAGCCCTTGGGGGCATAGATCCAGAAACAATAACGTACATTGAAGCACATGGTACAGCCACCCCACTGGGGGATCCAATTGAAATTACTGCACTCACTCAAGCATTTCGAGCTCATACGCAAGCGCGCCAATTCTGTGGCATAGGTTCCATAAAATCGAATATTGGTCACCTTGATGCGGCGGCTGGAATTGCTGGGTTTATCAAAACAGTTTTGGCCCTTCGACATAGAGTCATACCTCCTAGTTTGCATTTTGAGCACTCCAATCCTCAAATTGATTTTTCGACCAGTCCATTTTTTGTAGTGAAGGATCGAATGGAATGGGCTGTTGAGAAGTTCCCTCGAAGAGCAGGGGTCAGTTCCCTAGGCATTGGAGGAACGAATGCTCATGTTGTGCTGGAAGAAATGAAGGAAGACACCTCAAGCCTTGAATCAAGACCCGGGCAACTTTTGCTTCTTTCTGCCAGAACGCCCTCGGCTCTCGAAGCAATGACCCGCAATATGATCACTCACTTAAAAACGAATCAATCTCTTTCTCTCCCTGATGCCGCCTTTACTTTGCAATGTGGACGAAAGGAATTTGCTCATCGGCGGATGATCGTGTGCTCTGACCCACAAGATGCTGTGACGATTTTAGAAAAGGGCGATCAAACGAAATTGATAACCCATTTTCATAATTTACCCGAAATCCGCCCCATTATCTTTTTGTTTCCAGGACAGGGTGCTCAATACGTCAACATGGGGAAAGAACTTTATCAGATAGAGGCAACATTCAGAACACACGTCGACCAATGTTCTTTGATAGTTCAATCTCGTCATGGACTGGACCTTAGTTCCGTATTGTACCCGAGTGATGATCGTATAGATGAAGCAGCACAAACACTCCAGCAAACCTTTATGACTCAACCAGCCCTGTTTGTCATTGAATATGCCTTGGCTAAATTATGGGAGTCTTGGGGAGTGAGTCCACAAGGCATGCTGGGACATAGTATCGGGGAATTTGTGGCGGCGTGTTTAGCTGGAGTGTTCTCTCTCGAAGATGCTCTTTCCATTGTATGTAAACGTGGACAGTTTATGCAGAGCATGCCCCAAGGATCAATGCTAGCCGTTCGGTTGAGCGAACAGGAAATACAGGATATTTTGGACCCTATGCTTTCATTGGCTGCGGTGAATGGACCCTCAGCCTGTGTAATCTCTGGACCAAGTGATTCTATAAAAGAGTGTCAGAAAAAATTGAAAGAAAGAGGAATACAATGTCGATATCTCCATACTTCTCATGCCTTTCATTCACGAATGATCGAACCCATTGAGAAACCATTTTTGAAGGAATTGCAACAAATTACCTTCCATCCTCCGCAGACTCCATTTCTTTCAAATGTGACGGGAACCTGGATCACAGATCATGAGGCCACTGATCCTGAATATTGGGTAAGACATGCGAGTCAACCAGTACGATTTTCTGATGGACTAAGGGTTGCGTCCAGTCAAAGCCAATCAATTTTCTTAGAGGTTGGCCCCGGTCGAACATTGAGTCTTCTCGCTAAGCAACAAATTCCCAAAGCTGGAAGTTTAGATATTGTCACATCATTACGCCACCCTTCCGAAGTTGAATCTGATGTGATGTCGCTCCTTAGGACATTAGGCCGCTTGTGGTTGAACGGCACGCCAGTAAATTGGCCTGGATTTTATCGAGACGAAAAACGAAAGAGGGTTTCCCTACCAACTTATCCCTTTGCCCGAAAGCATTATTGGATGGAACCATATTTAGAAATCGAAGAAAATGAGCAAGATGAACCTTATAAGGAACCAACAGATAGCTTCAAAGGGATAGAAACATCACCGACAAATTTTCAGGAAACAGACTCAGAGGAAGATACTATGGTTGATTCACTTGTTAGCAATTCTCCTGAAATCAAAAATTTCCAAACTTCTTCGCGCCAAACTCATATTGTCGAATCACTAAAAGCGATCCTCATTGAAGCATCTGGCTGGGATAGTGAGGAATTTGATGTATCGAGAATCGAAATCTCGATGAATTTTCTTGAACTGGGCCTAGATTCACTCATGCTTATCCAAGTCAGTCAGATAATTCAACAAAAATTTGGTATCAAAGTGCCTTTCCGGCAATTACTAGAAGATTACTCGACACTTGGCACCCTCTCCAACTACTTGAATCAACATCTCGTAGCTGAAACAACTCCCATTGAAACTAGTTCGGTGACAATATCTTCCCCAAAACAACAATCTGTTATTGAGCCTAATTCTACGGAAAGAATACAAGGGAAATCGAATTCATCTATTGAAGAGGAACGCCCATTGGTTGTTCCAAGCAACAGCCCACCACAACCAAGTAGCGCTCTAGAGCAAGTAATCTTTCAGCAACTTCAAATAATGTCTCAGCAGTTAAGCATGCTGAATGGGAATACTCCTTCTAACGACAAAACAGATCCTCTCTCAAATGCAATGAGTCCAGTGAAACAAGAGATTTCTTTAAGAGAAGCTCTCTCACGGCAAAATGGAGCTCAGGAAATATCTCATGGAAATGTGAGGCATACGCCGGACAGTCCTGTGGATTCTAATCATGATGAGAAACAAGCGTTTCATCTTTTCAAGCCAGTGCGATCAAACGATAATGTAAAAAGGAAAGATGAAGAACTCACTTATTTGCAAGAATTTGTTCCTCGGTACACAAAGCGAACTCAAGAATCAAAAAGACTGGCACAAAAATTTCGGCCAGTTTTGGCAGATGTGCGGAGCTCTCTTGGGTTTAGGATGGCCTGGAAAGAACTCGTCTATCCTCTTTCGATATCTCGAGCATCAGGCTCTAAAGTCTGGGATGTAGATGGCAATGAATATGTGGATTTAGTGATGGGTTTTGGAGTTCATTTGCTAGGACATAGTCCTGTATGTGTAATGGATGCTTTAGCTGAACAACTGGGTGAACAACCTCAATTCGTCGGACCCCAGCCGAATAAAGCCGGTGAAGTCGCCCAGTTGATTACAGAATTTACGGGAACGGAACGAGTCACGTTCTGTAATACCGGATCTGAGGCAGTCATGACCGCGATTCGATTAGCAAGATCAGTGACAGGAAAATCAAAGATTGCAGTGTTTGAGGAGTCGTATCATGGAAACTTTGACAGTGTTTTAGTTCGAAGATCGGAAAGGAAAGGGCAGAGGAAGGTCGTTCCTGTGTCCTTAGGAATTCCTCCATCTTCTGTGCAAGAAATTGTGGTGTTGGATTATGACAACGCGGATTCGCTTGAGTTTCTGAGAAAGCATGCTGATGAATTTGCGGCTGTGTTAGTCGAACCAATTCAGAGTCGATGTCCGGATTTACAGCCCAAGGACTTTCTACATGAGTTAAGAACACTCACTAAGGAGAGAGGGATTGTCTTGATTTTCGACGAAATGATTACTGGGTTTCGACTTGATCAGGGAGGCGCTCAGGCATGGTTTAACGTGAAAGCCGACCTTGTAACCTATGGAAAAGTGGTTGGCGGCGGGATGCCTATTGGAATTGTCTCTGGCAAAGCAGAAATTATGGATGCCATAGATGGAGGGATGTGGGAATTTGAAAATGATTCCTTTCCTCAAGCTGACCAAACCTTCTTTGCGGGAACTTTTTGTAAACATCCCTTAGCGTTAGCAGCTTCTTATGCAGTCCTTTCATATCTCAAGAAGCAGGGGCCAAGCTTGCAGCAAGGGCTAAACCAGCGAGCAACTGATTTCGTGAAGCAACTCAATGTATTATTTAATGATGCAGGAGTTCCTATCGAGGTAAAAAACTGTGGATCCATGTTTCTATTCAACCATAGCTCCGAAATACAGTCTATCGACTTACTACTCTATAATCTCATGGAAAAAGGCGTATCTCTTTTTGGGGATAGGCCATATTTTCTGTCCACAGCTCACACGAAGGAAGATCTTGAGTACATTCTTGATGCCGTTCAACGCAGTGTGAAAGAACTCCAAAAGGGCAACTTGCTTCCCAGCTTCTCAAAGCACACCGATACATGGAGTGCCAATGCAGTGCACATGGATTTTGCTCAAATGGCATCTTCTGCATCTAGCGGGATGGGCCCAAGAAACAATGACGCGGAAACTAGCACCAGTAAACCAGATGTACCTGAAGCCATCCTACCCTCGACTGGCCAAAAAATTACAGAAAAAATAAAGGCTCCTCTTACTGAAGCACAACGAGAGGTCTGGCTAGCCTGTCAAATGAGCGATGAAGCCTCTTGTGCCTACAATATCTTAGTCGAATTACCGTTACCCGGTCCGTTTCATCTATCAAACCTACAAAGAAGTCTTGAAATCATCATTAACCGCCACGAAGCCTTTCGCATCACGTTTGATAGAGATGCAGATTTTCAATGGATTCATCCTACTATGGCTATAGAGATTCCTATGATTGATCTTTCTCTAGAGAATCTCTCCTCTCAAAAATCTCGATTGGCCATATTGTCTGAGAATGAAGAGCGGCAACCATTTGATTTTGAAAATGGTCCTTTCCTTCGCGCACAGGTGATGAAATTGAGCGAAGAGGAACATGTATTACTCTTAATCACTCACCATATTGTCTGTGATGGATGGTCAGGAAATATTCTTCTTGATGAATTGCAAACTCTGTATTTCCATCATGACCTGGAAGAAGTGAACCTTCTTCCGCCTGCAGTACGATTTAGTGAATATGCGCGTAAGCAGGTACAACGGGAAAAGGGACCAGAAGGGGGTGCTGATGAAGCCTATTGGGTAAACCAATTTCAGAACTCTATCCCCACACTCGAAATACCAACTGATACCCCTAGACCTCCCATAAAAACTTCTAATGGGAAACGCATCATCAAAAACCTCGAAGAACAATTGTGTGTAAATCTGAAAAAGCTTGGCGCGAAAAAAGGTTGTACTTTTTATTCAGCCCTTTTGGCGGGTTTCACAGCCTGGCTCTCACGTTTGACGGGGCAACAGGATTTGGTAGTGGGCATACCTGTAGCTGGACAGTTATTGATTGAAGAAGGTCCCCTCATTGGACATTGTGCAAACCTGTTACCTCTGAGACATCATCTGACCTCCCATGTCACAGTGGAAGAACATTTAGTGAAGACTAAAGCGACTGTGCTGGATGCCTATCAGCACCAATGTTCTACCTTTGGCCGTTTACTCAGAAAATTGAACATTTCCCGTGATCCAAGTCGACTCCCGTTGGTCTCTGTGATCTTTAATGTTGATCGCACCGATGACGAGATTGAGATAGACGACGGTGCTGACGAAGAAAATGTACAACAGAAACACTTTGTAAATTTTGATTTAAGTTTTAACTTTATTCATGCAGGGAACCAATGCCAATTGCATTGTGATTTCAATTCAGATCTGTTTGAGGACCAAACGATCCTACACTGGTTAACACAATTTCAAACGCTTCTGAATGAGATGGTCAAACATCCCAGCCAATGCGTGAGTAAACTGTTACTTCTCGACGCCATAGAGCGCCACCAACTCTTGTCGGATTGGAACCAAACATCCATCGATTTTACACACCCAAATGGCCTTCATGAATGTTTTGAAGATCAGGTAAGACGGACTCCCGAAAAAATCGCGGTCACCTATAATCAAACGAGCATGACATATCAAGAATTAGATAGATATTCCAATCAAGTTTCTCGATGGCTTCGGAACCAGGGGGTTCGACCTGAGGTGATCGTCGGCCTTTATATGGAACGGTCAATTGAACTTATCATAGGATTGTTGGGAATCTTGAAAGCGGGAGGGGCGTATTTACCGCTAGACCCCACTTTTCCTACAGAACGCATACAGTATTTGCTGGAAGATTCGAATGCTTCTGTCCTTATAGTGTCACAAGCTTTCATGGCTCAACTTCCAAAATTTTCAGGAAACATCCTCTGTATGGAAAAAGACTTATGTGAATTGCAAACCCAGGACTTCCCACAATCAAACAATGACGTGATTCCTGAAAACTTGGCGTATGTCGTCTATACATCAGGGTCGACAGGAAAACCGAAAGGTGTGCAAATTTCACATAGATCAGTGATGAACTTCTTGAGGTCTATGAACCAAAGCCTTAGCTTATCTGCTGATGATCGAGTGCTCTCCGTGACCACTCTTTCCTTTGATATATCCGTCTTAGAGCTGTTTTTACCTTTGACCTCCGGCGCTCACCTCATCCTCACAAGCCGAGATGTCGCAATGGACGGAAATCGCCTGTTCGAATTGATGAATGAAGCGCAAATCACTGTGATGCAGGCTACGCCGGCAAGTTGGCACATGTTGCTGGAATCAGGCTGGGCAGGATCATCAGGATTGAATGTGCTCTGTGGGGGCGAAGCACTCCTCAAGGAGTTGGCCCATGAACTGCGCCTAAAAAATGGCCAGGTTTGGAATCTGTATGGTCCAACAGAAACCACCGTCTGGGCTCTAGAGCATCAAGTCGAATTGAGTGAACACCCGGTTCCTATCGGTCGACCCATTGCCAACACGAAAATATATATTTTGGACGCGCAGTTGCTGCCGGTTCCGGTTGGTTGGCCGGGTGAATTATATATTGAAGGACATGGATTGGCTCGAGGATACCTTAACAAACAGGAGCTGACGGCTGATCGATTTATTCCCAACCCCTTCAGTAATAATCTTGGCTCTAGGCTGTACAAGACAGGAGACTTTGCTCGATACAACCCCGATAAAACAGTACGGTATCTTGGCCGCCAGGATCATCAAGTCAAGGTTCGTGGTTATCGTATTGAATTGCAGGAAATCGAAGCTCAACTGAGTGCCCACCCTTTAGTGCAGCAAGTGTATGTTCTGGCACAAAAAGATGAAGCAGGAAAAGATGCCTTTCCTTTTAATCCCCATACAACTCTAATCGCCTATGTCGTAGCACGGACAAATGAGCCATTTAATACCAATGAACTTCGGGAATATCTACTTCGAAAAGTCCCTGAATATATGGTGCCAACCGCATTTATTCTACTTACGAGCCTGCCTTTACTTTCAAATGGAAAAGTGAATCATCGGGCCCTTCCCTCTCGTGATGAATCCCGTCCGGATTTAGAATCTTCCTATGTCCCACCAGAAACAGACACCGAACGAAATCTCGTGGGTATTTGGGAAGAAGCCATGGAAATCAAACCCATAGGCATTCACGACAATTTCTTTAATCTCGGAGGCCATTCTTTGATAGCCACCAGCGTATTGGCTCGCATAAGAGTTACCTACCATCTTAACCTACCCCTCCGTATCATTTTCGAATCTCCAACAATTGCTGAGCTTGCTAAACATATTGATCTATTACTTTGGGCTAGCAAAGGAATGAAGAATTCAGAAGGCGGTTCTTCAGCTCAGAAACGTGTTGTTATTGAGTTATGACCACCACAGAATTTTTAGCGAAGGTGCAGGGACTCGGACTAGATTTATGGGTCCAGGGGGACCGGCTATGTTGCAGTGCTCCTCCTGATTCCCTCACCCCAGCCCTGCAAGCCGAATTAAAGTTACGAAAGTCTGAAATCTTAAATATCCTTCAAGCTGCCCAGGAAGAAAAAACTAAAGAAACTCTTACCCCAAAGGCATGTGATCGAAACCGCGAACTTCCTCTTTCCTTTGCTCAAGAACGTTTGTGGTTTTTAGATCGCTTACATCCTGGACTTTCAGTCTACAATTTGAGCGCATCTTTGCAATTTTTTGAGCCTCTCAACCAAACATTGGTTGAAAAAGCTTTACATGAAATTTCTCAACGCCATGAAATTTTGCGAACGACCTACTCTCAAAAGGATGGAAGACCCATGCAAGTCATTTCTACTGCTTCCTTTTTTAAATTGCAGGTAGAAGATTTTCGTCACCTTCCGCCGAACGATCAAAGGACCCGGACTCAGGCATGCATTCAGGAAGAAGCAGGGCAACACTTTGATCTGGTGTGTGGACCTTTACTTCGACTGAGATGGATTCGATTAGCACACCAAGAACAACTCCTGATTGTGACGATGCATCATAGTATTGCCGATGCATGGTCAATTTCTGTTTTTTTTGATGAATTTGACGAGTGCTATGAATCCCTCTCAAGTGGACAAAAAATTTCTTTACCTCCCTTACAGTTTCAGTACGCTGATTTTGCTTGTTTAGAGCGAGAAAATTTCCAAGATTTGCGGTGTGATCGTCAGATGACGTACTGGAAAAGCAAGTTAGACGGAATACCTGAACTCCTAAAGTTACCGCTAGATCGACCACGACCCGCCATCCCGCGTTTTAAAGGGGACATATTTCCCTTTTCCCTTTCCGCTGATGTTTCTGACAAACTTCGAAATTTAAGCGCCCAAGAAGGCGTCACACTTTTCATGATGCTCCTCGCTATTTTTAAAATTCTTCTCTTTCGTTGCACGGGGCAACACGACATTGTAGTTGGCAGCCCCTTTTCAACAAGAGATCGATCGGAATATGAGCCAATGATCGGGCTCTTTGTGAACACACTGGTATTAAGAACTGATATTTCTGATAATCCACCTTTTCGAAATTTCTTGAAAAGGATTCGAGAGAATGTTCTTGAATCCCATGAATATAAAGACGTTCCATTTGAAAAGCTTGTAGAGGTTGTCAGGCCATCTCGCAACCTAGCCTATTCCCCTCTTTTCCAAGTCACATTTACTTTTCAGGATACTCCAGGAAGCTCTGATTATAGTATGGAGAGTCTGAATTCTATGTTCGATTTAAGTTTGTTTATGGCAGATGAATATGCTGAAGAGGAAATCTACGGCTGGATGCAATACGATATCGATCTATTTAAAGTCGAGACGATACGTCGATTTTGCAACCAATTTACCACCCTTGTGGATGCCATCGTTGATGACCCTGAGCAATGCATTGGGCAGATCCCTTTCCTCGCGAATACCGAACGAGAAATCATTCTTAATGATTGGTCTGGTCACAAGAACATGGATTCCATAAATTCTTGCATCCATAAAGAATTTGAGTCGCAGGTCTTGAAAACACCAGAAAGTATAGCGGTAATTTGCGGAGATGCCCAACTGACATTCAGAGAATTAAATCAAAGATCTAATCAATTAGCACACTACTTGAGAAAATTTCATGTCGGTCAGGATATGCTGATAGGTCTTTCTTGTGATCGATCTTTGGAGCTGATGATAGCCATATTGGCTATCCTAAAGACTGGGGCGGCCTATGTGCCGATTGACGGGAAAGCACCGCAAGAGAAAACCCTTTCTCTCTTTCGTGAAATTAATCCTGCTGTGATCGTCTGCTCACATGACTTCCCAGGAATTCAGTTTTCCTCATCTCCACACCGGATTGTTCTAGAAAAAGAATGGTCAACTATCATGAAAGAACCAGAGGACAATCTTACCGTTGAGGTTAATCCAGATAACCTTGCCTATGTCATGTTTACCTCTGGCTCAACCGGCCGACCTAAGGGTGTCTGCATTCCTCATCGTGCAGTAATGCGGCTAGTTACTGACAACAACTATGTCCATCTAGACTCACAAGAAGTCCTGCTCCAGCTTGCTCCCATATCATTTGATGCCTCAACCTTTGAGATTTGGGGAAGTCTTTTAAACGGAGCACAATTGATCATTTTTCCTAACCCAATACCCACCCATGAAGAATTAGGGGAGATGCTGAGTCGCCACGGAATTACAACCTTATGGCTCACCGCCGGCTTATTTCATGAAATGGCAGGTATTGCTCCCGAAGCCTTTTATCCACTTCGACAACTCTTAACCGGAGGCGATGTTGTTTCTCCTACCCTTGTCCGGCGAGTACTAGAAACGGTCGAAGACTGCACGGTCGTTAATGGATATGGCCCAACAGAAAACACGACATTTACATGTACATATTCCATCACAAACACCGGTCAAATTGCCGAGACAATTCCACTTGGCGTTCCCATTACACGGACGCAAATCTATATTCTTGATCCATGGATTCAACCTGTTCCGATTGGCATATCTGGAGAAATCTACACAAGTGGTGAAGGTCTGGCACGCGGGTATCTCAATCAGCCAGATCTGACAGCTGCTAAATTTACTCCTCATCCTTATTCTACAAAACCGGGAGACCGCCTATACAAAACAGGGGATCTCGGTCGATGTCGTTCCGATGGAACGATCGAATTCCTGGGTCGTACCGATCGACAAATCAAAATCAGAGGATTCCGTGTCGAATTGAAAGAAATTGAGTCAGTGCTCCGCCAACACGAAAACGTAAAAGATGTTGCCGTGATCCACAAAGATAGCTCGGAGGACAAGCGTTTAGTAGGGTATATCGTTAGTGATCAACAAAAAGCCGCTCCCACCATTCAGGGGTTACGTGATTTCTTAAAACAGAAATTGCCTGACTATATGACGGTATCCACATTTGTGTTCTTGGACTCCTTGCCTTTGACTTTAAATGGGAAGGTCAATTATCAGGCTCTTCCTGCTCCGCTCACTATGCAGACGGAAGAAAGGTATATCCCAGCACGGAATCCTTTCGAAACTCAGTTAACAAGAGTCTGGGAAGAAGTATTGGGGAAAAATCTCATTGGCAGAAATGAGAATTTTTTCGATCTTGGCGGGCATTCGCTTCTGGCGGTCAAACTATTCGCGGAAATCGAAAAAGTATTCGGAAAATCTCTTCCGTTATCCACTCTTTTCCAAGCTCCAACTATTGAAGAATTAACTATAGTGTTGTCTGAAGGACAACAATTAAGCTCCTGGAGATCCTTAGTCCCCATTCAAACCAGGGGATGGAAACCTCCACTCTTCTTTGTTCATCTTGTAGGAGGCAATGTCCTTAGCTTTTCAGAGTTATCTAAACTTCTAGGACAAGAGCAACCCTTCTATGGCTTACAATCAGTAGGACTTGACGGAAAAGAAAAACCCCTTGAGCGGATAGAAGATATGGCCGCTCACTATATTCAAGAAATCCTCACGATTCAGCCCAAAGGTCCCTTCTTTTTAGCTGGTGGATGCATGGGAGGCCTAATAGCATTCGAAATGGCACAACAGCTTGTGACCAATGGGGAACAGGTGGCGTTCCTTGGGATACTCGAAAGTTGGGTACCTGAGTCAGTAGAGTTCCATTCTTCATACAGATTCCCCAAGCTTCAGCGTCTGCAGAATAATGTAAATCATCAAATCGGTATTCTGAAGAACTCTGGATGGCACAGTTGGTTCGACTATTTAAAACAAAAAAGTGCTGCGCTACTGGATGAGAGCAACGATACTGATATATTTGGACGAGATCAATCTGAAAAGAACAGAGATATGGTGACGGCATTTAATTATCGAGCCTTTTGTAAATACAAACTAAAACAATACAAAGGGCCGGTGACGTATTTCTTAGCTTCTGATCGTGAAGGGGTGGATGAAATTGAGGACCCACGACTAGATTGGGAAGAATTTTGTCCAAACGGATTTGAGGTGTTTCGAGTAAATGCTAGCAGTTCAGGGGAAATGCTTAAGCCCCCTCATGTTCAAATTCTCGCCAATCAGTTCAGGAAAGTGCTAAGTGCCCTACAAGAGAATTAAAAAAAGAAGATGCGCTTCCAATATAAAATGAAATGGACAGAATTGATTCTTACTATTCGTATGTTACTTATATTCATCATTGCGCTGATCGTCGGCTGCACCCCTAAAGTCATTAAAATGGATGATGCGACAAAGGGATCACTTAGTAGAGCACAACAAATTACTGCAATCCATTACATACATCCAGTTTTCGAGATGCCCTCTTATTCAACTTCCGGAGGGGCAATCGGGGGATTGATTTCAGGAATTATTGCTCGTTCCCAAGGAGAGCGGCTCGAAGAAAAATTCGGGTTGCACGACCCTATTTTGCATGTAAAAGAAAAATTCCTCTCAACGGTTCTAAATGAATTTCCCAGTCTCAAAATTTCTCAAATGTCAGCGCCATTGGAAAACGACGACGTTCATGACCTAAAAGGACAATTTTCGAAAGGGTATATTTTAGATTTCCAGACTAGACGATGGGGTATCGTAAAACACATAGAAGGATGGGAATACCTGAAGCCTTCTGGGTCGGATCGTCGCAAAGCCAAATTCCTAGGGCGCGCTCGGCTTATAGACCCCAGTAAAAAAAGTATTCTATGGCAGGGTATTTGTGATTTAGAAGACAGCAATATCTTTACAATGGAGGATGTAAAATACTGGTACCCGGGTGAGGACAACAACCTAGAAGGATTATTTAAAATTCTTGGCTTCAGGTGTGTTAAGGAATTAGTGGAACAGTTTACTAATACCCTTCCCTCACAATAAGGAAAAAGAGCATTTTCCACATATTCATTGAAGATCCCAGTCCGATACCCTTATATTCGCAATAGCGACATCTCGCAGTGATCTTTGACATCATCTTCACTATCGTCGTCTTCTAGATCTTTGAATTCATTTTAGATTCATACATTTCCTTACTCCTTTACCCCAGGCCCGCAAATTGGAACAATCTGGCCTTTCGCACGTGGGGTGGTCCGTTTACAATGCCGAACATGATTCTATTGATCTATTGGAGGCATAAAAATGTTAACTGTTGATTGGAAACAAATTGGAAAGCGATTAAAACAGACGTTGGGACTCTCACATGCACCCATTGCCATTACGTTTTCTCAAGAAGCCCCGGCAAGTGTTCCTCTCCATGATGGGAAAATGCCTGATCCGAGTGCAGATGGACGGACCGGAAAAGTCACGGCAGGCTGCGTATTTTGGATTCAATCTGAAGAACGCACTTTCACGACCAAGGCTGATGATCATTTTAATTGCAGCGTAGGAAGTGTTACACATGGGCTAAAAACACTTGAGGAAGTGATGCAGAATGAGGATGTTCAGGGTCTGTTGGAGAGTGAATGGGTCACTCCCGAAGAAGCGATGCAACTGCCAGTCGTTAACAATCGATACAAGTTCATCACCTATGGTCCGATCTCCCAAACCAGCATTGATCCTGATGTGATTCTTCTAAGACTGAGTGCATTTCAAGGGATGGTGCTCCATGATGCCTTTAGTGACATGCCGATTGTCGGAAAACCACAATGCCATATTATTCCCCTGGCAAAAGAGCAGAACCAAATCGCCATGAGTACGGGCTGCACACTCAGCCGTATTCGCACAGGGATGCCCCCCGATGAGATGACCTGTGCCATACCTGCGAGTCGATTCACCGAAGTAGTCGAAAAACTGGAAGCCCGGCGTGAAGCCAATGCTCGTGTTGCAAGTTACGCCAACGCGGATAGTCGGCGATTTACCAAAAAATAAACATCAGACGGCTGAGTCAATACTACAAAGCGTGATGAGCAAAAATCCTTTACAACAAATGGCCGACAGGCCGCTTCAACAACCAGGCGCGATCCTTCTCATATCTTGCTATGAGTTGGGCCATCAACCGATTGGCCTGGCGCAGCCGGTCGGATTTCTTCAGCAAAAGGGCTACGCCCCGAACACCTTAGACTTGTCGGTGGAAGATCTTGATCCACAGCTCATCGAACAAGCGCGCATGATCGGTATCTCCGTGCCCATGCATACAGCATTGTCGCTGGGATGCCAGGTGGCCGAACGTATTCGTCAGATCAATCCTGACGCTCACATCTGTTTTTATGGACTCTATGCCTCGCTGAACGCAGAATATTTACTTGGGCACCTTGCTGATTCGGTCATCGGAGGAGAATATGAGACACCATTGGTGAATCTCCTCGACCAACTGGCTCATCATCTTCAATCGTTACAAAACACACCACACGATACCAAGACAACCTCTACGCCACAGATCGAAGGCGTGAGTCGTACAAATTCGATTACCGAGCCTTTCTTGAAAAAGATCAGTGGGCCATCCAGTAGTTCAACAAAGAACACGTCTGATAGTGCAATCTTTCCTACTCCCACACGCACCACACTGCCCATACTTTCCGAATACGCGCGTTTAGAATACCAGGGGCAGGAACATGTCGTTGGATACGTGGAAGCAAGTCGAGGCTGTCTGCATACTTGTTTACATTGTCCCATTGTTCCGGTGTATCAAGGCCGGTTTTTCTTATTTCCTGCTTCGACCGTGTTGGATGATATTCGCCAACAAGTCAAGGCCGGGGCCGTCCACATCACCTTAGGCGATCCAGACTTTTTGAACGGACCTGGCCATTCCCTGAACATTGTTCGGGCGATGCATGAGGAATTCCCCCACATCACCTTCGATTTCACCACCAAAATTGAACATATTTTGAAGCACCAATCGACCTTCAAAGAATTTAGTCAACTGGGATGTCTCTTCGTTATTTCTGCAGTGGAATCGTTTAGTGAAAACGTGCTTCTTCACTTAGACAAGGGCCACACGCGCCAAGACATCTTCAAAGCGCACGATATTCTTCAGACCGTCGGCATCACGCTTCGCCCCTCACTCGTCGCGTTCACCCCATGGACAACCTTAGAAGATTATGCGGAAATGTTTGATTTAGTTGAACAGTATGGACTCATCGACTGTATTGATCCCGTGCAATTTAGCGTACGACTTCTCATTCCTCCTAGCTCAGCTTTATTAACCCCTCCAAAAACACACTCGACGCCGATGGCTCAATTCCTGGGTTCGCTGAACCAGCAGAAATTTCAACATACCTGGGCTCACCCTGATCCACGCATGGATTCGTTACAACAGGCCGTCACGAAAGTCGTGGAGAACAGCACGAAAGCGAAGGAAGATCCGGAACACACATTTTATCGGTTGTGGGAATTAGTCTATGACACGGCCGGACTAAATTTCTCTGCATTGAACAAAAGCATGTCCATGAACCCTCAACGAGTGCGCCCCCCCCGAATGACCGAACCCTGGTTTTGTTGTGCAGAACCGACCACGGATCAATTCCATTCAGTCGAATACTCATCCAAACCTTAAAGCGTAAGAAGCAACAAAAAAAACCTGAAACCAAACTCTTTTCACCCATCACGCAACTCATAGCCATAACCCATAAGGATACTGCCTTGGCACATCTGCTGCTGCTCCTTCCATCCATGAGCTATAGGGGTGAGGCATTTCTAGAGGCGGCTAACAAAGTGGGCGTGTCCCTGACCATTGGCGGCGACGCCCCACCAGAGTTCCTGAAACAAGCGCTGAAGAGTTTCATTCCACTCGACCTCTACAATGCCACTACCGCGGTTTCTGCCGTTGTGGAGTTTGCCAAAACGTCTCCCATTGATGTCGTACTTGGAGTGAACGATGGAACTGCCGTCTTAGCCTCAACCGTTTCACAAGCGTTAGGGCTCTCATCAAATTCCATCGACTCGGTCCGTGCAGCCAGTAACAAACAGACGATGCGGAGCCTTCTGCAACAAGAGGGACTCACTTGCCCAAAATTTCTCGTAGTTGGAATCGACGAAAAACCTGAAAACATTATCCCTAAAGTGACCTTTCCCTGTGTGCTCAAACCCCTCACCCTGTCAGGGAGCTGTGGGGTTATACGAGCTGATGATCCAGAGAGCTTCCAAAATGCCTTTACCAGAATCGTCCATCTGCTCCAATCATTCGAGAGCCCAGAACAAAAGGTGGCTGATCGTCAAATTCTTATTGAAGACTTTATTCCCGGCATCGAAGTCGCACTGGAAGGATTACTCATAAAGGACACCTTTCATCCTCTAGCCCTTTTTGATAAACCTGATCCGCTCAACGGGCCTTATTTTGAGGAAACGATTTATGTCACCCCTTCACGCCTACCGCCTAAAACACAAACACGCATCACGGAATCTCTGGGAAAAGCAGCACGAGCTATTGGGCTTCGGGAAGGACCGGTTCATGGAGAGCTCCGAATTAACGATCAAGACATTTGGGTCATTGAAGTGGCAGCACGAAGCATTGGCGGGAAATGTTCTCGGATGCTGGAATTTGGGACAGGCAAATCGTTAGAGGAATTGATTCTTCTTCATGCTCTAGGGCAGGACCTTCCATCTTTGGATCTGACAAAAGGCGCAGGGGGTGTCATGATGATTCCGATACCCCAAGAAGGCGTTTTAGAGAGAATTAGCGGACAAAAAGAGGCAGAACAGGTTCCTGGCGTGGAAGAGCTAGTCATGACGGCAGAACCAGGCGACCACCTCATTCCGTTGCCCGAGGGCAAACGCTATCTGGGGTTCATTTTAGCCAGAGGAGAAAAGCCGGAAGAAGTAGAAGAAACCTTGCGAGAAGCCCATCGACAGTTAACCGTGAGAATAAGACCCCAAACATCGAATGCAGGTCACCCAAAAATCTTTCGCGTCTGACAAGCTTTAGGCCGGAACAACCTCTTTAGCCGTTTGAAGCATCCATGCATCTAGACTAGCCACTTGTTCCGCCACATCCTGAATACTGGTTAAGTCATGGGCCCATACCTTTTGAACTTCTTCACCCTTATCCGTGATTTCTTTTTGAATGGTCTCCACTTCTTTATCCCATCGCTCTGGGCGCTGGGATTCGATCCGCCGAATTCGCCGTTTCCCATTCATGGTGCCATCAGCACTCAAATCACACACAAAATGCACAAGATCAAGCCGTCCATCAGTCAGAGACTTAGCCACCATCCGATATGTGGTCCCTTGCTTCGAATGAATCAACACAGCCTTAAAGAATCGTTCCCCTTTGGAAGGATCAACTTCAAGGGCGGTCAAATCAGGCATTGGTTTCGCTGGCGCTGCCGGCCCTGCGTCAACTTCTCCCATGTGTCATGCTCCTTTTTACGAAATACAATCGTCTACAGTCTTGCATGATTGAGGGTAGCATTGGCCAACTTCCTCAGCAAGCAGTGTAGGTGGACGGAAATCTTCCATTCCAATCGGAAGAAATATCCGTGAGAATTCCCACAAAAAAAAATTGGAATTCTATTTCTTAGATCCGACATCTCAGAATTCCTAATGCTGTGATTGTTAAAATTCTACCAAAAAATTCTATTTTTTCTATGAGGTGGGCCCCTGTCCCTCTATTAATTAACTATCTAACAATTGAGCCCTTTCCTCCGTCGAATTGTCCCATTACAATAGGGAATATGCTTAATCGGTTTATTCGATATATTCAGCGATATAAAGGTTGGTTTGGTGGAGCTGCGGCCATTTGTATCTTTTTAGGTCTGTACACCGGACTACTCGCTTCTCCACCCGATTATTACCAAGGCGAACTTGTCCGGATCATGTATGTGCATGTTCCCCTGGCCCATACCAGTACCCTGGCCTATTCCGTCTTATTTTTCGGCAGCATCTGGTATTTGTGGAAACGTGATCCACTGGTGGATAACATGTGCCAGGCTTCGGCTGGCATTTGTGCCCTGTTTACGGCCCTCGCCCTCGTGACTGGATCCATTTGGGCTAAACCTACGTGGGGCGCTTGGTGGACCTGGGACCCTCGGTTGGTCTCCTTTAGTGTGCTCCTGCTGATCTTGGGCGGCTATCTTATGCTGAGGAAACTGGTGGATGATCGGGAAAGCGGAGGGCGCTACGCTGCCATCTTAGCAATTGTTGGTGGAATTGACCTCCCAATTATCAAATTTTCAGTGGAATGGTGGCGAACATTGCATCAGCCTATGTCATTTTCGACTCGTGGGGTAGCCATTTCTGATGACATGGTGCTTCCTTTAACATTAATGAGCATTGGCGCATGGCTCCTGTTTGGCTATATGGTGATGGTTCGTACGCAGATTTTGTATTTGACCGATCTCCTTCAAGCGAAAAAGGGCCGTCTGTTCAGCCAGACGCATTTTTCTCAGACCTCCCCATGACCGGATTTTATACACGATGGGCCATTATGGTCGGAGGATTGCTCCTTTTGGCAATGATGACCTTCCAACAATATCAGCATGATTTATCAACGACTTCCTTGGCGACCCTCATAAACAGCCCAGGCCGCTCAGAACCTGTTAGAATTCAGGGAATGGTTAAAAGTGGGACGTTGTCAGGAGAAACTGACCAAGGCCAAGCCACCTTTGAATTGGTTGACGGTCCAACATCTGTTGCTGTGGTATACGCCGGTCCGCCATTAGAAAATATTCGTGAGCTGAAAACGATGGTGTTTATCGGCCAACTCGACTCAAACACGAAGACATTCAAGGCCAAAGATACCGCCCTGATCAACAATTTTGGTTTCGTGACTGCTGCGTATCTGCTGACGGTCCTCTCGATGTCTTGGGCTCTATTTGCCATGAGCCAGAGAGTCATGGTTTTATTTAAAGAAATCAAAGACGAAAAACTCTACGAACCGGAGATTGATCCCCTTGCCAAATAAAAATAGAAAAGTTGCCATTATCGTGAGCATTCTCCTGGTTGCCGGTTCCTTAGGGTATTTGGCCCTCGGAAATTTTGGGGAAAATATTGTATATTTTGTGACGCCGTCAGAAGTGAAAGCCTTTACCCCCGAGACCTATACCAAAAAGGTACGGGTAGGCGGCATGGTGGTAGAAGGCAGCTTGAAAACGCAGCCGGAACCAGTGGGGTTGACCTTTGAACTCACGGATGGTGCTGCGACCATTCCCGTCTCGTTTCAAGGCATTCCGCCCGATCTGTTCAAAGAAGGTCAGGGCGCAGTGGTGGAAGGCCAATGGAATGATGGACACACCTTTCGTTCAACCATGATCATGGCCAAGCATTCCGAAGACTACATGCCCATGGAACTGAAACGCGCGGGCGTCGAACTTCCCAAAAAAGATTTCATGAAAACCCTCGCTCCGTAAGGCGCGTCTCCATCCTACATGATTATTGAAATCGGACATTTTTCGGTGACCATCGCGTTGGTGTTGTCTGTCTTCGGCATGGCTAGTGCTGCCTTGGCCCTGAAAACACGCAATGCCGACTGGGCTCGATCAGGACGCATGGCCGTCACCTTGATTTTTGTCTTGCTAGGCGTCGGCATGCTGGCTTTAGTGTATTCGTTTATCGTCCGTGACTTTTCAGTTCTCTATGTCGCCAATAATTCCAACTCGAAACTCCCCTTCTTTTATACCGTGTCGGCAGTGTGGGGCGGCCATGAAGGATCGCTTTTACTCTGGGTCTTTATTCTTTCCGTGTTTAGCACCCTGGCCGTGTGGCTGCATTGGCGCACGCAGCCCACCATTATGCCGTATCTGATTGGCGTGGAATGCGCGATTATTTTCGGCTTTCTCTGTCTGATTGTCTTCCTATCCAGCCCTTTTGAACGACTGCTTCCCGTCCCCTTAGAGGGCAAAGATCTCAATCCGCTCTTACAAGACCCTGCCATGGTCATGCATCCCCCCATGTTATACATGGGCTATGTGGGCTTTTCCATTCCCTTTTCCTTTGCCATGGCGGCATTGTTCTCTGGCCGCTTAGGAGAAGAATGGATCAAAGTCACGCAACGCTGGACCACGTTCGCCTGGATGTGCTTGACCACCGGTATTCTTTTGGGAGGCTATTGGGCGTATTACGAATTAGGCTGGGGCGGATATTGGGGTTGGGATCCGGTGGAAAATGCATCGTTTATGCCCTGGCTTGTGGGTACCGCGTACCTACATTCAGTGTTGGTGCAAGAGAAGCGGAAAATGTTCAAAGTCTGGAATTTATTCTTGATTATTGTGACGTTTTCGCTTTCGCTTATTGGGACGTTTTTAGTGCGCAGCGGCGTGCTCACGTCAGTGCATTCTTTTGCCACTGACCCTGAACGCGGTCTGTATATTTTAATTTTTGTTGGTAGTGTCATCGGCATTGCTTTTGGCGCCCTCATTCTGCGATCAACCAAGCTGAAATCTCAGGTCGAAATGGATTCGTTCGTCTCGCGAGAATCCATCTTTCTCTTTAATAATTTATTTTTCTTGGTGGCGGCCGCCACGGTGTTTTTAGGCACGCTCTACCCACTCATCCTCGAAACCCTGAATGGCGCGAAAGTCACAGTGGGTCCGCCCTATTACAATGCCGTCTTCATGCCCATTGCCCTTGGCTTACTTTTCCTCATGGGCATTGGCCCATATATTCCTTGGCGTAAAGCCTCGGTCGCTAACTTGAAAAAAAGTTTTTCTATCCCCCTGCTCGCAGGCGCAGTCATGGTCGTCATATTGGCGATCACTGGCATTCGCAACCTGTATGCCCTAGCAGGAACTTATGTGGTGGCCTTTTCCGGCATGGCCATCGTGATGGACTTCAGCAAAATTTCACAACTCTATGCTCAGCGAAACAGTAGTAATATCTTCAAAGGATGTCTGACTGCCTTTACGGCAAACCAGCGACGCTATGCGGCCATGCTGACTCATATCGGCGTTCTAGTCTTAGTGATCGGCATCATTGCCTCGACGATCTATCAAACCGAAAAAGTCGTGTCGATGAAAGTCGGTGACGAAATGTCCATTGGCGACTATCGCATGAAGCTCACCAACATTCATGATGTCGAAGGTGGGAATTGGAAAGCAGAAGAAGGCGTCTTTCAAGTATTTGAAGAAGAGACCCTCATCACAGAACTTCGGCCGCAAAAACGCATCTACAATGCCACCCAAACTCCGACGACCGAATCAGCCATCTATGCCATCAATATGGGCCATATCTTTTTGACCATGCCTGAAGTTTCCCCTGAGGGAGTAGCTGTCGCACGGGGTGTCCTCAACCCGCTCATCCTCTGGGTATGGGGCGGTGGCATTATTATGGGATTAGGAGTCATCTTGAACATTCTCCGCCCACGCAAAAGGGAAGAATGAACAAAGGCACACAACTAACCTTAGTTCTCGTGCTCCTTGGGCTCTTTTACTTATTTTACGAGGGCTTATGGGGAAATCCACGACACATTCCAACCGTGCTCATCGGCACCGATGCCCCCATGGTTGAAGGGCCCGATGTGGAAACGGGCGAAATAATTTCTCTAGAACAATTTAAGGGAAAGGTCGTCCTGCTAAATTTTTGGGCGTCATGGTGTTATGAATGCAAGGTAGAGCATGAAAGCGTGCTAGAGCTTCATCGGCTATTTAAAGATAACCCGAATTTCGTGATGCTCGGCGTTAATTACCAAGACAAATTGCCTGATGCCCAACAATATCTCAAAGAATATGGGACCACCTTTGCGCATATGCGAGATTTGAAAGGTCAATTAGCGATCGACTATGGCGTGTATGGTGTGCCCGAAACATTTGTTATCGATCAGCAGGGGAAAATCCGCTATAAATATGTTGGGCCGGTCACGGGGCACATGTACACTAAGATTACCCAAGAAATCATCGCTCCCCTACTCAAAGGACAACCCGTCAGCACGGCCTCATAATGCTCATGATAATTCGTTTAATGATTGCCGCAATGTTTATTTTGACCACGCCCTGGTCCGGGTTGGCTGAAGTCCAAGACGAATCAGCCTTAGACATCCAGGTTCGAGAAATTGCGAAAACGCTGCGCTGTACGGTGTGCCAAACCGAAAACATTTGGGAATCGGGAGCCCCGCTCGCCCAACAAATGCGTGGCGTGGTGCGAGATCGATTAAAACTCGGCCATAGCCCAGAAGATATTAAGGAATATTTCCTCAGCCGCTACGGTGATTATATTATGATGCAACCACCAGCCCACGGCGTGAATTGGCTTCTCTGGTTAGGGCCCTTTATTCTGTTACTGGGAGGAGGTCTCCTCCTCTATAAAGAAGTGATTGGCTGGGTTCGTCGCACACCAGCCAACCCAACTGCTCCACCACCACCCTTAGACGAACAAGCTCGCCAACGCCTTGAGCGCGAACTGGAATCGTAAGCACCTCTGCCCTCACATGCCTCCGATTATTGTCTTCCTTACTCCGCTTCTTATTGTCATGGGCATTGTGCTATTTGCCCTCACACTCCCGTTTTGGCGTAGAGATCCTTCCCCGATTTCCTTTGGCCTAGATGATAACCAGGAACAAGAATATGCCGATCTCCAAGTCGAACGAGGTGTCTTGAATCAATCATTACAAGAGTTAGAGATGGAGCTCGCACAAGGCCGGATGGCTAAAACTGACTATGAGCGGCTCAAAGCCACAGACGAACATCGACTGATTCACGTCTTAGATCGTTTGGAAATATTGAAAGGAGAGAGAGACGGTGAAAGTAGCCATGAGCAGGAAGCTATCCCGCAACGAAAAGGCTGGATCCCAGCCATCGCATCCGGATTGATAGTCTTGCTGGCCTCTGTCAGCATTTACAGCATCATGCAAATGCAGGCTGCCCAAAAACTCATGGCCGTCGAAGCAGAAATGGGCGGTGGGCCGAACCCCATGGAAATGGTAGCCAAACTGGAAGCGCGCCTTAAAGAAAACCCGGATGATTTACAGGGGCAAATCATGGCGGGACGTTCTTATCAAGCTTTAGGACGTGCAGCCGAAGCCCAGCAAGCCTGGGCCAAAGCCTTAGAATTAGATCCAAAACAGCATGAAGCCCGATATAACTATGGCGTTCTGTTAATTGATTCTCGGAAGATCGATGACCCCAAACTCTTTCAAGAAGCACTCACCCATTTTGATACCGTTCTGGCTGATCTTCCCAATCAACCAGCAGTCAATTGGTATCGAGGCATTGCCCTCTGGTATTTAGACCGAAAACAAGAAACCGATGAAGCCTGGTCACTGGCCGCGCAAAATATGGAGCCTGGCAGTAAGGACTTAGCCTTCGTCAAAGAATCCCTCACCAAACTCCGCGCTGGCCAAGCCCCGTTCTAGCTCGCAAATAAGGTATACCTATCGATTCTCTCAAACCAAAGACCGCCTTACTCCCTTTCCAACATAACCGCAACCGTAAAGGTTAACAGAAAATTAGCTAAGCTACGCACTCACTAATCGGCAAAATCTTATGCGGGCATCTTTTTAGTTGCTCAACTTTTAACTTGAAGTCATCAACAGGAATTTCCTGTTCCAAGTTAAGTAAGAATCTGATAGGGTTTTGAGTCGGAGAGTAACTGGCGCGTAAAAATAGGGGGAATGGATTTTATTCGTGACGCTGGTTATTTAAAAGGTATCTCATGGCAAATAGAACACCAAGTATCTTCGTGTTACCAAGGGTAAAAGGAGGAATGTTGTGAAAAATAAATTTTTCATACTTTGGATTCTATCTTTGACGGTTTTGATACTTCACAACACTGGAATAGATGGTAGAGCCGAATCTATGACCAAGGAACAGGGAAACGCCATTCTGACTGAGCTCAAGCAAATTCGTCTGCTCCTTCAACAACAGCAAGCACTTCTTCAAGGGAATAGAGCCCAGCCTTCACAAAAGAAGCAAAAGGTGAAGCTCAACCTTGGAGCACATAAATATGTTCTAGGGTCTGAGGACGCGCCGGTCACACTTGTGGAATTTACTGATTATCAATGTCCCTATTGCAGCCGATTTCATCGGATCACCTATCCGGATCTGAAAAAAAATTATATTGACACAGGAAAGCTCCGTTATGTCAGTCGCGATTTACCGCTGTCTTTTCACAAAAATGCGCTATCGGCAGCTCGCGCGACTCGTTGTGCAGGGGAGCAGAACAAATATTGGGAGCTTCGCGATGTACTCAGCTTAAATCCGAAAAACTTGGGTAAAGAGGGAATTGCTCAATATGCCCAAGAACAGAAATTGGATATGAAAGGATTTCAATCCTGTTTTAATAGCACGAAATATGAAAAGGAAATTCAGCAGGATATTGCCGATGCTCAATCAGTAGGAATTACGGGTACCCCTGGCTTTATACTGGGACCCACATCAAAAAATACAATTGATGGGATCGTCATAAAGGGCGCTAAACCGTACACCGCTTTTGCCGCACAAATCGATACCATTCTTGCCAAGGCTATAAACACACAGTCAAAGCAATTTAAAAGACGACCGTAAATGTTTTTTGGTAAGCAAGCCTTGAACATTACCTTAAACTAGTGATCTATTGAATACCTCTACCCTCCCTTTGACTAATTCCTGGTCGAGCTACACTTGGCACTCAGATCTCGCGTAGACTTCCCTCTTAGAATGACGTCAGGAAGCCGACCTGGAAGAGATCAAAATGCAAGAGCGGGGAGGCCGTAAAGGCATTGTGATAATTATAGGTCGCCTCCACCGCAAACAGCTTGTTGATCGGCACCCGGACCCCCAGACCCACATTGAACCCAAACTGCACGTCCCCCGGCTCAAAGTGATACAGGTCCGGACCGCCATTGAGAAACACCTGCACCGGCGAAGTGGGATTGATCGTGTACTTAAGATTGGCTCCCACCGACCAGACATCCCGGTCCGCTCGGCTGCCACTGCCATCAAAATTGGCATACCCCAACCGCACATCCCACGCCAGGCGCGGCCGCAGCGGGAACTGGAAGCCCAAGTTGAATGTCGGGCCGATCCCCGCCACATTGTTTAACCGCCCATAGGGATGCGTAAAGCCCGTATGGAAACTGATGGCTGGTGGCGTGCGCGCTATCAGCGGCCGTGTCACGATCGGGGTATCGGGATCGTCACTGGTAATGGTCAGCTCACAGGTCTTTAAACCGGGCAGTTCAGGGGTAAACTGTACGACCAGATCGAGACACCCGTCATCCTCAAGCGTTGCCGGGAAGGGGTTGTCGAGGAGTGCAAAGTCCGCACAGTCCACCGTGGCCGAGAGCACGGAGAGGCCACATTGGCCGATGTTACAGACCGCGACTGTCCGCTCTTCAGGCTGCCAGGCCGACGTGATGCCGAAGTCGGTGGACCCGGTCACGCGAATATCTGGCTCATTGCCCGTACCCGTGACAGTCACTTGCACCACCGGGGTGAGCAGATCATCACTGGGAATGCTTAAGGTGCCCACTAGCGGGCCGGAGCCCGTCGGCGTATGCACCACTTCAAACGGGAAGCAGAAGTCCGGACTGATGATGACGGGATAGCCCGACGACGGCGGAGTCACGGCCACGTCAGGATGGTCCGAGGTAATCGGACTAACCGTGAGATTCTCTTTGCCGGTGTTACACACATGCAACCTCTCCGTCTGCACATCGTCAACACAGTAGTCGCCCAGATAGATATCGCCGGGCACTTGGATCTGCGGCCCACATTCCATGCCGTCACCCGTAACGTCCACGGTTGTGTTTGGCGTGGCCGGATCATTGCTCGGAATGGTCAAGGTACTGGCGAAGGGCCCATCGGTGAGCGGCGTATGGATCACTTCAAACGGGAAACAAAAGTCGGGACTGATCACGATGGGATAGCCCGACGACGGCGTGGTCACCGCCACCTCAGGATTAGACGACAGAATGGGATCGACTTCGAGATTGACTTTGCCCGTATTACAGACTTCCAGCGTTTCCACATTGGGCCGGCCCACGCAGAACTCCCCGAGGTAGACATCGCCTGGCACTTGAATTTGTGGCACACACTCCATGCCTTCGCCGGTGACATTCACGTCCACGCTCGGATTGACCGTGTCGTTACTAGCAATAGTGAGGGTGCCAGCCAATGGCCCATCGGTCGTCGGGGTCAGCAGCACTTCAAAGGGAAAGCAGAAGTCATGGCTGATGACCACGGGATAACCCGACGAGGGCGTGGTCACGGCAAAGTCCGCACTTGAAGAGGTGATGTCATCGATCAAGAGATCGTCTTTGCCGGTGTTACACACTTCCAACGTCTCGATATTCGTACTGTCCACACAGTAGTCGCCCAAATACACATCTCCCGGAACTTGGATTTGGGGGGCGTTGAAATTCACTAAAGAAAAAAAAGCATCAACATTATTCGAGGCAGGGACTATGTTGGGCGGAGACGTTGCAGAAGCCCAAGCCGTATAAAATCGACCTGCAGCACATGCGTTACCATTGTAATCACCATATTTCGGGCAGCCACCGCCAGTTTGGCAGGTTTCACCTGCTGGACAGCCACCTGCACTAAAATCACATCGGTTTCCACTCCCACCTCCGCCGGCCGCCTGACAGGAACCGGCTAACTGCGGTTGCACACTGCAGGATTCTGAATCATTGGGGCTTCGGGGAACACAGGGCCAACCAGAGGCACACAGCTGATCAGAAACTTCCGTGATACGAAACTCAGGGCCGACTTCAAGATTGCCCGTACCATCTAGCGAGACGCTTCCTCCATAAAAATCAGCCACATCATTTTGGGCTCCACTAGCTGCTCTCATATCGTACCAAGACACATAAGCCGACCCACCCGTCGAACAAACCCACGGCATAAAACGCCGGCCTATCACCCCATTGTTTAATTGAACTGTCCTGGCAGGAAGCCATGTAAATCCGCCGTCCAGAGAGTCTTGAAGCATGACATTCTCATTGACATTATTTGCTGTATTGACAGCATAGGCAACGTAAACATGATTGGGATCTGTATCGTCAACTGCAACAGTTTGACTGGTCAGATCATTTCCGTTATTGCATCGGTCGAGACCCGGAACAGGACAAGTGACCCGGGAAATCCCCGCAACGATGGTCCTTGGAAATCCGACCTGTGAAACGAGTCCCGCATCGCAATTGCTGAATTTATTGATCATAAGGTTGTTGCCGGCACGATAGACAACATAGACAAACCCATCTTGCCCAGCTGTAATTCGAGGATAGTCTCCACCGGCACCCACGTTGACAGCACCACTCCAGTTCTGTCCATTGTCACTGGAACACACGAGCGACGTGATCACAGGGCCAGCCGCACCGAACCCGTTTCCGTTACATCCCCCACCAGAAAAGTTTCGCCATGCTGAATAAACAAAATCCTGGCCGCTGGCTGATGAATTAAAGCGATCGGCCGCAATGTGCTCTTGGTCTGGAAAACATGTAGGACCATTTACATCGTCACATTGGGTAGCATTGGCGACAAAATTAAAGTTGACCCCATTATTAGTAGAGTTTGTGATTCCAGTTGAGCAGACTCCAGCACCTGCCGGTGCTGGTGGACTCCCAGGGGGAAAAGGTGGAAATCCGATGAAGCCCGTATAAAACGCTCCACTTGCGCCGAAGGCAATTGAAGGATCACCGTTTCCACCGCCACCAGGAACTGCAGGGAAAGCCGCGGTAGTGGGAAAACTTTGGCCACCATCATTGGAGGTAGAATAGTTCCGACCATTGCTCACGACAACAATGTGTTGGCCGTTCGTCGAGACAGCTACTTCGATTTCACTGCCAGATCCTCCGGACGGGAGTCGCTGCGCCAATCCAGGAGATGCCTTTTGCGGACTCGTGCTTCCTGCATCGGATTTACCAACTTCGGGTGAAGGAGCAGCTTTTGGGGGTTGTGGAACCTTTTTCATTTGTGGTGCTAAGAGTCGAGGGGTCTTTCGTAAATTGCGAAGATTTTTTTCAACGTCCTTCGCCTTGCCACGCTTCGAAAAAGCTGTGCTTTGAGCAATGGCTTCAATTTCATCGGCCAGCTTCGAATCAGTTCCCTCAGCAAGAACGCCATCAACACGGACCAAGAGTGTATCCGCGGCTATGGCTACCGTGACACGAATCGTCATCTTAAGGTCAGCATTTGCAGTTCCAGGACGTTCCATTGGAGCCATGTAGCGTCGTTTAAGAGCAGGCCAGCCCCCAATTTCAAGAAAAGTGCCAGGTTCATCTTGCTCAGCGTCGATCTCTTTCAGCCGTTGGACCGCTTCCTGATGGTCGGTTCTTTGTTCGGTGGTGATGAAAACACTAGATGCTTCCACTGCCTGACGACTCAGGCTAAGGCGTTTGTCTGGTGCGATTCTTCGGAGAAGTCGAGCGTTTTGAAATTGTTGAGTTGAAGGAGACCATTCGCGCGGATATAGAATTGTAAACCCTGTCTTCATGTCTAGTTTGTTCGTGAGTCTCTTGGTCAGATCCTTATCTGGTTTTGCTGAAGTTTCTTTCGTTTGTGATGTACTTTCCTTAACCTCTTTTGATGCGGCAAGCGTCGACACTACGGGGCAAAGGAAAAAAAACGAGGCGATCGCCCAACTCACCGACCAAATAGATAATGGAGTTTTTCTCATAACCGATCCCCCCTATGATGGCATAAAATCTTTCAGGGAATAGTAATGAACATGCAAATGGATATGTAAAGGAACACAAAATAAAAAAAATGTCAATCAAAAAAAATGTCTGAAAGAAGCCCCTTAGGAGGGTATGGTATGAATGTTTTTCCGTTATTGTTAAGTTAACGGAGGTTTGACAGACTGCGGTCGATGAATGCCAAACCGCGCAGCTACCGCAGTTACCACTTTCGAACTGAAGTCTCAGTCATGTCATCTGGTCATATCATCCCTTCTGCCGTAGTTTTCGAGAACTCAAAGCGTACCTGATTGAATGAGGAATCTCCTGCCCAATGAAGCTATTTGACAATTAAGTATATCAATTCAGAAATTATTGCGGATGTACCTTTTTTTTTTCTTCCTAAAGATTCATTTCCTTTCAATATGTGTATTCCTGTTTCCATTCCTCTCCTTAGGCATAGGTCAAGATTTCACTCTTGATTCAAACCAAGACCTAATTTCAGATGATGAAGTGGAGCAATTAGACATGATCACGGTAACGGCCAAAGAGGGAAAACCGACTTGGTTTGAAGTCTCATCTGCGAAAAGCGAGATCGAGAAGGCAATCATCAAGCAACGAGTCCCACGTACTTTTCCTGAAGTTCTTCGTGGCGAAACTGGGGTTTTCATTCAAGAAACGACACCTGGCCAAGGCACACCTATCCTTCGAGGATTATTGGGGAGTTCAACCGTCATGGTCATCGATGGCATGCGCCTCAATAATGCCATTTTCCGATCAGCTCCCAACCAATACTTTGCCTTGCTTGACCCAAATAACATAGACCGGGTTGAAGTGATTCGAGGGGCCAGTCCCACGCTTTTTGGGAATGGGGCCATAGGGGGAGTTGTGAATGTGCAGACCCCTATCCCACGTTTTACTAGTACGAATTGGACATGGGATGGAACGCTTCATGGCGCATTTCGAAGTGCCGATGTATCACGGATGACCCGGCTAGCTCTGAAGGGTGGCTTTGAAGGATTGGGACTCAGTGGAGGCTTGACCTATCAAGGCCATGAAGACGTTCGGGGAGGGGGGGATGTCGGTCGCCAACGTCCTTCTGATTTTGATGCCTTTGCCGGAGATGGAAAAATCTTCATTGGTGACGAATATCAAAGTTTGTTATTGAACGTGCAATTCCTCGAACAACCGAAGACTCCGCGGTTTGACCAAATCCATGCTGGCTTTGGACAAGAACACCCGAGTTCATCTGAGTTTTTTTTTGAACCCAATAACCGCCTCTTTATTCATGCCCGGTACCTCCACAATCTGAGTTCCTTTTTCTTTGATCGAGTGGAAGCCAACCTGAGCTTCCAAGAAATCAATGATGACCAGCGAATTCAGGAGTTTGGCAGTCTTGAAATTGATCGAGAGGAAAATCGCGACCGATTGCTAGAGTTCAACTTGAATGTTCTCTCCCACTGGGCAGAGTACGCGATGTTTCGATACGGCGTTCAAGTCCTCCGAGATGAAGTGCGTAGTCGTCGCTCACGCCAGAATGTGACCACAGGTGAAACTTTCTCTGTGGCCAGCCGATTTGCCAATCATTCATCGATCACGAGTGGGGCCGCCTACCTACAAACAACGATACAACTTTCTTCTCTATGGGAGGTCACGGTGGGAGGCCGCTGGAATTATGTAAATATTGAAGTACCCAAAGCCGATCGTTCAGTTGGAACTCATCTCTCGATTTCCGAACTCACGGGAGATGTGGGATCAATTTTTCATCTGACAGAGTCGGTCAACTTTGTAGTCAACCTTGGGAGGGCCGTTCGAACTCCGAATATATTTGACCTCTCAACCCTAGGAGCAAGACCAGGAAATCGATTCAACGTACCGAATTCGAATTTAGGAGCAGAAAAGGCATGGAGCGCTGATACTGGCATCAAATGGGAAACACCAAAACTTTCCGGGGAATTCATTGGGTTTCTCATGAACATCGAGGATAAAATTGAGTCCGTACCGACAGGGGAGATAACCAGTGACGGGAGAGTCGTCGTCCAAAATGCCAATCTCAATGAAGTGTCGCTTTGGGGGGTTGAAACCGGCTTTCGATGGCTATGGAATGAACAAGGGGAATTATTTGGGAATCTTACGTTTACCTGGGGCGAGGAAACCACTCGTGGAAGTCGGACCAACCCAGCCGATCGCATCCCTCCACTCAATGGCCGATTTGGTGGAGCGTATCAAATCACGCCTCAATTTCGATTAGAATCATTTGTGCGATTTGCCAATCGGCAAGACCGTCTCAGTCCTCGTGATCAGTCTGATTCTCGAATAAACCCTGATGGCACTCCAGGCTGGGTCACGTTGAATTTTCGTTCAAGTTACGACTTTGGAGCCGGAGTGATTGCCAGGCTTTCGCTCTTGAATGCCTTGGATCAGCCCTACCGCGAGCATGGATCAGGCATTAATGCTTCTGGGATTAATGCCATTCTTTCCCTTGAGGCAAAATTCTCAAATTAGGGAAAGAATTTTTTAATTATCCCTTGGGAATACGTGAGGGAGTCGAAGGTGGTGAGTTATTGATTCCGTAAAAAACTTCCCCTAGTCGGTTTAAGGCGTCATTGAGAGCCTGTGGCGTCAAGACTGTGTCAGCTTTCAAAATGTGATCAACGTTGTTTAATTCCTTTTTGGCTACATTGCAGGATTGTTGAATCCACGCATCTGAAGCACTAAGGGTTAGGGACCTGGATAGGTCATTCCCAAGCGAATGAGTGGGAAGATGAGTGCCAAGTGTGGCCTCCATACGTTTTCGAAACTTGTCCTCCGAGGTGGGTGCATTTGAGGGTCTAACTGGGCCTTTGGCGGCTTCCATTAACGCCTCCGTTGCTTCTGTTGCTTCAGTTCGTGTGGATGGAGTAGTCGCCTTGGGCGTATTAATCGTAGTTTGGAGCAGTGAGTTAATGGAATTTTCAAGGATCAAAGGGTAACGCCTTAAAGCTGCTAGATTAGATGGCTGTTGTCTCCAGACAGATTTAAATTTTTCATAGTTTTCTAAAAGATTCTGATATTTCACATCCCTGGACTTAGCCATATTATTGGAACGAATGGGAGAAGTGATCATCAGCACATGTTCGGGTTGATCGTTTCCCTGTGAAAAAATCAAAAAATAGGAAGTTTGGGCAAAACCGATTGAATTGGTAAGAACCCCGCCTTGAATACAACATACCAGGTAAACAAAAAACCCAAGAGATCTTCCCTCTTTCAAACGATTTTTTTTCATGAGCATGACATCGTATCTGAAATACAGCCAAGTATTCTTACTTGACCAAATTTTCTGGAATTATAATCACAACAATTGCCTCAACATTGCAAAGGGTTATTTAATCGTATCATCATTTTACCCTGATTTGAATGTCTGAATAATGAACCCAAAAGGAAATAGCCTAAGCATGGGCTCCAAGAATTATGAAGGAACTGGTTTAGATTTAGGGGGTTCAGTCTTTGTACAACAAACTCTATTTCTGGTTTAGGCCGCTCTATGGCAAACAGTATTGGCGCAAGGACCAGATATAAGTGTACCCAAATAGATATATACATTATCTATTAGGATAACTTTTTCGGTCTTACTATGACGCCACCACCCTACTTATATTGAAAAACTGAACTTTTTTTGTTTGTCTTCCTCAGGCTTGTATGTTGCAAAAGACTAGGAGAAGTGTTCCAAAAGTTCTACCTTTTCCCATGAGAAATCTACATAAGAGGAGTCGGGGGTGCGGATTAATATCACATTCATACAAGGAGGAACTGGGCATGGGCAGATTAAAGAATTGTAAAAAGGTGCCTTCCACATGGCCATTGGTGATTGCAGTCTGTTTACTCACGGAACTAAGCATGGCGGAAGATTTCCAGACAAAAACTGCCACGATAGCTGCCCCTCAAGAGGTGACAACACCGATGTCAGCACGAGCCATGATCCCACCGAACGCCGAAAGTCTGTTTAATGATCGGCAATCCCAAATAGGCGACCACCATCGGCCTACCCCTTTGGGGGAACTTACACAAGAAATGAGAAATGCAATGCGTCCCCCCAGTAACAGCGCATCTGCCGTACTCGCCGCAACAAATGTAACGAGCAGCTCGATTACCTTGGAAACCAATCGAGTCTTGTCGGATCAAGAAACCAATAACAGCACGAGTACAGTTAATGAACCAAGTGTCTCGGTCAGGGGGCCGGAAATTTTGTATACGGGAAATTGGTATGCCGCCTTCTCCACTGATAATGGAACCACTTTTTCCTTCATGAACCCTGACACCACCTTCCCTGATATTTCTGGCCAACCATGGTGCTGTGACTCATTCACACGATACGATAAACAAACCGACACCATGTTTTGGTTCCTCCAATATATTAAGGATGCCACAGGTAACACGCTTCGCTTAGCCTTAGCGCAAGGTAACGACATCACGAACCAAAATTGGCGTTTCTACGATTTCACACCAAAGGGAGTGGGCGATTGGGATAATGAATGGTTTGATTATCCTGCGATGGTGGTCGGGGAGAATAACCTGTACATTACGGTTAATGTATTTAGCACGTTGCCATGCGGCAACCAATGCTTTAGGAGGAGTGTCATCCTACGTCTTCCCTTAAACAAAATGTCTTCCTATGAAGGATTTACCTATAATTATTTTGATTCGACTGAAAATGGAAGCCTTCGTCCAACTCAAGGAGCCACGGATACGATGTACTTTGGGGACCATGTCAATCCTCAAACCCTTCGAGTCTTCTCCTGGCCTGAAAACAGTACGACCATCAGCAGTCATGACGTATCTGTTGACGTATGGACCAGGCCTACCGGCACGGCCGTCGCCCCAGGACCGGACGGGAATGATTGGGTCGGTCGGGTTGATTCACGAATTACTGCTGCTTGGAAGAGTGGAGATACCATCGGATTCGCATGGACCGCGGCCCAGGATACCAACTTTGCCTTTCCTCATGTCAGAAATGCCATTCTGAATAAAGATACCAAAGCGGTTGTCGGGCAACCTCATCTTTGGAATTCGGAGTTTGCCTTTGCCTACCCTGCCGCCGCTCCAAACTCAGACGGGGTCGTGGGACTGTCGCTCCTCTATGGTGGCGGATCACAATTCCATCCCAGCCATGCCGTAGGGTTTCTCAACGACACCAACACGGATTGGGAATTAGTGACGACCGTGAATGGCACGAATGGACCGTCAGATAATAAAGCCGGAGATTATGTGACGATAGAAACCCATGGGCAGGATCCAACATCATGGGTTACCACGGGGTTTTCTCTGCAAGGCGGTCCTACCCGTACCGATATTCAACCTCGTTATGTACATTTCAGTAAGAACGCCGATGGTGGCGGCAATCAACTTTCCATTGTCAAAACCGATCAAACTGATCCTGTGCAACTTGGAACGCCAATTACTTATACCCTTACAGTCACAAACCAAGGCCCCAATTCTGCGACTGGGGTTGTCCTCACCGATCCTCTTCCTAGCAATGTGTCCTTTATCTCAGCCACTCCCAATACCTGTAGCGAAAATAACGGAACCGTTACGTGCTCCCTTGGAGATCTTGCAAAAGATGCGAGTACCACGTTGTCCATTATTGTGGGCACATCCTCGGCAGGCACCGTTTCCAATACCGCCACGGTGAACGCCAACCAATCAAGCTCCGTTTCCGTTACCGAAACTACCATAGTTGAAGGAGACGCTTCATCTTCAATGTGTAGTACACCAGGATTAGACATTTCTCAAGAACGAAACATTGAAGTGACGGACCTTCTCAATATCAGTCAGAGCGGTATACTAACGGATTTAAATGTCTCCCTTGATATTTCGCATACCTATGTCGGTGATGTGATTGTCGCCCTAGAACATGAAGGAGTTGGACCAAGGACCATACTCCTGAATCGTCCAATTTTCACACAAGGCAATTGTCAATTCGATGACATCCAGGCCACGCTTGATGATAATGCTGGCAGTTCCGTACAGGATACATGTAGTCCTGATCAACCCACCGTAAAAGGAAGTTTTGTACCCCAAGAGCCTTTGAGCAGCTTTAACGGAAAAGAATTAAAAGGTAATTGGAAGCTATCAGTGCAAGATAAGGCCTTTTTCGATGGAGGGAAATTAAATAAATGGTGTCTTATCCCAACTATTGGGAACTAGGAAATTTCTCATAACAGAAAAACCTTTCTTTATCATAAATGCCTCAAAATTCTTGCTGAAATGAGGCCAAAGAAAGGCGGCTCGGGTGTGTTGCCCGAGCCGCCAGGAAATGAAATACCTAGCCGCAACTATGCCGCTGCGGGTTGTAGGGTCACATAGCGAACAATGGATAGCTTGATTAAGGCTTTCAATTGCTCGATAGGAACATACCCAATAACCAGGTGGCTTGATTTGGGTTGTGCCACAGATTTGAAACCTAATTCCTCTAGTTGAGACAAGGTCTCTTCTTTGGTATCTACTAGCCATACCTGCACCATAACTCTTCCATCCTGAAACCTTGCCAACTCTTCGGCTGAAAAGGCCTTACCTTCCTTTTTTTTGTCCACTATCGTCAGTAAGGTGGAATCTAATTTTGACAGAGGTTCATTGGTGCCTATCATGGAACTATCTTCTTCCAGTCTATCTGCCATGACTGGTGCCGAACTGTAGGCTTCCTGAGCCACGACTCCTCGAAGAAGGTTCTTGCTCATTTTGGTCGCAGGTTTCATTGCACGACTTCGGAACCCCGCCGCGCGGTGCTCATCCTCACTGAAGATTCCCTCATAGCTGACGCCATCAGGTAATTCAACTGGCACTTCTACACGCCTTGGTTGACCGCCTTCCGTGATGATCAATTCTTCCACGGCCACAAATGAGGTGAATTGCGTCATCAATCGATAGTCCAAACCTAATTGCGTGATCGCCTTTCGAACACTTGGCTTGGGATTGCCTTGTTGAATGCCGTTGTAATCTTGTGCCATCAAATCGGCAATCTTCGTGCGGGCCCATAACGTCGCTAAGACATCATGCTCAGGCTCAAAACCTGGAAAATCTACGTCAATCTTTCGCACGACCGAATGGCCAGCCACTTTTCCCTGTAACCGAATCGTGCCTTTCCCAGGCGTGGTGTATCGTCCAGTTACAAGCAATGGCTTAGCACTAAAGAGGTCGGGCAGCCGTTTTGGATAAACCGCGGACACATCTAAGCCATCCCAGTCCACCGAGATATCTGTCAACAACGGATGTTGCACGCGTTCATAAAAACGATGAGCCGCTTGTGATCCGTCATCTTGCAACCCCACATATTCCACTTCACCACGTCCATGTTCAGCCATTTTGTCTAATAAAAAGCGATTGACGCTGCTACCAATGCCAAAAGCAAAGACTCGTGCATTTTGGTGCTTTTGGATTTCTCCGACAATCGCCATATCATTGCCTATATACCCGTCTGTCATGAAACAGACAATTCGCAGATGTTCTTGAGAATCGCTTGGATCTAACGCAGCTCGAATGGCTTTCATCATTTCCGTGCCGCCTCCGCCTCTCCGGGAAGAGAGAAAGGCTCGAGCCTTTCGCACATTCGAAGGAGTAGCCGGAACCGGTTCTGGAAATAGAATATGAGTATCTCCCGCGAAGGTAATGAGATTAAACGTATCACGTGGATTGAGCCCCTTAATCGCCAGGCTCATGGTTTCTTTCGCTTTTTCAATCGGAAACCCCGACATAGACCCTGAGGTATCCAAGACAAACACTAATTCCTTTGGGGTGACATTATCAGTCTCTACACGATCCGGCGGCTGCAGGAGTAGAGTAAAGAAACCGTCCTTTCCCTTCCGATGGGTCAGCACTGCATCACGAATGTCCTTTCCCGCGACTGCATACGTCAGAATAAAATCTTTATTAGGAATAGTCGCTTCCTCTTTGAGATGGACTTCAGCCTGAGAAGATTTCAAGTTCGTCACCGCAATCTCGTGCGTGGTTGATTGAACGTGGTGAATGGGCACTCCCGCATCAATCTTCACGGACAGCGACAGATCATGTCCCGACCGAGTACCCGGTTTCAGAACAGGCGGAGTGATTTGGGAGGCATCGGGGACTTGGTCTGTATCCCACGCCCAACCACCACCCAAGGGTGGTGTGTGATCAAACGGACGACTAGGGATATATCGAGGCCCCACCACCATAGGGAACACGACCGAATACGCTCCATCGTTATATGACAAGGTCTGTACATAACTGATCATGATTGAAATCTTCTCCCCTGGCAGAATATTTGCCACGGATTGCGTAAAAATATTGGGACGTTCTTGATCCAACAGACCAGTCACATTGCCTCGTCGCTTCGCGGCTTCATAAATGGCTCGGGCCTCTTCTCGTTTTTTGATCGTGCCTTTCACAACGCGATCGCCAACAGTCAGCGTCATATTGTCCACTGCGGCATTCTGCGGAAGTGGGAAAACATAGACGGCTTCAATTTTGTCTGAATAGGGATTTTCGAACTGCTGAGTGACCTGAGCCCGTGCGAGCGGCCCACTGATCTGAATAGACACATTGGTGTGTTTGAGGGGGAAAGCCTGAGTCGGCTTCCTCTCATCATCTAACCCTACTAAAGCCCCGGACGCATCACCTACCCATCCTGCACTCGCATAGGCCATGGGAGACGGACCTGAAAGAAACCCCAATAAACTTCCACCAAACAATGCCAATGCCCCAGTCAAACAACCACCCAGGACCCAGCCTAAAAACCCTTTTCGTCGATTTGTGACGTTCATAACTCTCCTCCTATGGTTCCACGGCCCCATGCCGCTTCATAGGAGGAGATGGCACCACTCTCCAAATCCTTTCAGGACAATTTTTGATAGAAAGAACAAATTGGGGCTCTAGAAACTAAACGATTGCCAGAACCTAAAAAGAAACTCCCTGGCAATAGAGGCCGGATTAGAATACTTTGAGGGTATTAGAGGATTCTAGGTGTGACTATTCCCGGCTGGGGTATCATCCTTGATGGCACCCCAATTCAGTAGACCGTGATAGAATTTGATTTGCCGGACCCAAAAATCAGGTTACAGGCTTTTCAAATATTCTACTAATGCCCAACGTTCAGCATGACTGATTGGCGCTAAGTACTCTACATCAAACTGGCCATTGGCCTTGCGGATGGCATTTCCATCCTTGTCCGTTTTAATGATTCTTGTGACACCGACCGCGTACTCGTGCCCTTCATTGGAATTACCGAGTAATGAGGTATCAAACATTAATTCTGGGAATTGGTTTTGATCGAGCTGGGAAAAGCCGACTTTTTCAATGTCCAACTCACGATTCCCCACTGTGAAAGTCTTTGATCGGCACTGTGTTCCCTGCTCCAACTGCCGCCCGTCTTTGTCTTCACACGAGCTAGGAAGAAGGAGTTCATAGAGATTCGGCACGGAACCGTTATGAAGATAAGGAGCAGTCGCCCAAATGCCGTTCAACGGTCGGCCTTTATAGACATGAAGATGTTTTAAGTCCTTGTCTCTTTCGCCGTCTTTTTTGTTGACGACCTCAAAATCAACGTGCCGATCCGCTTCACTCGTCATAAAAGGGATCAATGATTTCCAGGGGTTACTGCCCCATGAAACGGCATAGACGGGCAAGTCCCATACGGCCCCGTTGGATAGCACTTCCCCCGTTAAATGGGTAATAGCATCCGCACCCTTAATTCCAGTTGGGAGGTCCTTACATCTCTGCTCCTTCGGAACCATAGGAAATTCACTTTGGCTACAATAGGAAATCGCGTTGTTAGCCATCATTGGGTCTGTCCCAATCTCTTTTACACTCGAAAACTGAGAGATCACTCTTCTACTACCGTCTTCTCGATCAATATGTTGGTGACATGATGCACATCGATATTTTTTGAAAACTGCTAACCCAAGCTCCCAATCAGATAATTCTTTCATCAATTGATCTAATTCTTTTTCATCGGCCGCCTCGATTGCATTGATTATCTCTACTCTCTTTTCTTCATCTTGTGGGAGCCCCTTAATCGTCGGCAACACATTGTCTTTTGCTAACTGCTCCCATGACGGAGACCATAAGTGTTTTATTTTTCGTTCTAAACTCACCTGATTCCATTTCCGAACTGATGAGGAGTAGTTTCCGAATCCTAAGATTGTAGGAATCAGTCCAGTTTCTTCATTTCCCGCATGCACGGTCGCAAATACTCCAAGAACCTCACTCCCGTTGCGACCCAAGGGCCCAAGACCTCCTACCCCTGTATTGCCAGCTATCCCATTCCATTGCACAAAATCATGGTGCGGCGTATCCCAAAGAAACGGATAACTGACCGGAGCATTGGCAGGATGATACCGATCCACACTGGAAGGCGAGCGAACAGATTCTATTCTATTAAAAATACGACCAAAGGCATCCAAGCGCCCATATCCATAGCCTCCATTCACTTGTGTTTGGGTCGGGTCAATCCTTCCTTTCTGGGGATCGTCCTTTTCATTAAAGGTTTTGATCCTCGTATATTGATTTTTCAGAACATTGCGAAATTCTAGTTTTTCATCTTCGGTGGCATCCGCCGACAAAACATTTTCTGCTAATCTATTAAACTTTCCTGGATCATTCTCATCATACAAACTATTCAATAAAGCATGTTCAAGTTCTTTAAACATCGTTTGCATATCTGCCATCGATGGTCCACCATCAATGCGAATACCAACGTTTTTGTGATTCACTTGTGTCGTATGACAGGCCGCGCAAGTGAAACCAATGTAGTCTTTTCCTTCGTAGGAATCCTTTACCCAACCAACGGGTAGCCCATCTTTGTTACCACTCGTGCTTCTTTGGGGCAAAAACCGAAACTTATTCATGTTGTCATCATTACGAAATAATCGAAACTCTCCCTCAACCTGACTTTCGGCTTGTTCTAAATATTTAAAAATCTGGTAGTCCATTAAATTAGAACCTTGCGTGGTGTAGTAGAACCAGAGGCTATCTGATGGATCCCAGTTCTGCTCCGGATAGATAACCCTCTTGGCCATGTCCCCATATAGATCGACAGTTTCAGTAGGGAGTGCTCCTCGATCCTCATCGGGGAATCCTTGCGAAGCATAGCTGCAACCGACAAAGATGAGGCAGGCAAGACAGATTCCTAGATTTTTCAGAATTTGCAAGCAATTCATGAGTCTGCCCTCCATTATAGATAGATTTCGTAGGTTTCAGACCATGTCTGTCATACACGTTCAGACAAACTGAACGATTTAATCTTAATCACCACCAGTGTTGACAGGGCACCCGGCCTTTTCCGGGTAATTCAGACAGTGTCTGTAATCACTAACAATGGGATAGATCACTTTTCGTAGACGATTGACCACTCCCAAAGGACGGTGTTCATCGCCTGCGTTCCATGGGTCAAAAGATTCATTTTCGCAAGCACTCTCATGCCACTCACCCAAAGGCTGTTTGAGAATTTTGATTAAGGCCACCGGCCTAAATTTTGACGCCCCCTTATCCTCCCATTCGACTTGCGAGTTTTCTACGCTCATGTCCTTTGTTCCTTCTTGAACCATAAACTCCATACAGGCATCTCCATTTTTCAATGTTTCCCGCAATGCGGTTCTCAGGTAACTTTCATCTTGTTCCTGTGGCTCAGAACTCTGAACAGCTATACAGGACGAAGCAACATCTGGGGAAAGGCTGGAGTTGGGAGGACTCAAGGTATAGGGTTTTGCAGAGAATTTTATCGCTCTACGTTCAGGATCGCTTTCTTTGCCCAAACGATAAGGAACCATGGAATAATATTGCGTTTGTAATGGATTCTTAACTTTTTCTTCCTGGAAAATCGTTTCCTTGGCATTGATGATCCCTTTAAACCATAACGCAGACAGCATTTTTAATACTTTGGGCACTACATTCTCAGTGTTCTGTGCCTGTGTCAAAGTCAGGTAGTCCGAGGGATCATCAAGAATGAAAACAGGATGATTAATCATAATGAAGTCCTGTTCCCTCTCCAAAAGGTTTTTCACTCTTAGACCTTGGTCGTTCTCGAGTTGATGAGTCAATTTAATGGCCATTCCCCTGGCATCGTTATCGTGATCATTACCTGCTGGGTTCTCGCTGCTATTAGAGAGACGGATCAATGCTTCATACACGTGGCCATCAGTAAATACCCCCTTTGCAAGGCTGGGATCTAAATCTTGGTAGGTATGGAATTCCGCTTTCACGCAGCCATTTTCTTTTGGATGAGCATCTCTCGAAGCCCTCTTAACTCCTTTGTCAGCATTACGGTCAACCGTGTACATCACTTCATCTGCAATCTGGTAAGCGAGCACTTCTTCATCCGGATACTTGTTTTCAGTAAAATATTTCGGGTTCGAATCTACTTGAGGGTAGGACATTTCATCTTTATGCTTCATAATAATATTCAAGTGCATTTGATGAATTTCATCGTCTGGATGGGTCGGGACAGTGTCGCAGGCAACCATAGTCATGATCATCCCAACAAGCAGGGCATACCTCATATTAATACCTCAATTCTATAGAGAATTACTTTATTAAAGAGTTTTCAGGTACTCGATAAGATCCCATCGTTCAAGTTCCGACAATCCAGGGCCAATGACGCCATTCTGACGTGGGCCATGACGGAACTCGTGCCCGGCATTCGAATTTCCGGGAATATTTGTATCAAATTCGAAATCAGTATCGACGTTTTTTTTAGAGACAAATCCTACTTTCTTCGGATCAAATTCTGTATGCCCAACATAAAAAACATTCTCGCGTTCTTCTCGTGGTGATAACAGTTGGTATAAATTAGGAACGGATCCATTGTGAAGATAAGGGGCCAATGCCCACACTCCGCTATGGGGTCTGGCAACATAGGCTAACGGAGCTTGCATTTTATTGGGACGACCACCATTCCATGCTTTCTGCTGTTCTTCAGATATTTCTAATTCCTTATATTGCCCTTCCAGAATATTGGTGGTGAGATACTGAGCGGTATCCGCAACGGTTAGCAGCCCTAATCCAAGCGGACCGGATTTAACCGTACGATTATGAAAATTAGTTGCCGATAGAGGGTCAGTTCCAATTTCTTCTAATGGAATCAGAATGACCTCTTTGAATTGCTGCCCGTACTTATTGGGTTCGGTGAGCTTTGGTACATGACAATGGGCACAATGTTGTTCGTACAATTTTCCCCCTCGACTAGCCTGAGCTTGATCAATAGTTCCAAATAACTCTCCAGGCCAGATAGGAGAACCTAGTTTTTGAACGAATTTCTCTAACCTCGATAAGTCTTTTACACTCGTGCTTGTCCGAAACTGTTTGTCGTTCGAGTCAAAGATTAAGTTCGCATTGAGCCCAAGAGCCTGTAAAAGATTCCTCCCCATGGGTTGGATCACTGCACCGTTCCATTGAACACGGTTCAACGTCCACGTGTTCCAAATCGCCGGAAAGCTAACAGCAGCGGCAGCAGGACGTAGGTTGCTCCTATCGAGTTGAAAAAGAACGGTATTCCCTCCTCTTCCCAATGCATCTAATCGCCCGGAGCCCCAGGCTGCGGGGTATAAACTAGTCTCTTTTTCCTTTGCCACTTGTTGAGGCTCTAAGGTTGCCTTCAAATTGCTCAGTACTTTGACTTTTAATTGTTGCTGACTTGTTTCGCTCCATTGCTCATGCAACACCACTTTGGCAAAGCGAGTAAGCTTTTCTTCATCAGAAACGATAGCTCTCAATGCCTTGCCGATTTCCTCAGCAAAACTCATGGCATCAAACAAGGAAGGTCCGCCATCAATTCTGATTGTTTGATTGCTGTAAGCAATTTCTGTTGTATGACAAGCCGCACAGGTGAGACCCACCCAGGTTTCATTGGCAATAGAATCATCGGTTTTGGCGAATCCTACTGGCAAATGATCTGGGTTTTTTAGGGAGTTATGATCGGGAATGATACCAAGTCGCCTCAGATTTTCATCTTCAAGAAATCGCTTGGAATTTGTCGCCTGCTCTAGTGCAAGAAACCATGCATACGGTAACAATCTAGTGCCTTGTGGGGCATGATAAAACGTTTGTCGTGTTTCTTCATCGAATCCTTGATCCAAATATTGAATTTCTTGAATTGCACCGAATGTTAATCCTAAACCAAACAACCCGAGAACAAGGTTTAGGCCAACGACAAAAAAAAGACTAGGAAGTTGGGGAATCATTGTTTCTCTCAAAAATTCTAGGTTTGTTACTCAGAATGAACGTATTTTGTAAACTCGTCCATAGAAAAATGTGCGTTTCCTCACTTAATAGGAAAAGGCACAACTTATGCCAAACATTTCAACCTACATGAATAGCCCAAATATGAATTAAATTCAAAAAAAATCACCATTTACAGTTCTATATTATTATGAATCGATTTTTATTTGTTATCAAAATAGATACATAATATATCGTGCTAGATACGTTTTCATGTATTCCAGAACCATCTCGACTTCTTTTTAAAATCCGACGCGAGACTTATTCATCATTTTCTTAGTAGCACTGTCCAGTGAAATTCATAAAATATCGTATACAAAAATTTTCTAAAGAGGTCCTTTTTCAATGTTTCCACATGTAAAGCGAAACTTGTTGATGGTTTTTTTGAGAGAGATGAAACACATACGATTGATAGGGAGTCGAAACCATGACTACAAAAGCAGGAAAGCCCACGCGCATACTGACGTATTCTAAAAATTCATAGTATCGTATGCGCAAGATGCGAAATACATCAACAAACAAATCGATTCAAAAATAGACCGAAAAAAATTCCTTAAGCCTTATTCCAAGGCAATATTGACCCGCAGAGGGGTCTCAGATTTCTGAGAAGAATCAATAACAAAATTCTCTGTTGTCGTATTTTCTATGAGGCTTCCTTCATCTACTTCCAAGTCTCTAACTCGACCAAGCCATTTCAAAAAATCCGTGAGAGGTGTGGAGGACAGCAACAGGGTAATAGATGAGGCCACAGGCCTCACCAATCTATTACTCGTTACTTGGCTTAACGCGAACTTCACGGGTTGATAGGCTTCTATTGGGATAGCCCCCTCGGACCTCGAGTCACTTAGGGATTCCGGAATCATTAATTGCCATTTCCCTTTTTCTATAGACATCGCCGCATACAGATGTCCCGATACATTCGATTCTATTGTGAGATAAAGTTCCGACCATTTCCCTGAAAATTTTGTGATATCAATCACTTCATCTTTACCATCTCCTCCTCGACGAAGAAAACTGTAACGGATCCCTCTCGTTAGTCCTTGTGAGTCATTCTGAACAACTTCTCGGGATGTCCTTAGATCTACGGCTTCTTCTGGTAATGCTTTTTCTCTTTGAGAAGACAGTCCCTCCAGAAGTTGCTGCGCTCGTCTGTCGGCTAATTCGTCCTCTACTGCATCTACCCGTCTGCTTTGATTGGCATAAAATAATTCTCTTCCACTCGGGGAAATGATGGCATCTCTTTCTTGCAGCTTATCAGCGAAAACAGGTGACTGCGGTAATTGTTGAAAGCTTTTCTCTACTGCTTCTGATAACGCTAAAGGAGGGGCGTCCTTTGGCTCTTCTTCAGGAACATTTTGAACAATGGCGGATAATGGAGTCTGAGACATCGACTCATTTACTTTCAGCCGCCGTTCTTTTTTGACCTCCTGTCGAAAGAGTCCCTTAGAAGGAACCTGTGTTGAAGGTTGACGCATGCGCTTCAAAGGCTTTGAAGATTTAGCCATAGAAGATCGCTGTGGCACTGGAATCGGAGCTGATACCCCTGCAACCCGTTCAGGTTCACTTTTGTCTTGTTTTTGTGAATCTTGATTTTTTTCCTTCAGTTCGACTGTTTCAGATGCTTGAGATTGAAATCTCTCTTCATTGTTATCGTGATCTTCATCTTGGGACACAGCACGTTTCATCTCTTGCTCTTCCTGAATTATTGGGCCCCAGTCTTTTTCCATTTGCCAACCAAAGATGAGCGCAAGACCCATTGCAGCAACACTGCCAACCCAGGCGAGAGAAGACGGCTTGCGAAACCAGTCCAACCGCTGACTAGGAGATGAGTATGTCATTTCTAGATTTCCTGAAGCTTGTACACCTGCCAATATTCTTTGACGCGCTTCCGAATTGGCTAACAGGGCTTTTAAGGCTTCTTCATCAGCCAACGCATCAAACAATTCTTGATCATGAAGAGCCGCTTCAAACAACTGATGCTTTTCCGCCTCGGTCAGCGTATCAGTGGCATATCCACCGAGGATCTGTTCCCAAGACTTGGACATTACCCCACTGCCTCCTTATTCGGACTCTTGCCTTTTCCTTGTAAAGGAATGTTCTCCCATTGCCCTCCCATAAGTGCCAGAAGTTGTTTACGACACCGTGCATCCCACGTATAAATCGTATTGATGGAATGTTCTCCGAGAACGTTCATGATTTCCGGAAAGGTATGTCCTTCGAGTTTGAGACGAAAAATATTTTGGCATCGTTCGCCTAATTGTTGTACTGCCGCAATCAGTTGCGTCACTCGTTCTTTCTGGTCGGCTTGCATGGCTGGATCATCTCCAGGATCGACAAGCGGGTGTTCGTCTATCGATTCCTGGTTGTACTCGCCACGACGCAGGGTTTTTCGATGCTGATCCAGCATCTTAAATCGCAAGATTTTAAACGACAGAGGAACCAATTCGGTCAAATCCGTCACCTGCGGATATCTTTCATGCAAGACCACCAGCACATCCTGTGTTAAATCTTCAGCAGTTTCCCTTGAACTACGAGATGTTGCAAAGGCCAAAATCCTTTCACGGAGTTTGTCCAATATTGCTTCACGGCTTATGCCAGGCATTCATGAGCCTTTATTACTATTGGAAAGATTTGCAAAAAACAGGAGGCAATAAGAACATGGCCATAAGACCATCCTTCAGTGCACGCTTTATCGATTACAGCTCGAGGGACGTTTGAGTAAGTTTACTGACAATCTCATCAGCAATAAGACGGTAGCCCTCTCGCAATTTTTCTTTTAAAAAAACGGCTTCCTGATCTGCCCATTTTTCAAAAGAATATTCTCCCTGTTCCATCTCAATATTTTGTCTGGCCAACATTTTCCCACGATGGTCGAAAAACTTCACTTGGACATCCCAAGTTAACGTCAGTGCATCTGCATCGAAAGATGACTTCGGAAATAACCCCACATGAATATTTTCAAGCCTCATGAAAGATGAAAAAGGTTGGGTGCTACTACCAAAGGTTACTTCCTTGGGAGACAGTGTTTCCAGTGATGACTCATCTACACGATCCAGTTGGAATGAGTCTGTTTCCTTTGTCAACACCAATTCATTCCACACCCCCTGAATCACATGTTGACGAGCAATCAGAATTTCAGGTGCATCGTTAGAAGACGCAAACGGCGCCACTATCCCAACAGTTGCGCCAAGACTCAGACCGGTCACCATCCCTCCGCCACACAAAATGAGGACAATGAGAGCATCGGCCCCACTTAAATTGCCTGAAAAATAAAATGAGTGCCCTGTATGTCCCAAACCACTCCCACAAAAAAATTGCCCAGCCTTCAATCCTGAGAGAGCCCCATTTTTCGCTCCTTCGAACATTTGATGAAAAAGACCGTCATTTGAAATTGAGTCAGAAGTCTGGTTAAGCGTGATATCTTTTTGAACCATAGGAGTTCCTCCTATCAATCCAATATTCTCCCGCTTAAACATCTCCTCCTCTACGAGAAGATTAAGCTGAGATGCAATCGTGGTATCGTGAAAAGAACAACCTGGTAATCCCCAAACAAGGGATATACAAAGAAGACGTATGAGCCAGATGAAGCCTGAAACGGGCTTACCCATGAAATTATAGCGAGGTTAAATACACAGCAATACCAAGGACAACCAAACTGAGTATCACAATGAAACGTTGAACCCACACCACTTTTCCAGCAAACAACAGTGGGGATGTCTCGACTCGTGGGTTCTTTCCGATAGCCCCATAAGGGTCGAGAATTAAGTCATGGACAAAGATCAACCCTCCCACAATGGCAAAGACAAAGAGTTTGAGCATCATGATCAATCCCCAACTGGTTTCAATTCGGGCGGAGCCGCTTTCATCTAGGAGCTGAGACGCACCAGTAAATATGAGCACCATCAGACTCACCCAGCCCACAGTCTTAAAACGATTTCCTATTTTTTGAGCCATTTCCAATGCCTCTTTTGATGGTGTCTTGGTCTTGCCTTCGAGAAGGCTCGGTCTCACCGCTAATTGAAAAAATAACCAACCGCCGATAAACGTGATCGCGGCCAATAAATGTATCCAAGTCACCACATACGCAGGCATCGCTCTCTCCTATCTTTGTCATACACTGGACCCTTTTCATCATACCCACTAAGTAGATGAAAGACCACTGGGACCGTGATACAAAAGAATACATGTCTATCATGTACTATTAGCACCCTAAGTTTCTCAGGTACCATAGGGTGAACATGTCTTCCTCTTGTGAAACCATCTTTCTTCGGAGACCTTCAATGATTCAATGCCCGTTCCCAAAATTGCATAGAAAAAGTCATCGGACGATCGGAATTCTGTTGGTATTCTTACTGAGTAGCTTTTTCATTCCTCATGTCATTGTGGCAGCCAAACAAGATCAAATACGCTGGAACAAAAAATATTCGACAGAGAAATATTTGTTCGGTCGAGAAGCTATCCCTTTTTTGCAAACCCATGTCGACTTGCTGCCTAAAGGTCAGGTGCTGGACCTAGCGATGGGGGAAGGGCGTAACGGCGTCTTTCTCGCAACCAAGGGATTTGAGGTGACAGGAGTAGATATTTCTCGACAAGGGCTTAAAAAAGCAGAGGCTCTAGCAGCAGAACATGGCACGACGATTACGACACTGGTGGTTGACCTTGAATCCTATGAAATTCCACCGAATACTTTTGATGTCATTATTAGCACGTATTTTTTACAACGCAATCTGTTTCCCAAAATAGCCGCAGCCCTGAAACCAGGAGGGATGGCTCTAATAGAAACCTACACCATAGACCATCTACAATATCAATCCCGGTTTAATAAGGCCTGGCTATTGGAACAAAACGAACTCCTGACATTGCTACCGGGCCTGCAGGTCTTGCGTTACCAAGAAGTGGATACTGGACACACGGCCTTTGCCAGTATTCTGGCTCAAAAACCCCGATAATCAATCGCAGAGGTAGCAACTGGAACATCTCAAAACTGAAACGCCAAACCTCACAACCTACTTTTCACTCCTCACTTTTTACCAAATCATCTAGGTTGCGACCATTCAGAGAGTTCGGGTACCCTTGCAACTCATTTTGGCCATTATAATATTCATTTTGACCCATGACTGAATCTGCTACTACCGACGCTGCCGCCGATCTCTGGATGGGAATCAGCCCGCAAGCCTTAGACGAAGACCTGCTCAATCAACGAGCATGGCGCATGCCCGATATTGTCATTTATCAACATGGGCCTGAAGAATGGTGGGTCGCCCCACTCGACGAAGAATTACCTTTGGTCCGGCTCAACCGCATGGGTGCCACCTTATTGGGCGCGATGGATGGCCGCATGACCATCGGTGCCTTACTGAATCAATATGGGAAATGGGTCTGTAGCCCCTCTCAGCTCAATGGACGCTGGCACCTAGAGCGATGGGCTCAACCAAGATTTTCGCTGGCCTTCTATGGCACCGAACCACCAAGTGGACACAGTGCTGAAGCAAAATGGGATCTGTTACTCCAGAAAGTGCGAGAAGGCTGGCATCAAAACGTGAAGGCAGAAACCGAAGATCACCTCTCCACATTTCATGTCCAGGGTATTCAAGGGCCGCACGGACATTTTGAACTCATCGAAACCACGGTTTCCCATCTTTTTCGCGAACCCTGCGAAGCCATGAACGGAACAACCTATGGCCGGCTACTTGGCAAAACGCTTCGACAAATGGGGTGGCTCTCACCAAAACCCAAACAGATTGTGGAAGTCGGTGCAGGCCTAGGATATGTCTCGAAAGAGCTTGCAGGCGAACTTTCTGCTGATGAACGGCAAAATATCAATTACACTTTTCTCGACCTCACTGGCCCATTCCTTGGCTCTCAAACGTCATTGGCTCGACAAGCAGGTTGGACGGCCACCGCTATTCAAGCCAATGCCGAATGCATGCCGTTGGCAGACCAATCAGTCGATTTGTTTATTGATAATGAAAACCTGGCCGACATGACGCCGGTTCAATTTTCAGGGGACGAGCTCCTCATGTTTAAAGGGGAAAACCCACAACATGAGGAAGCGTTAGATCTCATCCGACGCATGCGCCTACCGCTCAATCCACCCTTTCCTGACGAGATTATTTTCAATTACGGCGCGATACAATTTTTGCAGGAAGTCTGGCGGGTACTCAAACCAGGTGGCCGCGCGATCTTGGTTGAATTCGGTATCGAAGAGGATTGGCCATCACCCGTCAAATTGCCCGGACATACTGAATATGAAGTGCAATTCAGCCATCTCCGCCATGCGGCAAAATGGCTCGGGTTTCGCGAACAATATTGTACTCTTCCTCAACTTCTCGGAATGAAACCAGACACCCAGGTGCTTTGTACAGGGGCTGCGTATACCTTACGACGAATTTGTCGTGAATTGGAGAAACCCTTTTCCGTCCGCGCCTACACCGAAAAAGAATTGGGGGCTACACTTGGAGATCTTCTCTCTAAGCTCACCGGCCTTCATTACCACAATGTCTTGGACCCAGCCTGGTTCGGCCTCTGGGACTTCAAAGTCATGCTCCTCGAAAAACCCGGTGGCCTGAGCATCGGTCAGCAGCCTGCATTTAAAGAATCTGCTGGCTTCCGTTGGTACACTCAACAGTAAGTTTAAACATTCTTCAAACTCTCCCTGCGTGCTTTCCTAAAGTTTGCTGGCCTTCTCCACCAAAATTCCTTCGCGGAGGCCGAAATCACTGACTAGGCAAGAGTCTAAGCCAAACGTTTCCATGATTCGTCGAAGGATGACGGTTCCTGCCACAATGACACACTCACGACCTGGTTCAAGGCCTAGCATGTTTAGACGCTCAGAACTGGTTTTCGCGATGAGGTCTTTCTCGAGTCTTTTGATGGTGGAAAGGGTAAGTTCGTAATTATGAACTCGGGTCCGATCATACTGCTCGAGACTTTGAGCCATCGCTGCAAGGGTCGTGATTGTGCCTGCAGTGCCAACAAGTGGGCTATATGGCATCTCTCCAAAAACCGCCCTCGTTTTGGTCAATTGTTCATCAATACAAACTTCAGCATTCATAAGGTCTTGGGCCGTTGGTGGATCATGATGGAAGACTCGCTCCAGTAATCGTACAACACCAAGATCTAACGATAGAACTTTAGGCAATTGCTCTTTTCGAACCAGAATACATTCGGTACTCCCACCGCCAATATCTAATCCTAAAAAGTCGGAAACGCTCGGAGGCAACCCAAACCTAATCCCCAGCAATGTTCGCCAAGCTTCCTCTTCACCCGTTAAGACTTCTACATCCCAGTTAGTTTCCTGTTTGATTCGCATTAGAAATTCTTGCTGATTTTCCGACTCGCGCACTGCACTTGTGGCCACAACCACAACAGCATCTAAGGCAAAGTTCGTCGTTTTTCCTTTCCATTCTTTGAGCGTCATGACGACTCGATCCATGGCTTCCTGGGATAACCGCTTGCGTTGGTCGACCCCCTCGCCAAGCCGCAGCAGTCGTCGATCAGCATCGATTTCCTTCAATCCATTTGGCAAATGCACATCTGCCACTAACAGCCGACATGTCAATGTCCCAATATCAATACCTGCAATTCGCATGAACAACAGCCTCCTTTTTCATTGTTGATAAAAAGACATTTGGCAGCCATATTCTAGGCTATTGTCATTCATCGTCTTGAAATTATCTTCGCCTTCTTTTCTCTCTCCAGATTCCTGTGCTAGGCTTTTACTCTTGGAAAGATTATCAGAAGACTAAAAACCTTCGTCCTTCAACCTACAAAAGGAGAGCAGAATGGCGCAAATTCATTGCCGAAAATGCGATAAGGATAGTGACCCCATTACAGACAATTTGTTTATGGGAAAGCTCGAAGCAGAAGTCAAAGAAAAAGTCTGTCAGACCTGTTGGAATGAATGGGCTGGTCCAGGCGGTACTAAAACAATGGTCATTAACGAATATCAGTTAAATCTCGGCGATGAAAGCGCCAGGGCAACCCTGAAGACCCAGATGCGAACATTTTTGAAAATGGATGATACGGAAACTGAATTTAAAGATTACCGGCATTAATCACGATACTGATGTGCATTTCGATAGCACCTAATATGGCTATCTTTTCTAAATTGGTGTTCTCCTGAAAGGGATCTTCTGACACGATTTTCAATCTTCTCACCTCCTGAGCTCTCCTCTTGAAGGAATATTTGACTCACGGTAGGATAATCTAATGGATATTCCACTTGGCAAAGGCGTTTTTCTCATTGCCACACCGGCACTGCGTGATCCAAATTTTCGTCAGACCGTGATCCTGCTGTGTGAACATGGTCCTGAGGGTGCTTTGGGAGTCGTCCTGAATCGACCTACCGAAATGAATATCACCGAAGTTTTACCCCAAGTACCCATACTTGAAGGGCAACCCCACCGAGTCTTTTCTGGTGGACCGGTACAAAAAGACAGTTTACTCGTGTTGTATCACCTGAACGAAGAAGTTGAAGATACCCATGCTATTTTAGATGGTGTATATTTGGGCGGAAACACAGAGACGCTCAAACGCATTCTTGAGGTTCCTGCTGAGGAAGAATCCTTCCGAGCATTTATGGGGTATTCTGGCTGGGGACCAGGACAATTAGAAAATGAAATGAAAAGTGGCTCGTGGCTTATTATGCAAGCAAAACCTAAATTCGTATTTGAAGACTATCCATCTGGCTTATGGGCTGAAGTCCTCCAAACATTTGGCGATGAATACAGTATGTATGGCCACATGCCTGTTGATCCAAGCCTTAACTAATCTCTTTAATTCCCTGCTGAGTCCTTCACTCATTAGGCTTACTCTTCGATATCCTTCCCTTCGCTAATTCTTCTGGAGACCGTTTCCAGGTGTCGGCATCGATCACTAACTGTTTTGTTCCCGTCACAGGCTCTAGACGAATCGTCAGGTCACCATACGGAACGGACAGCGGCTTTTGAATCCAACGAGGAGCAACATGTGAAGGTCCCAAGAATCGGCTCCACCAGGAAGTCCCTCCAGTTTTCAAATCCAGCACTACCCCATCCTGTACGCATCTCAACACCTTTCCTTGTCCCTTCCAGACAACCTCTTCTGACCTCTTGGTGAGATGCTTTTGAATAATCACCACATCAATCATTTTTCCAATCATTGAGAGAAGCCATATTTTGACTTCATTATTTAAATCACTCGGTTCCATGCTATTCAATGCTCCGCATCATTTTAGACGCTCGCCTTGCAATACGAAAACAATTTCCACTCAATGACCGAGTCAAAACATCGCATCCTTGCCTGAATCCCTGCAAAGCTTACAAGACCTAAGAATGTTTATTTGATATGGTCAAGACTATGAACACACCAAGCCCGCCATCTTCTTGGCTGAAAAATTTTCTCACACTCCTCTTCGGTCCAAAAATGCTGGTCATGCTCTTGACCGGATTTTCTTCCGGCCTCCCACTTCTGCTCACTGGAGGCACACTCAAACTTTGGATGCGAGAAGAAGGTTTTGATTTGGCGACCATTGGTTTATTTGGACTCGTTGGACTCCCTTATACATTGAAATTTTTGTGGGCTCCGTTAGTGGATAAAATGATTCCGCCATTTTGCGGACGTCGTCGCGGCTGGATGCTTATTACCCAAATTGTATTAATGCTCACCATTGGATTCATCGCAGGAATCCAGCCTACTGTTCATTTTTCCGCATTAGTAGGTTTGTGCATCCTCATTACTTTCTTCAGTGCCAGCCAAGACATTGTCTTGGATGCCTACCGCCGCGAGTTTTTAAAAGATGAAGAATTAGGGATTGGCTCCTCAATCTTCGTCAATGGATACCGAATTGGGACTCTGGTTTCTGGTGGCATAGCCTTGATCCTAGCTGATTATCTTTCCTGGCCCGCAGCATATTTGACCATGGGAGCGTTAATGGTGGTAGGAATTGTGACCACCCTCTTGGCTCCAGAACCGATTCTTGAAGTTTCACCCCCATCGTCATTTCAAGAAGCGTTTATTGGTCCTTTTCTCGAATTTACTCAAAGACCGGGGTGGTTAACGATTCTATTATTTATTTTGTTGTATAAAATTGGCGATAGTATGGCTTCTGAAATGCTGTCACCATTTTGGGTAGATTTAGAAATTTCAAAAACTGCAGTAGGTGGAATTGTCAAAACTTTTGGTTTTGGCGCCTTACTTACTGGTGGCTTGCTGGCGGGTTTAGTAGTGTATCGTTGGGGAATCATTCCTTCTCTCTTAATTTTTGGAATTTTGCAAATGATTTCTACCGCGGGATTTGCCGTATTGGCGATCGTTGGGAACCATCTTCCTACGTTAACAGCTGTCATTGCATTTGAAAATCTCACTGGAGGTATGGGAACGACCGCGTTTGTTGCCTTCATGGCCAGTCTCACAGACAAACGTTTTACTGCGACTCAATATGCTCTTCTGAGCAGTGTGATGGGCATTCCGCGGGTATTGGCAGGTTCAGTCACTGGAGTCTTAGCCACCTGGTTAGGATGGTCAGGATTTTTTGTCGTATGTACTCTATTAGCTATACCAGGGTTGTTGTTAATTATGCACCTTCGTCAGCTGACTACAATGACGACGACCTCAAATATGGCCGTTTCCTAATCCTACAAATTGTTTGCATGCAAACGGCGGCAACCAAAAGCATGATACTTAAAATGGCCAGACCTGGAAGCACAAGTCATCAGTTCGGTGGCAAAGACCACCTCTTCCACAATCCCTTGCTTATTGAGAAAACCCCATAAATTATCACTGGCCACATTCTTTCGTGATATGAGTAAGAGCTATCAGAATTTACTGTCGTATCGGCAATAATGAAAATCTCACAGACACTGGCTTCAACAATTTCATCAGGAGCACCAAACCGTTGAGCCACATCGAACCTCGTACGTTGGTCTTTTTTCAATTCTACAAAGTAGTCTTCCTAGAATGACTCGCCCATTTCTTCTCGAACCAATGCACAACCCGCAACTACCTATATCAGGCTCAGCATACACACCCATGAAACAACCCTATGACGACAATGTCCTAGAGCAAGGGAAACCATCGGTTGCTTTCGTTTCATGTTAGTTCTCCAGGCAAAACTTGAAAATTCGAAAAATTTGAAATGTTTGGGGCAGTATCCAAGAGTAAAACACGTAATCTCTTCATCAACAAACTGGAGGAATTTCTTTTTCTCTAGCCTTTGTCTTATCATACAGAGCTTTTTGGCTTAACGTGATAGGAAACCATGACATTGATTGACAAATTTCTTGGCGCTTGTATTCGAAATATTCCATCGACAGAGAAAGTTCTCTATCTCACCTTTGATGATGGCCCTCATGAACATTGTACTCCCAAAGTACTCGACTTTCTTTCGCAACATCAGACCCCTGCCACATTTTTTGTCGTTGCCGATGTCTTACAAAGAAACCTTTCACTGGGTCGGTCAATTGTGGCTCACGGACATCATATTGGCAACCATTCTTTGGATCATCAATATCATCATTATTTTCGTGATGATCGGCACCTCATAAAATGGATTGGACGCGCCAAAGACGTCATAGAGCAGTCGCTTCACGTGCAAACTATTGGGTTTCGATCTCCTTTCGGAATTCGAACACCTCATTTAGGTATGGCATTACGGGAACTACAATATCCATTGATACATTGGAGCCAGAGATTTTTTGATACACAGAGAGGACTTCCTAGACACGCTCTTACTAATAGAATTTCCCAATTTCGATCCGGCGATATTCTTCTCTTGCATGACACCCATATCAAGTATCACCAATCATTTTTTCAAGGATTAGAGTTCTTGCTTCTCAGCGCTCAAAAGGCAGGATTTTCTTTCAAAGCCATCCCCGACGATTTCGTTCGTGGCAATAGACGACTTCCTACCGCTTTTCTCCCATCTTCCGTGGGAACCAAGGGAAAAACAGGCTAGTCGTTCGTTGATATTCTCGATAACTGTCCCCCCTGCTGACCAAAGCCTGCGCTTCAACCCATGGAACACCAGTCACCCATAACAATGAGCTCATCATCAGAAAAGGCCATATCACAGCAAGCCAGAACCAGGGAAGCCCGATAGCCAAGGGCACATAGGCGCACCAATGCAAACTTTCAAAAAAATAATTGGGATGCCTGGAATACCGCCACAAACCGGATTGTAATGTCTTGCCCTTGTTCAAGGGATCTTGCCGAAATGCTGCAAGCTGCCTATCCGCCAAAGTCTCACCAAAAATGGCGATAAGAAAAATCACTACGCCAAGACTATCCCACCACCGAATGCCATCCGCTGGATGATTCATCACCCAGCATAATAATCCCGCGAAGAAAAGACAGGCTGGGACTTGCATTTGAAAATAGACAAACATCCCTGCAGATTCCCAGCCACCCAACATTGTGCGGATTGTTTGATATCGAGAATCTTCCAGCGAATTCCAAACCCGCTGGCGGAATAAATAGGTTCCAAGACGGACCGCATACAACAATCCCATTCCGGAAATACATACCCGACGAAAAGGCTCTCCAGCACTAAAAATTCCACAAGCAAGAACAACCATACCAAAGGCAAGGCAAAATCCTACGTCAGCCAGGGACGCATTGCGAACGCGAAGATGAAGAACCCACAAAAGGACAAAGAGACCAATCAACCAGGGCAACCATGCCCACAGATTGAGAGGTGCGAAGACTACAGGAGGCATAGCAATTGGATTAGGAAAACAAGGACAACGACTGACCAGCTCTAGACAGGAGGCCTAATTGGCGGCTATGGCTAGGGGACTGCGAACCATGTTTTCTTCCGCCACAGGATTCAACGCGACTTCAACTAAAAAGACCTGATTGCTCGGAACTTTCCCTTCTTGAATTAAAAAATCACGAATGCGCTGCGCTCGTTGTTGAGCCAGCACACGCAATTGCCCATCATCCACAACTATTTCTTCAAGAAGCTTGGCTTTGATCTCATCAATAGTCAAAGGCTGTGGCTTGCCCTTAGAACCCGTCTCAGATTCTTGAATGTCCGAAGTTCCTGCAGCCTTGGACAGTGCTGATTCTCCGAACTTTTCCACGAAGAACTGTTTGAGATACTGCGCTTCTTCCTCTTTGATTAATTCCACTGATTCAACCGAGACAGGAGCTTGGCCGCCAGAAGGTGGCTGTTGCACAAATTTAGCTTTTTTCATTTGTGTGAGGAGTTTCGCTTCTGCTAAGGCCTTGCCGTCTTCGCCGGAGTCAGCAGCGCCGGTCACATCAAGTCGCAATCCTGGGCGATCAGTTAAGGCCTTTCCTAATGCAACTAATTTTTCCTGTTCAGTAGGTGGCATTTCCATCGCACCAGGCGAAAACGCGATATACTTAAGTGCATCCGGATCATCTCCCATGACTCCCCCCACTAACCCGCCAACTAGCGAAAATGGTGAAGTCGCTATTTTCGTAATCAGATTCACCAAGGCGTTCCAAATGATGCCCCCATAACTAAACTCTGGATCATCAATATTTCCACTGACCGGAAGATCAATATCAATGAGCCCTTTTCGATCCTTCAATAAGGCCAACGCCAAGGGAATAGGCAATGAAGTGGCATCCGGACTCTCTACCTTGCTGCCCATCGTAATTTGGTCTACCAAAACCTTGTTTTTCCCTACCAGCTCTTTTTGAGAAAGCTTATAGCCTAAATCCAAAGACAACTTCCCTTTCGTAATAGGATACCCAGCATATTTCCCTGAATACGGGGAGATCGTTGTGAGATTCAGATTGTCAAATATCAGACTCACATCGGTGTACGCATCTTCGCTCAACGGATTAATTTGTCCCTGAATTTTGAAGGGAGCATACTGATCAACTTTCCCACCCAGATCGACATCAGCTTTGGCCAATTGTTCAGAAGACAGTCCTTTGATCGTGCCAGAAAATTCTTCGATCTTTGTCCTCACATTTGGGTTAATCGACCGATCAGCCAGTTGTATGAGTAGGTTATCAATTCGAACTGTCTCGACTTGAACAGAGGGAGGCGGTGCAGAAGGTTCCTCAGTCACAGGCTCTTCTTCTGTCAGTTGCTCATCAGACTCCCCTTGTGGGGCAAGCAGACGTGTCATATTGGAATTGCCATCCGCATCAATCGTCAGCACAACAGCTGGTTTGACGAGTGCCACTTCCTCTAATTTCACCGAAGTGGGCTCAATATTCAGAGCTAATTCCTTTAAAGCCAAATCATCCCACTGGAGAAATGATTTCGAATTTTCTGGATCAACGAAAGCTAACTTGGAGACATCAATAGAACCAGCATACCTCGCCATAGGATCCGTTTTGGAGACATCCTGATAATGAGCCTTCCCTGTTAAGTTCAATGCACCACTCCCCACTTCAAATTGCACAAAGGGTTCCAAGTACGGCTCAAAAGGTTTAAGGGCGATGTCGGTCAGAGCCACATCCATCTCGACCTTCAATGGTTCGACGTTGACTGTTCCTTGTAGATTCGCCTTCCCTGTTTGGTTCAATTGGAAGGAAAGATCTATCGGCAGCGGCTGATCCAATGTCGAGGAAACCTGGGACGTCTGAAAATGAAAGGCCTCAACCAACAGCCGCGCCGGTGTCGTGGGCTGACGGTCTTCTACATCAATCGTGAAATTTTCTACGTTAAGGTTTTCTACGAGCACTTTCCACGGAGGTTCGGTCTTCTCAGCCTCCGGCTCACTCGCGGGAGGAGGAACAGTCCCAGAAGAATCGGTAGAAGATTCTACAGGCGAAAACAATGTTTGATAATTCAAAGTTCCATCTTGACTGACCCATCCAAGAAAGCGAGCATCTCGTGTTGTAACAGATGGAATCGTCACAGACTGCTTGGCTACATCAACAGCCACACCCTTGACTTCAAAGAAGGGAACCATGATGACAGCTTCAGCCGAACCAGTCTCCTGAATTTGAAGATCCTGAACGGACACATTACCATTCTGAATTTGAACATCAACACCTTCAGCCGTCGTTACCACCTCATATTGCCCATCCACATTCAACAGACCTTGCGGAATACGGAATCGGAATTGATCCTGCATATAGGCCCACAACGAATCTAAGCGAATTTGCTCCAACCCCAATCGACCCCTGGAACTAAACGGTTCCAACGTCAACGTCCCTTCCCACGTAATCCGCTCCCCTTTATGTAATTCAGCCGATAACGAATAAGGATTGGCTTGTCCTGTTTGAGTGCTAAAATTCTCTAACATCAGATTAATTGGAACTATATGTGCGACAAAGGGTGTCGGTCGGGAGATATCTTGAAATTCCACCATCCCTTGTCGTATCTGGATGTTTTGAATAATCACCGGCGGCAACCCAGCCGATTCCTCAGAAGCAGAAAGAGACGGCTCTACAACGTCAACAGTGCTGTTTTCATCTGAGGCCTTCCCCAAATCGGCCAAGTTTAGAGATCCATCTCGACGGACAATTGCCAACCCATGCGGCAATCCCAAGCGTATCTGAGAAAAGGTATAAGCCTGATTCTTAATCGAAGACAGCGCCTCAAAGTCCATAAACAACTCATCGAACCCAGCTAAAGGCGATCCATCTTCCTCCTGAATCGCGAAGCCTTTCACAGTCAATTTAAACAAAAAGGGATTAAACGCCGCCCCTTGAATCGAGACCGGCCGATTCAGCTCTTCAGTGGCCATAAGTGGAAGCTTGTTGGTAATCGCCCAGGGCACACCCCAAAACCCCAGAGCCGCATACAAAACAATCAGTCCAACAAGTATATAAAGAACTATTCGCAAACTTTTAGACATAGTAACTAGATCGAGATAAGGATAGTTTCAGAGGAGGTAGATTATCGACGACACATAGGTATATCAAGAAAATTTGGTGAGGTAGCTCCATGATACCGCGCAGCGACAATCAGGGCTAGTCCCTAACACAATCGCGGCGGTAGAAAATCCATCAATCCTAACTGAAAATGAGTCGTTGTTCTTCCGTACCAATACCAAAGACTCCATTTTGGGTGGATTTGCAAACTACGGCGTCGACTATGATGTGACAAAATTATTCAAAATTTCAGCGGACTCTGAAGTACAACAAAGGAAGAACATCTTTTGCCAAAACCTACGGCATGGTCTTGGGGTAGCCTTCGAAACCACTCCCAGGACCTTCAAGAATTTGGTCCGATACACGTCTTGGGGAGCCAGACCAACAGAGCTGTCATCCTAATCAAAACCATCCTTTAATTAACTTGGTACCTCAGCATGTATTTGTAATACCCTTCCTGAAAAATTCCCTGCCTCAAACCGACCCAAGGCTTACCCCACCCCCTTTTACTTGACAGTGGGTCAGGCCCTTCACTATTGTCTTGAGTTTGCTTAAAATAGCATTATTACCATAGGACCGCCTTCTGTGTTTACGAACCTGACAGAAAAAATCGAGAATGTTTTCAAACAGTTACGCGGCCAGGCCGTACTAACTGAACAAAATATTACCGATGCCTTGAAAGAGGTACGGTTGGCTCTACTGGAAGCGGACGTTAACTTTAAGATCGTTAAAGATTTTATTGAGAAAGTTCGCGAGAAAGCCGTCGGGCAGGAAGTCCTGAAAAGCCTCACGCCGGCCAATCAAGTGGTGAAGGTCGTTTGGGAAGAACTCCGCGACCTTTTAGGCCATGAACAAAGTGCTCTGCATCTGTCTTCCCAACCGCCAACCGTAATTATGATGGTGGGCCTTCAAGGGTCCGGGAAAACTACCACTACTGGGAAACTCGCCAATTATTTCAAGACCGACGGAAAACGTGTACTGCTTGTCGCGGCTGATCCACGACGTCCAGCGGCAGGAGACCAGTTAGCTTCCCTGGGGACAGATTTAGATGTTCCGGTTCATCGTGGCACCAATGAGGGGCAACCTGGCGCCCAAGCCGTACAAACGTGCAAAGATGGTGTCGCCCGTGCGCGTGAGCATGGATACGATGTCGTCCTGCTCGATACTGGTGGGCGCCTGCATATCGATGAAGAATTGATGCAGGAGTTAGTCGACATCCAAACCGGTGTTCAGCCACAGGAAATACTGTTAGTAGCGGATTCGATGACCGGCCAGGAAGCCGTCTCTGTCGCAGAGAGCTTCAATGAAACACTCGGCCTGACTGGTGTGATATTGACCAAAGTCGAGGGTGATGCCCGTGGCGGGGCGGTTTTGTCCATTCGAGCGGCAACCGGCAAACCCATTAAGTTTTTGGGCGTAGGCGAAAAGCTGGATGCATTAGAGCCATTTTTCCCCGACCGCATGGCTTCCCGCATTTTAGGCATGGGTGATGTGCTGACCTTGATTGAGAAAGCTCAGGAGAATTTTTCTCAAGAACAAGCGCAGGCATTGCAAAAAAAGGTTTCCAGTAATACCCTGACGTTGGAGGATTTTCGAGATCAAATTCAGCAAGTAAATAAACTGGGGTCTTTAGACCAGATTATTGACATGCTGCCCGGCAGTCAAAAGATCAAGAATATGATGGGCTCCGCTAATGCAGGTGGCGCTGCCGTCCCAGAGAAAGAGATGAAGCGAGTCGTGGCCATTATCGATTCCATGACGCCCAAAGAACGACGAGATCATACAATTCTCAATGGAAATCGAAAAAAACGTATTGCAAAAGGCAGTGGGACATCAGTTCCAGAGATTAATCGGCTCATTAAGCAATTCTTGGATGCTCGCCGGATGATGAAATCATTGGTCGGTGGGCAAGGGAGTATCGGGAAGAAGAAGAAACGAGGGAAATTGATCCGGGCGATTCATGCCCGGTAAGACTCACAAAAATTCCCCGTTTTTTATGTGTTCATTTATTACTAGAGGAGAATGCCAGTGGCAGTTCATTTACGTTTAACAAGGATGGGTCGACATAAGCGACCATTTTACCGAGTCGTCGCCGCCGATTCTCATATGAAGAGGGACGGACGGTTTCTCGAAATCATCGGCACCTATGATCCTTTAAAGGAAAGTGACAAAGCGTCATTTAAGGAAGATCGCGTGTTGGAATGGCTTCAAAAAGGCGCGCAACCCACGGATTCGGTTCGAGCCTTATTACGAAGAACCGGGGTATACAAAGCCTTAGCTGAATCAAAAAAACTCGCGAAGGCCTGAATATAGAGTTGAGTAAAGAGCTGGGCGGAATCACGCAATCGCCTTGAGTTTGTATTTTTAAATGGATTGACCATGCTAGCTTCCGTATTGGGTTCGACGCCACCACATGTTGATTCTCTGGTAACTATTGGGAAGATTTTGAAGCCCTTTGGAGTCCGCGGCGAAGTGAAAGTAGAGTCGCTATCCGATGTGCCAGGTCGGTTTCAGGGATTACAGACTGTGTTTCTTACCCTTCCGAATAAGGCTGTGACGCCTGAGGAAACCACCGTCACTCATGTACGCGAAGTCAATCCTGGCTATCTCATGAAATTTTCTGCGTTTTCAACGCCGGAGGAAGCAACTCCATATCGCGGGGCATGGATTCAAATTCCTACGAACTCTGATCTCCCTCGCGACCCTGATATTTTTTATCAATTTGAATTGATTGGACTCCGTGTTGAAGACCCTGATGGACAACAAATGGGAACAGTAGAAGAAATTTTGGAATATCCTCAGCAGCACCTGCTCGTCGTTCGTAATCAGGAGAAAGAATTTCTTATTCCTGTGAATCGAAAAGCTATTGAAAAGATTGATTTAGACATGCAGTGTTTGCGCCTTGCTTCAAAAGAATGGTGGGGCATTCATCATGCACTGTAATCTTCTGACAACTTTTCCTGAGCTTATTCAGGCTGTTGGCTCCCAGAGCATGATGAAACGCGCTCAGGATAAGGGGCTGCTCACACTTCGCACACATAATCTGCGCGATTATACCGATGACCCCCATCGCTCTACTGACGATACTCCCTTCGGCGGCGGTGGCGGAATGGTCATGAAGGCTGAACCCATTTTTCTTGCAATTGATGCCATCAAACAAACTTGTAGCGAGATTCGGATTCTCCTCCCCTCGCCGCAAGGCATTCGCTTTTCGCATGGCCTAGCGTTCGAACTAAGTCGAGAAGCTCGCCCACTGGTTTTTATTTGCGGCCATTATGAAGGTATCGACGAGCGAGTACGTACCCATTTGTCGGTAGAGGAAATCTCGTTGGGCGATTATGTCGTGACTGGGGGTGAGCTCCCCGCACTCATCATGATTGATGCCGCAATGCGACACATTCCCGGCGTCTTGGGCGATCCCCATTCAGCCCAACAGGAATCGTTTGTCGAATCTTTGTTGGATTATCCTCATTTTACACGACCAGCTGAGCTTCGTGGCCAAACTGTCCCCGACGTGCTGGTTTCAGGCAATCACGAAGCCGTCCGTCGATGGCGACGGAAAGAATCCTTACGGCAGACCATGCTCAAACGTCCTGATTTATTGGATCATCATCCGCTGAATACCCAAGACCAGCAGCTTTTAGAAGAAATTGAACATGACTATACCTCGGCGGGATGTGATCCGCAGAGACCTTGAAGGAGGAACGCACACATGAATCAGCTAGAACGCTTAGAGCAATCGTTTGCAACAGAGCCTGTGCCATTTTTTGAAATTGGTGATACCGTTCGAGTAAAAGTCCGAGTGGTTGAAGCGCGCGCTTCAGGCAAAAAGAAAACCCAAGAAGAGGAAAAAGAACGAATCCAAGTCTTCGAAGGCTTGGTGATCGGGCGGAAAGGCCGGAGCTATTCGGAAACTTTTACGGTTCGGAAAATCTCCTTCGGCGTTGGGGTTGAACGAATATTTCCCGTACATTCTCCAAACCTTGCTGGAATCGAAGTCGTTCGAAAAGGAAAGGTCCGTCGTGCCAAGCTATATTACATTCGTGACAAAAAAGGCAAAGCGGCAAAAATTTCCGAGCGAGAGTTTTCGCGAGCACCAAAAACGCATAAAGGGACAACAGCCACAGAGGTCGAAGAGCTGCCTTCAGATGACACCAATAGTTCTGAAGCATCGGATTAACTCCTCACGCACGAAAGGGCTTCTTCCTATCTAGTCTTGGTATTCCCTTTTCCAAATACCTGTATGGGACCGACAGACTTCTTCGAGACATCCGCCTGGGCCTGTGGGTTCCGGCGGATTGCAGGACTTGACGAAGCGGGTCGCGGGCCATTAGCCGGTCCGGTTGTCGCAGCAGCCGTTATTCTCCCTCGACGTCGCTCGCTTGATGTTCTGGACGATTCCAAACTCTTAACAGCCGACCAACGCGATTCCCTCTTCGTCTCTATTACGAAGCAAGCACAGGATTGGGGGGTCGGAACCGCCTCTGAACATGAAATCGACGAATTAAATATTTTAGACGCTACACGATTGGCAGGGTACCGAGCCATCCAAGATTTTGATTCTCCCCCAGACTACCTGCTTCTTGATGCATTCCAAATCCCTACCGTCTTGATTCCTCAACGGGCAGTCATCAAAGGCGATCAACTCTCAGTCTCAATTGCCGCAGCCTCTATTCTGGCCAAAGTAACACGCGATCGCATTATGAAGACCTATCACGAACGATTCCCTGAATATCAATTTCATCTCCATAAGGGCTATCCCACACCTGAACATCTGAAACGATTACGCCTTTTTGGCCCATGTTCAGGGCATCGGCAAAGCTTTCGTCCTGTTCAAGCTTGTCTGGATGCCCAATAGTCTCGATGGTATCGCCCTCTCAAGCCTTTGGGCGCCGAGCCGAAAACCTGGCTGAACAAATGTTACGGAAAAAGGGCTATCATATTGTCGAAAAAAACCTTCGACTAGCTGGAGGAGAATTAGACCTTATCGCTGAAGATCAGGGCACCCTCGTATTCATAGAAGTCAAAGCCCGACGTGGAAACCAATTCGGAGGGACACCTTATGCCATTACCACTCGGAAGAAACAGCAACTTGCTAAATTAGCCCAGTTTTATCTTTCCCAAAAAGAATTACGTCACAAGCCATGCCGTTTCGATGCTATTCTCGTTATTGAAACCAACGAACATTCTGCTCAATTAACTCACATCGAACAAGCATTTGAGGTTCCCAGCTCCGCCTGGCAATGGTAGATTAACAGAACGTCCTTCGTGAAAAGACCACAAGTTGAATTCGTTCGATGACCAATAACTCATTCTGGTTTATGATCGATTGACAAGTAGTTAGATAGTCTATTCCTCTTGTACACCAGCGAATTACCATGATTCAGTTATTTCATGTTACGAAATACTATGAAGGCTGCCTAGCACTTTCCGATATTTCACTGCGAATTGATAAAGGCGAATGCGTCTTACTGACTGGTCCAAGTGGAGCCGGAAAAACTTCATTACTCAAATTGATCTTTGGGGCCGAACACCCCGATGATGGGCAAATTCTTGTCCAAAATCGAAATATTGCCAGACTCCGTCGGGCTGATGTGCCTTACCATCGCCGAACAATGGGATTTGTTCTGCAAGATTTCAAGCTATTGCCTCATCGGACGGTTTTTGAAAATGTGGCTCTCCCTCTTATTATTCGAGGTTTATCTTCATTTGAATCCAGACGAAAAGTCATCGAAGCCCTACGAGCCGTTGGAATGGAACATAAACAAACCACCCTTGCCTCTGTGCTCTCGGCTGGAGAACAACAACGGGCATGTATTGCTCGAGCAATTGTGAATAGCCCGATCATTTTACTCGCAGACGAACCAACCGGAAATTTAGATCCACAACTGACCATCGAAATTGCTGAGCTCTTCAAGGCCATCAACGCGCGCGGGACGACGGTGATGATGGCAACTCATAATCGCCAGGTCGTAGAACAATTAAACGGCAGGGTGTTACGGCTTGACTGTGGGCACCTCCTCTCCGACCAGGGAGCCTCCGCATGAAACGTCTCTGGTATTTTATCCGAGAAGCGTATATCAGTCTCCGAACTCACCAAGCCAGCACGGTGATTGGCATCATTACCACAGCCTTCACCCTTACTAGCTTTGGAACATTTTTGCTTCTATATCATAATGTGCATAATTTAATTGGACGGGTCCAAACAAATATTCAAATCATTGTCTATCCCAAAGACTCAATCGAACCACAAAAACTCCAAGACCTGAAAAAAGCCATTCAAACTGAATCTGCCATTGATTCCGTTACGCTCATTTCCAAGAAAGATGCGACAAAAGATTTCACGCATCAGTTTCCAGATGAAGCATACCTGCTGGATGGCTTGGGGAAAAACCCGTTTCCTGCCTCACTCGTCCTCAATCTGGCTCATACCATTCCTTCCACCGATGTGGTATCCAATCTGGTCAATCGTTTACAACAGAATCCCAATATCGACCGAGTCCGGTACAATCGTGACTGGATCGAACGCTTAACCCTCATCATCACCTATTTAGAAATTGGAGCCTTAATCGTGGGAGGCGTTCTGGCCTTAGCTTCCATTACGATTATCGCCAACACGGTACAATTGGCCTTTTATACCCGCCAAGAAGAAATTGAAATTTTACGGTTAATTGGCGGGACCAATCTCTTCATCAGCATCCCCTATCTTATTGAAGGAGCTGTGATTGGAGGGTTGGGTGGTGGAATCGCCCTAGTGTTCTTACGTGGAGGGTTCGAATTTTTCAAACATAAGACAGGTACGCTGAGCGTCATCGGAGGATTTTCATCAGTCTTTGAATTTTTCCCATTTTCTCTTTCACTACTCCTCATTAGCGGCGGAATCTTGTTAGGATGTATAGGGACTCTCACAAGTATGTACGGATGGATGCGATTCCGATTATGACGGCCTTTCCAAAAATTTCGATGACCGCCATGTGCTTGCTCGTCTGTGTCCTATTCTTAGCCATACATCCTGGGCACGGGGCGAAACCATCGTCCATCGAAAGCGAGATGACTCAGGAACGCAAACGTCTAGAACAGCTACAGAAAAAAATCGCAGAATCGAAAAAAAAAGCCACCAAAGCAAAAAAGCAACATGGGTCCGTCCTCAAAAATATTGAAAAACTCGATCAGCGTCTCTATAGCAAAAAGAAGGAACGGAACCGCATCGACGCAGAGATCAAAGAAAAAGATCAGAAATTAGCTAACCTCAGCATCAAGATTGACGACATTGAGAGCAACCTTCAGACCCATCGGAACGCGGTGACCGCTCGGCTTCGATTACTCTATATCGAAGGCCGAACAGGGTACCTCAAGACACTCTTTACCGCAGAAACCTTCGCTGATGCAGCCAATCGCATGGATTATATTTCTTGGGTTGCTCAACAAGAACATGTCCTTGTCCGACAATTTCAAGAAGACCTCACTACGCTACAACTCCTGAAGGATGAACAAGCTCATGCGCGAGAAACCTTGCTGGCCTTACAAGGGAAAACGCAACTTACCATCAAGGAGATTTCTGGACTGAAACGGAAGAAACGTACTGTACTTGTCAGTCTCTCGAAACAAAAAGATACCCATGAACGCACCGTGGAAGATCTCAAGCGATCTGCAGAACAAGTTGATAGCCTCCTCAAAGCCTTAGACCAACGATTTCAATTAGCCCAGTCGAAGTTACGAAAAATACCAGGCAAGCGACCCTCACTTGGCTCGTTTCTTTGGCCCGTGAAAGGAACCGTAGTATCTTTTTTTGGACGGCAAAAACATCCCACATTCGACACTTTTGTCAATAAAAAAGGCATTGAAATTAAAGCTCGCGAAGGGAGTCCCATCCGGTCAGTTTCTGCTGGAAAAGTCGTATATGCAGACTGGTTGAAAGGGTATGGGCTCGTCGCCATCGTCGATCATACTAATGGATTTTATTCACTCTATGCCCATGCCTCTAAACTGTTAGTGGCCGAAGGCAATGGAGTGACCATGGGACAAATGATCGGACATACTGGTGAAACAGGGGTGACCGAAGACGGCACCCTTTATTTTGAATTACGCAAGGGCACCACGCCCATCGATCCGCTCAAATGGCTGGCAAAGCGATAATCGATTAACTGAAAGAAGGAATACTCATGGCCAAAGAACGATTTTCGACTGTCCTGATTTCTGGTCTCACCTTAACCGCGATTCTCTTTGTCGGGATTTTTATCGGGAAAGGAGGAGATCGTACAGGCCATGCCAGCGAATCATATGAAGAATTACAAGTGTTTGCGGAGGTCCTTTCTCAGGTCAAAAAACATTATGTCGAGGAAACGAAAACCAAAGATTTAGTACAAGGTGCCTTGCGAGGTATGCTTGCCGGGCTTGACCCGCATTCCTCCTTCATGACTTCCGATATGTTTAAGGAAATGAAAGTGGAGACAAAGGGAGAATTTGGCGGCTTAGGTATTCAGATTGGCATCAAAGACAATCGCCTGACGGTCATTGCCCCTATTGAAGATACACCCGCCTTTGAAGCAGGCATTGAGTCCGGTGACACGATCATCAAAGTTGATGATAAGCCCACGAAAGACCTGACTCTCATGGAAGCGGTCCAACAAATGCGAGGTCGGCGCGGCACTTCTGTAACGTTGACAGTTATTCGAGAGGAAATCGAGGAGCCCTTAATTTTCAAAATTACTCGAGATATCATTAAAATTCAAAGTGTACGATCGAAAATATGGGAAGGGAATATCGGTTATGTTCGGATTACTCAATTCCAAGAGGCTACAGCAGATGACTTGACCAAAGAACTGGAATCTCTCGTCGCCAAAGATATCCAAGGATTAATCGTAGATGTACGAAACAATCCTGGTGGCTTATTGACGGCTGCAGTAGGAGTTTCAGAACAATTCTTGCCAGCGGGAAAATTAGTGGTATCTATTCAAGGCCGCAACGGGAAAAAAGATGAATACCGTGCTCGACCCAATAAAAAACATTATCAATATCCTATGATTGTGCTCATCAATAAAGGCTCAGCTAGTGCTTCAGAAATCGTGGCTGCAGCTATGCAAGATTGGGGAAAAGCCGTCGTCATTGGCACAACAAGCTTTGGGAAAGGTTCGGTGCAAACCATCCTTCCACTTTCCGATGGCTCAGGATTGCGCTTAACGACGGCTAAATATTATACGCCTAAAGGCAAATCCATCCATACAATTGGGGTTCAACCGGACATCGTCATCGACCCCAAAGCTATTCAAGCAGCCAAACAGAAAGCGGAAGGCGGGGAAAAAGGGAAGAAGAAAGAGACTGTCACCGCAGCCAAGGCCAAAGAGACTGAGAACAAAAAAACCACAACCCCTGATGACCCTAATGCACCTCAACCTGTTCCACTGGAAGACATACAATTACTCAAAGCTGTGGAAATGTTGAAATCCTGGAAAGTCTTTAAACAACTTCGGCCGGCAGCATAAGAGGTAGAAGGGAAAAGTGAGAAGATAAAGAGTGACAAAATTCAGTCACTCTTCGTCTCTGCTTCTCACTTTTTACCTTTTAATTGTCACGAGAGGTTTAGCACAATGGCTGTGTTCGTTTTTGTAATTCCATCTATACCACGAATACGAGCCATGACCAAGTCGTTCAATTCTTCTAAGGTTTCTGCTTCAACCTGGGCAATCAAATCATACGGACCAGTCACAGGAAAGACGCATTGCACTCCTTGAAGCCGCGTCAACGTCTTATACGCACTTTTTGTATGATTGCCCGTTGTATCAATTAACACAAATGCAGAGATAGCCATAAGAAATTCATCCTTCCGATGTCATGCCTGTTCGTTTTTTCCTGCTTCTATTTCTAAATCTTGTCGGTACATTCTCAGCCATGATGAAATCCTCGTCTTGGCACTTATTCCTGGAGGCCATTATTCCTGCTGACAAACCGACCGCTTGCTCCGAATCGCTTCAAGAATTTCTTCACTTCGTCCTCCTAACCCAGGAAGCGTCTGGAGAAGATGTGATTGCGCTAACGCTTCCAAGTCTTGCCATGTTGTCATCCCTAATCGAAAAAACAAATCGTGCACGATCGGTTCCGAAAACCCAGGCAGATTGACCCATTCTCTGACGGTCTCCGGCAGCGGAGTCTTGAGTTCTTCATAGGCTCGAATACGACCCGTCCCAAGAAACTCTTGTATTTTGATTTCTAACTCTTTCCCAATACCAGAGATTGAACGCAATTCTCCCCGTTCAGCATAATCACCGACATCTTCTTGAAGATTTCGAAGGGAATCTGCAGCACGCTGATACGCTTTTACTTTATAAGGATTTTCAGATCGTGAGGCCAACAACCCAGCCATTGAAGCAAATAAGGCCGCTAGATCTTGGTTGCCGTTGCTCATTCAGTAACCTGGCTGAAGAATTGGGGCATGGAGGAACACATAGGAGATACCACAAACACCATCCATCATTGTATGCCATATCAGCAGACCAAAACTAGCTTGCCATCATAAGTCTTTCGCCCTATGTCCAAAGGCGATTCATGCTCACAAGAGACTATTTCGTTGACAAGAATTTCACATGTCCCGTAGGATAATCTCCCACTATCGTCCTTATGTGATATTAATTCCTTAATGTTTCCTTATGAGAATTATTGTTAATGGAGAAGAGCAAGAGCACAACGACACTCACACGGTGACCACTCTTCTCCACGCACTCAATCTACACAACGAACAAGTGGCAGTTGAGGTGAACCTCAAAATTCTTGACCGTTCAAACTTTCCAACGTGGAACTTGCAAGAGGGCGATAAAGTAGAGATATTAAGTTTTATTGGCGGTGGTTCTCCACAAACAAGACATATACGAGACAAACTGATATGAGTGATGACGCTTTACACGATCCCTTAATCATCGCTGGGCGTGAATTCCGTTCACGTCTCTGGGTTGGAACAGGAAAATATAAAAATTTCGAAGAAACACGACTGGCAATTGAAGCATCAGGAGCCGACATCGTCACCGTGGCCGTTCGTCGCGTCAATATTACAGATAAGAAATCAGAGAACCTACTTGACTATATTGATCCAAAAAAATACACGATCCTTCCTAATACCGCTGGATGCTATACGGTTGAGGATGCGGTCCGCTATTCTCGACTCGCTCGCGCCGCAGGTGTTTCAGATTTAGTCAAACTGGAAGTGATCGGTGATGAACGCACATTGTTTCCTGATACCGCTGGCCTTATTGAAGCCGCAAAAATTTTGATCGCAGAAGGATTTATTGTCCTCCCTTACACCAACGACGATCCTATCGTCGCCCAAAAGTTGATGGACATTGGATGCCCAGCTGTGATGCCGCTCGCAGCTCCAATTGGTTCAGGGTTGGGCATTCGCAATCCCTATAATCTGAAAATTATCATGGAAACGGTAAAAGTACCCATTATTGTGGATGCAGGGGTTGGAACGGCATCAGATGCTGCATTGGCTATGGAATATGGCGCTGACGCCGTCCTCATGAACACGGCCATTGCCGGGGCGAAAGACCCGATCATGATGGCCACCGCCATGCGTTATGCTGTGGATGCTGGACGACTCGCCTTTAAAGCCGGCCGGATACCCCGTAAACTCCATGCTACTGCCAGCAGTCCCATCGAAGGGATGCTCTAATTCGCGAATGTCCGCGTCCTCGATTCCTCGACTCTATCTTCTTACAGATCGCTTGAACACCTCGCAGCGACCCATATCTTCGGTCATCAACCAGGCAGTTGATGCGGGTATACGCATGGTCCAAATTCGTGAAAAGGATCTAGAGACTCGGTCATTGATTGACCTAATCCACATTCTCATGCCTCTCATTAAGCAACATCAGGGGAAGGTTTTACTGAATGATCGCATCGATCTCGCCATGGCCCTCAATGCTGATGGTGTGCATCTTCGATCGGACAGTCTTCCTGTTTCCCTGGCTCGCCGTCTATTGGGTAGCGAAAAACTCATAGGGGTTTCAACTCACACAGAGGAAGAGGCACGGAAGGCTGAAGATGACGGTGCGGATTTTGTCGTGCTGGGCCCCATTTATGAGACACCGTCCAAACACATGTATGGACAACCATTAGGACTTCACACTCTAGAGACAGCTTGTAGAGCCACTCGCCTTCCAATCTTTGCAATCGGTGGCATCAAACCGAAACACGTTCCCACGGTTCTGTCAACTGGAGCTTACGGAGTTGCCGTCATCTCCGCAATTCTCCAAGCACCCAGCATCATTGACAGCACCCAAGAATTTCTTTCACAGCTTCCCTAATTTGTCAATATGACTCTTCCCCATCTCACCACAACCTTTGGTTGACCCTATTTTTTTTTGAGTGGTAGACTCATAAGAGTCGTGTTCGTGAATTCCCGTTCACAGCGCTAAAGCCCCTATCAATGCGGATCTCCCTCACAGGGGTTATTGTCTGCATCGCTTGAGGAGTTAGACAAACGAATTGAGACGCGTATGGGAATAAGAAAAACTAACGATCCGACCCGCGAAATTCAAAATTTGCGGTCCCAGCTAGAGTCTTTAGAGCTCGAAAGACAACAGCACCAAGAATCTCGCCATCAACTGGATCAAACACAGCAGAAAAATGAGCGATTAGTCTCCAGTCTTCAAGAAGCCAAAACACAAATTGAAGCGCTTCGCAAAGAAGTCGAAAAATTAACGGCCCCACCTTCAACCTTTGCCATTTTCTACGGCACAAATTCTGATGGAACGATTAATGTCTCTCTCGGCGGACGAAAGTTGCGCGTGAATCTTCATCCATCGATTCCATTAGACATGCTCAAAACTGGACAAGAAGTGATCTTAAATGAGGGGCTGAATGTCATTGAGGCACGCGGATACGATCCTCAAGGTGAAGTCGTGCATCTGAAACAATTGCTCGATGATGGACGTGCCGTGGTGAGCTCTCACTTAGATGATGAGCGAGTGGTCGAATTATCCGACGCGCTCACACAACAAAAGCTGAGCGTGGGCGATCATCTCCTCTTTGAATCACGCTCAGGCTATCTCACGGAAAAACTACCAAAAGGTGAGATGGAAGAACTGATAATCGAAGAAGTCCCAGATATCAATTATGAGCACATCGGAGGGCTGGAAAAAGAATTAGAACAAGTGAAAGACGCTGTCGAGCTCCCCTTCCTCCATCCCGAACTTTTTGCGGAGCATCAATTATCTCCGCCCAAAGGGCTCCTTCTCTATGGACCACCTGGCTGTGGGAAAACCTTAATTGCTAAAGCCGTGGCAAATTCAATTGCGAAAAAACTCGGACACCTTCAAGGCAAAGACATTCGAAGTTATTTTCTACATGTTAAAGGCCCAGAGCTCCTGAATAAATATGTGGGTGAGTCTGAACGACAAATTCGAGAGGTGTTTGCCAAAGCCAAAGACAAAGCCTCATATGGCCACCCGGTTATCGTTTTCTTTGATGAAATGGATGCATTATTTCGAACACGGGGAACCGGTATTTCTTCAGATATTGAATCAACCATTGTCCCTCAATTTCTTTCTGAGATTGATGGCGTCGAAAGTCTTCGCGATGTCATCGTCATCGGCGCCAGCAACCGACAAGACTTGATAGACCCCGCTGTTTTACGGCCTGGTCGACTGGATATCAAAATCAAAATCCCACGACCAGACAAGCAAGGGGCCAAAGATATTCTTGGGAAATATCTCCTCACCGACTTGCCCATGGCAGAGTCCGAGATGGCGCAACAGAAACTGGATCGTCCAGCCTATGTTCGGCATTTAATCGAGACCACAGTAGAAGCGATGTATGCCAAAACTGAAGAGAACCAATTCCTTGAAGTGACTTATGCCAATGGAGAAAAGGAAACCATATATTTCAAAGATTTCTCTAGTGGCGCATTAATAGAAAGTGTGGTAGCTCGAGCCAAAAAACTTTCAATCAAACGAACAATTTCCGGCGGGGAAAAGGGACTCACGAGCGAGGATTTTCTGCAAGCCACGCGAGAAGAATTCAAAGAGCAGGAAGATCTTCCCAATACAACACACCCCGATGATTGGGCAAAGATCGCTGGGAAAAAAGGAGAGAAAATCATTCACGTGAGAACCCTCACCGTTGATGAAGAATCTGAATCTCGCGAAATCGAAACGATGAGTGTCGGGCACTATTTTTAACGATCCATCTCGCCTAGCATTGAGGTTTCCTTGCAACGTATTCTTGGAACTGAAACAGAATTTGGGATCATTGCCCGCTCTCCTCATCACTCCGATCCCGTCGATAATTCCCTTCGTTTAATCAAACATTGCCCCCGACTTCCAAATCCGAATGCCCTCTGGGATTATGAAAACGAAAACCCTTTCTTGGATGCTAGAGGATTTCAGGTAGAAGGCGAACCCGAACGGCCAGGAGTGCGCTACAATCGCCAACTCAATAAAATTCTCCCGAACGCCGGACGTCTATACGTCGATGGCGCTCACCCCGAATATTCCACACCTGAATGTAGCAACCCACGAGAAATCGTGGCCTATGAGCGAGCTGGAGATACCTTTGTTGCTGAATGTCTTGCCAGTCTAAACGCGAGCCTAGAAGAAGATGAATTTCTGGTGTACCGAAACAATTCTGATGGGAAAGGCAATAGCTTCGGCTACCATGAAAACTATCTCATCTCTCGCAAAGTTTCGTTTGAGCACATAGGGAAAGTCCTCTTGCCATTTTTTGCGTCACGACCAATCTTTTGCGGTGCAGGCAAAGTCGGAGCAGAAAACGGGACAGAGCCCACATCATACCAACTATCCCAACGGGCCGACTTTCTAGAATGCCTGTACGATCTCAACACCATGGTCAATCGTCCCATCATTAATACACGGGACGAACCGCATACCCAACAGGCTCAATTTCGTCGTCTGCACGTCATTGTCGGAGATGCAAACATGTGCGAGGTTTCAACCTTTCTCAAAGTGGGCACTACCGCCATTATTATGGACATGTTGGAGAATCAAGGAGTGCTTCCCCAAATTGAGTTGGCCGATCCCGTCAAAGCCGTGAAACAGGTCTCGCGAGACCTCACCATCAAGGCGTCTCTCTCCCTTCAGAATGGACGACATACCACCGCACTGACGATTCAACGAGAATTTCTGAACGCTGCTCACGAATTTTATAGGACGAGGGCATTATCGCCGATCACCAAAGAAGTCTTAATCCGCTGGGAATCAGTACTCGAACAATTAGACCAGGATCCCACTGCACTGAATCGAGAAATCGACTGGGTAGCAAAGCGGGCATTAATTGAGTCTTATATGGATCGCAAACACTGTTCTTGGGATGACTCTCGCATTGCCATGATCGACTTACAATATCACGATATACAACCGGCTAAAGGCTTGTATTACACTTTAGAACGAACAGGGAAAATTGAACGGCTCACACATGACGAAGAAATTCAACAGGCCATGCATACCCCTCCGCGCGAGACTCGTGCATTTTTCCGAGGAGCTTGCCTCCAACGATTCCCCCAACAGGTCTATGGCATGAGTTGGACGTCAGTCTTACTTGAAGCTGGAGATACCACGATCAAGCGTATTCCCCTCATGGATCCCTATCGTGGCACACAATCACTCACTGAAGAACTCTTTCAGGACATTGACTCAGTTGATCAGCTATTATCACGCCTCACCTCATAACCGGAGGGTATCTTAACAACAAGTTAAGCATGCAACGGGCAACATGAATACTCACAACACTCCATTCCCAAGCTTTTCCTCTGATCCCTGTTCAAGCTTTTATCAATTTCTAGCCACGCAACGGCCAGAGCTGCTGCCGATGTCTCGGTGGGGGGCACTCCCGGCTCAACAAGGGTCAGGCGAAATTCCTCTTTCCAACCGACTGCCCCCATGGCCACATGGCACAACCGTTCTTGCATTTACCTACCAAAATGGTGTCGTAATTGCCGGAGACCGTCGCGCGACCGAAGGATTTCAAATTGCCGCCACCCGAATGGATAAGGTGTTTCAAACCGACAAATTTTCAGCAATGGCTATTGCCGGAGCTGCCGGGCCGTGCGTAGAAATGGCAAAACTCTTTCGTATCGAATTAGAACATTATGAAAAACTTGATGGGAAACCCCTAACCTGTGAAGGGAAGGCCACGAGACTCGGATATATGGTCAAAGCCAATTTCCCGATGGTATTGCAAGGCTTGATCGTGATTCCCCTCTTTGTCGGGTACGATCAGAAGCGAGAAATTGGACGTCTGTTTAAATACGATATTACCGGTGGACGGTATGAAGACATGGAATTCCATGCAGTGGGATCAGGGGGGAAAGATGCCCGACTGACATTAAAAGAACATTTTCGCAAACATTTACCGGAAGATAAAGCCGTACACGTGGCCATTCGAGCCTTAGCAAACGCCGCAGAAGAAGATGTGGGAACCGGCGGCCCCGACTTACTTCGAAAAATTTTCCCTATGGTCAAATTAGTCGATGCTCAAGGTGTACGAGACGTAGAAGACGCGAAACTGGCCACGATCTGCCAAGACGTATTATCACAACGACAGGAACCCTAATTATGGCTATGCCCTTTTACGTCTCCCCTGAACAAATGATGCAGGATCGGGCGGAATATGCCAAAAAAGGCATTGCAAAAGGTCGTTCGATTGTCGCCTTAGAATATGATCAAGGTGTGTTATTTGTCGCAGACAATCCTAGTGCATCACTCTTCAAAATTTCTGAAATCTATGACAGCATCGCGTTTTCGGGCGCTGGACGATACAGCGAATTTGAAAATTTACGGAAAGCTGGCATTCAACATGCCGACATGAAAGGGATGATGTACAGTCGAGAAGATGTCACCGCTCGCTCCCTAGCCAATGGATATTCACAAATGTTAGGGAACATCTTTAGCCAAGAAATGAAACCCTACGAAGTTGAACTTCTTCTCGCACAAGTAGGTGAAACAGCGGATGAAAATGAACTCTATCGCATCACCTTCGATGGAAGCATAATCGACGAACAAAAATTTACTGCCATTGGTGGACGATCCGAAGTCATTTTGACCTATCTTCGCAACAAAGTCTCCGAAACGCGCCCCCCACTCAGCACCGCCTTAGAATTATGCCAACAGGCCTTCGAAAAAAGCACAGACCCTAAAACCAGCTTGGAAGGGCTAGAAGTTGCGCTTCTGGATCGGACACGATCCGGTCGAAAATTCCGTCGAGTTGAAACGTCTGAAGCCTTGTCTCTCCTATCCTAAATTCTTCAATGTCACTTGTTCTGTCTTGAGATTCTCAGGTTGAAGATTCTCAGGAAGGGGTGTATTCTGACTAGATGACGTCATAACAAACACGCAGAATTTCTCCAATACAGCTCTTCCTGATAGAGCATCAAGGTGGCCATGCTCAAACGAATTTTCGGCCTCGAGTGCGAATACGGACTCACCTTTTCTCCCACCGGGCGCGTCTATCTTCCTATTGAAAAAATTCTAGGGTACATCTTTGAAGGACTCATCCCTAATAGCTGGCCCTCGAATGCCTTTCTCACAAATGGAGCGCGGTTTTATCAAGATACCGGATGTCATCCGGAATATTCGACGCCCGAATGCGATGACTTAATTGATTTAGTCATTCATGACAAAGCCGGCGAACGAATTCTTGAGAATTGTCTCCCCATTGCTGAAGAACGATTGAGGGAAGAAGGGCTCTCAGGAGAGATTTTCATTTTCAAAAACAATACGGATTCACTCGGGAATACCTACGGGTCGCATGAAAATTTTCTCATGCGACGCGATGTCGATTTCTGGAAAGTCAGCGAACAACTCATCCCCTTTTTCGTGACTCGGCAGATTTATTCCGGAGCAGGGAAAATTCTTAGGGTCTCAGGTAAATCTCAATTTTTCATTTCGCAACGGGCTCAGCATATTCATGAGAAGACTTCGTCTTCGACAACATCTTCACGCAGCATTATTAATACTCGAGACGAACCCCATTCAGATGCAGAAAAATTCCGCAGGCTGCATATCATTCTTGGTGATTCCAACATGTCAGAATTCGCCACGTATTTAAAAGTCGGCACGGCAGCCATCGTGCTATCCATGATTGAAGATGGCTACACCATTCCTCACATCGATTTAGAAGAACCAGTCAAAGCGATTAGAGATATTTCTCGTGACCCCACATTAAAAAAAACAGTGAAACTCGAAGACGGACGGGCCTTGACCGCGCTTGAAATTCAACAGGTCTTTTGGGAACGTGCAGGAGAGTATTTGGCGTCGCAACCTCCCCATAAAATATTTTCAGAAATTCATGATGAATGGGGAAGAGTTCTGCAGCTCCTCGCTACTTCGCCTATGCACTTAGTCAGAGAAATTGACTGGATCACTAAAAAATGGCTCATGGAAAATTACATGGGGAATAAGAGTTGTGGATGGGACGATCCACGACTCAGCATGATGGACCTGCAATATCATGACATTAACCGGAAACGAGGACTTTTTTATCTGTTAGCTGAACGACAAGGCATCAGAAAACTTGTGGATGAAGAAGCCATTGTGCAAGCCAAAACGATCCCACCACAAACAACGCGCGCCAAAGTACGGGGAGATTTTATCCGATTTGCCCGTGCCAAAAATCGGTCGTATACTGTGGATTGGACCTATCTCAAACTTAACGGATATTGGGAGGAGACGATCTTGTGTATGGACCCGTTCTGTCCATTTAACCCCAGGGTTGACGAACTGTTGAGCCAGGTTCCGCATAATCGACTCTACCCATGAGCAAGAAGCCCATTCCATTTTCAACAGCAGCACTTACCCCTCTTGGACCGTTGCTGGCTATTCTCTGCTTCTTCATTGTAAGTAGTGTTCCTCTCCAACTCGTCTTAGGCGCAGAAAGGGCTGCATCCAATACAGAGAAACAATACAACGGCAAGCAAGGGGAAGTTCTGTGGGTTGTCGTCCCGGTCCACGATCCAAAATCTACGGTCAGCGGCATTCTTCTCAAACGAAAAATTCCCTTCTTTCCATTGACGGATTCCATGTTTACTGCAATCGTCGGCATCGATATGCAAGACCCGCCTGGAAAACAGAAATTACACATCACAATACAGACCGATAACGAAACAGATCATCTCAGCTACTCCATAGAAATCATCAAAGAAGACTATGCGGTCCAACATCTTAAATTGCCAAAGAACAAAGTCGACCTCGACTCTAAGACTTTGAAACGCGTCCGACTCGAGCAAAAAGAAATGTCTGCGGCCTTTCACCACATCGGGACGCGCCCATCATGGGATAGCGCCTTCCTTGAGCCAGTCAAGGGAACCGTGACCGGACGATTTGGCAGTCGTCGTGTCATTAATGGACAACACAAACGCCCTCATTCGGGAGAAGACATCGCCGCCCCAAAAGGTACGCCGGTCCTGGCTATTAACAACGGCACAGTCGTCGCTGCTGTTAATCATTTTTTCTCAGGGAAAGGGGTGATCATCGATCATGGCGTCGGATTGTTTTCCATGTATTTTCATTTATCAGAAATCGATGTTCAAACAGGGCAAGCTCTCAACAAAGGAGACACGTTAGGGAAAGTCGGCGCCACAGGAAGAGCCACCGGCCCACATCTTCACTGGGGCATCCGTCTCAATGGCGCTCGAGTGAATCCGTATGCGCTCACGGCCCTGTCTCTAAGAAATTAGAGAACTTATGCTCCTAACCCAGGCCTCACTTCGCCGTTCACGATGAAAAATATCTGTGTTTTTTGTGGGTCAAGCCCCGGCATACATCCAGGATATACCAGCATAGCTCAAGGTTTGGGCCAAGCCCTTGTTCAACAGGAATTTGGTCTTGTTTACGGAGGTGGCAATATTGGGCTAATGGGAATTATAGCTTCCACCGTTCTTGAGGCCGGAGGAAAAGTGATTGGGGTCATTCCACGACAATTAGCTGAACAGGAACTATTGCATGACCGACTCACTACTGCTCATATTGTGGAGACGATGCACGAGCGGAAAGCAATGATGGCCAAACTGTCTGCTGGCTTTATCAGCTTACCTGGTGGACTTGGAACATTGGAAGAATGTTGCGAAATGTTGACGTGGGCTCAGCTCAAAATACATGAGAAGCCCTGTGGAATTCTCAACTGTTTTGGGTTTTTTGATGGACTGCTTGGATTCCTTGACCATCAAGTCAGCCAGGGCTTCGTTACAACAAAAAACCGCGCTCTTGTTCTTGAAGCCACCGACCCGGAACAACTACTCGATTTAATGAAACCTCAACTCCACACAAACGACATCACGAATTTAGCCTGATGGAAGAGGCCATCGCTGCAATGCAACATAGATTCGTGATCGAACTTAATAAGCAGCAGGTCGCGAGAGTGGGCGATTCGTCATCAGTTCCATGGCACGAAGATTGTCAAACGAAAACGCGCCATCTCCCATAGCAACCAGGCCTATTTTCCCCTTTTTGAATGATTGATCATAGACACCAATCATCAAGTGATGATCAAAAAATATTTCCGTAAACTCCTTACTAATAATGGTATTGCGTTGGATTCGAAGAAAATGCCACTCAGAAGATTCAGGAATAATGGTCTCCCGAGCTAATTCTTTAGGCTGCCCATCTTTCACCACATAGGCCACAACTTCATTGGTTTTGGGTTCAACCACCACTGCATAAAAATTTTGCGCATCTTGCACCCCATAGGCTAGACCAGCCTTAGCTGTCGGAGTGCCTAATCGCATCTTCATCCGAACCGACAGATCGACATATTCAACAGTCACTCCATCGACAACTAACAACTGATAACACTGTCCCTCTCCGCATGTCAGCTTTTGCTCTACCGTTTGAGGTCGAGTAGGAGCGGTCGCATCCTTCTTAACCAACCATCCTCCCTGTCCAACCTTCCCACCAACTTCCTGAGTAAACCCTCCTGGCACCTGAGAAATTTCAGATTCATCAAATTGCCATTCTTGGAATAGGGGTGCAACGGTCATATGAGAGGGTTTCGGGAGTTCTTGGGGATCATCTCCAGCCAACACTCCAATAGGGGATCCCACAATGCACAAACTAAGCACGAAACCCATATGCGCCATTCGCGGGAAACATGTTTTTTTGAGAGTGCCGTTCATACATCGAAATCTATGTGCTTCCTTATTGCCACTTCGATAAAAATTCTTCATACCCGATATCATAAATTTCCTTACCCTGTTGAAAAAAATTTAAAATGTCTGTTCTCAGTAGAAGGAATGAAATGATACGCATTCCCTGAGGACAGCGACAACCTCTTTCTTCATGGAAATACCGAAAAGAGATTGACGAGAATTATCATTCTTTAGCGTAAACCGTAGACAGCCCTGAGGGCAAATTCTGATAAAATTGCCCTCATTCGTCTGCCTTTGGTAGCGTGATCCATGCGAAATAGCTGGGAAAAATGTCGCGTAACGTCTTTAGCAATATTGTTAGGGTCTTTAGCTGTATCAGGGCCAAGTTGGAGTCAAATTCCCATCCAACAATCGGAACCTGCCTCGACAGAAGATATGGCCCTGAAGAAACTTATTCCTCCAGATTCAGTGAAGACGCTAACTATGCGAGACGCGGTCATGCAGGCCCTTGAACATAATATCGATATTCAAGTCAGTCGGCACACCAGAGATGCGCAACTGACCGATATCATTTTCGAACAAGCTAAATTCGACCCAACGATTCAACTCGGAGGGCGCTATGACCGGACAGTCGTTCCCCTGAATCGACCCGTATTTGGATTTGGTGGAGTCACAGCCGGGAACGAACCCGACAACTTTGACCAAAATGATACGAATTTTAACTTAGGCTATGCACAACGACTACTTATGGGAGGCTCCTATGACCTCACCTTTGATACGAATCGCAATTCGGTAGCCGGAACAACAGGGTTCCTTTTTAATCCCTCCTATGGCAGCAATCTGTCCTTCAATCTGACGCAACCCCTTCTGCGAAACTTGGGCCTGACCGTGAACAAGACATTGATCACCGTCGCACGTAATGCTGCAGCCGTAGAGCAACTCCTGTTGGTTCAACAAGTTCTTTCCGTCATTGCCCAGGTCGAACAGACCTATTGGGAACTCGTGTTTGCCAGAGAAAATTTGAAAGTAGCGCATGCCACATTACAGGCAGCCGAGGAACTCTTGGCGAGCAATCGCGAAAAGGTCAAGGCCGGAGTGTTGGCTGAAGTGGAAGCCTTACAAGCACAGGCAGGTGTGGCCAGTCGAATCGAACAAATTTTACTGGCACAAAAAACCGTGGAAGACCAAGAAGACCAATTACGGCGGTTACTTAGCCAATCAGAATGGGACTTGAAACAGACCACTCCCCTCGTCCCACTGGATGTTCCACTTCAACTTGAACAGCATTTCCCATTGGAAACCCAAATCGCCCAGGCCTTTAAATATCGCCCAGAAGTCTTACAAGCGAAGAAAAATATCAACAGCTCACAGGTGCAAACACAATTTGCCAAAAACCAACTTTTACCCGATCTGTCTTTTCAAGGTGGGCTCGGGCTCGCGGGATTAGGAAATAACTCAAGTGACTCTTGGGGCCGCCTGGGCAGCACGGATTTTTACAACATGGGCGGAGGGTTAATCTTGAGTTACCCCTTAGGCAACCGCGCAGCAAAAAGCCAACATCAACGGCGAATACTAGAAACTCACCAACAACAAACCTCACTTCTACGCGTCCGGCAGCAAATCATCCTGGACGTCAAAGAAGCTATCCGCCAGATCAACACCAACTACAAACGTATTCGCACCAATCAAACCTCCCGTCGGCTCTCCGAGAAACAACTCAAAGCCGAACAAGAGCGTCTGCAACTAGGACTCAGTACCACACGAGTCGTCCTAGAATTCCAAAGAGATTTACAAGCCGCGCGTGGACAGGAACTCCGAGCTATCCTCGACTATAATCAATCCCTCTCTCGCCTCCGTCTGGTGACGGCCTCCACTCTTGATCATTACCGAATCGAAGTGCAATAAATTTTTATTATGAGAGATTACTTTGAACCAAGAAATCGAAAATTAAGAATCTTGGTCGCAAAGTCAAAGTACTCAACCGATGAATAAGCTAGCGTTCCAATAAGTTCGGCGAAGCAAGGAGCTGCGAATTCAAGCTATTCATAGGTGTTTTTTCTCTCGAATTATGCTGCCTGAAAGGTTTCCTCCTCTAGTGGTAAAGCCATCCCCTGATCGAGAGCCAATAAATATAAATCGTAGCTTTTTTCAATTGCACACCTGATTTTATTGATATTTTCTTTACTTGGGTCATCACCTAACAATTTGTAAATAATTCCCAAGGCCTCCACGGGATGAAGATCATCATATGCCGCATGGGCCTGTATCCATTTCATCGCTTTTTTTTGTTCACCTTCACCAAAAAGCAAGCGATACTCCCCACTTTCCCAGACTATTTCTGACCAATCTCCCGTCACACCTTCAATGGCAAAATTTGTTGCTGCCATCCCTTCTGCCAAGGTCCCTGATTCACATATATGCCAACACCAGTCTGTTATGGCCGTCAACGCGGCCGGGCGCTGAACACCAAAAAGTTTGGCCCGTGGTATACCCGAACACTCTGCCCAATCTCGATACCATTCCGCATGTCGTTGTTCTATCCTAAGATTTTTTATGAGCCATCCCCGTGCAGCATTCAAATTTGAATTTGAGCCATATGAACACTTTAAGAGATTCAAGGCTAAAAATTGGGGAAATCGTTCAATGAGCGGCCAGAATCCACAGAGCAAGGCATGATGCCTGGATTGAGGGATTGTCCCGTCTGCAAATCGCTTCCATGCTTCATGCTCTGCCACAGCTTGAGCCTTGGGCCTTGTGCTTTCTACTACTTCTTTCAGCCAAGATGGAAACTGAGTTGTGGCTAGGGCAGCGTCAACAGATTTTGGCATTACAATCTCCTTTTCTGGAAGTAAACGTGCGAATGGGTTCAAATGTACTAAAAGCAACATATATGCCCATACCCAGCAACCTTTGATATCGGGATTATCTATCTGAGAAATCATGTAGACACTGCTATTCGGGCCTCAAGAAGTCCTAAGGAAATTTTTTATAGAGAGAACCTGACGTTTGCAAGAAATTCAAAAGTGTTCTAAATAATTACAACCAGTATATTTTCAGATAACTATTACCCTCTTTGCAGGTCCCCCAGAACGTGACACAAACACACGATTCCAATTATTGACGTATGCAAAAAGGCTGGGAAGTTCGTCACCCAACAAAGGGAGGTGAATGCAGCCGAGGGAGGGAGGGAAGAAGAAGTGAATTGAAAATATCGCAGAACATTGCTTGGAGGGTCAGCAATATTCTGTTGAAGGACTGTGCGAAGCCACAACATTTTGGCCTCGTGGACAAGCCGCGAGAACCTCACCAATCAAATAATTCTGCCCTTTTAATGGGCAGATTGAGTTCCCAGAAGCTTTGGCCTCCTGCTACCATAGAAGCACAGCGGAAAAACTCTGTGCATTTCCATTCTTCTCATGCCAAAAAAAATATTGCTGACCATTGCTATCCTCATCACAGCCACAGGCATTGGGCTCTATGCCTATCTGCCTGAGCTTCAATCGAATTCTTCTGAAAAACAGCCTCCGGCCACCGTCGAAGTCGTGAGAAGTTCGTTGCAAACACGAGTGTCGGAAACCGGAACCATCCAGCCATCTAAAACAATCGAAATCAAATCACAATTTTCAGGCGAAGTGGCTCAATTATTTGTCTCAAGTGGAAAACCTGTTAAGAAAGGTGAGGTGCTGGCAATTATTCGCCAAGAATCAAGCCAAGCCCGCCAAGTCGCCCAGCTTCGTGCTGCTATCCAAGAAGAACGCCTGAACGTAAATACTGCTCAACGAGAATGGGTTCGCTCCCAATCCTTATTTACAAAAGGATTCATTTCGCAACAAGACCTGGAAACCTCAGAGCATAATTATCAACGCACGCTAGTCAGGTTAGAGCTCGCAGAGCGTCAATTGTTACTGGCCTTGGGTGGAAATAAAGAATTGTTTCAACGCTATCAGGAAGGTGCAACGCAGCACACTCGACCAGAAGAATTCCAAGTTCTATCTCCAACGGATGGAACCGTCTTAGAAATTCTCGTGAATGCTGGCGAGATTATTACCTCCGGAACGGCAACCTTCGGGGGGGGCACCATACTGATGAAACTTGCCGATTTGTCTCGTATGATCGTCAAAGCCAAAATTAACGAAGTGAATATCCCGCGTGTGGCTGTAAATCAAGACGTTGACATTCGCTTGGATGCCCTGCCCGGCCAATCTTTTCAGGGAACGGTTATAGGGATCGCGACCCAAGGTGTGAAAACAGAAAACATTGTCTCCTATGAAGTAACGATAGCCATTGACACACAGAATAAAGTCTTGAAGCCCATGCTCACCGCGAATGTCGACATCGTGACCAAACAGTTGGAGAACGTCCTTACGATTCCGTTGGAAACCCTTCGTGTCGAAAACGGGGATGATGTGGTGGAGGTGTTAATTGATGATGTACCCAAAATTCGAAGAGTTCGGGTTGCCTTTCGGACAGACACGCAGGCCGTGATCACTCAGGGAATTCAAGAACATGACAAAGTGATCATCCCGTCGTTTGAAGCCGAGAAGTCTCCTCACTAAATTGGCGGGCCATCTTAATTGATGCTGATCCATTTACATAATATTAGCAAGATATATAAAGCCGGAGATGTAGAGGTCCCCGCGCTCATCAACCTCACCATGAAAGTTGAGCACGGGGAATTCGTGGCCATCATTGGCCAGTCCGGGAGCGGCAAAACCACTCTTTTAGATATTCTTGGCTGCTTAAGCCATCCCACGAGCGGCGAATATTGGCTTGATGGAGAAAACGTCCATGAACTCCCCGATGCTCAAATAACCACCATACGCAACAAAAAAATCGGGTTTATATTTCAAACGTTTCATTTACTTCCTCGAAAAACTGCCTTGGAAAATGTGCAACTCCCGCTGATGTACGCCCGAGTCCCACATGCTACCCAACATGATCGTGCTAGCGAATTATTAACGATGGTTGGTCTTACAGACCGTCTGTATCATTACAGTAACCAGTTATCGGGAGGCCAACAGCAACGAGTGGCTATTGCGAGGGCCCTGGCAAACCGTCCCGCTCTTCTGTTGGCTGACGAACCTACTGGAAACTTAGATAGTAAGTCAGGGAACGATATTCTCAACGTGTTCGACCAGCTTCACCAACAAGGGCAGACGATCATCATGATCACCCACGACCCGCTCATCGCCAAACGGGCCGAACGCTGCATTACCCTGTCCGATGGAAAAATTGTCTCTAATCAGATGACACATCCATCATCAAAAATATTGGTGTAAGAGAATTATAATTTATGATCCTTGCCATCATTCACGATGCATTCAAAAATCTTTCTGCAAATCTGTTGCGCTCAGGACTGACAATGCTTGGCGTCATCATCGGTGTGGCCTCTGTCATTGCGATGATTGCTATTGTCGAAGGAGGCCAAGTTTGGCTCGTCAGTTCTATTGAGCGATTAGGGACAAATTTACTGTTTGTCTGGAAAAAACGCCTGACGGTGGAAGAACGCCGAATGTTTGCTGGGAGAAATATCAAGCTTAAATATGAGGATGCATTGGCCATCAGACAGCATTTCCCTAATTTGACCATTGCACCGAAGGTTGGGTTTGATGGTCAGTTGAAAATTGGCGATCGCGATTTTAGTGGGCACATTTCTGGAACCTCCCCAGAGTATAGTGAAATTAGAAATTTTTTCCCTTCGGCGGGACGGTTTGTAACAACAGAGGACCTTCGGGGATGGCGACGCTCAGTGGTCTTAGGGAAAACAGTAGCGGAAGTCCTTTTTGGCACCGAATCTCCGATTGGTAAAGAGGTAAAAATATTCGGGGGTGTCAAAAAAATGAAAACAAAAGATATCACAAAAGTGGAGAAGCAAGAACAAGAAATTGTTGAAGAATATCGGTTCGTCGTGATTGGGGTCATGGAACCCAAAGGTGAGATCTATGGACAGAATCGTGATGAAATGATCTTTATTCCTGTCACGACTGCGCTACGTTTTTTCAAGGGCAATGACAAGATTGACTCAATGGTCATACATGTGCCCGATCGAAATAGCATGGAAAAAGTCACACAGAAACTCCATCAATTTCTTGTTCAACGCCATGATGGCGTCGATGACATTCGTATCCGTAATCAGGGCGATTTTTTGGGTGCTGTGGAACAGACCCTCTGGACCTTTCGAATTGTTCTAGGGGGAATTGCCCTTGTGGCACTTCTTGTGGGTGGCATAGGAATCATGAATATCATGCTGGTAACCGTGACGGAACGAACTCGAGAAATTGGATTGAGAAAGGCCATTGGGGCAAGACGCAACGATATCCTTCTACAATTTTTAATTGAATCCACCACTATCAGTGTCATTGGGGGAGTCCTTGGGATCATTCTCGGCATTGTTACCGCTTATGGATTCGGAAACCTGGTAGCCCAAGCCATGCCCGGTGGCGGAGATTGGGGAGCGGTGGTCGAACCGACCGCCATACTCATTGCCTTTACCTTTGCCGTCGGGGTAGGGATTCTGTTCGGCCTGTTTCCGGCCATGAAAGCCGCAAAACTCGATCCAGCTGAAGCCTTGCGCTATCAATAGGCTAGACAACCCTCACATCATTAGCACCTTAATCTATGGAACCAAACTCGGAACGGGCAACTGGTCTTGTCTGGTTTCCCATATTGGCTACCCCCGTATTCTATTTCCTTCCACGAGATTGGCAATCGATCGTTGCGATTCAATTCATCCCCCAGATTTTCGCCTACCTGGCGCTGGGATTATGGGCAATGTACAACATCGATCATTTCGCCAAGCTTGGCCTTGAAGTTCATAAAATCACACGTGGCGTGAAGTGGGGAATCGGAACAGGAATGTGTTTAGGTAGCTTCAATACATTTGTCATTCTTTATCTCGTCCCAGCCATGGGAGAAGATATTACGTTTCTTCGAGACACACCTCATGCCCAGCTTCCCTTTTGGGTAATGGTGCCCTGGTTCATTTTGTGTATTGCCTTTTTCGTGGAATTGAATTTTCGAGGGTTCCTTTTGGGTCGCTTGCTGGGCTTTTGTTCACAGACCCTCAAGCAACGACAACCGACCTCTCCTGCCCTCATGAGATTCGGACTTCTGCTGTCGTTAAGCCTGTCAGCTCTCACGTTTTCGTTTGACCCGTTTATGGTCGCGACGTTCGGCTCTTTACATTGGATTGCTGTTTGGGATGGACTGATATGGGGATGGCTGTGGATACGGATGACCAACCTCTACCTCCTCATCACTGCCCATGCCGTTGAAGTCCTCATCCTGTATCTCACAGTCCGGGCCGCACTCCTCTAGCCCCATTTTGTCCATGGCAATCATTCGATTACAATCACTGCGGCTGACTCCACTTTCCCAATCGTCCAAAACATTTTTTTCTTTCAGCTAAGGAAGAATGCTAAGGGAGAACGATGACAGAATTAGCAAAATATGTCTTGTATTTTTTTATCGGGGGAACGTTGGTGAGTGTCTCCACCTATTTGGGAAGCCACGGGAAGGGATTCATGGCAGCATTAGCGAGCACGTTGCCCGTGATTAGTGGCGTCACGTTTATCCTGGTCTACCTCAACGCAGGTTCAGCGCCGACAGTCTCCTTCGCCAAAAACTTAATTTGGCTCTCTCCTCCATGGTTCTTGTATGTCGGAACCATGATCGCCGCCGTTCCGAAATTGGGATTTTGGCCAGCCTATGCTCTAGCCATTGGGCTCTATATCGCAGGCGTCGGCGTGACGCGCCTTTTTATTCATTAATGAAAATTGGAATGACTTATGTGTAAAATGAGCGAAAGGCCTTCTGCATGACGGATTTCATCAAACCCAGCATCCATGCGTTTTTAGTCTGCGATACAATTATCATTGACAGCCTCACCGGCAAAAAAAGTATTATCGGAGCCTTCACTCATCTGTGGGCCAAAACCTTTCCGTGCCAACATCCACAAGTCGGAGTCTATTTCTCGCTAACTGACGCCGAAGGCAAATACAGCTTTGACATTCAATTAATCTACCTCGATAAAGATCAAATAGTTGGGAAGGGTTCGCTGCCACCCATTGAAATTCAGAATAGGTTGGCCACACACGACTTCGGCGTGAACATTCCCTACCTAGTCTTTCCCGGACCAGGAAAATACGAATTTCGTCTCTATGCTGATGGAAACTTCATTACGCAAAAAGATTTTCAAGTCATTCAACAAGAGCCACAACCCCAACCAAATGAATAAAAAAGTACCCCCGCTCAAGAGTCGCTTGCTTTTACTCACAAAAAACTTCAATACTTCGCCTATAGAGATTTCTATTTCCATGTCGTCTGGGAGGTAAACATGAGTAAGCAGATGATTTTCAGCTTCCTTCTTTTGTTTGTGCTGATGGCAGGCTGTAGTTCAACGGGGACATTGGGCCTCGTTACGAAGAGTTCCGCCAACCCAGCCGCATTACTGCAAAAGGCACAGGATTTCGAGGATTTAGGATTGACCGAAGGAAAAGCTTGCCGGCACTTTGTTTTAAATGTTGCACCCTTTGGAAATTCAAATTTTGAAGCAGCAGTGAATAAAGCCTTACAGAGAACTGGTGGAGATGCCCTGATCAATGTCAGTACTGTGAGTAGTCTTTACGGTTTTATCCCCATCTATAATGTCTATTCGTTCACCTGCACGACAGTCAGAGGAACCGCGATCAAATTCAAATAGAGAAATTTCTCACGGAAGAGAAAAAGTGCGGGTGATCATGAAGGCCGTCCACTGAACGGATGAAGACGGGCTTCTCACCCTCATGAAAGAGAAAGGCAACGAACGTGAGCGAGTCTCGTAAGTCTTGTCTTAAACCCGCTAGCACCACAAGACCTTCAAAGACGATAAGCCTTGGCCACACCTCTCTTGGCTATCCAATCTATAACCTGGGGCACACACAGCTTCACCCATCGCCCCAATTTCCCTCTTAAAGAGGTAATCACCAAGCGTTTGCGGTGGATCATCGCTTTGATAATGATAGCAGCACAGGTCTCCGCACTTAAAAATGAGGCATGATCCTGGAGGAGTCGACCTGCCGGTTTTCCATCAGCGCCTAAACTTCGGGCATGAATTTCAGACTGCACAAAATCAGGCGCGACGATGGTGACACTCACCCCAGTACCAGCCATCTCAATTCGTAATGACTCAAAAAAACCATTCATCGCATGCTTGCTTGCACTATAGATGGCATGAAAGGGAACCCCAGTGAAACTCGCCACGCTGGAGATCGCCACAATACGACCCTGCGTTTGCTTCAGAAACGGCAAGGCAAATTTTGTGCAATACACACTCCCCATAAAGTTCACATCCATAAGATTTTGGAATCGCGACACCTCCTGCACGTCCTCCACGGTCGCCCACATTGACATGCCCGCGTTATTCACGAGCACATCGATCTTAGAAAATTTGTCAATGGCGGCGTGAACCATGGCTTCACAGGCACACGAATCAGTGACATCGGTTGGCACCACCAATGTTGTCGCTCCCACACGTTCACAGGCTTCAGCCACCTCTTCTAATTGTGCGCGATCCCTCGCGACCAAAACCAACTTGTGAGATTGCGGAGCTAAGGCTAAGGCCAGAGCCTTCCCAATACCAGCGGACGCCCCGGTAATAATGATGACGTGATCTTTCCATTGATGTGGCATGGCTTATCCTAAAATCTTTTAATAACCCAATCAGACTGCTACAATTTTGAATAAGCGTAGCATGAGTACAATCTTCATCAAAATATGCTGGTCTTCAACGAATTTTTCCGTTTCGGCAACAAGGGTCAAACTTCTTTTCTCAAACGAAAGCCATCAACGCCCTCATGAGCAGCGGCCCACAAACGTTTCCACAGTTTCACCTTGAGCTACCACAGTGGATATCCGATTTCTTCCAGCAACAGCCCACCAAATTCCCCACCCCAGAAGCACGTATGAGTCTCGTCACCACTCTGTCGAAACTCAATATCGAAGAAGGCACAGGTGGGCCTTTCGGAGCTGGGATATTTAGAACGGATACGCATCAACTGATCGCCCCTGGAGTCAATCTTGTCCTCTCATCTCACAGTTCTCTGGCTCATGCAGAAATCGTGGCGATCATGCTTGCCCAGCAAATATATGGAACGCATGACTTAGGTGCAAATAATCTTCCTCCCCACGAACTGGTAACCAGTTGTGAACCCTGTGCCATGTGCCTCGGAGCAATTTGCTGGTCAGGTGTTCGCCATCTGGTCTGTGGGGCGAAAGGAAGCGATGCTGAAGCCATCGGATTTGATGAAGGGCCCAAGCCTCAAAACTGGACGACCGGTCTTGAAGCACGTGGGATTTCAGTCACTCTTAATATAGAGCGCCCGAATGCCGCTCAAGTCTTGAAAAATTACGTCGAACAAGGTGGAGAGATGTATAACAGCAGACAAGGATCGATTGACGCGTCCCGCTAAGGAGAATGACCTATGGCATCGTCCCCAAAACGCAATTCAGCAATGACTCAACCCGTCACCCTCGCAATTGATATTGGCGGGTCGGGAATCAAAGGAATTCTTCTCAGTCCAACAGGACAACCTATGGGTGACCGTCTGCGAATCGCGACACCACAACCATCCACCCCACAGGCGATACTGACGGGCATTTCGGAACTCGTGATTGGATTAGGAAAATTTGACCGAGTCTCCGTAGGGTTCCCTGGCGTCATTCAACGAGGACGGATCAAAACAGCACCGAACTTGGATTCATCCTGGCCAGGTACCTATTTAGTCAAAGATCTTGAACGCCAACTGAAAAAACCTGTTCGTGCCGCCAATGATGCCGATGTCCAAGGCTTCGGTGCGATTAAAGGAAAAGGGGTGGAGCTCGTCATTACTCTGGGAACGGGATTTGGAACCGCGCTCTTTATTAATGGAGCCCTCGTACCCAACTTAGAAATTGCCCACCATCCCTTTCGTAAAGGAAAAACGTATGAGGATGAATTAGGCGCGGCCGCTCTCAAAAAGGTCGGGAAAAAGAAATGGAATCAACGACTCACCAAAGCCATAGAAACCTTAGACCGCGTGATTAATTATGACCGTCTCTATCTTGGCGGTGGCAATGCGAAAAAAGTGACGATCGATTTGCCACCGAATGTGACCACCGTTTCAAATGTGGCAGGCCTCTTAGGGGGAATCGCACTGTGGGCTGATGGCCCTGCGCAAATCTCTTCTACGACGAAACGATCCCAAATGAAAACCAAGAACAAACCATCACAAGCAAAATCTCAATCTTAATACAACACCTAAAATTCCTCTCCTGATTGAGGAACCATCAGCTTGCATTCTTACCCTGGCATCTAGACAATCCCTTAGAAATGACACCATACGGATTACCACAACTCCTCTGGGTTGGCCTGGGCGGATTCCTGGGTTCCATCAGCCGCTTTGTCATGGCTGGAGCCTTGAATCGATTCAGCCCGGTCGTGGGATTTCCAGTTGGAACGCTGACGGTTAACATACTTGGATGTTTCCTGATTGGCCTACTCCATGGACTCGCGGAAACACGATCTCTGCTCGGACCTGACATTAGAATTTTTCTCTTCATCGGTGTGTTAGGCGGCTTCACGACCTATTCAACATTTGGATTTGAATCCTTCGCTCTCCTCAAAGACGGCGCCATCCTCAAAGCTTCCGCGAATATTGTCCTCCATGTTTTCGTCGGCCTCGCCGCTGTCTGGCTTGGCGACACCCTCGGCCGCTTGTAACATTCATTTCCTCTTGGCGAAGAATGGGCAAACAGGGTACAACCATGTGTCAGTGTTGTGATGATGTTGTTTCTCTGCGAACACACTTATGCCACAAAAAAAGAAAACCTCATCTAAATCCCCATCCCCGCATGCCGAACTGATTATTGAAGGGGCTCGGCAAAATAATCTCAAGAATATTTCTCTTAGCATCCCGCACAACGCCGTCACGGTCATTACTGGCGTCTCCGGGTCGGGAAAATCGTCGTTAGCCTTCGACACGCTCTTCGCGGAAGGCCAATGGCGCTATGTGGAATCGCTCTCCTCCTATACCCGCATGTTTCTAGACCGCGTCAAACGCCCGGATGTAGACCGACTCACCAATATCCGTCCCTCAATTGCTTTAGAACAAAAAAACCCGATTCGAACCTCACGTTCGACGGTTGGGACCACCAGTGAAATTTCCGATTATCTTCGATTACTCTTTGCCAAAATCGGACGTTTGACCTGCCCCCACTGCAAGATGGAAGCGGTCGCCCAACATCCCACAACAGTTGCTCTAGATTTGCTTGATCGATTTTCCACACAACGCGCCCTGATCTGCTTTCCTAAACCTATGCCTCACCCCGATGCGCTTGAATCCATGAAAACGTCCCTTCTCAAACAGGGGTTCATTCGTGTTGTTATCAACAACCAATTGATGAACCTCAACACAGACACTTTTCCTATCGCTCTGCCATCAGAAATATCCGTCGTCGTTGATCGTCTCACCTTGGAGCCAGATTCACGAAGTCGGTTAGTCGAAGCCTTGGAATCGGCCTATCGCGAAAGCGAAGGCCAAGCCAGCGTCATCATCGGAAATGACCCACCTTTGGTCTTTAGTTCCCATCTCTCCTGTCCAGGATGCAACCGAACTTTTCCCACGCCGCGCCCCGTGTCCTTTTCTTTCAATCATCCACTGGGGGCCTGTCCCGAATGCAAAGGATTTGGGAATATTTTGCGCTATGACGAACACCTGCTCATTCCCGACCCCGAAAAGTCCCTACTCGACGGTCTGGTCGAACCCTGGACCAAGCCCTCTAACCGTTGGTGGCAGAAAGAAATGATCAAAGCATTTAAGAAGAGAGGGCTTGACGAAACAACACCCTACCACCGACTCACCGAAGGCGAACGAGATCTCATTTGGAAAGGCGAGGGAAAGCTCGAGGGGATCCATGATTTTTTTGAATACTTAGAAAGTAAGCGCTACAAGATGCATGTTCGAGTCTTCCTGAGTCGCTATCGCAGTCCTTCTCCCTGCACCAACTGCCAAGGAACACGCTTACGACCGGAAGCCCTGATGGTGAAAATCCATCAATGCCACATTCATGAGGTATCCGGGTGGTCGCTATCAGATCTGCAAACATGGCTTCAATCGTTACCGCTGCGAGAATTTGAAGATGCCATTGCCACCGATCTGTTGAAGGCGTTGCAGTCGAAACTCTCATTTCTCCTGAGAGTGGGGCTAGACTATCTGACGTTGAATCGGGAAATGCGGACCCTATCCGGGGGGGAAGCTCAGCGCATTCATCTGGCGACGCAATTAGGCAGTCAGCTCGTGGGCACACAATATGTCTTAGACGAACCAACGATTGGCCTCCATCCACGAGACACCGAGGCCATGGGCTTGATTCTCCGAGAGTTAGCGGAAAGAGGAAATACCGTCATCGTCGTGGAGCATGATCCTCAGATCATTCAGCAGGCAAACTACATCGTTGAGATGGGGCCGCAATCAGGCGATCAAGGTGGAGAAGTGGTATGTGCTGCCCCCTATAAAACTTTCCTCAAACATCCTCAGGCCCTGACCGCACAATATTTGCGCGAGGAACGAACGATTGCCCTTCCCACGAAACGTCGAGTAGGAAGTGGAAAGAAACTACAGTTCACAGGTGTATGCGAACAAAACCTTAAAAATCTCACGGTCGATATTCCGCTTGGTAGACTCATTTGTGTAACCGGTCCTTCAGGCTCAGGGAAAAGCACGTTGGTCGAAGCCACCATCTATGCCGCCCTTGCGCGTTTTTTCAAGGTTGGCACACCGCCACAACCCGACCTAGAGAGCATAACTGGAACCGAACATCTCCGAACCGTCTGTCTTATCGACCAAGAACCCATCGGGAAAACTCCGCGCTCTAATCCCATCACCTACTTGAAGGCCTATCAAGACATTCGAACGTTATTTGCACAATCCAGAGAAGCCTGTGCACATCGACTCACACCCGCACACTTTTCCTTTAATACTGGGAAAGGCCGATGCGGCAAATGCCAGGGCAATGGCTATGAAAAATTAGAAATGTATTTTCTGGCAGACATGTATGTCCCCTGCGCAGAATGCGAAGGCAAACGATTCAAGGACAAGATTTTACAAGTCCACATCAAAGGGCATTCAATCCACGATGTGCTCAATCTCACGGTTGACAAAGCCATTAATTTCTTCGAGACCTCCTGCCCATCATCCCTCAAAGGCTTGCGAGTGCTCAAACAGCTCGGCTTGGGCTACCTCACATTAGGCCAGCCAGCCAATACCCTGTCCGGGGGCGAAACACAACGACTTAAAATCGCCAGAGAATTAGCCAACACCCCCAAACGATCATCCGCACCGACATCACACAAAGGTGCCCTCTATATCTTGGACGAACCCACCCGTGGGTTGCATTTGGAAGATATCACGCGTCTGTTAACAGTCTTGAATCAACTGGTCGAGGAAGGAAATACCGTCTTAGTCGTAGAGCATCACTTAGACGTCATCAAAAGCGCAGATTGGGTCATCGACCTAGGTCCAGGCGGTGGCGAATCCGGCGGCCACATCGTCGCTGAAGGAACCCCCGAAGACATAGCTAAGAATCCTAAATCACTCACAGGGAAATATCTGAAGCCTCTGCTTGTTTTAAACTAGGTATGCCCATGGAATTTAGCGGCTCGAGGTTCCATATGCAACGGTTTGTTATGTGGGGTTAACAAAGTCGTGTGATTCTCCACCATATTTGAGGCTTAATTCTTTGGCTCTTGCGATGGCGGCAACCTCACGTTTCCGAGCGTCAGGTCGGGGCAAATTGTAACGTATCACTGAAGTAGGATCAGGACCGAATGCGGCACTCAACTGACGATCGTTGCGTCCAATCTGTAGTCCAGCGGAACAGTTGTGGACGGTATTTCCAACAATAAGAGTTTCCGAATTGACAATGAAAATGTGTGACTTCCGAACAACGATCTCGACGCCATTGAGGAGCAGACGTGCACGATCAATCAAAATCTGATTGGGTGGTTGAAATGTGATTTCGATCAGAAACTTTCGTGAGGCTTCGCGGATTGTGAGGGTTTTGCCAACAAACGCAATATCCCAAATCTTTGTTCGATAAATGAGAGTGTTATCATTGATTATGAGCAGGGGTAGATTGTATTCATCGAAAATATTTACGTGTAGAAATACTCGACCGTCTGCGTCAGATCTGACCCCTAGCAGATCCAAGTCATCGATTGTAATTGGCATTGTGATCAGAGAATGGTCTGGTGTTTTGGAGGAACACGAAAATCGGTTTCCACCAATGACAACCTGAAATTCGGATCCATGAAAGTGAAGACCAAATGGTGAAGAGACACCATGGGCTACGTTGAATGGAGAGTTGTTTGCAGATGTAATTGTATCCGGGGGCAAAAGGCCATTTGTTGCCTGCTTATGGTGACTATCGCAGAGAAGAGTCAGGTTTTCTGCTAAGTGCTCGCGGACATCGGCGAACTGTTCCATGTGGTGGTACTCGTATAGCGGACATCCACATAGAACACAGCCAAATGCGCATCGCTGACGTACTTCTCGTTGAATAGGCAACGGCACTTCTGGACGATCATCAGGCATTAGAAGTGATCTGCCTTTCCCACATAACAATATTTTGACGGATCCACATCAGAGTCGGATCTGGAATGCTTGATCCGTATAGCACACCATTCTATGGCGACTTTGGACGGCCATCTTTCTCGAAATATTAGAGGCTATCACAGGTGGCCCTCACCCCAACCCTTCGTTCCTTTACGGACCGGAGCCTTAAAGAAAGTGGGAATCATAGGCCGCTTTAATTGAAAGATGAAAAACTCTATCCCATAGCCTTGGCACTCTAAATTGGACAACTGCACCTGTGGCCAAGAAGAAAAACGATAGATGACTCGGAAGGATTGTTGAGAAAGCCGCGAAATAAGTCAAGATTGAAGAGGTGTTCTTTAAGTGAAAAATTTGCGAGAAAGATGGAAAGTGGCTCTTAGCGACATTGGCTCATCAGGTCCGTTTCACCTCTCGCTTCCGACGCCTGCCACCCGCCCTCTTGTCGGACGTCCTTATCATTGCGGCGGGCCTTGTCTGAGCAAAGCGAGTTAGCACGCCCTCTTTTTCGTTGCGTCCGTCCCATCCTGATGAGGCGGGTTGGGCGTCAATGGTTTTGGGTCCTTTTGCCGAAACAAAAGGACCTCGGCTGCCGGGACGAAACCCGGTAAGAAAATTCCTTTAAGGTTACAATCACTTTTATCTAAGGCCTAAAGGCTTTGGCGCATAACAGGCACGTCATTCAGCTAACCTTGCATTGAAGGATAAAAACAGTCAATAAAAGGTTTGTCTCTTCTCTTGAGACTTCTAGTCCTTGCTCTTGTCGATTCGGAAAGACGCCACGAAGGGCAAGTGGTCGGACACTTCCTTCCGAAATTTCTCCCTGCCCATATCCATTGTCCAATGCATGGGAAAAAGCTGGAGGGTCCCGCGAATATACTCGGTCGCAAACGTTCTCGTCATGGCAAAACCATCTAATAAATTGGCTCGACCCTTCGGCAAGATGTGCGAGAATCGGGCCTGAAGGTCCCATGAGGAAAGAAAATTCATGATGTCATCTCCACCGAGATGATGAAAGTTACTCACATCCTCGCCCGGGATCATGTTGAAATCACCCATCAAGAGTATGTCCTCTCGCTTCTGGACATCGCGTAGATCGGTAATGAACTGCCCAATCACTTTGCATTGCTTGTCTCGAATTTTTTGCTGGGGTGCGTTTCGGCCTGATTTAAGATGTACGGCGATTAGAATGAAATCGAATTTTCCGATCTTCATGTCCACGACCAACGCCTTACGCTTTTTCGGATCGCCAAGATCGGAGTCCTCAATAAAGCGAGGATTCGTGGCTTTCACACCTTTTTTAAATAACACACCGATGTTGAGGTTACTTGTTTGCGGGAGCATCACACTTTCATACACACAGCCTTTTGCCGCAAGCCCGTTAATTAATGCCTGCATGTGCGTGAAAGGCTTGACTTCGACAAGTGTGATGACCTCAGCGTCGAGGATGGCAAGACCTTCCACTTGATTCGCTAACCGCACCGGGGAAATCGTATTGTAGCCTGCCAGGTTCCATGCCGCGACCTTTGCTGTTGTATGGACAAATTTGCACAACATATTGGCTCCCTCCTTTGGTGAGATGTGAAGTCACATCAGCTAGTTGTGCCTACTCAGCACTAACGACATTCTCATGTCTCTCATGTCTCCAAGAATTCTGCATAGTCAGAACATCACCTTCGCATGAAGTACATGTGAAGCACCCTAGCCTGGCGAATTCTTTGTCAATCAACGAAATAAGTCAAGGTTGATGCGAATGGACACACAGGTTTGGTATCTTTTCCTTTGCTGAAGTTGAACAGTCCAATCCCCCTCCCACTCCCTTTGGCAAAGGGTCTACTCAAAGGAGTCATACGCCATGTCGGATTTTGAAAAGCTGGGAACATTTTATTTGGGGCGGCCATACGACTTGCCCAATAAATTAGCTAAGCCAGGCCTGCTCTTATATGATTCGAAAGACTTGGTGACTCATGCCGTCTGCGTGGGCATGACTGGCAGCGGAAAAACCGGTCTGTGCATCGGTCTCTTGGAAGAAGCGGCTATCGATAATATTCCGGCCATCATCATTGACCCCAAAGGTGACATTGCCAATCTGCTGCTCACCTTTCCAGAACTGAACGGGAGTGATTTTCTTCCCTGGGTCAACCCTGATGACGCCAAGAAAAAGGAACTCACTCCAGAAGCATTTGCGGACAAGGAGGCGTCAAAATGGAAAGCGGGCTTAGAGTCATGGGGACAAGATGGAGCCAGAATCGCGCGTCTCCGTGATGCGGCAGATTTTTTGGTCTATACCCCTGGGAGCACGGCCGGACTTCCCGTTTCGATTCTCCAATCCTTTTCTGTCCCTTCCTCAACAATACTTGAAGACGCCGAACTCCTCGGTGAGCGAGTAGGCACGACAGCGACCAGCTTACTCAATCTGATTGGTGTCGATGCGGATCCCTTACAAAGCCCCGAGCATATTCTGCTGGCTAATATTTTGAAAACGTCCTGGGAGGCTGGCCAAGACCTGACGCTCTCTTCGTTGATCCAATCCATTCAATCCCCGCCGTTTACCACGTTAGGTGTGATGGATCTGGAATCAGTGTTTTCCTCAAAACATCGATTTGCGCTGGCTATGCGCTTTAACAACCTATTGGGTGCACCAGGGTTTTCGGCATGGCTCGAAGGTCAGCCGATGGATATCGATCAGATTCTCTATTCGCCCAGTGGCAAACCCCGTATCGCCATTTTTTCTATCGCACATTTGAATGACACAGAACGCATGTTTTTTGTGAGCCTTCTTCTGACGCAAATGGTGAGTTGGATGCGCACGCAATCTGGCACGACGAGTCTTCGAGCCCTCCTCTATATGGACGAAGTCTTCGGGTTTTTTCCGCCGACCCAAAACCCGCCATCGAAAACGCCGATGCTGACCATGCTGAAACAAGCCCGGGCCTATGGCTTGGGTGTGGTGCTGGCCACCCAAAATCCCGTGGACTTGGACTACAAAGGTTTGGGCAATACGGGAACCTGGTTCATTGGTCGCTTACAAACTGACCGGGATATGGCCCGCGTGTTGGATGGATTGGAAGGCGCAGCGGCCAACAGTGATGGGAAATTTAATCGTCAGAAGATGGAGCAGATCATCTCTGGCCTTGGCAACCGAGTCTTTCTGATGAATAACGTTCATGATGATGGACCGGAAATTTTTGAAACCCGATGGGTGTTGTCATATTTACGGGGACCGTTGACGCGCACTCAGATTAAGACCTTGATGGATCCTGTGAAAGCTAAGAGTCCGACACATGCTCCTCCCGTTGCTTCTTCTCAAGAACAAGAAGGTTCTCCCACAGAAACCAACACAAATCCTCCCGTGCTACCGCCAGAGGTCACCCAATATTTTGTGCCGATTCGTGGCTCACAGCCAAAGGATTCGAAGCTTGTGTATGAACCTCGATTATTAGGGTCAGCCAATGTCCACTTTCTGGATGGGCGGCGGAAAATTGATGAGTCTCGAGATATCACCGTCCTGGTCCCTTTAACGAATGATGCCACCCCAGTGGAATGGGATGACGCCATGAATACGGACCTCCTCCCTGACGACATTGAGAGCACACAAGAAGCAGGAGGAATCTTTGGGGAATTACCTACTGCAGCCAACCAGGCCAAAAAATACAAGAAATGGCAAAAGGACTTCGTGACCTGGGTCTACCGAAACCATACCTTCGATATTTGGAAAAGCTCTGCATTAAAACTTACATCCGATGCTGGAGAGTCAGAACGAGATTTTCGCCTTCGCGTCCAGCAACTCACTCGCGAAACTCGTGACGAACAAACCGCGACGTTACGAAAAAAATATGACACCAAAATTGCTCGCCTTGAAGACCGCATTCGCCGTGCCGAACAGACGGTGGAACGTGAGGAAGAACAAGCCCAGCAACAGAAATTCCAAACGATTATTTCCTTAGGCGCCACGGTGCTCTCTGCTTTTCTCGGGAGGAAGGCTGTGAGCCGATCTTCCATGGGCAAAGCGGCAAGCACCATCCGCGGCATGAGTCGATCAAGGAAAGAGAGTCAAGATATCGAACGGGCGGGAGAAAATGTCGAAGCCTTCAAGCAACAACTCGCCGAGCTCGAAACTGAATTTACGCAGGAGGCTGAGGCCTTGGCTGCTTCGTTGCAAACTCAGTCCGAATCCTTGGAAACCGTGACGATTCGACCTAAAAAATCTAATATCGCTGTCGAACTTCTTGGATTAGGTTGGGTGCCTCATTGGCAAAATTCACAAGGTCAACGCACGCCTGCTTGGGAGTAATCGGCTCTACCTGCTCTGAATCATTATTCGGCTCTATTCGAAATACCATCTTTTTCTCTCTTCCCCTTTTCATTAGAGACATGGATCTCGTATTCTAGTTAAGACACCGATTGGCATATCCCCTGATCGGTTCAATTGCACCCCTCTCTATTCCGTCTATTTTGGAAGACTTTTCTCTTTAGACACTATTCATTCATGCTTCAACAGGAGGTACAACTATGGAACTCATTCAACAACTCGTCAGTTCGCTAGGAGTCAACGAAGATCAAGCCAAGGGCGGAGCTGGGCTCTTGTTCGATTTAGCAAAAGATAAATTAGGAGCGGGCGAATTTCAGCAGATCGCTGAGCAAATACCAGGAGTCGGGAACCTCTTAGGTGCCGCACCTGAACCTTCAACAGCAGCCTCTGCGGGCGGTGGTATGATGGGTGCCTTAGGTGGTGCCGCTGCCGCATTAGGCGCTGGCGGATTAGGCGATAAGTTAGGGGGATTAGGCAATCTCGCAGAATTGGCCAGTGGATTTTCGAAACTGGGATTAAGCTCAGATATGGTTGGAAAATTTGTTCCAATCGTCTTGTCTTTTGTCCAGAGTAAAGGCGGCGATGGGGTCAAAGGCCTTCTGGAAAAAGCGCTCATGCCATCGGCCTAAGGCAAGGGCTTCACATATTTGGCATGTCGTGTTCAGCCTATCAATCATAAAGGGTGACGTAGAATGAATAAGTTTTTTTCTCCTCCACAATGTTCTCGACTGCTCTTTGGGCTCCTGTTGGCCACCTCACTTTCTATTTTCGGCTGTCAAACTGCGTACTACGCAGGCATGGAGAAAATGGGCTACCATAAACGCGATTTAATGGTCAGCGATGTCGAGAAGGCCCGAGATGCCCAACAAGAAGCCAAGGAACAGTTCAAGTCTGCACTTGATCGTTTTACCTCAGTTCTCAATGTCAAAGGTGGCAAGCTTCAAGAGAAATACGATACCTTACATGCCGAATATGAGAGAAGCGAAGCAAAGGCTAATGTGGTCCGTGATCGCATTGCCTCCGTTGAAGATGTGTCAGAAGCGCTCTTCACCGAATGGGAAGCCGAGCTCAAAGAATATACCAGCGCCAACTTGAGACGGAGCAGTCAAACGAAGCTGACACAAACCCGCACTCAATATGCCAAACTTATTAAAGCCATGAAACGGGCTGAAAGTAAAATGCCTCCTGTCTTAGGTAAATTCAATGACCAAGTGTTGTTCCTCAAACATAATCTCAACGCCCAAGCTATTGCGTCATTAAAAAGTGAATTAGGTAGCGTGGAAAGCAATATCAAGATTCTGATCAAGGAAATGGAAAGCTCGATCAAACAGGCTGATACGTTTATATCATCTATGAATACAGGACAAGAATAAATCCTCACGTTCTACAGAGGAAGGACAATCACTATGGGCATCATTTCCTGGATCGTATTCGGATTAATCGCCGGAGTGCTTGCCAAGATCATTATGCCAGGGAAAGACCCCGGTGGGTTCATTGTGACGATCCTCATCGGCATCGCTGGGGCTATGATTGGAGGCTTGATCAGCACCTCTCTCGGATATGGCGATGTGAATGGGTTTGACCTAGGAAGCCTGGGCATTGCCATTGGCGGAGCCTTACTCCTGCTTTTTGGCTACCGAAAATTGAAAGGCGCGTAACCACTGCTCGCAAAGGTCTATCTGCTCCTACCTAATCGGAAGACTATTGATCAGACAAAGGGCCTTGTCAGATGTAACTGACAAGGCCCTCATCACTTCCAACCTTCAACAGCACACAATATGCATCAATCCAGCATTGGAAATACCCCTTATCAACATATTCGCAAGAATTCTGTGGATAAGAAAAATTGATTGGTGTTGTTAAAAATCGTACATTTCCAGCTGGAACAATTCACCAAATAAATGTCAAGAAAAAAAACGTTTTCTACCTTTACGACTACGCCAAAAAATTCACACCCCTAAATATGGTAGTGAAAAAATAATTTTATACAATGCCTAAATAATAGGCAATCAGCTCATTCCTTTATCAATCCTTGTGAAACGTGGCGAAACACATGAATCACCACCACCTTATCCACAAAATTTGTGGAGGGCATTTTTCTTTCATGGCCCACATTTTGCCCACTTGTATATTCTGTAAAATATGGCTGTTTACAATTAGATTAATATACGTAAAACACGAAATATCTTCAAACCACTATTAAATGACCAGCCCATTGCTTGAATAGGGAATACCCAACTCTTCTTCAGGCTGTTGGATCGGTTCCTTGAATCTTCAATACACATTCAACGTTTTGGATTGCCGTGTACAAAAGAGAAAATATTTAAATCGTTATAAGATCATCAAAATCATTAGAGATCCGCGTTGACCTTCTTTTCTCATTTTGGTACAAGCGGGGAACTCTTTCCTTTTTTTCTCTTCTTATTTTTCCCCAAAAAATTCATTCTTCGGAGGGCTTCATCATGTCCCAACAGACACACCCACTTTGGTCGAGGCGAAGTTTGCTCAGAACTTCCTTGGCCGGAATAATGCTTCTGAGCAGTCGTCTCCTGTTTCCTGATTCAGCTTCCGGACATTCACAACCAGAAGGAAGGCTGCGTTTTTATAATATGAATACTAAAGAACGGTTGACAGTGAACTATCGGAATCGATCTGGTCAATACGACCAGGGCGCCTTAAAGGACCTTAACTATTTCTTGCGTTGCCCACATTCACAAGAAATCTGTGAAATGGATATTCAGTTACTCGAAGATCTCAACCTAATTGAAAAGTTGGTGGGACGAGGGAAGGAAATTCGAATTTACTCAGCCTACCGTTCCCCTTCCTACAATAATTTGTTGATTCATCTTGGACAAGGCGCCGTACCTAATAGTTTACATACAACCGGACAAGCCGTGGACTTTTCGATCTCTGGTGTACGACTTTCACAAGTACGGCGAGCGGCTTTCAACCTTAAACGAGGCGGAGTCGGCTATTATCGACGCCAAGGCTTCGTCCATCTTGATACCGGACCCATACGCTACTGGTAACCCCTCATACGCACATCATCTCCCGCCGCCAGCCTAGTCTTTTGCGTTGACCAAATGAATGGTCCGTTGAGGAAAAGGGATGCTCAGCTTTTCCGCATCAAATCGTTGCTTAAGAGTTTTCGTGAGATCAAACTTCACCGGCCAATAATCGCCAGCCTGACACCACACTCGGATCGTCAAGTCTACGGAACTTTCCCCAAGATTTCCAACCACTACCATAGGCGCAGGATCCGCTAAAACTCTTGAATCAGCCTTTACCACCTCTTGAACCACTGTCTGGGCTTTATCAATATCATCGCCGTAATCAATACCCATGACCATATCAACGCGCCTGGTTGTATGGTGGCTGAAATTTTTCACGATGGTCCCCCATACCTGACTATTGGGAACAAGAATTTGCACATTATCCGGTGTGGCTAATTCTGTGACAAACAACGTAATCGACTTCACCGAGCCTTTAATACCCGCAGTCTCAACCACATCTCCAGCTTTAAATGGCCTAAAAAACAGAAGCATCACGCCAGCCGCGACATTGCTCAAGGTCCCTTGCAAAGCCAGGCCAATGGCTAAACTCGCAGCGCCCAACACAGCAATAAGACTCGTCGTTTCGATACCAAATTGGGCGAGCACAGCCACGACAGTCGCAATTAAGACAACATACCGCGCTAAATTTGAAAGAAACCCGGTTAATGTTTCATCGGCTTTATCAGATTTTCTTAGCCAAACCGCTACTTTTTTCTGTAACCAATTGGCCGCCATGCGTCCGACAATCAGAATAAGAATAGCGCCAATGACGTTCAAACCATACGATGTTAATAAAGTGATACCTTGCTTCATGGCTTCTTCCATACCTAAGATTCCTTTCCTGAAAAGATTTGTTGGAAATTTTACGATGATGAGATAGAGGAGATTAGGCTCCTCCCTCTCTAGCGTCGTAGCGAACACACGAAGAACCTCATTGATCACTGAGGCAATGCAAGGGAATAGAGGAAAGCTCGTAAGGATGTCCTTGATGAAGAATTGACCTCAAGGCGAGCCTTACAGGTTGGCTGCCAGGGCCATAAAAGGCCCTGGCATGATAAAAGAAAAATCTACCGGTCGCCGCGCATGCGGCCTAACCAATGTTCCATTTGTTTTCCCGCAGCTTCACGTCCACCAAGTCCAAAGGACAGAGCAATCGCAACGGCAATCGCTCCTAGAGTCAATCCGAAGGCCAGATTGACAATGTCGTCTGCAAGGCCCATAGCACGCAGACCCATGGCGAGCACGAGACCTAAAATCGAAAAACGGGCAATACCTGCCAACGTAGCAGCATTGCTGCCTCCAACCCGTTGGATTGCCTGACCAGCCAAGTTAGACAACCAGAAACCGACTGCAATAATTGCAGCCCCTAACAAGACTTGTCCACCAAATTGAATAAACATGGCGACTAATTGTGACAGTTGCTCGAATCCCAATCGGTTAGCGGCCTCGACCGTTGCAAAGAGCATGATAAAAAAGACTATAACTTTTCCTACCAATTGAGAAGGTGTGGCTCCTCCTTCAAAAACTTGTCCGATGCCAACCTTGGCGGGAAGTTGATCAAACCCCATGCCGCCCAATAAATTACTCAAGAGATTAGAAATAAGGCGCGACACAAAAAAAGCTACAGCCAGAATAATCGCTGCCGCAAATATATTGGGGATCGCACTCATCATCGAATTGAGCATTTGTGTCGCGGGCACCGTGATGACTTCAATATTTAAGGCCTGAAGGGCCGCAATAAGGGCAGGCACAAAAATCAAAATATAGATGACTAACCCCACCAGTTTCGACAAGGACATCGTGCCTCTGAGACCGACCTGCTCTCCCATTCCATCCGCCCCACCGGCGGCCAAAAGATTACTGACGATGTCTCGTACAATCTTTGCCACCAACCATCCTACTCCTCCAATGATGACAGCCCCAAACACATTGGGAAGCATACCCAACATTTCATTAACCATCCCCTGGACCGGGGTTAAAATTCCGTCTAATTCCAACGTGCCAAGAATCCCTGGAAGAAACAACAAGATAATCAGCCAAAACAACACATTCCCTAAGTTGTCGCTCATGGGGCTCATCCCTGCTTCTGACCTCAGTTTGTCATCTAAACTCGTCGCTTGTAAGGCTTTACTGACCACTGTGCGCACGACGGTAGCCAACACCCATGCCACTAATAACAAGACTCCGCCAGCCACAATTTTCGGAGCGAAGGCTAACACCTGATCAAGCAACCCTCGCAGTGGCCCTGATACCAGCTCCAAATTCAACGCGTTGAAAAATCCGACCAACACAAACAGCAACACGAGATAATACAATGTCGTGGCTGTACCACCTTCGATATCCATTTGAGTCCCGGTGGTTGATCCAATTCGTGTATTCAATTGAAGAAAGCCGAGTCCTTTTCGAACCCCTGCCCTGATAACTGTGGCAACAATCCATCCAATAACAAGAATCCCTAAAGCTCCGAGAATACCCGGCAACGAAGAGCCAAGAGTCTCTTGCAATGTCTCTGTTAATTTGGTCATGTCCATCAATAACTCCTATTCATGAAAGATCACGGTTGTGGGGAAAGATATTGACTGGCAGCCGCCTATGCCGAGGCTTTTAATTCAGCAGTGCAATGCCCGCATTTCGTGGCTTTAATGGGAATGGTCATTTGGCACAATCCGCATTCTTTGGTCGTTGGCTCGGCTGGAGGTGCCTCCTCTTCCTTTTTCAAGGAATTCATCCATTTGACGACCATGAAAATTGCAAAGGCCACAATGAGAAAATCAACCACGGTCTGAATGAACATGCCATACTTAAGTAACACCGGCTCTCCATCAGGACCGCCCTCCGTCAACTTGACGGCCAAGCTGGTAAAATCCACACCTCCCATGAGCATCCCGATAGGCGGCATGAGTACATCACCAACAAAAGAAGCAATGATCTTCCCGAACGCGCCCCCAATAACGATACCTACTGCCATGTCCACGACATTCCCTCGCATGGCAAATTCTTTAAACTCTTTGAGCATTAACACCCTCCTTTGAACAGAATGATTGTTAGGCTTGGCCGCCTGTCGATCAATGTCCGAAAGCGTAACGATTCTTCCATGACAAACTTCTAGCCTCACGTGGTCTAGAATTGCTCATCATTCCTTTAGAAATATCAAGTTTGCCTATCCTGTCGTAAATGCTAGATTTATGCAAGGTACTGAGCATCATTATTCCTGGACAATCGCAAAAGCAGAACACTTCGCATGTGAACAATATACAAAAAAAGCCCCGGGCAACTCCCTTCCTCCTCACCTCAGGCTTAAGAAAGGTACCCCCTCTAAAGTCCCTCTCTCAAAACGAAAGCTCGGAACAGGAAATCACCCTGGGCAATCCTACAAGAACCCTTAACACTCAGAATATGCACCGCTCACTATCGTAGGTTTTAGTGGTTTATCGTCATCACATATGCGCCATGACTTGACCGACTTGTCGATAATCCAGCGGCTTCCACAGAATTTGACATCCCCCTGTATTCTGTATGGCCATGAGAGCAGCATCTTCGTGACGACTTGCTAAGATCATCACGTGCCCTCCGGCTTGAGTAAACTGTTGAACAGACCTTCGAACATGCTCTGCTTCAGAGCCCTCAAAATACCTCCCATCAAGAAAAACCACTTGTTCTTCATGAACGGAAAAGTCCCAGACAATGCCTTGAATGTCATCCACATTGGCACACCTATAACCCTGAAAGGTCAGTATCCCCTTCAGAAAATCTCGAATAAACCGATCCGGGGAAAAAATTGAGACCTTGAGAAGCTGCTGATTTCCTGATGTCTCTTGCCTAAGAATCCCGTCTCCTAATTCTTTGCAATTATCAATCTTCTTGGGAAAAAGATTAGAAGATTGCGAGTCTTTTCTGACTGGTTGCATAGGGGAGGCTCCAATAACTGTGTTACTGTTCATCTTCAATGCTCCGGATTTTGTTGTACAAAGCCACATTCGATTGATAGCTTCGTAACGTTAACAGCGTACCTTTGTGTTCTTTGACTATTTCAACCTCAGACAGTCCTTGCCCACCCTTACTCGACCAATTGTCTGAAAGCTCGAATGAAAAGTGGGTAGGAATTTCTTCAGGCAACGTACAAATTCTGGCGTCCCCACCAAGGGCAATGAGGTCTGCACTGATCAAAGACAAACTCATAAGGGAAAAAATTCCTGCCAAGTAAGGTCTAGTGCATTTCATCGTTTTCATGATTGCCTCCCGTCACTATGTATGTGGTCATAACCTCAAGAATGATGCCAAAAAAAATTCATTATTTTTCCAGGCTCTTTAATGATTCCAGACAGAACAATCCCATTGAGACACAATAAAAGTGTCTCAGGCTGTTTCAGGTTGGGACACTTGAAACAGCCTGAGAAAATGGGTTGAAATATGAAGCGTATGATGGAAAAAAGGCTAGAATAAGAGGAGGGCAGCACTCGGTTCTTTAATAAGAACCGAGTGCCACGGCTGTTGATACTAACTTAGGATTCGAAGGCATATCCGACGGTGAGGAGATACTGCTTATCGCTTTTCTTGTTCCCAGAGGCTGGGGTGTTGTCATAACGCCAATTAAACTGCAATGTGGAAACGAAGTTTTCCAACATATGCCAACGGATCCCCTGCTGGGAAGTCATGTAATAATCACTTCTCTTTTCTAACGAGGGAAAGCCCTGATGTTGGTGGAACAACGTCAGCGCGGGGTGGACTGGCCAATTGAAATTAACAGCCCATCGACCCGTGACGTTGTTACGATCATTCGCATTTTTGAAATCTTCGTTAAAAAACCCTAATCCCGCCTCCGCGCTCAGTTGCATTTTTTTAAAATAAGGATTGGCAAAATCTCCCACGTCGATAAATTGATAACCAGGCCCGGAAAAGAGCGACGTGCGAAGATTCAAATCCTGAAACGTGTCTTGTTCAAACAAGGCACCAGCATTCCAATAAAACCGTTTCGTCAGAAAAAAATCCAGTTTAATCGTGCCGAAGGCATTCCTGGCTACTATCTGGTTATCGGTTTCCCCATACAAATACCGTCCCAATATGGACAACCGGAGACGCTCGCTTCTCGCGATCAATTCCCCCAGAAAACTATAATTTTGCAATCTGGTATTCCCGGTAATTTTTGATGCGCCAAAATTAAGATTGCCAGTATACACAACCGCTGGCTTGACTGGTGGATTCACAGCCATCACTGACTCGACAGCGACAGGAATGGGTTCGCCCAATATATCAGTTTTAATGCCGAGCGTTCCCGGACTTAACATAGTGGGCTTTCCTTGTAGGATCGTCCCACTATTCAACACAACTTTCACTTGATCTTCAGACGTTATCCCGGCCACTTCAGACCATTTGATCTTCATCGGATCTCCATCATGAAAGAGGGTTTTGACTGTGATGAACCCTTCGGTCATTTCCAAAATTTCGACATAAATTTCGCTTCCGTCTTTCAGAGAAAGTTTTCCCAACGGCTCTGCCAAACCCCATACTGGCAATAAACACAACCAGATACATACCATAAATGATGACAGCGTCCTGCTCATTGAACCTCCTTGCCTAGATTGTGTGAACGTGGCAACTACCAAGAATTGGCAGCGCATCTCCATTCGCCATTCATCAGGATACATTGCCGAAATCCTGAAGAGAGGGGATAGGCTGGGAATGGATTTTAAGACTGAATGTAGCGATATGCCTTTAACGGACAAACATGAGCTTTAGTCGTTCTTCTTACAAAAATTTGTCGATCATACAAAACTCGTGCAGATCCATGCAAATTGTTTTTACGACATAATTAAACGAACATGTTTTCATTGCTTACAATAATCTCTCACTATATGGAGCATTCTTCAGGAGATATTCCTAATTCATTCAAGCGACGGTAAAAGGTTGACCGACTCATACCCAAAATTTTTGCAGCTTGCGCACGCTTTCCCTTTGCTTGATCCAATGCGCAAAGGATGTCTTCTCGCTCACTTTTCGAAGAAAATTTTGTGGGCACCAACGGGGCAGGAGCGCCGCATATTTCTGGTGGAAGATCTGAGAGTTGAATTTGAACTCCGTGGCAATGGATCAACGCAAAGTCAAACATACTTTTTAGTTCACGAACATTACCGGGCCAGGAGTACCGAAGGAGGGCTTGCATCGCCTCTGGTGAGATTTCACACACCTCAGGTTTCCTCGTAACCACCCGTGCATTGTTCAAAAATGCTTCGCTGAGCAAAGGAATATCTTCACGTCGTTCCCGCAATGGGGGAAGCTGTAGGCGCGCCACACGTATTCGATACAAGAGATCTGAACGGAACGTTCCTTTTTCAACGAGATCATGTAAATTTTGATGCGTGGCAGCTAAGACTCGAACATCAACCTTTCTAGGACGAGACTCCCCCAGACGCAGAATTTCCCCTTCCTGCAACACTCGCAACAATGTCGTTTGAGTAGCGAGCGGCATGTCACCAATTTCATCAAGAAAGAGAATGCCGCCTTCTGCTGCCTCGAAAAAACCTTCATGATCATTGACAGCTCCCGTAAAGGCTCCTCGTTTATGACCGAACAATTGGCTCCCCAATATCGACTCCGTTAACCCCGCACAATTCACCGCCACAAATGCCTTTTCTTTACGAGCACTTAACCTATGCAAAGCTTGGGCAACCAACTCCTTACCTGTTCCTGTTTCCCCTTGAATTAAGCCAGGAACATCAACGGGAGCAATTTCCTGAATTTTTTGATACAG
>CAKZPV010000049.1 GCA_937139405.1 uncultured Nitrospirota bacterium
GAGCCGCGTGCGGCTCGAACGCACGACCCTCGCCTTAAAAGGGCGATGCTCTACCAACTGAGCTAGCGGCTCACCGAGGAGGCGATGCTACCAATGGACTCAGTGGTTGTCAAACGCAATGAAGAATCCGCAGAAGTTTCGTCAGAAATTATTTAGCTCGTTTTTTTTGAACGCACCAGAGGGTTGCGAATCACAATCGTCGCTTCTCGTTTGGAGCCTGTCGAAATCATATCGATAGGACAGGACACGAGTTCTTTGACACGAGCCAAATATTTTTTAGCATTGCGAGGCAAAGCATTATAGGATGTCACTCCTGACGTATCGCTGGTCCACCCTTCCCAACGCTCATAGACCGGTCGACAATTCTCTAACACCTCTAAATCAGCGGGCATTTCCCGATAGACCTTGCTTTGATAACGATAGCCTGTACAAATTTTCAATTCTTTACAGCCATCTAACACATCAAGTTTTGTCATGGCCAAAGATGTTAATCCATTCACCCGAACGGCATAGCGCAGCAAGACGGCATCAAGCCACCCACAACGGCGAACCCGCCCGGTCGTGGCTCCATATTCATGCCCGCGCGTCATAAGCTGTTGACCCATGGCATCGTCTAATTCGGTGGGGAATGGTCCACCGCCGACTCGAGTTGTGTAGGCCTTGGTCACGCCTAACACCGCTGAAATATTGGTAGGGCCCACGCCACTTCCCGTACAGGCCCCACCCGAGCAGGAACTGGAAGAGGTCACATAGGGATACGTTCCAAAATCAACGTCCAGATGCGTACCTTGAGCACCCTCAAACAACACTTTTTTCCCATCAGCAAACGCACGATCTAGTAAAAGAGGAACATCAGCAATATAAGGGCGCAAACGTTCCCCATAAGCTTGATATTCTTTAAATATCGCTTGGACCGTAAACCCCTTCACATTATAGATACGACGCAAGAACACATTAATTTCCACTAAATTTTCCTGAATTTTTTTCTTTAAGACATCAGGATTTAGCAAATCGCCCATCCGAATACCCACCCGAGCCATCTTGTCCACATAAGCCGGACCAATGCCTCGACCGGTTGTACCAATTCGCCGAGCGCCTTTGGCTTGCTCTGCCGCCTTATCAATAGCTTTGTGATACGGCATGATGACATGGGCTCGTTGGCAAATGAGAAACCGTTTGCCAACAGCAATCCCATTTTTCTTCAACCCATCTAACTCACCAATTAACCCACCGGGATCTATTGCAACACCATTGCCAAGTACGCAGAGCTTCCCACGATAAAGAACTCCAGAAGGAATGAGGTGAAAAATAAAGGTCCCTTTGTCGGTGATCACCGTATGCCCAGCATTCGAACCACCCTGATAGCGAACAATCACATTCGCATCTTTGGCCAGAAGATCGACAATCTTCCCTTTTCCTTCATCACCCCACTGGGACCCTACGACGACAAGCGCTGCCATGGTCTCCTCCGCTACCTCAAATTAACTGGGCAAAAAAAAGCTCTGACAACAACAAGGCCAGAGCGCGAACTTGGCATCCTAAGTTGCACATCATAAATTGTCAACGAAGCATCTTCAGAACCTATACACGACGCTCAATTTCTTGACCGCATCAAAAACCCGTGATAGCATCTTTTGCGGTGTGGGGCTGTAGCGCAGTTGGGAGCGCGCGTGAATGGCATTCACGAGGTCGCCGGTTCGATCCCGGCCAGCTCCACCAACCTTCCGTTATTATTACTATCTTCTCTGGCATTCATCCCTGACAGGAGAGAGTCAGTGCAATCGGCCCAATCGCCGAATAATTTTCCGTGGATTCACGATGTTACACGTTGAACGACTAACAAAAACCTTTCCAACCAAGCCGCTGTTTATAGAGGCCTCGGCTCATCTGAAACCCGGGACCCGCGTAGGACTTGTCGGCCCAAATGGATCGGGAAAAACCTCCCTCTTACGCATGATCCTCAACGACAATGACATTGAAAGTGGCCGAATTCGGAAACGGCCGTATCTTCGCATAGGCTATCTGCCACAAGAATTGGAAACATTGCCAGGCAATACCATATTGGATGCGACCCATCGGGATGAATTCCCCGAATATGAAGCCAAACGCATTCTGGCCGGCCTAGGATTTCAAGAGGGAGACTGGGACAGAAAGATACAAACACTCTCCGGGGGCTATCGAATGAGAGTGGCTCTCGCCTACCTCCTATTATCGGCTCCCGATGTGCTGATGTTGGACGAGCCCACCAATCATTTGGATAAACCCACACAACGATGGTTGGAAAACTTCCTCATCAATTCACCATTCACGCTGCTCATTATCAGCCACGATATTGAATTTCTCGACAAAATGGTCACGCATATCTGGGAAGTCCGAAATCATACCTTGCAAGAATATCGCGGTAACTATACACGTTTTCAAAAGCTCAAAGCCGAACGAGATGCACAGGAAGAAGCGGCCGCCAATCGACAATCCAAAGAAATTTCGCGTGTGCAGTCCTTTGTCGATCGATTTCGATATCAAGCCAATAAAGCCACTCAAGTCCAATCACGCATCAAGGCATTGGAAAAAGTTAAACGCATTGAATTGCAGCGGGATACCAAACGACTCAGATTCAAATTTCCTGAACCGCCTGCGAGCGGAAGAGAAGTCCTTGATATGCAAAACATCCACAAACGATACGGCGAGAAAATCGTCTATCAAGGATTAGACTTTGCGATTGAGCGAGGCCAGCGAATCGCCTTTGTCGGAGAAAACGGAGCAGGAAAATCGACGCTCCTGAAAATGTTGGCCGGCGTCCTAGAATTTGAAGAAGGCAAACGAAAGGTCGGGCACGGCGTCACGATCCATTATTTCGCGCAACACCAAGCGGAAATCCTTCATCCCGAACATAGCATCTTAGATTCGCTGGAAGACGCCGCCCCGATGGCTGAACGAAACTTTCTTCGCGGGTTGGCCGGCGCTTTTCTCTTCACAGGAGACGATCAACACAAACCCATCAAGGCCTTAAGCGGTGGGGAACGCAATCGCGTGGCCCTCGCCCGCATGCTCGTCGAACCAGCCAATACCCTGCTATTGGATGAGCCCACGAACCATTTAGATCCCTCATCGGTCGACATGCTGACCGACGCCCTGCTTCAATTCCCTGGCACCATCGTCTTCATCTCTCATGACCCCACCTTCCTCATGCGGGTATCCACACGGGTCGTAGAAATTGATGAAGGCAAAGCTCGAGACTACATCGGAGACTATGAATACTACTGCTGGAAACGAGCCAAGGAATTAGAAGATCAGATTCCGCCAGAAGCCAAAACCGAAAAGAAAAAATCCAAGAAAAAAGAGAAAGCAAAAAAAGAGCAACCCACAAAAGAACACGTCACCAATGGCACCACCACAACACCCGTCGCTCCTTCAGACGCACCATCTCGGCGAGACCTCTCCAAAAGTATTGCCCGCCTAGAAAAACAAGTGGCCAATGCCGAAAAAGAAATAGCCCAACTCGAAGAACAAATCAAAGCTCGCGATGTTGAACTCGCCGCCCCTGAGACCTACCAGGATTACTCCCGTTGGAACACCCTCCATCAAGAACGAGAGAAATGGACCCGTGACCTCGACCGTCTCACCCACAAATGGGGCGACCTCACCGCCCAACTAGAAAAACAACAATCCCAAATCTCATAATTCAACCCCGGTTTTTTCAGAAAACTGCAAGGCAAGTGAGTCAATAGATTTTCTTGCTTTTTCCTTATGCTAAATTCGCATAACCTGTCGATTAGAATTCATGCTGGCATCGAAACAAACGAAGAAGTAAGATGGCCTGCATGAGCAGTATGGATAAACAACTCAGCAATTCCTTCTCCACTGGCGGGGGTGGGAGCCATTTTGAAGTGCACGTCCAGGCGTCTTTTCTTGCATTAATGCTAGCAAGGGGATTTGCTCCCTGCTTACCATGCAAACCTATAAAGAAAATCAAATTACAAGGAAAATTTGCTGGTTTTCAAACAGATGATTTGATTGTCTTTACCCAGGACACTACCGGTAAGGGAGAGTGTAAATTACTTGGTCAGATTAAACATTCAATCACAATTACGGAAAACGATTCTAAATTTGCAGAAGTGATCCAATCGGCTTGGCACGATTTTAATAATCCTGATGTATTTACAAAAAAGAAGGATGCCATTGCGCTGATTACTGGACCACTAAGCGCTACAGACACCAGTGACGTAAGAATGATTCTTGAATGGGCACGACATTCAGAGAATTCGACGGAGTTTTTTGAAAAAGTTAATCTGGTAAATTTCAGTAGTGACGCGAAGCGAAGCAAGCTACAGGCATTCAAGGCAAACTTTAAAAAAGCAAATAACAACGAGGAAGTACTGGATGATGAAGCATTCGAATTCTTAAAGCACTTTCATCTTCTCGGTTATGACTTGGATATCAAGGCAGGTGTAACTTTGTCGCTTCTTCATTCATTGATAGGTCAGTATTCTCCGAATGGTGCACCTTCCCTTTGGGCTAGGATAGTAGAGGAGGTTTCCTCAGCAAATCAAAATGCGGGAACCATTAGCGCTGACAGTCTTCCAGAAGAATTAATAGCAGTTTTCAAGAAACCTCCCGTTGAGACCATACCTGAAAGTTTTGTGAAACCTAAAACGCCTAAACCTCATCAATCCTGGGCAAATCAAGAGGAAGTTAAAGCATTAACAACAGCCATGCTTTTAGGTAAATGGCAAGAAACCAAGGAAGCAGACGTTGAAATAATTACGAGGCTCATCGATGGATTATAATTCATGGATAGCCAGTCTCCGGGAAGTTCTTCAACAACATGATAATCCGCTTGTGCTGAGAAACGGCCATTGGGAAGTGGCTGATCGCAAAACCATATGGGATACATTGGGCCCCAGAATTTTCGATGCTCACCTTGACCGATTCAAGGATTTAGCCGTCGAGGTACTCACAGAACTAGACCCACAATTTCAACTACCTACTGAAGAACGTTACGCCGCAAGCATCCATGGAAAAGTACTGAACCATTCTGAAGATCTACGTCAAGGCATAACTGAAACTTTGGCCTTACTGGGAAATCATGGAGATAAGTTAAACAATTGCACTCTTCATAAACCAAAAACTACAGCCACTATGGTAATTCATGAAATTTTCGAACAATCAGATTGGCAGCTTTGGGGCAGCCTCAATAATCTGTTGCCAATCTTGGCTGAAGCAGTACCGGGGGAGTTTTTAAACTCGGTTGAAAATGCCCTAAGGCAATCCCATTGCCCATTCGATGAACTTTTTTCACAGGAAGACAATGGCATTTGGGGACAGAATTACATGACCGGATTGCTCTGGGCCTTGGAGGTCTTAGCCTGGGATGAAGATCATTTGGGGCGAGTGGCCTTAATTTTAGCCGAATTAGCCTCTCATGATCCTGGCGGTAACTGGGCAAACAGACCTGTGAACTCCCTATCAACCATCTTACTACCTTGGTATCCACAAACACTGGCAGACATAAATAAACGCATTGCAGCCATTTATGGGATTAAAAACGATTTCCCCAATATTGCTTGGAAAGTTCTTCTCGCCTTATTGCCAAACTCGCATCAAACGACATCCGGTGCATACAAGCCTCGTTGGCGCAACATCCTTTCTCAAGATTGGAAGCCTAAAGTTACTAACAAAGAATATTGGAAACAGGTTACTGGCTATGCAGAGCTTGCAGTAGAAATGGCCTCCCAAGATTTAAATAATCTTAACGAATTAGTTGGCAATCTTGATAATTTGGCCTCCCCATCTTTTGATGCAGTATTGGAATATCTTGCTTCGTCAGAAATCACTGAACTCCCAGAAAATCAACGACTGCCAATATGGACAAGCTTGACAGACTTTGCGAGGAAACACCGGCAGTTCGCAGATGCAAATTGGGCACTTGCCTCTGAGATCGTTTCTAGAATTGAGGATACAGCCGATAAATTGAAGCCAGCCAGTCCCGAAGGCCAGTATCAACGACTTTTCACTAGTAGGTATTTTGACCTATATGAAGAGAACGGAAATTTTGAGGAGCAGCAACAGAAAATTAATGAAAAACGTCAGCAAGCTATTAAGGAGATTTTGCTTGCCGGAGATATTCAAGGAGTAATGGACTTTATTGAAAAAGTGGAATCACCAAGTCAAGTGGGTTTGGCGCTCGGATTGGTTGCTGAAAACGGAATAGATTCGTATTTACTTCCAGAATATTTGATCATTGAAAGTGACAAATATCGGCGTTTTGTTGGTGGATTTATTTGGAGTCGTTACCAGACAAAGGGATGGCCATGGGTCGATGGGCTAGATCGCTCTGCATGGTCTCTTTTACAGATTTCTCATTTTCTGACTTCTTTACCCTTCAAGGGTGACACATGGAATCGTGCCAATGAATGGTTAGGAGAGTCTGAGAACATTTACTGGGAAAAGGTACTAGTAAATCCTTACCAATCTGATAATGATCTCCTACACGCCATCGACAAACTGCTCGAAGCTTCACGTCCTTATGCAGCACTTGATTGCTTAAATTATCGATTAATTAATCAATTGCCGCTAGATAGTGCACGAGCAATTCGAGCTCTCCTTGATTCGTCAACTTCCCCAGAACCGTCTCTGCCTATGGATTCCTATACTATTACGAAACTCATAGAGGCATTACAGAGCAATCCTCACGCTGATCAAGATGACCTATTTAAAGTTGAATGGGCCTACCTCTCTTTATTGGTTAGTCCTGGAAGGAATGTAAGACCAATTTTTCTTGAAACACAGCTAGCTACCCAACCAGATTTTTTCTGCCAACTGATCCGTTTTATTTACCGTTCTAAAAATGAAAAAATAAGTCATAAGGAACCAAATGAGAAAGAGAAAGCCAATGCCATGAATGCCTATAGGCTTCTGGATAAATGGAAAAGGCCACCAGGGCTTCAACCAGATGGCAGTTTTTTGGATCAAAATTTTGAAGATTGGATTGATAGTGTTAAGCAGCAGTGTTCGGAATCGGGACATTTCGAAGTCGCCATGAAAAAAATAGGAGAGGTCTTATTTTATTGCCCGCCAAATCCCCAGGGACTCTGGATCGTAAAGGCAGCAGCCAACACATTAAATGCCAAAGACGCTGATGACATGAGACGCGGATTTGGGATGGAAGCATATAATTCCAGAGGTGTGCATTCGGTTGATCCAAGTGGATCGCCTGAACGTGCGCTGGCAGAACAATGGCGACAAAAAGCAGATGCGGTAGAAGTTGCGGGGTTTGTCAGATTCGCAGCTACTTTAAAAGAACTAGCAGAGACTTATTATCGTGAGGCCGAGTCAGTCGTAGCAAGATATAAGTCAGAAAGCAATTAACACGAATGCCCTATAAATCTACAGGGGGCGTTGATGTCTTCTTCTTCGGTTAGAGAAGAAGAACCTGCGGGTCGATAATACTTGCGACCTTCTAACTCTTTGGGGAGATGGGATGAGAAATCTTGGGAACAGACATACGGTCTCTCAGTAATCGACTAACCATCACGCTTCAAAAGGATTAACAATAGTCATTCCCCCTACCTGTTGCCCATTCGAAAGATCTTCAGAATACAGAGTAGTGGCTCCACTTCGACGTGCAGACTCAAGAGTGAGAGAATCCCAAAAAGACCGTCGATATTTGGCTTGCAGATCAATAGCATTCAGTACAGATTGTTCATCATTCACAACTACACCCCAAGCACAAAGATCTTCAAGGATTGTGCGGGCCCTCTTCCTATCAATCGGAATAGGAATTTTTTGAGTCAAACTGACGAATAACTCTTGAAGCACTTGGGTACTGACCACTCCGGTTTCCGCATTCCACAACTTAAGAATCTTTTTCCTAGCAACTTCTCTTTTTCTGCCTGCGATTGCATCATGAGCATACACTAATACATTCGTATCCACAAAAATTTTAGGTACGTTCATGAAATTCATCTCGGGTATAGGAGGAACGTCCTTTGGTTCCCAGATTCAACCCCTTTTTGAGTAGCGAAAGATGCCGCTGCTTGGCTTTCTCATAGCCTGTTTGTTGCTCAACTTTGCCTCGCAACACCTCTCTCATTAATTCGCTCAGGGACTTCTCTTCCTGAGCGGCTACAATTTTGGCTTTCTTTAAAAGGGTTTTGGGAAGAGAAAAAGTGAAATTTTGACGGTCCATAGCAGCACCCTAAAATAGGTTTGTTCAGATTATCATGTAAATCACATAATTTCGTGTCTTTCAAATTTCTTTACGCCGACAAGATCACTCTATGTCACTCGGAAATTGTAGGAAAGATCTCAGCGGCCAGAATGCAAGGTATTCAGAAGGGGAAAAACTGAATCCTATAAATTACCATGGGGTATTGAGGTCTTCATCATCATCATCTGCAGGAGGAGAATTTGTGGAGCGATAATACTTGCGCCCTTCTAATTCTTTTGGAAGATGAGATTGGGCTTTCGCACCCTTTGGATCATCATGGGCATAGCGGTAGTCTTTCCCATAATCTAAATCCTTCATCAACGAAGTGACCGCATTCCGCAAATGTAGCGGCACCGGCAGGTTACCTTTTTCCTTGGCATCTTTTCTCGCAGCTAAAATTCCAGCATACGATGCATTGCTTTTAGGTGCAGAGGATAAATAGGTCACCCCATGAGCCAGATTAATTTGCGCTTCAGGCAACCCTATGGCTTCCACCGCATGAAAGACAGCCGAGGCAATCACCAGCGCCTGGGAATCCACCATCCCAACATCCTCAGAAGCAAAAATTATCATGCGCCGTGCGATAAATTTCGGATCTTCCCCCCCTTCTAACATTCTCGCCAGCCAATACAGCGCTCCATCCGGATCGGAATCCCGCATGCTTTTTATGAAGGCCGAAATGAGATTGTAATGCTCTTCCCCATCCCGGTCGTAGCGTAAGGCCTTTTGCTTCAGAGACTTTTCGACCTGAGGCTTGTCAATGATGGTAGGTTTGCCAGTTGCTGCATATTGGCTAACGACAAATTCCAGACCCGTTAACATCGAACGCGCATCACCATTACCATACCCAATCAACAGATGTTTAGCCTCAGAAGTGAGCGAGACATGCGAAGATCCGAGTCCCCGTTTGATATCTGAAAGTGTACGATCTAATATCTGCCCGAGCGCCTCTTCGTTTAAGGAATTGAGGACCACCACCATGGACCGAGACAACAAGGGGGCAATCACTTCAAATGAAGGGTTCTGGGTAGTGGCCCCAATGAGAGTGATATCTCCTCGTTCGACATACGGAAGAAAGGCATCTTGTTGGGCTTTATTGAATCGATGAATTTCATCAACAAAGAGAAGCGTGCGTTGTCCTGACACTGTTCGACGTTGTTCCGCCATCTTCAGCAGGCCACGAAGTTCAGGCACACCACTGAGCACGGCTGAGAAGGGCACGAATGTCGCTTGGGTTTTCTTGGCAATGAGATTCGCCAGCGTCGTCTTCCCCGTCCCTGGTGGCCCCCACAGAATAAGCGAGGGGACTCGATCTTGTTCAATGGCTATGCGCAACGGCTGATCTTCGGCCAGTACTTCGGCTTGCCCCACAAACTGATCAAACTCTAGCGGGCGCATCCGATCTGCTAAGGGAGCTTGCCGATGATCTTGAGGTTCGGATTTTGGAAACAGATCAGCCTGAGATTGAGAATCGAATAATTCCATAAAGAAATATCTTGTTCAAAAAATTGAGTCTGCTTCTTGTTTCTTCACTATGCTATAACCATCCAACAGGCTCCCGCAAATATCCTCTTTTAGACACACCTGCTTGTAGTATTTGGAAAAACAGCTGAAGATAGGAATCATAGAATACTTGCCTCCTAGCTTATTCATCTCATTCACTAGAAGGTTGGCTCCCTAAGTTCCGACGCCTGCTGTCTGGCCTATGGGAAGGACGCTCTCAATAACTGGCGGGCCTTGTTTGAGCAGAGCGAGTTGGTCCGCCTTCTTTAAGCTAGCGTCCGTCCTACCCAATTAAGTCAGACAGGGCGTCAATGGTTTTGGGTCCTTTTCCCGAAAGAAAAGGACCTCGGCTGCCGGGCCGAAACCCGGCAACTAAGAAAATTACTTTGACATATAAACTAGTGCAACAACTTCGTTCCAATTCTTTCCAAACTCTTTTTGGCTCGTAGCCCAACGTTAATGTTTGAAAAACAGTACAAAGCTGTAGAGCCAGAACTTATCTATTCTGTATTATCCAAGGAGTCCATATGAAAAGGAGGGACAAGTGAAAACCGTTATTGATGGCATGACAGTTGGATATACCGACGACGGGAATGGCACACCTCTTATCTTCATCCATGCCTTTCCCCTTTCCAAATCCATGTGGCTACCGCAAGTCGATGTCCTGAAAGAGGCCTATCGAGTCATCACCATTGACCTTGGAGGACATGGAGACTCCGATATCGTGCCATGGAATGATTCGTTAGACGGGTATGCCAAGAATATCATCCGCCTACTTGATCATCTCGAGATTACCCAAGCCGTATTTGTGGGCTTGTCGATGGGCGGGTATACCCTCTTTTCGATCTATCGACATTATGCAAATCGGGTGAAAGCCATAGTCTTAGCCGATACGAGGGCTCAAGCGGATAGCGAGGAAGGGCAAGCCGGGCGTCAGTCAATGGCGGAAGTGGCTTTCAAAGATGGGGCATCAGCCATTGCCAGTCTCATGCTTCCTAAACTTCTGGCGCCTGCTACCATTGAACAGCGTCCTGAAATTGTGGAGGAAGTTCGGCAAATGATTCTTCAAACTCCAACGGCCGGAATTGTTGTCGACTTGGTAGCCATGGCTGCCAGGCCCGATTCTACTGATCTTCTTTCGACGATAACCTGTCCAACTTTGGTGATAGTTGGGGAAGAGGATCAAGCCACTCCCGTCGCAGAGTCGCAATACATAGCCAAGCGAATTCCTGGGTCAACATTCGTGACTATTCCTCAAGCTGGGCATCTCTCCAATTTCGAACAACCCGTCGTCTTCAATCAAGCCATGCAATCCTTTTTGGAGCGACATGAGCTATGACCCCGTGGATACAGAAACAAGGAGAAGAGGCGGCTCACTAGCTCTACCACAACATCATAGAAAACTTTTACATCCATACCAGGACCACAAATCCCAAATAGCCGAAATACATCGTCAAGATCGATCCCACAATGATTTTGGTTCCCACCCAGTTTGCCCCTCGCCAGATCCATATACCGACCATGCCTACCATCAGAATTTCAACAAGGGAAAACACGTCTCCATGAAAATGAGGATCCCAATAGGAAACAGGACTCACGAATTGCCAATTGGACAAGGGGTAGAAATGCCGATGAGCATCATCGTGATGTACGAAAATATCACCCAAACTATGCAACGCCACACTCGCAAAAAATAGTGACAGCATCTTCCATTTCAACCAGAGACTTAACGCTCCACCAAGAATGGCTACAGGAAACGAGTGAAAGAGATCAAAAACTATCTGCCATCGTGCATCGAAGTATTGTTCCCAAATCACTGATTCCGGTAACCCTCGCCAGATTTTCTTCCAGAAATAAAACAGGAACATCGGCACATCAGGAAGGACAGCCCCAGCTAGGGCGGCTAACTGCAGAGATGGGGGTTTCTTCCATCCCAACAGTCCCAAATTGAGCATCAAATGGGCTGGTGTATTCATCCAATTGCTATTCAATGATAAGCGAGCTAGGGAAACATGGGTAGCGAGGCTTCTGCGACCTTACTCAAAGATGGCTGTACCCAAAATTTCGGGTTGGGAAAGAGAAATTCAAGAGGGTGGAATGATGTACTTAACAATCAGGGGGGAATCAAAACCGCATCGAGTAAAAACCGATTCCATTAAAAACATAGAGCCATAATACCGGCGCATCCTGCGCTCCTGGCCCGTCCTTGGGAATAGGAACGATAAAATTAAATGATGAGAGGAATTAAAGCTGATTCCATCAAGAAGGTCAAGAAGCTAATGATTCCGTACCTTTATGAAACTGGGATGCTTCGAGGAATGTTAGTCATTGTCGCCTCCACGAAGGCGAATCAATTTAAGAAATTCGTCTCTGGTTCCTTGTTGCTTTCTGAACACACCCAACATCTCACTCGTCACTGCCACTGTATTCTGCTTTTCGACCCCTCGCATACTCATGCAGAGATGTCGGGCATCCATGACAACTGCGACTCCATGTGGATTGAGTTTTTCTTGAATGGTATGGGCGATCTGCACGGTTAACCGCTCTTGCACCTGCAAGCGTCGGCTAAACATATCCACAATACGGGGCACTTTACTCAACCCCACCACATGCTTTCGGGGGATATAACCAACATGACATTTGCCAAAAAACGGCAATAAATGATGTTCGCACAGGCTGTAAAAATCAATATCTTTGACGATCACCATTTCGTCATATTGGATGGGAAAGAGCGCCCCGTTGAGCAGGGTGTCGATATCTTGATGGTAGCCCTGCGTCAAATAGGTTAACGCCTTCGCCACACGCTTAGGTGTTTCTTGCAATCCATTTCGGTCAGGATTCTCTCCGAGTTGGCTTAATAATTTTCTAACGGTGGGTTCTATATCTTTAATCGAATCCGGCTCAGATATCTCGATCTTGTCTGAATCCGCAATCTTTCGGATATTCCGTGATTTAGATGCGACTTTGGATTTCGTCGATTTTGATTTCATACATCTCCATGATCGTGGGTTGAAGAAACAGTTCCCTGAAGAATTTAGGACTTCGGATCACCCACATATTCAAAAAAGTTGTCCCGAGTTTCAATGACTCCAATTTTTTCGAGTTGGCCAGTTGGGATCCGCTTCACCAACAAACCCCAGATGACTCGCGCTAAATTTTCTCCGGTTGTGGTGAGATTCTGAAAGGCTGAATCGAAATTCAAATGTTGGTGGTCGAAACGCGCGACAATGGTGCCCTGTACAATCTGATCAAGTTGGCTCACATCGGTGACTAATCCAGTTTCTGTATTCAACTCGCCTTGGACGGTCACCTGAACCGTATAATTATGCCCATGGCCGTTGAGATTATTACATTTGCCAAAAATTTTCTGATTCACGTCATCTGGCAATTGATCGGTATGCAGCCGATGCGCTGCGCAGAACGTATAAGTTCGAGTGATGGAGGTGAGCGTTGACATGAAGACTTGGTACTAAAGAATCAGCGTATTGTGGTAAGACATGATCGTCGCCGACCATTCGCACGTTGTTTATTGAGAGGATGATTTTACTTGTTCAGACTGATCCTCTGACGATTTCTCCCACTTCTCTTCCGGGACCTGAACAATGACATCCCCCAATAGACGAGCCTGACAGCCTAAACGACGATAGGATTCAGTGAGGGCTTCACGATCCAGCAAATCTTGCTCATCAAAATCAATATCAGACAAATTTTCTAACCCTGCCACCACATCAACTCGACAGGTGGTGCACGATGCATTGCCGCCACAATCGTGATTGAGGGGAAAGCCAAGCTGCTCAGCTGCCTCTAGAAGAGAAAGATCGGCGTCGACCTCTCCACTTTTTCCTTCAGGATGAATAAACGTGATTCGAGGCATCCAGGTTGACTCCTATCCTGCTGCGACCGGTTCTGGTTTTTGTGGACAACGCCCTAATCGAATATGCTCTTCAAACTCGTCTCGGAATAGTCTTAAACTATTTTGCACGAGGACGGCAGCACCAGTCACCAACGTGCAAAAGCCTGTGCCTTTGACAAACCCGCAAATTTGCAACAACTTGTCTAAGTCTTTGTCTTCACCATGCCCATTTTCGATTTTCCGAATCAGAATCGCCAATTCTTCGGTGCCAATTTTACATGGTGGGCATTGGCCACAGGTTTCACGCTCGAAAAAATGCGAAAACTTTAAGGTTTGCTCTACCATGCATGTCGCATCATCCACCACAATCACGCCAGCAGAGCCCAGCCCCGTGCCCGCTTTTTTTAGAGAATCAAAATCCATAGACAGATCTAATTGATCTGCGCCAACCATCGAAAAGGACGGCCCACCTGGAAAAACGGCTTTGACGCCGCGACCATTGGGCACACCTTGTCCGCAAACTTCAATCAAATGACGGATTGACGTACCCAGCGGCAATTCATAGACACCTGATCGATTGACCGCCCCACTGAGCGAAAACAACATCGTCCCTGGTGTCGTACTCGTTCCCACCTCTCGAAACCACGCGGGGCCATTTCGTAACAGGTTAGGAATATTTGAAAGCGTCTCCACATTATTGATCAGCGTGGGCTTACCATACAGGCCAAATTCTGTGGGATAAAACGGTGGTTTTTGTTTTGGCTGTGCTGGACGCCCTTGCATCGATTCCAACATCGCAGTTTCTTCGCCAGCCACATAACTGCCGTAGCCATCGAAGACTTCGATATCTAAATTTAGATCGGTGCCCAGAATATTGTCACCGACAAACCCTTTGGCTCGAGCTTCTTCTTTGGCCCGTTCAAAGATTGCTTTCTCTTCTGCAAATTCGTGATTAAGATAAATGTAGGCTTTCTTGGCTCCAACCGTATGTGCTGCAATCAAACACCCTTCTAATAACTGATGCGGATGATGCCTGAGCAAGTAACGATCCTTGAACGTCCCAGGTTCATGCTCCCCCGCATTGCACACAAAATAATGTTCTTTGATGCGATGATTGAGGACTTTGTCCCATTTTAAACCGGTGGGAAAACCCGCTCCACCTCGCCCACGAAGATGCGCCTCCTTAATTTGCGCAATCGTGGCCTGCGGATCACTCTTAATGACACATTTGGCCCAAACTTCATACCCGCCCTGTTGGCAATAGGCATCGCTATCCCAAACATCTCCTGGAATGGTTCGCAATACACGGGGAGTCATCTCTTCAACCATGAGTCGCCTCTATCACAACAGTCCAATTTTTCATTTTCATCAGTATCTCGGTGGTTTGGGGTGTGAGTACTTCACAAATTATTCTTCGCATCCCACTATACGAATGGGTCTCAAATGACGTCAAGCAGAGGATGAAAAAGCCAAAAGACTCTGATCTGAAAATCATGGGCACAATAAGGACACGCACACACCGGTAGGAAGTTAGGCTGTCTTTTTTATCATCTGATCAACTTTTTCACACAATTCTCGAACCACTTGAGCTGACGCTTCTAACCCGCCTTTTTCCTCGGTGGTTAACGCATATTCGATGATGGCTTCGGCACCATCCAATCCCAATTTCACCGGAACCCCTAACACCAAATCTTGAAATCCATATTCTCCTTCACATAAGACGGCACAAGGGAGAATTTTCTTTTGATCTTTCGTAATCGCTTCGACCATTTCCACCACAGAGGCTGCCGGAGCATAATAGGCACTGCCCGTCTTCAATAAATTGACAATTTCTGCCCCGCCTTCACGTGTTCGTTTGATCAGTGCTTGAAGCGTTTCAGGTGGAAGCCATTCATCTATGGGACGCCCGGCAATCGTCGTATACCGAATGAGAGGCACCATCGAATCGCCATGTCCGCCTAAGACCATTGCGTGAATGTTTTCCACCGAGACTTGTAATGCCTCTGCTATGAAGGAACGGAATCGTGCAGAATCCAGCACACCCGCCATTCCCAGCACGCGGTTTCGTGGAAATCCACTGACCCGGTGAGCCACATGAGTCATGACATCTAGTGGATTCGAGACAATAATGATAATCGCATCCGGAGACTGTTTGGTTGTTTCTTTGACAACTGACGAAACAATCTTCGTATTGGTCTCCAACAATTCGTCTCGACTCATACCCGGTCGCCTCGGAATACCCGAGGTAATGATGACCAAATCCGAATCTCTGGTCGCTTCGTAACTATTCGCACCTGTGACCGCGGAATCATAGGCACAAACTGGTCCAGCTTCGACAAGATCCAAGGCTTTGCCTTGTGGCATTCCTTCGACAATGTCTACTAACACAATGTCGTAACAATTTTTTTCAGCGAGGCGTTGTGCAATAGACCCACCCACATTACCCGCACCCACCACAGTCACTTTTACTCGCCTCATCACGCCACCCATTCCTTTGAGGACCCCAGCCACGCGCGTTTAGTCATCATCATGGCTCGCCCATCCTGCGACTTTAAAATTGATGGTACATACAAAATTATCCCCATCATAAAAATTCACTTTAATCTTTTTTTTGCCGTATTCTCGCGACAAAAAACTATCAGGATTCTCGACAAATTCCTGATACTCCCCCGCCGCATATCCACCAAGCTCATTAAACGCCACAATCATCCCAACTTTGACTTCCTGTAACATTTTTGTCGTGCAGCGAGGATAGATTTCCCAAAACTTCTCTCGGATTTCGTCCGGCGTCGGCTCCGTTCGCTCTCCGTCCTCCGGACGTGGCTTATCAAATTTGGCCTGACGCCGGACATAGGGATACTGATGGCCGGTAAATAGCTTATACAGCCAAGGCGGCACTTCTGGTCGAGTCGAATTGGTCATGAGTGTCTCATCACATCCTCATAAAAGTTATCGTGTCGTCAACCGTTGATAAATTTTTGGCAACCGAGTTGGAAGCGATTCCACTTCATCAACGACCAAATACCCAATATCTCCATACATTCTTTTGACATAGTCCGTCGCTGCTTGGTCAATAGTAATACAGAACGGGTGAATGCCTTTCAAGCGCGCCTCACGAAGGGCCATCTTGGTATCTTCTAGAGAATATTCGTCTGCATAATCATCATCCAACGGCTTCCCGTCACTGATCAAAATCAGTAACCGTACTTTTGCCGCCTGCTGTATTAGTCGATGCGTCGCATGACGAATAGCCGCTCCATCACGATTTTGTTGCCGGGGCTTAGCACCACTGATTTTCAGGCCAACACGCCCACCCGATCGTTGATCAAAATCTTTCAGGACGTGAATATCCACCGATTGCCGACCTTGTCCTGAAAATCCATAGATAGCATATTGATCACCAATAGCTGAAAGCGCCTCAGACAACAAGAGTAGTCCTTCTTTTTCGATATCAATGACTGGACGGGCTCGAGAACCGATCTGACGGCCAGTTGACCCACTCATATCAACGAGAAACGCAACCGCCACCTGACGATCATGTTTCTGGCGAGTAGAATAGACTTGATCAGATGGCTCATGTCCTTGTCGGCGATCCACCATCCAGTTAACCAAGGCATCAAGATCAATGTCCTCTCCATTCGATTGCCGATTCAGTCGTCGTAAGGCCTCTGGACGAATCGTCTCAAAATATCGACGAATCAAACGGACCATAGGTCCGTAGGCCTGAAACGTCTCATCAACAAAATCTGGTGAACCTTCGATGCCTGGTTGCTCGATGACTCGACACCATTGGGGTCGGTAATCTCGAATCAAGCCATCCCATTCGTCATAGATATATTCACTGCGACCCAGAGGGGTGCCATGACGTCGATCTTGTGGATGAAGATTCGGTTCAAACCATTGCTGTAAAGGCGAAGTCCCGAACAGTGGCTTTTGCGGGTCTTGTGGCGTTTTCGTTGGGGAAGGAGGGGACGGTTGCTGGCGCACTGACGAACCTCCGCCTCCAGTTCCCTCTGAAAGACCTCCGTCTGGTTGTTGTTCTCCGGCTTGTTCTTCAGACTTTTCTATATCCTCAGCTTGCACATCATCGGGATTTAACACACCTCGAAATTCCCAATTCAGGACAGGCTGATAGTCGTCCTCCAGATGTTCGGCCGCTTCATGGTTCTGCCCGGCTTCGGAAACCGATGCCTCTTCCGATAAACTTTCCTCCAGCTCGTCATCTTGGTCTTTCGTAAATGTCCCAATTCTGGACTCTAACTCCTGATACAGGCGATCAGCTAACTCGATTCCATCATCAACCGTCGCCGTTGAGCGTTGAATCGTTTTGGCGATCTCCCACACATCATCAATGACTTCTTGAAGGCCTGGCCGAGAAAAATCATCTTTCGTCAGTCCTGAAAAATACAACAGCAATGCATCTAAGACGATTTCCCGCGCAGTCATTCCATGCGACAACGAGCGAGTCTGAATCGCTTCTTTTGTCAGGATATCCAAATCTTCCTGTAATCCTGGATATTCTTGCTTGAGTAAAAAATCGATTCGCGCGTCTTCGACAATTTCCCATAAATCCCGGATAATTCTGGATTGGGGATAGCCACGAAACAGGTCTCCTAACGTCCGGATAGGAGTATTCTGGGCATTCGTGATTTGCTCATAACGGTTCTTCACCTTCGAACCCAGCCATTGCAACACGTCAGTAGATACCCGATAAGTTCCAAACTCTACGTGACCAATCTCATGCGCCACCATGACGGAATACCAACGGCGATTTCCCTCTCGCGTGGGGGATCGCTTCATGATCAGCGGGAGATAAATTGTGAGGTTGTGCCTATTCAGTTGCGCTCGTTCTGAGGCCATTATTGCGCTTGACTGACTCAAAGATGCACCACTTTCTGGAAGCGGCTCCAAGGTGACCTCTTGACCACAGAGCGCCATGGCAAACATTTTCAACGAACGAGTCACCTGCCGGAGAGACACCCCACTGAGCGCTTCTTCGACGACCACACAAGCCTGCCGGGTTTCCAACGCAAAAAAGGCCCGGCCAGCATCAATACTATAATCCAACGCCTCCATTCCCTGACGAAACCATGCATCAAACACTGTGGTATCTTCGAATTCGCGCTGCAATCCAAGCACCTCCGGCACTCGCCGAAAATAAGTCAAGGCTGTCTCAGGATCCTGATCCACGACCAACAACCCGAATTTCAGCACTCGGACTTGCCATTCCTGAGTGGGCAGACGCCCTAAAACTGCCGGGGCTTCCGCGAGAAACGCGATGGCATGTTCGGGTGAACGATCAGCCAGATTTGATCCTAGATCGATGACCCGTTGCTTTACCTCTAGAACTGCAATTTCAGAAAATAAACTTGGGCTCGTTCGAAAAAACTCCAGTGTACCCACATAATCGGGTTTGCCAAAACTGTTTTGTACCATCAATTTCATGCCGAACCCGATCCATTCCTTCGCTGCGACTAACGGAATCGAGTGAGCAATAGCCGAACTCTGCCGGAAAAACTCATTACCTAAAACATAGTTCCATCCCGCCAGCTCCATCCCTAACGTGGCCCATTGCTGCATATCCTCTATGGAATGATCTTGAGCTAATTGGGGCAAAATCTTAAACCATTCATAGGCACATTGTGGTGCGGACTCCATAGGTCCGTCTGCTAATTCCAAGACCTGCGCCAATAGTTCGTCTCTTTGCTGCGGCTCTCCTAAAAACTCAAGAAACATAGGGCTTTCTTTAAAGTATCGAAGACCCAATGCTCCAGTTGCCTGCGCAAGAGTGATCCCGAGATCAAGCCAGGGAACGACACTCGGGAGGCATTCTCTGCGTCCTACCTCACCTAATGCTGCAACAGCTTGCCCTTGTATTTTAGAGGAGATTTCGCCTAATTCCTCTAATAATTCCAACACAGAGGCTTGATGTGGTGATTGGCCTAATTGATTGAGAAGGTCTTGAGCAGTCGTGGCATCCAGCTGGTCAATGAAGAGTTCTTTGAGACTATTTGGTTGAGATGATTTTGACATAACAAGCTGAAGTAGAGACTTAACGCATCAGAAAAGGAGACATGTTCCCTCAGAACTCTTCAAAAAACCACCTTGGCTTCGTGACCTTGAACAGCTGGGCATTATAAAAGTGCCCTGTGGGCTTGTAAACCAAAGGTAGAAAGGTGATTCGTCCTCACAGACCATACATCACCACCATGGAGTGGAACGACCTTATTGCTCTTGATCTTGCAGTGCCGGCAACCGAGCCTGAATCTCTTGAACTGTTCTCCCTTGAATCATGATCCATTTCCACCTTCCACGCTTTCCTGAGAGAACCTGAACATTCTGGGCTTGAACACCAAAATGCTGTGCTAAGAATTGACATATTTCAGTGTTTGCTCGCCCTTCGACTGGTGGAGAGGTGAGTCGCACTTTGAGAGCATCACCATACCAACCAACAATTTCTGTTTTCGAGGCTCGTGGCTGACAATGAATATGAAGCTCTACATTCCCGGATCGAACTTTCATGCAGGGGCGACTGTTCAATCAAATTCCCTCTCTCAAAAAACCAAGAACATTATGTCATTTCTTCTCATAATAAGTACAAATACATAATAAAATACCTTACTATCCATTTCATCAATATTACAATAATTTCTTTATTTTCAAATGTTTAAAAGAGTACATTCTTCTCTTGACAGGGCAAAGGCTTCATAGTAAACTTATTTAAAGTTGAGAACTATTATCATTATCGAATTAAGAATACGAGCAACACGCAATCATGTTTATTTGCATCTGTAAAGGCATTCGAGAATCTGATGTTCAGGAACTTGGGAAAGCAGGAATTACCTGCCCCAAGAAACTCGCTTCTGCATTAGAATTGAATGATAAGAAAAATTGTTGTGGCCGATGCATCAAGAATATTTCTAAATTTGTTGAGATTGCCAAAGAAGAAGAATCCTGCACTCAAGCTCCAGTTTTAGGTTAGCCCCGGGCTTTCACACAGCCAATCTTGCTTAAGGCCATTTACCCTCCGCTTCTCATTCTATTACCCTTTACCTTCCTGCTTTCGGCCCATTCAAGAATCTTTGCTAGGCTGTATTATTCTTCAATCAAGGACTCTCATTCCTCAGAATCTGACATCCAATGTCCCAATGCCTTGCCACCACATCCAACCACTGACTCCCAATAGTAGGCCTAAAGATATCAGAACCGTATAATCAGACCGTTTCATTTTTCTAGTTATATGCAAAGAACGATGTGCGGTGGGATGAAATCCTTTGGATTCCAAAGCCATGGCTAACAGATTTGTTTGACGAAGCGCATGCCCAATAAGCGGCACAACCAAAGGCACATACTTACGAATACGCGCCACAATATTTCCAGATGAGAGATCTAACCCCCGCGAACGTTGCGATTGAATCACTCCAACTCCAGCCCCTAACAGAATTCCCACCCACCGGAAGGCCAAAGAAAAGGCGAAGCCGACTCGAGAAGGTAGTCCTAGGCGTTGAGAAGCCTGAGCGAGTTCTTCAATCGTGGTCGTCGACAGTAGCCACACGCCCCCCCACACCATAATGAGCAGCCGCATACCCATTCCAAGACCAAAGACGCACCCTTCCCATGTCACCCCCAGAGCATGAAGTATGGGAACGGGCGTTGTTCCTTCGACAAAAAATGGCCACAAAATAATGCTATAACACACAAGCAATGCTGCGAGAGCCCATATTTTCCTCACGTTCACGCCTGCTTGAGCAATGGCGAGGCCTCCCATCACGACAGCCAGCACTCCGAGCAAATAGCCTGGATGAGAAAAACACAACGCCAGGATAAAGATGCCCAGCACAAGCAACATTTTGGTCCGCCCATCTAATTGATGCACCCATGTTTTGCGATTCAAGTACAGAGTAATAGTCATCACACCTGAATCTTCAGGGAAGCTTTCACTTCATTGACGGTTAATAATGTATGCCCCCATCGTTGACAAAACAAAGAAATGGGAGGAATCTCCAATGACGCAGCACGAACCAGAGCCGTATCATGGAAAATATCTCGCGGCAACCCATCAGCTACAATCTTTCCTTTCTCCATCAAAAGGCAACGCTGTGCATACTCAGCAACCAATCTCATCGAATGCGTGATCATCACAATGGTATGGCCTTGCCGGTGTAGCTCACGGATCATTGTCATCATTCGTTCAGTTTCTGGTGCATCGAGTCCTGTGGTCGGTTCGTCAAAAATCAACACACCTGGCCGAGTGGCAAGGATCGAGGCAACGGCAACCCGTTGGCGCTCGCCTTTTCGCAATGAAAATGGATCGAGAGCACTGCTCTTCTCAACAGAGAGCCCCACTGATTCTAACGATTGACGAACACGAGCAGAAATCTCCTCTGGAGAATAGCCAAGATTTTTGGCACCAAACGCAACTTCCTCCCAAACCGTATCCGCAAAAATTTGGTGATCCGGATTTTGAAAGACCAAACCTATGTGCTTAGCCAACTCGTTCATCGAAGTGGTTCGCGTATCAAAACCATCAATCACGATCCGTCCTTGCGTTGGAGACAACAGGCCATTCAGCAATCTTGCCAATGTACTTTTTCCAGACCCGTTCGCCCCTAACAACGCCACAAACTCTCCTCGAGAGATCGCACAATTGAGATTCTGAAGGACGAGCTGATCTTCATATTGAAAACAAGCTCCATCGATTTGAATTATTGGATTTGTTGGTGTCTCTGCCCAAGAAGCTTGCTTACCCAGTCGTACCGTGTCATCAAGCACAACTGCCGGAGGTTCAATCATGAGATGCAAATCCTCAGCACATATCCAGGCTTCTTCTACTGTGATAGGTAGCGAATCACAAGCGAGGTCCTCAAAGCATTCCGTTAAAGCTAGAGGTCGGATTCCTTGTTGACGCATCATAGGGGGATCACGAAGCAATGTGTCGGGTGGGCCTTCCCACACTAACTGACCTTCATCGAGCACAATGACACGATTCGCAAATGGAAGATCGTCATGATCTTGCTCAGTCATCAACAGACTCATACCCTCGACTCCCAGCTGTCGTAAGGTCTGTCGTAATTGACTGCGACTTGCAGGATCCAAATCTGAACTAGGCTCATCTAATAGCAAGAGCTTCGGCTCCTGCACGAGCACAGAAGCCATGACAAGCCGTTGACGTTGTCCTCCAGACATCTTCATCGGATCACGGTCAAGATCAACATCTAAACCGACAGAACCGAGCGCATGCGCCATTCGTCCTTCGATCTCATGAAACGTCAGAGGTGTCTCACGATATTCCAAGGGATGACGAAGCTCAGCTCCAACAGTGGTGCCAATCAATTGGCTTTCAAAATCCTGAAAGACCAATCCCACTCGACCCGCCCGCTTCCAAACAGGCATGGCCCTCGTGTCTTCTCCGCATACCAGGATCTCACCGGAAAATGTACCTGGAATCATATGCGGGATCAGACCATTGCAGGCATAACACAGGGAAGACTTGCCTGACCCACTCCGACCCAACAGCATGACGAATTCGCCCGGCGCAATTGAAAACGAAATATTCTGAAGTCCTGGTCTGGTTTGAGTTGAATAGGAAAAAGAAATATCTCGACAGGCTAAGAGTGACAAGGAAGCATGGGCATCGGAGGGATGATACGAATCGTTTTTTAGAGAAGACGTCGCAAAAGAATGGTCCAATCTCTTAACCGCTGAAAACGACGGAACGATATCGTCATAGAGCAATTGCCACCGTTTGACACGAGGGTAGAGAAACCTCAGCAAGGGTGGACCCAAAAACAAGCCCATCACAATATTATTAAAAAAAATCGCAGGTGCTAACACGATAAACGGAAGCAGCCCCAACAGCTCCACACCCCACCCAATTGTTCCTGCGCAGGCTCCGGACGCAACCACACAGATCAGTCCATACTCGAATCCTTGTCGCCAAGATTTCACCGTTGGTGGCTGTCCCGACGACAATAAACCCAAATTTCCCCACATTAGATAAGGAAGGTATCCAAAGAGAAAGTTTCCCAAAAAACCAAACGCACTGGCTGGGCCCAACGTGCCAAAACAATCTCCAATAATATTGCCGATACCAGCACCCCATGCGGCCGCGGGGCCAAACAACAAGGAGGCAACAATTGGAATCGCATTCGCTGGTCGCAATTCCACAAATCCTGGAATAATTGGAATTCCTGCCTTGAAAGGAATAAGAATCGCCGCGTATATTGCCGCGATCTGAGCCGTCACAACAATCAAGCGTGTGTCCTGCCACACCCCTACAAGATCGGCCCACCAGCGACGCGGGTCATACAAAGCCGAATGAGTGCTCATGGAATTGAGAAAAGATTTGTGAGATTGTCTTCAGTATTCAGGTGAGAATGGATTGACGATCAGATGAGCAATAAAGACAGTCATTTGCGCCCACAGCCTTAGTCTTTCACGCAACGAAAACTGGTGTGGGCATAAGAATAACCTTGTCGGAACCAATTTCGAAATGATCGTCGTAATAACCGGCCAGCAGTCAACGGTCCAGCACCTTTCACGACATAATGATCTTGATCAAAAAATCTCTCTGAATATCCTGGATACGTTGGTAGAGGATTGAACCCTTCAAATGGATGAAAGGACGTCGATGTCCATTCCCAGCCATTTCCGACTGGCTGAGCTAGACCAAACGCGCTCGTTCCGTGTGGGTCTGCCGTAACTGGTCTTGGATCCCACGTCTGAAAATCGAAATTCCCACACGCCGAAGTGACAGAATCAGGCCCCCATGGGAATTGCTGATCGACACCGGACGGCGTACCATACGCTGCTCGGTGAAATTGTGCTTCGGTAGGAAGAGCCAACCCCTTCCAGACTGCATAGGCTTGAGCCTGCTGATGCGTCACATATACAGGCCACGAAAGAGGCAACGGCACATCTTGGAACATCGTCTCTAAAAACCACTGTTCGCGCTGACGCTTCCAGAGTGAGGGGGGCGTTCCTCCCTCTTTCACAAATTGGAGATATTGTTCATTCGTAATTTTATATCGGCTGATGGCAAAAGCCGGAACATCTACCTCATACTCACCAAATTCATTGTCCCAACCAAAACCCTCTTCACGACGACGACCTAAGTGAGTCAACCCTTCTGGAATCTCGACCATCTCCTCGGAAGGCGTCTGTCCATGTAAATAAAGTTGTACAGAAAGAGGCGCCGGTTTTTCTCGAGCGTCCAGATGATGCAATAGATACCCAGTGGTTTCGAGATGCATGAGACGATGCTCAATGACCACATGTACCATCTCTTCCGGCACCTGTTCTAGAGCCTGATCAACTTCTTCCCTGACCCGTGCATTGTAGCCTTCCACTTCCTGAATGGTTGGCCAATCAGAAGACTTATCACTTGAGGCTGCACCCACCACTGGATCAATGCCCGCCTCAAATAACTGGTCAAATGATGCATGAAATGCCGGCTTATCTAGGGTCCAGCGACACAATTGATTCCAATCAAACGCTTCGAGATGCCCTAAATAAAAAATCAATCGATGCCGTTCAGGAATCGGACGAGCATACATAGCCTCTGGGCTAATCAGTGAAAAAAGACTGTCCGTCCGTTTCCGCGCTTCCTCCAATTCCTGGAGAAGACTGGAACATAGCGTTGTCATACTGAACCTCATTCATGAAGATAAAAAAATGAAAAAAGTGAGTATCAATAAAAAAACCTCATTCGAGGCTGCCGCTACTATACCGAACTTCCCCTCATTGGAAAAGTTCAACTGAACCTGTTCAACATGAGAAATTTCCCATCGTCCAGAAGCATAATGCCAGCTCCACCTGAATGCTTTCTTAGCTAGCCAGGTGTGTTGTTCCTTGCTATTCTGCCAACGTCCGCTTGGCATGAATTCTCAACCCTACTCCTGACAACTTCTGTTGGCTTGAGGAATGCTCCTCACTACCGCTATTGGGAACTCCTGTGACACATACCTGGGAACTTGAAGCCCGGCAACTTAGCAAACAATTTCCTGACGGCACCTTTGCGCTACAGGATATCGACTGGAGAGTCAAACAGGGCGAAACAATGGCTCTTATTGGTGAAAGTGGGTCCGGGAAAACCACACTGCTGCGATTATTGAATCGTCTTGTTGAACCTTCTTCAGGCAAAATCTTCATTCAAGGGCACCCAATAACCAACCAAGATCCTATTGCCCTACGCCTCCAGCTAGGATACGTTCCCCAAGATGGAGGACTGTTCCCCCATTGGACTATCAAAGACAACGTCTGCTTGGTGCCTCACTTATTAGAATGGTCTCCTGAACAACAACAGAATCGATTCAATACCTTACTCCCCCTGGTCAATCTAGACCCAACACACATTGCTGACCGGTATCCCATTGAATTGTCCGGCGGACAACGGCAACGGGTCGCTGTCGCCAGAGCCTTAGCAGCCGACCCAACTATTGTCTTGTTCGATGAACCGTTTAGTGCTTTAGACCCCTTGACTCGTCATGAATTACACGAACAATTTCTCGTTCTCAAATCCACACTCCACAAGACGATGGTCGTGATCACTCATGACATGGCAGAAGCCTTTCGTCTAGGTGATCGCATCACCGTATTAAAAGACGGGCGCATACATCAAATAGGCACCCCACAAGAACTCATGGATACACCCGCAACCTCGTATGTGACTTCGCTTATCCAGCATCACATAGGATACCCACATTGACATGAGATATTGGCTTTCTAATAACCACCACATTCCAGTAACGCCTGTAGGAGGATTGCTAAAAACCCTATTTTTAGCATTGGTGCTCCTGATCTGGGCAAGTCCAGTTCTCGCGTCAGCCAATTCTACGATCATTGTGGGATCAAAAAACTTTTTAGAAAATCGACTACTGGCCGAAATGTTTGCGCAACTGATTGAGGCTCAAACCACCTTAACTGTCGAACGAAGATTGGGGCTGGCCGGCACACAGATTTGCTTTCAAGCCTTAACGACTGGAGGCATTGACCTCTATCCTGAATATACCGGGACAGGTCTTGTCACCATTCTCGGTGAAACACCGATGCGTGATCCAGTGGCGGTCTTGAACAGAGTGCGCAGAGAATTTCGGCAACAGTGGAACCTGTGGTGGCTCGCACCACTAGGATTTGATAACTCCTATGCCTTGGCTTTACGGCGAGATCGTGCGGATACGTTGAGCATCCGCACGATTACAGACCTGACAGAAGTCGCCCCACAACTGAAAGCTGCCTTTGGGTACGAATTCATTCAACGTGCCGACGGACTCCCAGGACTCAAACAACTGTATGGACTCCAATTTCGCAACGTGGTTGGGATGCAACAGTCCTTAAAATATCAAGCGACGGATGCCGGTGATGTGGATGTGCTGGATGTGTATACCACTGACGGCCGCTTGGCGGTGTACGACTTTATCATTTTGGAAGATGACCGCCAGTTTTTCCCTCCGTATGACGCCGCAGCGTTAGTCCGAGGAAAAACGTTGGAACAACACCCTGAATTGAGTAGGGTCTTGAGTCTCCTAACAAATGCCCTCAGTCCCGAACGCATGCAGGAATTAAATCTACGTATTCAAGAACAGGGAGAAGCAATACCCAATGTCGCATTCGACGCATTACGTGACTTACAGCTCGTCCAAAAAGGCAAATCCTCAGCCTCGACAACCCAACAGGATTCGACGTCATTGTTCAGCTATATGTGGGATAGACGAATGCCACTGCTGGTCCGTACTGGAGAACATTTAGGACTGGCAGGATTAGGGTTGCTGCTAGGCACGACGGTCGCCATCCCATTGGCCTTCCTTCTAGAACGCTGGCGAAAAGGTGCCGAAACCATGATTCGTCTTATCGGCATGTCGCAAACCATTCCCTCGATTGCATTGCTCGCCTTTATGATTCCACTTTTTGGAGTGGGCGCATTGCCTGCAGTCATCGCGTTATGGATCTATTCTCTCTACCCAATTGTGCGGAATACGTATTCTGGTCTGCGCGATGCCGCACCAAGCGTCGTCGAAACTGGACGAGCACTAGGAATGACCGAATGGCAAATTTTAAGATCAGTGCGGCTTCCTCTCGCAGCACCCACGATCATGGCTGGCATTCGAACGGCCGCCATTTGGACAGTAGGAACTGCGACTCTTGCCGCATTTATTGGTGCTGGTGGATTAGGCGTCCCTATTGTTTCGGGGCTCCAATTAGCCGATGTCCATGTCATTCTGTCGGGGGCCATTCCCGCCACAATTTTGGCTTTGCTTGTTGATGGCCTGTTAGGTTGGATTGAATACATCCTACGACCACGAGGGCTAGAAACACCATAATAAAACTAGCCAGACATTCTTCATCGACCTTAAACTTATTCTCTATTTTTTTGCTGAGCCCCACACCGCAATTGGTTGCATCAATCAGCCATGAGCGGTATAGTGTTATGAATTAACACTTCATATTTCATTTCTCGTCATCCCTTTCCTTGTACATTTTCCCATCTCAAATTTGCATGCCGTAATTCTATTCTTCAAAATACCTGATACACTCATCCTGCTCCAGCGCGAGATGACTTGATTCAACAACTGTGTATCTATTCTCGAACCTGGGAGGAGTGCATGAATTCAGAAACTGAGGCATCGATTACAATTGACGTACCGATCACACGAGAAGATCCTGACACCCTTGGGAAAATCGTCAAGACAGGTCTCCTTGCCAATCCAAAAACATTGCCATCTAAGTTATTTTATGACGAGCGAGGCTCGACCCTCTTTGAACAAATTTGCGAATTGCCAGAATATTATCAAACACGAACCGAGCATCAATTGCTCATCAGCTGTGCAGACGAAATCGTCGCATTTAGCGAAGCCGAGGAACTCGTTGAATTAGGGTCGGGAGCCGCAACGAAAACTCGTGTGTTATTGGATGCCATGACAAAATCTGATCAGTTGCGTTATTTCGTGCCGTTTGATGTGGATGAAACCATTGTTCGCCGAGTCTCTGAAGAACTGGTTCAGGAATATCCTGGTCTTCAAATCCACGGCGTAGCAGGAGATTTCCTTGTTCATCTGGAACATATTCCTGAAGGTGGGAAGCGTCTTGTGGTCATTCTCGGAGGTACCATCGGCAATCTGCCGAAAATCGCAGCAAAAGATTTCCTCACTGCGGTGAATACTGAAATGGCATCAGGAGATTTTTTCTTGTTAGGCGTCCAACTTATTACCGATCCTCACCGATTAGAAGCAGCCTATAATGATCAACAAGGCATTACGGCAAAATTCAACAAGAATATTCTCCGAGTCCTTCGAAATCAACTGGGTGCTCAATGCGATCCAGACAATTTCAATCATGTCGCGCGCTATAATCCAGACTCCCACCGCATTGAAATGTGGTTACGATCTACTCAAGATCAAACACTGGATATTCCTGACTTAGACCTTTCTGTTTCTCTCAAAAAAGACGAAGAGATTCGCACTGAACTCAGTACGAAATATGATCGTCCCTTGGCAGAGGACCTACTCTCTTCATCGGGATTTGAGTTGGTCAAATGGTACACTGATCCAAGTCAACTCATCGGTCTCGCGTTAGCCCGAAAACCCTAGCCTGCAAATGATTCCTTCCGTCTGACGTTTCTCTTGGGACAAATGTCTTTCTTCGGCAAGCACGTCGCTCAATACTTCCCAACGCAGCCATGATTTATCTTAATGTCGCAGGGCTTTTCCCATTCAACCAAGCAGTACAACAGGAAGTTGCAAATACACTAGAACAGTTTAGCCGGCTGCTCTATTCTGAGGAAGGCATTTATTATTATCGGGAGACTATGCAGCGCTGTCGAAAAAACGTTGCCCAATGGTTACATGTCGCGAACCCTGAATCCGTGGCTTTTGCGCCAAATGCCACCACCGCCAGTTGGCTGGTCTTATCTCGCATTCATTGGCAATCAGAAGACCACATCCTTACGACGACTCATGAAAACTCTACGGTCCTGAAGGAAATCCTAGGTCTACAGACTCAGGGTGTGCAGGTACATACGCTTGACCCAACATCCCCCACGGAATTAGAAAATGAGATAGAACACTACCTCGCGTCCCAACAAGTTCGAGCAATAGTCATCAGTCATGTCTCACATATCGATGGACGAATATTCCCTATTGAGCGCATAGCTAAACTTGCCCATGCCCATGACGCCTTCTTAATTGTCGATGGGGCACAGGCCGTCGGACACATCCCCATCAACTTTGAGCGCTGGCAACCCTATGCCTACTTTTTCCCTGGGCATAAATGGTGTGCAGGACCAATGGGGACAGGTGCACTTATCCTAGGGGAACGATTTATGGAGCGCGATGCATTAGGTCGTGATAAGAAGCAGGAACACTGGCAACCTCTTTGGGCAGACTTTGAACTAGGAACGCAAAACATTGGATTGATAGCCGGGTTGGCCAAAGCCTGCCTGATCAAACAAGAAGACGGACTCAAGACCAACAGGTTAGAACAGATCCGAGAAGAAATTCAGCAGAATTTATCAAAGATTTCTCAATTCAAAATCTTGGAATGGGATGGACCACATAGTCCTGGAATTTTGTCTTTTACCTTTCTCGACAAACAAACTGAATCACAACTTCAGTCCAAATCAGACGACATGACCTGGAAAACCTTCTCTCTTCCAAAGAATCCCTCACAAACAGGCATACGTCTCTCATGGTCTTCCGACATTACCAAAACAGAAGTAGAATATTTTTTCAATCTTCTTCAAAGCAGCCTTTGAGCCTTCAGGCAATCAACAAAAAAGTAGAGCCATCGATTCCAATCTTGTATTCCCTCTTGCTACATATCATTACGCCAACTCCAGCTCCTGTGAGATAACTCATTCTCTCTAACCTTTCAACTTTGCGTGTTCCATTCTGGAATACCCAGCCCAGCCATGGGTAAGATATCAAAACTTGGTCGGCTATCTAAGCTGACTACCGTGTTACTATCGTTTCGACCCTCAGCGATGATTCCGCGTTGTTATCACTACACAATACATTCGACCATGGTGATAGATCGTGCAAGATCGAGAAATAATAATAATATACAGAAAAAGATACAGAAGTTATCAAATTAGATAACAATCTACGAGTGTCAAGATCTAGAATTCTCATCATGATTGAAATATGAAACCACCAATCTATAAAGAATTCAGAGGCCGAGTGAGATCAAAAAATTGCCTTCAAGAACAGAAAGCCTTACAGATTTAGAAATAGTACAGCCCCCATTCCTCAGGCATTCTTTCGTATACCTGCAAGAAGCTAATGTAGAGCACATGCCGGTCGCAATAAAACACATATCCTATCCTGAGAATTCTTCATTCTTTGCCAGACAATCTTTCTCTCTGCATATCTTATTCAATGAACACTTCTCAATCAGAATGTACCCCAAGTCTTATGTTTTTGAAATCCACCAAAAACTCTAAAAGCCTCATCGCATAATGCCACTAGAACGTTGGAACACCTAGATCTGTTGACTTCAGGTCCAACCTCAGGCCTCAACAAGATGAAAACAATGGTCTTGAACATATGAGCACTTTATTGAATAAGAAAAGCCTCGGAAGCCCGCCGTGCATGACGACGACGGCGCTGACGCAAAGGCTCTTCTTCGTAATCAATTCCTTCCAAAAAGCGTAACGCACGACTGATGCTTCGGATATCAACGTTATCATCGTACTCATCTTGTTCCGCTAACATTCCTTGCAGTTGATTGGGATGAAAGAAATAGCTCATGATGTTGTCCTCCTGGTAATAATGTAAATCAAGAATGGCTGCTTATCTATAACGTAAAGCAAACGTCATACCAGGGTTCAAACAATGAGGAATAATTTATATACCATTGAAGTTTCGACATTTTTGAAGTTCACAGTCTATTTAGCAACTTTCTAGACATTAAAATTATTAGAAATGAAATTCTAGTTATTGAAAACTAGGGCGATACGTTGTATCCAAGCGAAACAGTCAGGCCTCCTTTCCAAAAAACATATTGAGCTCAGGGACTCCCTTCCGATGACGTTTGCTAGAGGTGGACTCTTCAGACTATTTCCTAATTCTTGCGAAATAGCTCGAAGAACACGGTCTCTGTGATTTTGGAAGAAAGGAGCTAAGGTATATGTGAGCAATTTGCCAGATAAAACCGAATCTGCTTGTACTTGAATGAAGGTACGGAAAATTTACCGGCTTGAACCTTCCCGGACTGTCAAACAGTCGGTCGATTCTTCTGACAAGCCCTACGACTCAAAATGTGCTCGGAGAATACATCGGCAGAAGGCCGTACTGAGAAGTAACAGAGGTTTTCAAATTGCTGTCCGTGCCAACTATCTTGAAAAGATATTTGACGATATCTTTTGCCATGACTAAATATGGCATTATTATTGCTTATTTCATAAAATACTCGAGTTTCTGAAAAAAATGCTGTTTTTTGCAGTTTATCTCCCACATAGTGATGGGAGAATGGAACACTTTCTTTAAAAAAGGCGTAATGAACGATGGTTGAACAACCCACTAAGAAGCCCCAGCCAAAAAATCTCCCTACATGGTGGAACCGAGGTCCTTTAGGATTAGTTGAAGAATGGGAAAACCGAGTTTCGGATGAAGAAATCACTCGCCGACAAGATCGCTGGCGACCTGCTTCCTCTCCTAATGCTAAACCGCGTTAAGTTTCAAAATCCACGCCGTTTCGCTTGCCATTCTTAAGATAATAAGCCATTTTTGGCTTATCCTGCGGATAAACCCTAGAATTCTCTCCAAACTTAGTACATGACAGGAGCAGAGAGATGCGCTCCTACGAATTGACTAACGTGATTCCTCAAAACACTATCAAAAATATTCTTGAATCGTCGGAAAAATGAGTAATGAGGGCAATGACGATGCGAGCCGCATCGAAATTTAAAGATTTAGCTTTGGTGGGGAATAAAGATGAAGTCGCCAAGACTTTCATGGCCGGCAAACTGTAATGGCCAATAGGTGGGAACCTGCTCCATATCGTATCGTCCAGAAGCCTGAACAACCCGAGTCCGAACGGCCAAGAACAGACGTTCTGTTTCCAAGATAGTTTGATTCTCTGTTAATACATTTAAAAATGCACCCGTAAACACCGAATGTCCACCTTGCCCGACATCAAGAACAGGTTGTTCTCCTCCTGAAGTAAGTGCCGTACGCACACGCTTTTTCGCAATAGTTTTCAACATGGTCATGCGCGCTTCATTTGAAAGCCCAGGGCGAAGTTTTGCCAAGCTCGACCGCGTCAATTTCCCAGCAAAACAAGAATCAGCCACGACAAGAATGTGTTTAGCAGACATCAACTCCAGCAGATCCGTAATACTGGGCGTGAGAATCCATTGCGAGGTATCATCGATTTCTGCATCAACAGGTATCCAGTAGCCACGATCAATATCCTTCTCTAAATGACCGTGCCCTGCATAGTAGACCAGAAGGTTATCATTCTCCTTAAGGTTTTTCCGCAGGGTATTGAGCCCCTTTAGAATATCGCGTCGTGTCGCGTCTTTAATAAAGGTCACCTTGAACTCATAACGAGACTCAAGAATATCCGCTACCGCTTGAGCGTCAGAAACAGCATTGTGTAAAGGACTCCAATGTTGATAGCGATTGTTACCAATTACCAAGGCATGGTAATTCCCAAACACCTCCATATCTTCTTCAGATACTGTTGGGGCAGAGACAACAGTCTTGCCAGCCACCAGCATAACCTTTTTTGCCGCCCGTTTATTTTGAATATCAACGGCAAGGATTTGAATCGGAAGTGTATCTTGAGCTCCCCGCAACGGCGGGAAGTCCATCGTGAAAACACCTTCTTCATCCACTTGAACCGCCCGGCCATTCATCGTAAGAATTCGCAGGCCAGCTGCCGCTAAAACACGGCCAGAAATTTGGCGTGAGACGCCGATAGGGACGGCTATGCTCTGGGGACCTTTCACAACTTTAATGCCCCTAGTTACCGCGAGAGGCGGATCGATAATTTCAATGCTGGGTCCCTCAAAGCCCAAATCCACTGCTGGGGCCTGTTCCAACTCATGCGCCTGTTGAGTCGCTTCTTTTTCTAACAAGGCAATCTGTGCATGAAGTTGCGTCACTTCTTCATCTCGTTCACTGACAACAGCCTGCTGATTTTCCAGCTGCAGACGAATGCCCTCCAGTTCCTGCTCCATTTGTATATGAGTGGGATCTTGTTGGGATTTCGCCAGTATTTGCTCCAATTCCTTAATGCGCTTTTGGCTGCCCTGTGCAGTCGTCGATTCTTGGGTGAGACGCGCTTTCAATTCCTGGAGCTCCTGTTGAGCCAGCTCATGCTGCGTGTGTTTAGGGCCAACCTGTTGTTGTAACTCATCATACTGCGCTTGGAGAGAGTCTAATTTTTTCCGTTCGACCTGAGACTCTGATGACCGCTGACGAAGCTGTTTCCGTAGTCCAGTCAGCTCTTGGGTGATTTCTTCAATATGGTCGTGCAACTGATGAATCTCAAGTTCTTTCGCGCTGAGAGTCTTCTCTAAGTCTTTGATACGACTTTTGGCTTCCTCATTCAGCAGCATGGAAAGATCAGCTTCACCCATGCCTGAGGCTTTCGCATACCACTTTGAAGCGGTTGCAGGATTCTTGGACACTCCTGACCCTGTTTCATACAAACGTCCGAGATTCATCGCGGCTTGACGATGTCCTTGCTCCGCAGCTTTTTGGTACCAAACTGCTGCAAGCGTATAATCTGGCTTACCTTTCGGACCTTTTTCATAAATGGTGCCGACATAATATTGGGATTTGGCGTCACCCTCCTGGGCCGCATCAAGCCATAATTTCAAGGATGTTTGGTAATCAGCACGATCTGAAAGGGTATATTCACCACCACGAATGGCACAGTCCTGGGCGGTAACCCGAGTCGGCCGCCGAGCAGTCACAAACGTCACATGGGTCCCGAGACGGCGCATTTGACCTGGAAGCAAACAGTCAACCGTCATAAAATCATCAGAACCTGCAGCTGAAACCACAGAGGATGAATCTTCAGCCCCTTCGCCAACAACAGAATCTTGCCCCGACTGTCCTGCACACCCGGATAGCAAACAAATATTCAACAAAGCCAACAATATAGGGCTAATCATATTCTTTACAGAGGGATATTCGGATTTCAGCATTCTTTAAACACCTCCGCTAGATTGGGAAAATAAGTGTACTTGTTATTGGCAAATCTATCAATACAAGCCTGAAGAATATATTGCCATGAAGTTCAGGACACTTTATAATCGACAGCTTTTGTAGGCAGCAAGTTGGGGAGAAATAGCGAAAATAATAATGGAGGTCGTGAATGAGTATGATAAAACTATTATCTAATCGCGTTCTGCTAGCCTTTGCTCTTGTTGCAACTGTGGGGCTGCCTTCTCAAGCACTTGCAGCAACAACATTAGATCAGGCGGTAGCCAATCAGCTTGACTTAGACTGTCAAGTCTTAACCAATAATGCGGGAGGGTCAGTACCAGGCTTGGAACCAGATTTAGCCAACATTTGCGATGCTCCTGGTGGTAGCGGAGTCGGGGGTGCCAGCGGAGGAGGCACTGGCTCTGCTCAATCTCTGGGCGCAACAGTTGAAAATCGTCGCCAAGATAGACTGGAAGGAAAACCAACTGGGAATCAAGCGACCCTTAGCTTGCCCAGCGGATTGGGACTCTTCATTACCGGTAATATAGAGGCCTTGGATAGAGATCAAACCACATTTGGTGATGGATTCGATTCAACTGTGTTAGGGGCTACAGCTGGAGCAGACTTTCGGTTCAGTAACATGTTCTTAGCCGGCGGTGCATTTAATTATGGTAATCGAAATGGCGATTTTGACAATGGTGGAGATTTCAATACAAATTCTTACGGGGGATTGATTTATGGGTCTTTCATGCCCATATCAGCCATGTTCCTAGATGTCAGTTTGGGCTACACCAGACATAACTATAAGGTGCATAGGGAAGTTTTATATCAGAATCTTGGCACTACAATATTCCCCGGCACTCCCAAAAGTAATTCCGATGGAAATGAATTTGCTATCAGAGCTGTTACAGGCTATGACCACACCATGGGAATGGTGACGGTTGGTCCCCGGGTAGGAGTGAACTATTCCCACCTTTCAATTGATGGTTATAAAGAGAGCGGCGGGAGCGGGCTTGCACTGAAATATGAAGATCAGACTGTGAAATCTCTTCAGACCACAGTAGGACTTCAAGGTTCAATGGCCATCAATACCTCCTATGGTGTCTGGGTTCCGCAAGCGACGGCAGATTATGTGCATGAATTTGAGAATGATCAGCGATCCATAGACGTCCAATTTGCTGGAGACAACCGCGCAGAGGCCCCAGGTGGGGTCTCGAAATTCTCTTTTAACAACGACAAACCCGATCGAGATTTTTTCAACTTGGGCATTGGGACAGTATTGGTTCTGTCCAATGGGATCCAACCCTTTATCAATTTCAGAGCATTGGTAGGACATAGCCAATTCGATAACTATGCTGGAACGATTGGTTTGCGAATTGAAGGCAGCTAAGATCTAGACAAAAAAACCACAAAGTTCGAGAAAAGGCGGCTTACCGTTAGGTTAGCCGCCTTTTCTTTGCAGAAATTCCTTCACAACATTGCAGTGTTGCACTGCTCCCAACTTACATCACGTTGCTTTATCTAAGCGCTCTTCTAAACGCTTAAGAGCTTTTTGTGTTTCTCGCAAATCTTTCAGAATTTCTTTTTGCGTGACAGGGCCTTGAAGTTCTGTAAGCCGTTCAGCTTTCGCTTCATCCAAATTATTGATCACCACCGCAATAAACAGATTGATGACGACGAATGTGCCCAATATCACAAAGCTCACAAAATACACCCATGACAATGGATGAAAATCCATGGCTGTATACATCACATCCGTCCAATCTTCTAAAGTCACAACGCGAAACAGAGTCAACAGCGAAATTCCCAATGATCGCCAATGCGTGGGATCATGCTCATGGAACAATTGATAGCCCGTAATGGCATAAATATAAAAGATCACACCCATGAGGGTCATGACGTGAATCATGCTCGGGATAGATCGCACCAACGTGGAAACAATTAATCGGAGTTCTGGAATCGTCGAGACGAGACGGACCACCCTCAACAGTCGCGCTAATCGCGCGATCATGGCAAAGTCCCCTGTGGCAGGGATCAATGAAAACATGATGACGGAAAAATCAAAGATATTCCATCCATCCCGGAAATACCGATCCACTTGAGGAGCAACCGCAATCATTTTGAGTATGGCTTCTAGAATAAAAATCCCAAGAATGACATGATTACCCAAATGCATGAAGTCGCCGTACTGCTCCATCAAAGCCGGCGACGTTTCCATTCCCAAAATAACCCCATTGATAAGGATGAACGCTATGATCCCGTGCTCAAACCAAGGGGCACTGACAATCTGACTTGCTCGATCTTTCATCGTCATTAACTCACAGACCTATGACCCTCTCTCATCTTCAAAAAAAGATGAAAGTGAGCCCTGATTCAACAATGTAGAAAAATGGAAAGCACGTAAACGGTGAGAGAAAGCAGTAGCACAACTCCTCGTGGAGCTTCAACTCTTCGATGTTTGCAAATAACCTCGCAGCAGATCTCGACGCGCGACAATGCCAATAAGGCAACCCACGTTGTCTAAGACTGGGACGCGAATGAGATGGTTATTTTGCAAAACATCAACCAAAGTCATCACGTCCGTATCCTTGGTGACCGAAATCGGGTTGGCCGTGAGAATATCTTCAGCAGTAACATCTTCCAATTTTTTCCCTTTGCGAAGCGACCCGAGCAAATCAAACTCTGACACAATACCCAGAAGTTTATTGTTGTTATCTACAATAGGCACAGACCCGAATCCGTCCATCATATAGGACGCCAACATTTCTGCTTTGGTGCCTTTCGTCGCACTTTGCACCTGCATTTCCATAATCGAGCCGACCGTTAGATGCCCGAACTTACTCTCTCGCAATGCCGTACGACCTTCAGCTGTTGGATTCATGACAAAACCTCCTCTATAAGAGACGAACGAAGCCTCCTCGCTTATGAAAGAGGCAGACTAAAATATATCAAAAAATAGAAGCTTGTTCTAGACGATATTCTATTACGGGATCGGACTTCATTGGCCGCAACTTAAGATCGTGCAACAAATTTTCATCCCATGCAGCCTTCGGCACTAACCCCACCATCTCGCTTTCTAGAATCTCTACACCATAGATTTTGGCCTCTCTGTTCACCGCGTTAAAGACCTGGCGCAAAGAGGTTTCTCGATAATCGGTCAGATTCATGGAGACTTGCACCAACTTCCGAGACAACAAAGAAACTCCCATAGCCTTCACTGCTGGTAATCCTCCACTAGAAGTCCTGATCGTTTTGGCGATCGTTTTGGCCGCCACGAGATCATTACTCTGAAGGACGATATTGAAGGCTATAAGAAAAAACCTAGCCCCCACAGCGATAGCTCCGGCAGTTGGATGAAAGATTGGCGGGCCATAATCTGGCTTCCAGTCATGTTCTGCCTGCATGCGCCGATCTAGGTCAGCCAAGCCTCCCCGCCTGACAATCTCTAGTTTTGCTCGTGATATCACATTTCCAGCTTCTTCATATAAAAAGACCGGAATCTCAAGCTGTTGACCAATTCGCCCACCGAGTTCATTCGCATACCGGACGCAATCTTCCATGGTTACCCCTTGAATAGGAATCCACGGCACCACATCAACAGCCCCAATTCGTGGGTGTTCACCATGATGCTCGCTTATATTTATCAGCTGCTGAGCTTGTCGGACCAACCCAAATAGTGCCGCCTCCATGGCTTCTGGCTCACCAACGATCGTAAACACCGAACGATTGTGGTCTGAATCAATGTGGACATCCAACACGGCTACTTTTGGAATGCGTTCAAGGTCGGTCAGTAACGTGGAAATCACAGACTGATCTCGGCCTTCACTAATATTAGGCACGCTTTCAACTAATCGCTGTATCATCATTTCCTTGACGACTCGGAATCCTCATGACCTAGAATTCCTTGACACCCCTAAAAATCGCATATTATAGTCGAACTAGCTGATTTCCAAGGGTTTTCTACAAGATCTCATGAAAACATCACAAACAGGAACTGTGAACCTGCTATAATTCTGTCACAAATTTAGTACAATCGAGACCATATCTAAGGATATAAACAATTCTCTCCCAGACAAAGGGGACTCTCATGAATGCTACACAAATTGAGCCCACGGCAGCACTCGCAGATTTAAAAGAAAAAAAGCCAGAGAGTGTCACGATCGTTTGCCTCAGCGGCGACATGGATAAAGCCATGGCCGCCTTTATTATTGCCACGGGGGCCGCAGCCATGGGGATGAAAGTAACCATGTTCTTTACATTCTGGGGCCTCAATATTATTCGTAAACCCGAATCGACCAGCTCAGCCAAAGACTGGATGCGCCGTGCCTTTGGATGGATCAACAAGGGTGGAGCGAGCAATTTGCCTCTCTCCCGATTCCATTTCGGAGGACTCGGGTCCACGATGATGAAGAAAGTCATGCAGAACAACCGCATGCCCGGTATTGCTGAACTTCTAGAAACCGCTCAAGACCTTGATGTGAAACTGATCGCCTGTACCACCACGTTAGGCATGTTGGGCATACCAAAAGATTCTCTGATTGATGGTGTCGATGAACTGGCTGGCGTCAGTACCTATCTGGCTGAAGCCCGACATGGATCAGTCAACTTATTTATTTAATAAAACCCTAGAATCTCATAAAGAAGGACGCACCATGATACCAGCCGACGTCAAACTCGATACACTCGGATATTTCTGCCCCATGCCCATCATCTTAACCTCCAAGAAAATCAAAGAGCTGGTTCCCGGCCAAGTACTTGAGGTGGCTTCAGATGATGAAGGAATCAAAAAAGATATGCCCGCCTGGTGCGAAACCACAGGCCATGGGTGGGTCGGCTTAGAAGAAGAACCAGGAGCCGACAAAACCATTTACAAAGCCTACGTCAAAAAATCCTAAGATAGTCAATTAAAAAGCTTAATCGAAAGGCCGTTGGTGCAAAGGCACTAATGGCCTTTTCTTTTACCACAATGAATAATTACACATTGCACAACATTTCGATAGAGACCTGGGTGCAGGGTGGACCAAATACCCTGAACGACCTTGTCGGCTCGGTGGTCTTAGTGGAAGTCTTTCAGGTGAATTGCCCTGGGTGTTTTATGTATGCCTTGCCGAAGGCGATTCAATTACATGAACATTATCAAGATAAAGGCCTGAAGATTATTGGCCTCGCAACAGCCTTTGAGGATTATGACAAAAACACCTTGGGAAATTTACAACGATTGGTCGAATCTGGCGAAGTAATAGGAGAAACACTCAAAGCCTTAACTCATCAAGGGATGCTGACCGATGGCAAGCTTAAATGGCGTCTGCCATTCCCAGTAGGCATGGACCGTGTGCTACCGGAATCCGAACCACTGACAGAAGAGAGAATACTAAGTTATACCCGAAACTGCCTACCAGAATTTGATGGGCTATTGGAGGAGAGAAAGCAAGCGGCTCTCAATCAAGTCAGAAACTATTTGCAACAGAAAACCATGAAGGCCGAAACCTTTGAGCGCTTCGCGCTCCAAGGCACCCCCTCTTCAATCCTCTTCGACCGAAAAGGCCAAATACAAGATATATCGTTTGGACAGACGGAAAGCCAGCCAGCCCTCATTGAACAGCTTCTGGCATCAACAGACTAGCAGGGCCACCCTTTAGCAATTTCAACCTCATCATTTCCCAATTTGAGTGTTAAACACTTGAATCTACCAGCCTAAGAAGCTCTTTGTAGATCCGGTGAAATGAAAAGGTTTGGCCTCATAGAATCATGGTTTTATCCGAACGTGGGGTTTTGACTGAGGATTCGCTACACTTCGGAACTTCTCGATCATTCCAACAACTCGATGATTAGAAAATGTATGTTTATAGCGAACTCCATTTAGTTCGACCACGAAGTGGAATTCGCTCCACTGTTGCATAAAATCATGTTCTTTCAAATACGCTTCGTAACCCTGCGCCCTGTCGCAGAGGGGGATCATTATTTGGAAATCGGCACCTGGCGGTACACCGGTTGTCGAAGATGGCAACACTGGGATCCCGTCAATTACGAAATGTAATGGCTCTGAGTTGGAGTTATTAATATTGGAAACCAAGTGACCCTGAATGTTGTTAAGCCCTTTACTTGAGCGATTTCGACCATCGGCTTGAAAGCTGATGACCCGTAAATCTCCACCGCCTCCCACCATTCCAAGAAAACTTTCAAAATTCCACACAACCGGTTCGCGCCATTTGGACCAAACTAGAAGCGAGCCTCCAAGCATAACGACAAAAACCGAAATGCCTCCCCAGAGCGGGTTTTCTTGAATCAGATCCAAGGCAAATGCGAACGAGCTTAGGATTACCCAAGCGATAATTTTGCTCCATACAGGGTCATTCCAAATTCGTTGCCAATTCATAACATGTACGAATAGTTTCAACACATAACAATAATTAGACTAATCCGCTTAAGGTACGGAGCTCTGATTTGTTCTCCATAGATCAGGCCTTGGAATTTTTTGGCGAATGCGTGTTAACGCCCTTCACATTCCATCTTAACCTATCTGCACTATAGTTATTCGAAATAATTTCTAAAGGCTTCTTTCCTTTTTGATAGCACATCATAATCGCTGGCTGAACAATCCACGCCTACGACAACCCAGCAAAAAATTTCCCAAATCCATCATATCTCCCTCTCTATCCGACGCCTGCCGCCCGTCCCCATTTGACGGACGCTCTTATCTCCCTGCGGGCCTTGTTTGAGCATAGCGAGTTGGTCCGCTCTCCCGTTGTTTGCGTCCGTCAAATCTAATAAGGACGGACGGGGCGTCAATGGTTTTGGGTCCTTTTGCCGAAACAAAAGGACCTCGGCTACCGGGCCGAAACCCGGTATCGACGGTTGCTTCAAAAAAATGATTAGAGAGCCTGTTCCATTGCTTCCATCTCCCTATCATGACCGTTCCCACCCAATATGTTACTATTTCCTTACTTGGTCAATTTCAATCGGCTATTTTCCCGAAGGAAAATTTCTCTTTAGTTCCAATGACTACAATGCCGATACAATAATTAACGGGGCCTAACCGCACTCAATACATACATCACAAAGGAGCGCCCCACCATGCTCTGGTGGCATTGGTCAATTTTAGGGTTCAGTCTCATAGGAATCGAAATCCTTACCTTAGGTGGTCTAGGAAATTTCTATTTTCTTTTCTTTGGGATGGCAGCATTGATGGTTACTGGACTGACCTGGTCTGGGCTTGTTGAGGCTGCCTGGCTGCAATGGTTTCTCTTCGCCATCTTGGGCATCATTTCTCTCCTTGTGATGAAAAAACCCCTGCAGAATAAACGAACCCTGAATGGAAATGACGAGCCCGACGTCGATTCGATGGTGGGGGAAATTGCGAAAGTACTGGAACCTCTTGAGCCCCAGGCTATGGGAAAAGTTGAACTTCGTGGGTCGACTTGGAACGCCCGTAATGCCGGAGAGAGTCTCCTCGATACGAATTCCATCGCCAAGATTGTGCGTGTGGATGGTCTCACAGTATGGATTCAAGCCGAATCGCTCACACAGGAGGAATAATATGTCAGGTGAATTATTAGCCACACTGGTTTTTGCCGGCCTGGCCTTACTGATCTTGAAAAAAACCGCCGTCGTCGTGCCACAGCAAAGCGCGTATGTGGTCGAACGATTGGGAAAATATTCATCCACCCTCAATGCAGGCCTCCACATCTTAGTCCCGTTTATCGATGTCATCCGGTACAAGCATTCGTTGAAGGAACTCGCCCTCGACGTCCCAGAACAAATTTGTATCACGCGAGACAATGTACAAGTCGGTGTTGATGGCGTGCTCTACATCAAAGTCTTGGATGCTGAACGTGCGTCCTATGGAATAACAGATTTTCGATTTGCGATTTCTCAACTCGCCCAAACCACATTGCGAAGCGAAATTGGAAAAATTGATCTAGACCGAACCTTTGAGGAACGATCAACGATTAATATTTCCGTGGTCAACGAACTAGACAAAGCCTCAGCACCTTGGGGAGTCAAGGTGATGCGCTATGAAATTAAAAATATTAACCCACCCCAAGACGTGGTCAATGCCATGGAAAAACAAATGCGGGCCGAACGAGAAAAGCGTGCGGTCGTATTGTCGTCGGAAGGTCAGCGAGACGCGGCGATCAACGAGGCCGAGGGGGAGAAGCAACAAGTCATAAAAGCCTCAGAAGCCAAACGACAACAACAAATCAATGAGGCTGAGGGGGAAGCCCAAGCAATTTTAGCCATCGCCACTGCTACCTCTGAAGGAATCAAGAAGGTCGCGGAAGCCATTCAAGACCCCGGCGGTTACGAGGCCGTGCAACTCCGTGTAGCTGAACAATATATTGGAGAATTTGGAGAGTTGGCCAAAGCCAGTAATACGCTCGTACTCCCGGCATCCGTCTCAGATGTGGGATCGATGATCGCGTTAGCGATGAATGTGATTAACAAAAGCCCTGGCAAGACTCCAACGATCTCGTAATGTTTAGCTCCCTCTTTCTGGTTGACTGCTTAGCTGACTTTCGGGATGATGCCTCCTTAGCCTGAAACATCTCTACAGCCTAATAATTCCGGGAGCCATATTATGAAAAAATTGAAACTGCATCATTTGCTATGGGTTCTTCTGTTGCCGAGCCTGGCTCATGCCAGTTCTTATGCTCCCCTTGCTGATTTTTCCGCCGTACGCCAAAATGCCCAATGCCAACTGACAACACTCCACGAAACATTTCTTAAAAATTGGACACCGCCATCAGGCTATTTTATGGTTCCCGCATACCCTAAATCCAAACTGGCCAGCGCTATTCCTAGCGGCACAGCAACGATCAAAGGGAAAAACTATCAAACATTTCCTTCAGCTGTATTGCTCAGCCCTGACTCTCCGGAAACAATTATTGCCTTTTACAAAAACACATTAGGGCGGGGTTGGCATCAAACTGAAGACCATGGGTTGACCTACCTCTATCGAATGCCCAGACCCATCAATTCTGGTGAAACGCTTACACAGCAACTGATGAGCCGTCCCGGCTATACCCCTCATATTGCGATAGATACGGACTTGAAGCCGTGTGATCAACATTTAGTTCCAGGCGCCAAAACTCGAATGACCATCGTTGCTGCTCCTCAATAACGATACCAGGGTACGTCTGCCTTCCCCTTTTAGTTTTTAAGTGATACGGACTTCTCGAAAGGCCAATGGGACCCCATAAAGAGGATCTGTCCGATGGCGCACCACTTCTACCTGCTGTCCCTCCCCACCGAAAGAGAGATGTTCTCCTACTTTAGGATTTTTCCCATAAGCCATCAGTCGACTTGCAACATCATAGAGCATGGATTCATGTTCTTTCCCGGATAATCCAATAGGTTGAAAACTCTCAACCTCATCCAATCCAAACTTTGTGAGTCCGCGGGTATGCAGCCACATTCTCATGTGTTGCAGCTGTTCATGTTGTTCGATCTGCACATGATCATTGATTAGAAATGCCACCAAGTCTCGATCCTTCCAGTCGGACGGGTTGAGATAGACCCCAGTTGCCACATCATAGGTCGTTCCTTCCATCAGCAACGTGAGCCCCCGTGCGATGCGAGTAAGATGAAGCACCTCATCCTGTCGATCCGGCTGTATTTTTGGCGAAGCCATCAGTTGAGCCAAATGGCGATGATCCCATTGCAGCCGACCATTCCACTGCTCGATAACCTGAGCGGGAAGCGCCAATTGCACTTGAGTCTTCCAATTCGTGTGTACAGCCTCAAAATGGTGATGTCCATTCGTGGAAAGAAACCGAATGGCCAATGGTCCGCCGTAGTGCTGATCAAACCAGGCTGCCAGATATCCCGGAGGTGGAGGTTCCCCATGAGTCCAGCCGATGAGAAATGCCGGCAGCGCCTGACGGGCAGAATTCTTCTTTTTAATTTTTTTCATTCAAAGGAAAGGCAGAGAACTTCAGAGGGCTCCTATTGCTGAATAGGAGGAAGTAACCCGAGAGAGATTGATTCATAGATAATCCCAACACAACCACACCTTAACGCTTCGCCTCTTCCGGTGGCCAATCCAATTCTTCTTGTCGCCCACAATACCAACAAGTGATTCGATACCTAGCCCGACGGCGCGGGTTGGGTAACGAGTGAAATTGTACTGGCGCCTGGTCATACGGACATACGGGTTCCAAATGCAACAAATGTTCTTCAGTTATTTCCATTAAGGAACCTTCATCCCATGGAGGCTCAATCTGTGGGCAACCAGTGATGGTCCTTTCCCAATGGCAGGAACCACACGCCAATCGAAAGCTTTTGACTCGATCAGCCTGCTGAGAAATATCTGTGACCTCAACAGAACCTGAACAATCCTGGCTTTCACAATTTATGGATTGCTTGTGCAGAGCTTGAACAAAAGCAGCTGGAGCATTTGTCATAGTCATCCTATTCAATTCCTTTATCTCGATCCCATGCCACTGCAGAATTCTGTTGTAAGTAACTCGCAGCCTCCCGATCCATCAGCCAAATCACGTCTCCCTGTACTGGATTGACAATTTGCGCCGGATACTGTCGAGGTTTGAATGGCCCTTCTAACACTCGTTGCGCAGCTTCCGCTTTGTCTAATCCACTCACCACAAACACTACCCGTTGTGCCGTATTGAAAACCGGTGGAGTTAGAGTGATGCGAAAAGTCTGAAATTTTTCTACCCAGGGTGCAGCGACCCATAACTTTTTCTCCTCAAGTACTGCCGTCTCTGGGAATAATGAGGCTGTATGAGCATCTGGCCCCATGCCTAATAACACCAAGTTAAATCGTGGAACGGTAACTGCCTCTGGAGAGAACGCTTGTTGCAACCGTTCCTGATAACATACTGCCGCTTCCTTTGCTGGACGTTCCCCTTCAATGCGAAAAACCTGTTCCGATGGAATAGAAAGGCGATCTAATAGATTTTCCTTCGCCATACGAAAATTACTCTCTGGATGATCAGGAGGGACAGGCCGCTCATCTCCCCAGAAAAACCTGACAGATGACCAATTAATTTTCGATCGATAGGGATCACCAGTTAGCCGAGCAAACAATTTACGAGGCGTTGAACCGCCAGAAAGAGCTAGCGAGTAGAACCTGGAAGAATTGGATTGTGAAGTGATTGACTGAGCGACACATCGAGCCGCGGCCTCAAAAAGATCCTCCTGCGTCTGACAAACAACTATTCGCCGTGGCACAAAGATATCCTTATGAAACAAGCAGAGATCATGCCGCCTTAGAAAATCACCAAGAATTAGGACAACAAACCGTTTATGGATTGTTGGTAGGAGTCATCGTTTCTAGATTAACAATCAGTATATTTGTAATCGTCAAGTTTTTTCTCTTGATCAAACTCTAAAGTAATATGGCATTGATTCGGGGAAAAATTAAAGAATGGGAATCGAGTTTCTCCACCAGCTATGCGGGAATAGATCCAACTCTCTCCACCCAAAAACCGTGAAGACTTTCCACTCGGTTTCCCCCAATTTTCTTCAAACCAGGCTTGATCTTTCCCTTCAAATTTCGCCGGATCGAGTGAGGCATCTAAATACGGATTATCCCCTCCGCAGCCAGCCCAACACAATCCCAATACGCCTATCAGCAAATATCGTTGAATCACTTTCGCCTCCTTCTCACAAAAGAACCCTACCTTGTCTCAAAGCATATACTAAAAATTCTAGCCCTCGTTTCTCAATCAGTCAAACGAGGCCATTCAGCTACCTAGAGACATAACCTATTTGTCCAAAACCTTTTGGTTGATTACAATGAACCAATATTTTTGAACACAAACATGTCCTATACCAAAGGAGACTCTCATGAAGCTATATTTGGATACCGGCAATGTTGAAGAAATTCGCGAAGCTGCGAGCTATGGACTCGTAGATGGCATCACGACCAATCCGTCTCTAGTCTCGAAAGAAGGACGAGATTTCAAGGACCTGCTCTCAGAAATCTGTACCCTTATCGATGGTCCTATCAGTGCAGAAGTCGTGAGTGTCGAAGCCGAATCCATGATCAAGGAAGGGCGTGAACTCGCCAAAATTCATAAAAATATTGTTGTGAAAGTTCCCCTCATTCCGGAAGGCCTCAAAGCCACCAAGCAGATGTCCAGCGAGGGAATCCGCGTCAACGTCACCCTCTGCTTTTCCGCGACACAAGCGCTCTTGGCTGCCAAAGCTGGGGCCTGGTGTGTTTCACCCTTCATCGGTCGTTTAGATGATATCAGTTCGGACGGCATGGACCTCATTGAACAAATCTTGACCATCTATGAAAATTATGATTTCCCAACACAGGTTCTCGTCGCCAGCGTTCGCCATATTCAGCATGTCGTTGATGCCGCACTATTAGGTGGTCATATTTGCACCATGCCCTACAAGGTGTTTCAGCAACTCGTGAAACATCCGCTTACCGACATAGGCTTAAAAAATTTCTTAGCGGATTGGGAAGCCCGAAAGGCTTCCACTAAATGACCTGGCTCTATTCTCGAATAGACTCGACTACTGTGACTCAATAATTCTCTTGCCGCGCCGAAAAATGGCATGAAACATGGAGCGTGTCAACTTTCCTGTAAAGGTATTTTGCTGACTCGGATGGTAGGAACCTAATAACGTCACGCTCCACGGCAACACGTATTCAGCTTGATGTGAAAATTTTGGACGTGGAGAAGGGATAGCTCTTCCCATTTCTTGGCAGGTTCGCAAATATTCATCAAACGCAATTTTCCCAAGCGCTACCACCACCTCAATCTGACGTAACAACTCTAGCTCTTCCACCACAAACGAACGACAGGCTTCGAATTCCTCTTTAGTGGGCTTATTGGCCGGAGGCGCACAACGCACGGCAGCCGCGACATAACAGTTCTGAAGCCTCAGACCATCCTCGCGATGAATGGATTCCGGTTGATTCGCAAAACCAAAAGCATGAAGTGCTTCATACAACCAATCGCCGCTCCGGTCCCCCGTAAACACCCGTCCAGTGCGATTGCCTCCGTGGGCGGCAGGGGCCAACCCTAAGACATACAACTGGGCTTTCGGATCACCAAAACCTGGGATCGGGCGGCCCCAATACTCCCAATCTTTAAACCGCTTGACCTTTTCCTTCGCAACCTCCCGACGATATGTTGTTAATCGAGGGCAACGTACGCAATCTGCAATCGTGTTCTGTAAGAGCATTATGTCGTTCATGAATACTATCCCACCATAAATCTTTCTGCCTCATGTGCAGAGAGATTCTTTGCCATTCCTCAACATCGCCATATCTTCGATCAACAAAAGCGACTCGTGTGCCCCACATTGACAATACGCATCAAAATCGGCAGGCTATAGACTGACAACGGGGCTAGCTGGCGATTTTGATTTCGTTTTTTATTCTTCCAGTCATCATACGGAAGTCATTTTACTAACCGCCATTGCCCAAAATGTCACAGGCACTAGCCAACCAGCGTTCTCACTCTAATTCTTTGCGCTCTTCTTCTCCAAGTGTTGCGCCTTCTCTTCATTCCACAAAATATCTTTATAATCAACAGATTAGCCAGCTGTACTCCCTGGCACCTTATGGCATAGTTGCTTCCATTATTAATGCCGGGATTCTCTGTGCCCTTATGTGGCAGTCTGTACTTCAAGGCCCCATGATGTTTTGGTTCGTGGGCGTGCTTGCCATCAATGGGCTTTGGAGCATTTTGCTCTATCGCTACCGCCTGGTATCCAGCGACAAAGGCTCAATCAATTTCTGGGAAAAATGGTTCATTGGCGGTAATATGGCATCAGGCTGTATTTGGGGAATAGGAGGAATCATCCTGTACCCCACTACCTCCATTGGACATGAAATATTTCTGACCTTCGTATTCGGGGGCATGGTGGCAGGAGCCACAGCTCTGTATGCTTCCCACTTTCCTGCCTTTCTCGCTTTCAGTCTTCCCGCTTCCACGCCGTTAACTCTCCATTTTTTTTCCAGAGGAGACTCACTGCATATTGGCATGGGGATGATGGGACTCTTGTTCATCGCCGTTATGATCATGACAGCAAAACGCAACAATAGCATGCTGCTGGAATCCCTAACCTTATATCAAGAAAATTCAACCTTGATACGAAATTTAACTCTCTCACGTGATCGTGCGGAGGGTCTCAACAATTCCCTCAGCAAAGAGATCGCCCATCGGGCTGCTATTGAAGAGGAATTGCGTCAACATCAGGATCAACTTGAAACACTCGTTGACGCACGAACGGCTGCACTGCAAGCATCTGAATCGCGCTATCGATTTGTGACAGAAAATATCTCGGATGTCATTTGGATGATGGAACCGAATGGTAGTCGATTTTCCTACGTAAGTCCCTCAGTTAAAGAATTACGAGGATATTCGGCCGAGGAAGTCATGGCGATGTCATTAAATGAATGTTTGACCCAACCATCATTAGAAAAAGCTGAATGGGCCATGCGCCAACAGCTAGAACGCCTTGATAAGGAACCCGACCAACTGGGCCCATTTCTTCTCTTGGAGCTCGAACATAAATGTAAAGACGGAAGCACGGTTTGGGCTGAAGTGCGAGCCAGCCTGTTATTAGACAACGAGGGACATCCGCTCGGATTTGCCGGAGTGACCAGAGATTTAACCGAACGCCGAAAAATAGACAAAGAAAAGCATCGACTGGAATCTCAACTGTTACGGTCACAGAAAATGGATGCCATTGGCACGCTCGCTGGAGGAATCGCTCATGATTTCAACAATCTTCTCACAAGTGTGCTCGGAAATATCACATTAACCCAACACATCATGAAATTGCCTCCACTAGGGGAAAAGTATCTCGCAAGAGCCGAACAAGCCACTTCACGCGCGAAAGATTTAACTCAACAACTTCTGGCCTTTGCCAAAGGTGGGGATCCAATTAAACATTTAGTTTCTCTTAGAGACCTAGTTATTGAATCGTCGGGATTTGCCCTTTCGGGCTCTTCAGTCCTCTGCGAACAACACCTTCCAATCAATTTGTGGCCGATCGAGGCAGACCCTGGGCAGGTCAGTCAAATTATCCACAACATTGGCATCAATGCCGTACAAGCAATGCCCAATGGGGGCACACTTGTCATACAAGGTGAAAATAAGTGGATCAACAAATCTTCTGGCAATTTCCCCGCCTCTTTTCCCTCAGGTCCTTATGTCCAAATCACGTTGACTGACGAGGGTATCGGCATTGCCAAAGAACAATTGGATAAGATTTTCGATCCATACTTTTCCACGAAGCCAGAAGGACAGGGGCTTGGCCTCGCGTCAACCTATGCCATTTTAAAAAAACATGGGGGGCACATTTCTGTCGAATCAGAAGTAAATGTAGGCACCAAATTTTCATTGTATTTTCCAGCTTGTGCAAGTGGGGCCAAACCCATCAAACTTGAGACGCTTCCACTCCAACATGGACGAGGCACAATACTGCTCATGGATGATGAAGAACCAATTCGTCTATTAGCGAGAGAAATGCTTTCTCACTGTGGGTATCAATGCATATTAGCTAAAGATGGGCATGAAACCATTGTTCTCTTCGAACAAGCGCTAAAAAACGGAACTCCGTTTTCTGCTGTTATTTTGGACTTAACAGTCCCAGGAGGTCTTGGTGGAAAAGATACGATCCTCCGCTTGCGAGAAATGGATCCTCAGGTGTTAGCGTTTGTGTCTAGTGGCTATTCGAATGACCCTATTATGGGCAATTATCAGACGTATGGATTTCATGGAGTTATTACCAAACCGTATTCGCTGATAGGACTCAGTAGTATCTTACATCAACGACTAAAGGTCGTTTCTTCACAATCCCTTGAACCTTCCCTTCCAAATCTTGAAGCCTCAGAATATTCTGATTCAGACCCCCGCTAAACCTGTCGTTTCCTGAAAAGTGTGTTCACAAGACGAGATAAATCCGTAACTCTTAATGATCATTGAAACGTCCAATGTGCGAATGAATCGACGTCTCAAGGCTCTTATTCAAAGTAGCTTGACTGCGGCTGCCCCCGCAGAAGTCATGAAACAATCGATCACCAGAAAGAATCATCTTCTTTTCGTTCATAACATTCAATATGACCTCTCTCTCTATCAGCAGATCGTGTGTGTCGGTGCGGGTAAAGCCTCGGGACACATGGCACAATCACTTGAACAGATACTGGGAAAATATTTAGAAGACGGAATAGTTGTGGTCAAAGACGGGTATGGTACGCATACAAAAAAAATTCAGATTATTGAAGCTAGTCATCCTCTCCCTGATGCGCGAGGAGTCAGAGCCGCCAAACAGATTCTCAAAATTTCGCAGTCGCTCACGAAACAGGATCTACTGATTGTTTTACTTTCAGGAGGCGCCTCCAGTCTTCTCTGCGCTCCGGCTCCAGGCCAAACGCTGGCAGATAAACAACGCACCACCAACATACTGTTACGATGTGGAGCAAATATTCATGAACTCAACACTGTGCGAAAGCATCTCTCTGTCATCAAAGGCGGTCAATTAGCTCAAGCCACTTCCGCGAAAATATTGACCGTGATCATATCCGATGTCCTGGGGGATGATTTGGCTACAATCGGTTCAGGCCCTACCATACCCGATCCCACTACCTTCCAAGATGCTCAAACCATTCTGGAGCAGTATCAAATTTGGAGTAACGTTCCCGAACTCATTCGAGAACATTTGGAAAATGGTATCAAGGGGCACATTCCGGAAACATGGAAAGGCCGAAGCCCACATTCTTCTCAGTATCAATCTGTCATTTTAGCCAATAATCAAACAGCCATGAACGGTATTGCGAAAGAAGCCGAACGATTGGGACTCCGCCCGTATATTCTCAATACCCCACTCCAAGGGGAAGCCAAAGATTTAGGAACGATTCTGGGTGCGATGGCCAAAGATATTCGTAAATTTGGCAATCCGGTCCGTCCACCTGCTTGTCTCATTGCAGGTGGAGAACCAACAGTAACGGTCACCGGAAAAGGGAAAGGTGGCAGAGCGCAAGAATGCGTATTAGCAGCCGCTCAAGAATTGGCTGGACTCACCAATGTCATTGTGGCAGGTTTCGGAACTGACGGAACGGATGGCCCAACAGACGTGAACGGTGCCATAGTAGATGGAAAAACTGTTGAAAGGGCTAAGAAAAAAAGGCTGTCGATTGAAAACTTTTTAGAAAGACATGACAGCTACACATTCTTCAACAAAATCGGCGGACATATTATCACTGGTCCTACGCAAACCAACGTCAATGATATCTATCTAGCAGTCGTCTTATAATCATGCTTTTTCCCGATTTTTAGGAGGAACCAGAGGAGGTTACAATCTGTGAATGCCGCACAAAAGATGGTTCAAGAATTTCATGAACAATTTGATATTCATGTAGCGACGACACCTTCAATTCCTGATGACGCCACACGCACCCTTCGGAATCGTCTCATTCAGGAAGAATTCGAGGAATTTCAAGAAGCAATGCAGAACAAAGACATCCCTGCTATGGCCAAAGAATTAGCTGATTTACTGTACGTCGTCTATGGAACTGCTGTGTCTCTGGGAATCGACATGGACCCAGTTTTCAAAGAAGTGCATCGCTCCAACATGAGCAAAGTCGGTGGGCACAAACGCGAAGACGGCAAATGGGTCAAACCCCCAACGTATTCTCCGGCATCTCTCGAGGCCATTCTAAAAGGCCAATCCCTTGCGAAAAATGACTAATCCAACACAATGATAAAACTAATTTTTAAGATTTCTCTGCTCTCATGGCCCCTTCGCCAGCATATTATCGATGAGACGAACTTTCCCTATTTGAATGGCTCCGACCAACACAACTTCCCCTTTGACCCTCGGGAGCGTCGAAAGTGTATTGGCATCACACACCGCTAGATACTCTATTCTTACACCAGAAAATTTTTCCAATATTTTCTGCATACTGTTCTGAATCATCTGCACGTTTGTCTGGCCATGCTTGATGGATTGCACACCTTGTCGTAGAGCTACAGACAAACTGATGGCTTGCCGTCGTTGATTTTCTGAAAGATAACGATTTCGAGAACTGAGAGCGAGGCCGTCTGATTCTCGAATCGTAGAGCAACGGACAATTTTTGTGTCAATATTCAGATCTTTGACCATGTGCTTAATGACCAACAATTGTTGGTAATCTTTCTGACCAAAATACGATCGATTCGGGCGAACGAGACATAATAATTTCGTCACGACAGTCGTGACGCCTTCAAAATGTGTGGGGCGGAACGTCCCTTCCCAACTCTGACTCAGTCGGTTTACCTTTACTGTAGTCTGAAAATCTTTTGGGTAGAACTCTTCACTTGAAGGACAAAAGAGCACATCAACTCCGGCCTCCCGGCACAATTGCTGATCGCTTTTGACTGGTCTGGGGTATCGGCTCAAATCTTCGCTTGGACTAAATTGCAAGGGATTCACAAAAATACTGACGACGACCGTAGAACAATGCTTTCGTGCCCGACGGATTAAGGAGAGGTGTCCTTCATGCAATGCACCCATCGTAGGCACAAATCCAATACGTTGCGTAGCATATTTACGTCGCCACACCTGCAGCACTCGAATCGACCGAATGATACGCATGGCTATTCTGATGCAGTTGGAACTGAACAGGTAGGGCGCGCAGGATATGTGGATCCAGGCTTGATAGAGAGTTTCGTCACCTGATTCGGATCATCAAGAGCCTCTAATAATTCGTGCATTGAGCGGTGCAGCGCTGGATGGATATAGGCTGGATCCAATTCCACTAATGGTTCCATGACAAATCGACGTTTGTGCAGGCGAGGATGAGGAACCGTTAATCCCGGTTGATCAATTTGGTGTTGACCAAACAACAGAAGATCGAAGTCCATCGTACGTGGACCCTGTCGATTGATCTCATTGCGGCCTAAACCTCTCTCTGTTTCTTGCAAGATAGCCAAAAGACGTTGGGGACTCAAGGACGTTTCTAACCGAACGATTCCATTGTAAAACCAATGTCCTCCCAGTCTTCCTTCGGGATCGACCGGTTCTGTTTCATAGTAAGATGACACACCAGTAACTTGTGAAAGAGGGAGAAGGTTCATGAGCGCAATGGCTCGATCACACAACTCTTGGCGATCTCCCACATTCGACCCAAATCCGATAAAGCTGATTTCTCGAGGCATTAAGAATTACCCTCTTCACATGCGCCACTTTATTTCTTGGAAACAGAGGAAACAAAGAGCGTTTGACTGATTTTATAAGAATGGGTAGGAAATTCCTCCCATTTCTCTCTAGATGCTATGGATTGTAATCAAGGAAGGACAAACTGTCGAGACACATGAGGAAATACTCGTGGGGACATCCGAATAGGGATATCCCCACGAAACGATTTTGATTGATCCCTACCAGAGAGAGGATTTGGCTCGACCCCGCTCCTTCGATTCGGGCACAGCTCGTCTTGTGAGTGTCGTCGATTGGGAAGGACGAATTTCCTCAAAGGCTTCATTGCGTTTGTTGGCGATAGCAGCGGAAAGACCTACATATACTTTTCGCGCCGCGTCAGACCACTTAGGGTCAAAGGGTGCCCCTTTAAAAGCTGCTTCTGCAGCTTTTCTTTCATCATGTGTTAAGGGTCGATCATGTTGCGGCATTACTCTCCTCCATTTACTCTATAAAAAATACTAATAAATTAGTGGACGAGTGGTTGTGGTTCTTTTTCTGCTTGAATCCGCTTCCCGCAATTCAAACATGCAAAGTACAATATACTCAACCCGACCTCTAAGTCTACGGCTCGTTCCATGACCATCGAACCCTGGCATTTTTCACAAGTTTTCATGGTGCCCCCTCTGTGAGTATTGAATCCCACTTTTGTTTCAGCAAACGATGTGCCTAACACTGAGGGCAAATAAGACTCGTATGATTGAATATGAACGCCAACTAACAAGCCAGAAATAAGCAATTTGAGGTGTTCTGTAGCAGCAAATTTGGCGATGATCAAAGACTACTCGTTAAGATCATCGACAGACCATGACGTCAGTCCTTGGTCATCAGTGAAAGATACTGATCTTTGCTAGAATGTATGTTGGTGTTGAACTAGGTAAAGTCGTTAAGAGTTCCGACTATTCATAAAGAGAGTAGAGATGGAAGGGAAAGATTTTTAATGGGGGTAAAAATGCTTGAACTAGTATTCTGCCAATTCGACATCAGAAAAGTGATCAATTCAACGTCTCAGAAAAAGAACAGATAGCAATATGTCTGATATGAGATAGCACTCTTATATGTATAAGAGAAAAAGAGAGATCTCAAGCTCCTCCCATACTAACTCGGCCATTAAACATACCTCCTGTTTCAACAGAAAGCCGTGGAGCACTCATGGTACCGTCAATAAACCCAGGAGAAAGAAGTTTAATCGATTCTTTCGCCACAACTTCTCCCTGAATATTCCCTTTGCAAATCACGGTCCCAGCTTCAATTTTTGCTTTCACAACGGCTCGATCTCCAACGACTAAGGTGCCTTTGGTATGAATAGTTCCTTCTAATCGCCCATCGATTTGCACATTCCCTTCATACCAGATTTCTCCAATACATTCGACGCCGACACCAAAAAATGCCACGACTTCTTTTTTCGCTTGCATGACCGGAACCGGAACCTGAAAAGATTTTTGAGACCCTAGAGAATTTGAAAACTCCTTCGCAGGGGTCTCAATTTCTAGCTCGCTCGTAAGTGTCATAGAACTTACCTCCTCTTTAATTTGGCCATTAATAATAATGACAGCATAATTAAATTCCCAAGTATCCTTCGAAATCAGTTCGTCGTAGCTTAACTGATTTTCTTCCTAAATCAACTTTCTGCGGACAATGCGCCGCTCTCAGATATTCGTTCAATGGAGGAATATGTCGTGATGTTTTCTAGAAGAGACACACATAGATACTCTGCTTGAATCAATAGATTGTAAACCTATATGAAATCGATGGTTATTATTTTGGGGAGAACATGGAGTCTGAGTCGGCGCCACCGATCTACAGTTATGAAACTTTTTTAAGGAAGATTAACAAAAACCCAAGATCCAGCTTCCCCAGAGATCTTCAATCATTCGTCAATGACTTTCATTTCCCTATTCGATTGCATCTGATTGGTTAGGGAATGATTATACCTAATGGCTGGTGGTTGAAAACATAGTGCACTTTCAGAAGGCATGGACACTATTTGTTACACTCATGAGGGTAGCTATTTCGAACAGTCTCGCTCATTTTAAATTTCACACCCCTAAGATCATAAGAACCACTCTACTAATCGATGGTTATTTTATTTTTTCATACATGAATTATGGAACCCATTGGCACCAAAATACAAAAGTTAGAGATTTCAGATGCGCAACTATTGCTCATCACAGGACTTTTAGGATTGTTTTAATCCAACTATTTGGAGAAGGAAATGAATATTAGTATCGAGATAGGTAATACGAAATCCGGCTGTTTCGAGTTCGTATTTTATTTCCTGTTCTGTGAAATGATGCTCAAAACAGGGTTCGAGTTTATTTCCTTTTTCCAATGGATCTAATTTCAACAAACGACGAAGAAAATTACTAAACGTGGCAATGAAGTCATAATAACGTGAGTTGGAATATCTCTGACAAGAACCTATCATAATGGGTCCATAATTCAGCAAGTTCGAACGTAATTGTTCTAGGAATTTTTAGCTATTTATGCTTTGGTATTATATTAATGTAAACACCAGTTCCTACGATGATTGCATCATAAATAGTCCTGCCATCCGGACATTCATCCGGGGCTGAATACTCAACCCTTCCTTCGAAACCTTCTTTCGTTAGGAGTTTACAACCAAACTTAACCATTGTCCGACTACAACCAAAGATGAAAACTTGCAAAGATAACCGTCAAATCCCTTAGACTTCTTTGCCAGCGCTAGCCCCTTCTACCATACTTCTCAGAACGGCATGAAGGATTTCCAACGGGTTTTTCTTGCACACTGCCTAGACCTTGCCGCATTCGATCTTCATCTATACAAATGCTATAAAGGTTGTCCATGGAACAAAATTTATGTGTTTTTTGGCGGAATTCGAAAAGACGAACAAGGGGCAAAGGGCTGCGGGAAAAGTCCTGGTGTTTGGCATACTGATCTACGAAAGCCCTTTCTTTTTTGTATATGCAGAGGATTAATTCATGGCGGAAAATAAAAAGAGATATCACTGGCCGGTGTTTGTAATTATCGGCATCATTGCAATGATCTTTGTCATAAAAATGCCGTCTTTTATGACGCCAGCACCAAAGATACCGCCTCCAAATACTTCATCACCAATGTCGGTCACTGCGAAAGACGATTGGACTCCTGCACAACTAGCTAACCTAGCTATTTGGCTTAAAGCTGACGCAGGTGTCTATAGTGATGCAGGAGCAACTCTGGCGTCTGATACCGATACAATTCAAGAATGGCATGATCAAAGTGACAATGGATATGTCTTCTCCCAAACTACGGAATCAAAAAAGCCTGTCTGGAACGCAGTTGCCCGGAATGGACTTCCTGCCGTAGATTGCGACGCGACCGACGATATAATGATTCACGCTACTGATATCTTACTAAATGGGCAAACTGGATACGTGTTTGCGGCGTTCACGCTTGATGCTCTACAAGATTTTCTAACTATTATTGGATCTGCAGATAATGACGTCGCAACCCAGTACTGGCTCGCGACGGCATATAAGGGTTATAAAGGTGACCCTTACATGACTATCTTCAACTATTCGGACACAACAGGCCAAAATATCATCCTTGGGACAACCAAAATTACAACAGGGGCATATCTTATGGGCTGGGCTTCCAACGGCTTAGCTTACCGGATGCGACTTAATGGGACAGAGGAACCAGTTGTTGCAAGACAAGGATCTAATGATGGTGATTGGCTAGCTGACATCGTTGGTAGAGACAATGTGAGTGTCCCTGCTGTCAAGTTTAATGGTGGCGCTGTAGAAGACTGGCTTGATGGGGATCTTTACGAGATTATAGTTGTAGATGGAGTAGAGTTAACGGAATCTGATATAGCTAGGATCGAACACTATTTGAATAAACGATGGGCGATATACTAGGGCGCGTTCACAATTAGCTATGTCAGATATCGGTTGCGGCCATAGCTAGAAGGTCCTGAAAGTGTTGAATTAGGTTTTCGTCTACCATAAGACATCACATTGTTTAATCTTTTTCATCCGTATAATCTTCAACAAACGTTACGCGCAAAAACCCACCAGACTCTGTGAGTTACCAATAGGACTACTTCTTAAGAATTAACGCATGGCTTTCATGCATATGTGTATATTCCCGAAATCCTTTATGCGGTGGTTCTTCCCATTGGGTCGTCATTACTTCAGGTTCATTCACAGATAACCCCTTAGCAATGCTTATCAGGTCTGACGGTTCATAAAATCTATAAAAAAATCGATTGTCATACATAAATTCGTTCGGGGCGACTTCTTCCATGTTAATCCCCTTCATTGGATCATTCACAGAGAAAAATCCCGCGATTAATCGGCCACCAGGCTTCAGTATTCGCATAAGTTCTTGTAAGGCAAAAATGGGCCTCGCAAGATGGCCTAGCGTTCCCCAGCATAAAATGCAATCAAAATGACTATCCCCCCAAGGTGTGCCAAAAATATCTGCATATTCGTAGGAACAATTGTGAATGTTTTTCTTTTCGAGATTTTCTTGAGCGATTTTTATGGCACGACGCGAAACATCAGCAGCCATGACTTTGGGAAATGCTTGTGCTAATGAAAGAGTATTTCGCCCGTCTCCACAGGGAAGGTCTAAGACCTCTCGAGGATTAGATTTTTTAAAGATGTTAATGGCATGTTCCTGAATAAAGGGTACGGGGGGTTCGCTCCAAAGGATGGACGTGCCTTCGAGTTTATAGGCATTGTCCCATTCTATTTTTCCATCGTTGTCTATTTTGTCGCGTTTTTGGGAATCAACAATTTTTCCGGTGTCCATTTTTTACCTCTATTGTTTAGTCAAATGTTTATACCTGCCTTCTAAAAGAATCAGTTTTGCCTTTTCTTTAATTGCGGGCGGAGCAACAGGGAAAGTTGGATAGGCTGGACCCGTCAACTCTAAGTCCTCTTGTTTTTGGCATTCCATGTTTCCTTTCTCCATTCGATTTAATGCTCTTGCCAATAAATTGGCGCACGAATTTATGAGTGCATACATGAGAAGTGGGAAAGATGAACCTTGTTCTAATTCTATTTTCTCACGCAAAAGGAGGGGTCCTGTATCAATATCTTTATCAATAAAGTGCACACTACAACCTTGAGGTAAATCATGATACAGGGCCCAAATATAAGGATTATTCCCTTTTACGTCTGGTAGGTAGCCAGGGTGGACGTTGATAATCCCGATTCTCGGGATGGTGAGAATATTAGGCCTGATAATTCTGGTATCTCCCAAGACAATTAAATCTAGGGTTAATTCGTTTAGGAGGTTTTGGGATACGTCGTCATTATGATTGGTGACTTTTGCACACCGAATGCCTCGCCCCGCTACAATTTCTTGCAAGCTAGGCGGTAAGGGAATTCTAGGTTCAAGGCATTTCAATTCGTTAATCAGGGACAACTCGTTTTTTTGTGCCAATGAAGAATCTTCTTCGATGACGACAAGAGGCTCATGCCCTTCTTGAATAATTTGATGAAGCATCGCATTACCTCGAGGGTTTCCTCTGAGATTTAGATAGGCAAAGCGTAGAGTGTTTTTTGGGGGTGACATTGAATCAGAACGTTTTAAAAAGATTACGCTTTGGTAAGGGCTCGGTCCAAATCCTCACAAAGATCCTCAGGATCTTCTAACCCTACCGATATTCTGAAAATTCCATCGCCGGCATATTTCCGATAATCTTTTAATGCCTTTTTTGAAAGGTGAAATGAAGAGGCTTGCAATTGCTCTGTCGGTAAATAAAAAATGAGACTTCTATGGTGGCCAAGGGAAACAGCATAGTGAAAAATCCGAAGACTTTCACACAAGCGCTCGACGGTATTGGCACGATGGTTTTTAAGTTGGAATGTGAGCATTCCTGAGAAATTGTGCATTTGCGTTTTCGCTAATTCATAATCAGGATGAGATGATAGCCCAGGATAACAAACTTGTTTGACCTTATTATGATTTTGCAGAAACTGGGAGACTTTCATCGCTCCTTCTTGATGCGCATGCATTCTAAGAGGAAGCGTGGCTATACCCCGCATGATTAACCACGCGTTAAAGGGGCTCAGCACGCCTCCATTTCTTATAGCAAATTGCTGACGAAACGTTTCTAGTTTTTTCTGATTTCCAATGAGGGCTCCTCCAATGGCATCACCATGACCGCACATATATTTCGTCAAAGAATGAACCACGTAATCGGCACCCAGCTTAAGAGGCTGTGTTGCAATTGGCGTTGCCAACGTTGAATCTACGGCCAACTCAGCACCCACTTTATGAGCAATTTGAGCAATTCTACTCAAATTTGACAATCGAAGTATGGGGTTGCATGGCGTCTCTATGAAAACAAGCTTGGTTCGTGGCTCCATCGCCTTTTCAACTTCAGAAAGATTTGAGGAATCCACCTTGGTGATTTGAATTCCCTGCCTAGGAAGAAATTCATTGATCATTTCTGCCGTTGCAGCGTAGGTTACATTGCTCACGACAAGATGATCCCCCGGCTTCAACCAGTATTGAAAAAGAGAAGATATTGCGGCCATCCCACTGGCGAATGCAACTGATGCTTCACCACATTCGAGGTTAGCAAGCTTCTCCTCAAGCTGACGCACGGTAGGATTTGCCCATCGGGTATAAAAGTATGGGGCATCCTCCTGCATTTCCTCAACAGAAAATGGGGCATGGGTATCGGCAAGGAATGTTGTTGTCATGACTAAATTTGGTGAAGTGCCCCGATGTCCTGGATCAGGGTATTCTCCGCCATGAATGGCAGTTGTTCGTATCCCATGATGGGGTTCCATATACTTGTCATCGCTATTGCACCTATTCATGAGAAGCCATTTTGATGAACAACAAAGACAATTAGCCTTCAGTAAGATTCTGAAAATGCATCCAGTCCCTTTGTCTTAGTCTTGGAAAGACTGCCTTTTAGTTCAGAATTCTGTCAATGGTCCAGTAACCCGCCATGAGTGCAATACCGCATGAAGCAGGCATGGAAAGGTAGGTGCGATACCACGATTGAGAACGAAACCAGCCAACTGCGAGGTAGGCCAATCCAATGACGCTGAGTTGGCCAAGTTCTACCCCAACGTTGAAACTGACAAGAGCCGTAAGGAAATGTTGCTGAGGGAGTCCAAGTTCTGCAAGAACGCCTGCAAACCCCAATCCATGAATGAGTCCAAATCCAAATATCACTAATGGTCTCCACGGCTTCAGTTCGGTGGTGTACAGATTTTCTACAGCCACGTACACAATGGAAAGAGCAATGAGCGGTTCAACAATGGAAGCCGAAAGGGAAATGACCTGAAAACTGGAAAGAGCGAGGGTTACAGAATGGGCAACGGTAAACGCTGTAACCTGCCAAAGTAAGGATTTAAACCGGCTACTAAGGAAAAAGAGCCCCAACACGAATAAAATGTGATCTAATCCTTCTGGAAGAATATGTTCATATCCTAAAAACAAATATTGTATGACAGGACCTAATTGATTAGGCGACGTTACATCGACACCAGATGGAAGATCTTCTGAGGTATGATGCGCCCATACGTTTTCCGGGCTCATAGACCATATAAAAAAAGGTAACAAATACATCCAACCCTTCCTCAATATTTCCCCACACCTTGTCTCCAAAGCGAGGAAAACCCGAACTTGTATGGATGCAGAGTTCATGTTTACGGTTGTTCAGTTTCTAGAAGGTCAACAGGTAGCTTTAGCGTTAGCGTGGAAGTATGACGGACCACATCGTATTCTTTCCCTTGGTCAACTCCTTTTTTATCACGTTCTTCAACATACGTCAGAAAGGTCCACAACCCAGGCTCTGAGGCTTGGAATCGGACATATCCCTTAGTATCTGTCCTGAAATGGATTTTAGGTCCCGTAGGACCACGAACGGTCAAATGCGTGTCCACGGCAGGCTGACCTTTCCATCTCACAAAAATTTCCACCGACGGCCCGATCGATCGGTTAATAAAATTTGAAAGCCTTTCTATTCCGATGTCTAAAGGAAAAAACTTACTGGGTTTGACATATCGACCTGGGACGATATCTAAAAGAAAATCGTTTGCTACACCTAAAGCCTGAATATTTTTCGATGAATTCACATCGAGATGCTTAGCGTGATAGTGAAGCAGAGTTTCATTTCCCGTGTCGGGAAACCGCCACACTCCCCATTTTGCATATATTTCGACGCTGCGAGGACCCAATTGGGGGAGTTCTGCTGATAACCATCTGTTTCCTTGCTTGTTTACTTCAGCCAGCTGAATTCGTTGGGGACTCGTGGTCTTTAGCGTTCGAATCCAGGCTTGAGCTCCGTCGGCAAACGGTTGAAGATATTCACCGATACCAGGCCTGGGCTTATCCTCAAAGTGTAAATTTGTGATCCCAAACTTTCCGGAATCATGGTCTATAGTTGCCCAAAGATAGTGAGATAAGGCAGGTGAACCCTGAATAACGAGAAATACTATGACTAGTAGAAGGATTATTCGAAACACAGAAACTTTTCCCTTAGACAAAAGCATTGAAAATTTCATTTACCCACTATATTAGTAGAACTAGGCAATTTTACCAATAGGAAGAATTATTTCATGGAATTTGGTAAATATCTATTGCAGCGAGGGAACCCTTAATAGAACTCTTCTGAAAACACTTGAGGGAAACGAAGGGCTCAATATATCATAAATTAAGGTTTAATGGCCTACTCGAAAGTTCTAAAGATTTCGAATAATTTTAATGACTTCTTCTTGAGTCAGAGTCTAGAGGATTTCACGTGGGGATGACTGAAAGTCGTTTTAAAAACGTCCATTGCCAAATCATATCTACGTGGGGGCCTATCTACAAACGCAGGGGTTAAGAGGATTTAGCACTTTTTTGTGAGTTTAGTCATGCAGAAAACTGATACGAGTGACCGTTTCACCTATGTTCATGAATTATTTGAACAGCAAGCGGAGCGCACTCCTCATAGAATTGCCCTGGTCCATAAGGACTGCCATGTCACCTACCAAGACTTAAACCAGCGCAGCAATCGACTTGCCTATTATCTCACCCAAATAGGGGTTCGACCGGAAGCCATCGTTGGGATCTATGTGGGCAACCCCGTTCATTCTGTGATTGGAATCCTTGGAGTTTTGAAGGCAGGCGCCGCATATACTCCGCTTAATATAGATGATCCTCTAAACCGGATTAATGCCCACCTAGGTAATGCCCACGTCCAACATGTAATTGTCGATAGTTATTCCCCTGCAGATTTTGAATGGCCTGATGGACAAATTATTGATTTTGACGAGGATGTTTGGCAAATGGCCTCTGTTCCAAGAGAGGGTTTGGGGATAGGAATTCATCCCAAAAATCTGGCCTATGTCATTCATACCTCTGGCACAACTGGTGACCCAAAGAGCGTTGCTATGGGGCATGAGGCCTTTTCTAACCTCATCTCGTGGCATACCAAGACGTTAGCTGGGGATAATGTAAGAACTTTGCTTTACACCCCTTTCAGTTTCGATGCGTCAAATCAGGAGTTGTTTTCCACAATCTGCGTGGGAGGAATACTTTACCTGATTGACAATACGATTCGTCATGATCCGTTCGAACTCATTTCATTCATTCAAGAAAAAATGATCGGTCGCATCCTTTTATTTTTTGCGCCTTTGCAAAACTTTATGGTTATTGCCAATGACGAAGAACGCGTATTTGATCACCTTCATGAGATTATCACCGCAGGCGAACCGATTAAGATGACCTCGCAACTTCTCAAGTTTTTTCACAGGAACAACACCTGTCGATTTATCAATATGTATGGTCTTTCAGAAACTCATACCGTTACGTGTTTTCTCTTCCCCTCCGATCCTCATTCGTGGTCGACAACTGCATCCATCGGACTCCCGATCAGCCACACAAAAATTGACTTTTTTGAAGAAGAAGTCTTGGGAAAAGAGCAATCCGGGGAAATCTATGTCAGTGGAGTTTCATTAGCAAGAGGATACTTGAATCGTCCCGACCTTACCGCGGAGAAGTATCTCCCTTGCCCTTTTGATGGTTCCATGGGGGAACGAATGTGTCGCACCGGTGATCTTGGAAAAAGATTGCCTGATGGATCGTTAGAATGCTTGGGGCGCCGAGATTATCAAGTGAAAATTCGTGGGTACCGGATAGAATTGAGCGAAGTGGAATCTGTCTTGACTCGACATACCTCTGTAAACGAGGCTGTTGTCATAGCTCGAACCCAGAAGTCGAACCAAGAAATCTCTTCTCAAATGAGGAGAGAAGACGCCAGCAGCCTACATCTTGTTGCCTATGTCGTCATACATCCTCATCGGGAAGTGACAATTCAAACTTTGCGAACCTATCTGCGAGAGCACGTCTCTTCCTATATGATTCCTTCATTTTTTGTTTTCTTGGAAAAACTCCCTCTTTCTACAAATGGCAAAGTTGACCGGAATTTACTTCCTAATCCAATAGGAAGAGATTTCGCGCATCAAGAACAAATTGATGCTCCTCGAAATCCGGTTGAAGAAGTAGTGCTAGGATTGTGGGGCAATGTCTTAGATCATTCGAATGTCGGCATTCACGCAAATTTCTTCGAGTTGGGAGGCGATTCATTAGCTGCAACACGCTTTATCTCCGAAATGCGAAAGTTATTCCAATGCGAACTTGGAGTCCGGTCGCTTTTCGAAAATCCTACAGTCGAAAAATTCGCACGAGTGTTGGGGAATCTATCAATGGGGGAACAGCATATTCACGATACAGCAACATTAATTTTACAAGTTGCGGAACTCTCAGAAGAAGAGGTCGACAATAGCATTCTCCGTCAGATGCCCTCTTTCTAGTAGTTGGGGTATTGAATTTAGAGTCGTCGAGAATTTTATTGTTCCCTTTGTAGAAAGACAAGAAAAGCAATTTTCATTTTTTTAAACAATGGTAAGAAACATGAAATTTTCTGCCAACTCTCTGAGCCACAAACTTAAGTTCACATCCAACAAATATGAATTGTTAGAAAGATTACGCCAAGATTCCGGTCTGGGCACCCCTTCGACTGAAAAAATCCCCAAAAGACATGACGCCAGTTCTTATCCTCTATCCTTTTCTCAGAAACGATTATGGTTTCTGCAGAGTTTGAATCCAGATAATTCTTTTTTTAATTCCACTGAAGCTCTTCGGATCAAAGGACAATTGAATATCGTGGCATTAGAACAGAGCCTTGCAAAGATTGAGCAAAGCCACGAAATCCTTCGGGCCTCATTTTCTACCGTAAATGGGCAACCTGTTCAAACCATTGGCCCGGGCACGGGCTTGAAGCCTCTTGTTGTTGATTTGCAAGACAAAATTGAGAAAGAACAAGAAGCAGCAATTCAGAGCTTAATCGACAAGCACAATCTCGAGAACTTTATACTTAATAATGGGCCTTTAATACGAATCGGACTGGCTATTCTTAACCGTCATGAGCATGTCTTCATTATTACTATGCATCATATCATTTCAGATGGGTGGTCCTTTAACCTCTTTCTAAAAGCATTGAACCAATCGTATCTGGCATTTTCGAAGGATTACGTCATAGGATACCTTGAACCAGAAATTCAATACTCAGATTATGCGGAATGGCAATCACAATGCCTGCAAGGCGACGTATTGGAGGAAAAACTACGATATGCGAGAACCTTTTTAGCAAGCAATAGACCCACTCTGGAACTTCCCACCGATTATGTGCGACCGGCGAAACCCTCATTCAAGGGCAGAAGAGAGTCATTCTATCTATCAAAAGATTTCGCGGACGCACTCCATGCATTTGCGCAAAAAAATGAGAGCACGTTCTTCATGGTGTTACTCGTCGCCTACGCTGTTTTGCTGAAAACCTATACTGGTCAGGATGACATTTTAATTGGCGCTCCGGTCAGTGGCCGCGATCGGAAAGAAACAGAGAATTTGATGGGTTGCTTTGTCAACATGCTTGTCTTCCGGACCAATCTTGCAGGAAATCCTTCCATGCAAGATCTCATGACTCAGGTCAAAGCGACCACCGTGGATGCGTATGAGCATCAAGATTTACCATTCGAAAAATTGGTCGAGGTTCTCCAGCCTGAACGTCACATGAATCACAATCCGCTGTTCCAGGTAGCGCTTATCCTCGACATCGTTCCGGATCTCAATTTCTCGATGGGAGATCTAACAGTAGAAATCATTCCTTCTCAGCCCAAAACCACTTTATTTGATCTTATGCTTTTTATTACAGAGAGGGTTAACGGGTTGCAGGTTGATTTTCAATATAATACCGATCTGTTTGAAGCCCAAACTATGAAGAGACTCTTTCAACATTTTCGACGAATACTTGAATTACTCATCACCAAGCCATCGAAGAAAGTTTCCCAGTTACAGGTCCTGACAGACAGGGAATTAGAGCAAGTTCTTTATCAATGGAATATGACTCAATCTACACCTGCACCCAGGGTAGGAATACATGAGCTTTTTTTAGAACAAGTCAAAAGCCGGCCAGATGCAATCGCAGTCATTGGCCGGTCATTCCCTTCAGCTCAGTTTGAAGAAGACACGACCATGACCTATTTCTCTTTGAATAAAAACGCAACCCAAATAGCGGCTCTGTTAAGAGGAAAGGGAGTTAAACCAAATGACTTGGTTGGAATACTAGGGGAAAGATCCATTGAAACATTAATTGGAATCTTGGGAATTTTAAAATCGGGAGCAGGGTTTGTGCCTATCGATCCAAAATACCCGAACAATCGAATCCATTACATTCTAGAAAATAGTGCAGTAAATATTGTGTTGGTCCCGAATGGAACGAGTAAAGATAACTGGGCCATTCATGACTATAATGGAGAAATACTCGAAATTAAGAAACATACAGGATTCGTTGAATATGTTGACGATATCCAGACCAAAAGCGCTCTAGAAGAGGTTGCCTATGTGATGTATACCTCTGGAACCTCGGGCAATCCTAAAGGTGTCATCATTCCTCATGGAGCACTATCGAATTATGCTTCTTGGGCCAAAAACATTTATTTGAAAGGGAAAGTTCTTAATTTTTCATGGTTCACGTCCCTATCCTTTGATTTAACGATGACTTCTATTTTTGTCCCGTTGATTTCTGGCGCAAGTATAGTCATCCATAGGCAAGAAGAAGGCACTGAAATTGACTTAACGGTCGCACAAGTATTTCGGGACAACCGTGTTGATGTTGTGAAGCTCACTCCATCACATTTGGCCGTGGTTAGGGAATTAGATTTTCGAGGCGGTGCGACAAAAAAATTGATCTTGGGTGGTGAAGACCTCAAATCAGAACTTGCTCGCGAGATATCCCAAATATTCAATGGCAAGGTTGAAATTCATAACGAGTACGGCCCGACTGAAACGACGGTGGGATGTATGATTTACCAGTTCAAAGATGAAAATGGCTTAGCTTCTTCGGTTCCTATTGGAAGACCAGCCGACAAGACACAGATTTACATTCTTGACCGATACTTAAATCCAGTTCCTGATGGTGTTATTGGCGAACTTTTTATTTCCGGTGAAGGATTGGCAGCGGGATATGTGACTCAACCGGACCTGACCGCCGAAAAATTCCTACCAAACCCCTTTATTCCTGGAAAAAGAATGTATCGTACGGGGGATTTAGCTAAGCGCAGCATCACCGGTGACCTAAGCTATTTGGGTAGGGTAGATGAGCAGGTGAAAATTAAGGGAGTGCGGATAGAACCTGCAGAAATTGAAGCTGCCCTCATCGCTCATCCCGATGTTGAAGACTGTGTCTCAAAAATCCTGACAACCCAACAGCATTCTAACAATGGCACGAGTGACTGCGCAAAATGCGGTCTTACCTCGAGCTACCCTGATGTGCAGCTTGATGCAAAAGGGGTCTGCGATATTTGTTTTGAATATGAATCATATAAAACTATGGCAAATTCGTATTTTAAATCGATGAAAGAACTTCAAGAAATTTTCCAGACCGCCAAGAATTCTCGGAAGAATACCTATGATTGCCTGATGTTATTAAGTGGTGGAAAAGATAGTACGTACGTACTTTATCAACTTATCGAAATGGGATTGAACGTTCTCGTGTTTTCCTTAGACAATGGCTTTATTTCAAAAGAAGCCAAGGCCAATATCCAGCGTGTAGTCGATGCGCTCAACGTCGAACATGTTTTTGGTCAGACACCCGCGATGAATGCCATCTTTGTTGATAGTCTGAAACGATTTAGCAATGTCTGCAATGGTTGCTTCAAAACGATCTACACGATGAGCATGAATCTGGCCAGGGAAAAAGGCATTCGATATATCGTCACGGGTCTATCGAGAGGCCAAATTTTTGAAACACGGCTTGCTGGGTTTTTTCAGAATCGGGACTTCGATATCGATCACATTGATCGAGCCATCATAGAGGCAAGAAAAGCCTACCATAGAGTAGACGATGCTGTATCGCAATTGCTTGATGTCAAAATATTTGAAGACGACAACGTCTTCCGCGACATAGAATTTATCGATTTCTACCGTTATTGTGATGTGTCGTTAGAAGACATGCTGGAATTTCTTCATACTCGGGCTCCTTGGATTCGCCCGAGCGATACTGGCAGATCGACGAATTGTCTGATCAATGAAGCCGGAATTTATGTCCACAAAAAGACACGTGGCTACCACAACTATGCACTCCCCTATAGTTGGGACGTTCGGTTGGGGCACAAAGAACGGCATGCCGCCATGAAAGAACTTGATGATCAGATCGACGTAAATAACGTCAAAAAAATCTTAGATGAAATTGGGTATCAGGAAAGCGAACGGTCCAGTACAAGTATGGAGAATCGGTTGATCCTGTACTATACCTCAAAGAAAGAAGCCAATCCGAAAGAGTTAAAACAGTTTCTCGCCAAACATCTTCCTGATTCGATGCTACCCTCTCACTTGATACGCATCCCTGAATTACCTCTCAACGTGAACGGTAAGCTGGATCGTGATCGCCTTCCTGACCCGGATGCACTATTGGACTGTACGACTACAGGATACACAGCTCCTCGAAATAGCATTGAATCTCACTTGACTACCATTTGGACGGAACTCTTAGGGCTCAAACACCTAGGGATAGAGGATAATTTTTTTGATCTTGGCGGACACTCCCTTTTGCTTACTCGTTTGATATCCCGAGTAGAGAAAGAGTGGAAGATCAATCTTCCCATTCGAGTTTTTTTCGAGGCACCAACCATAGCGGAATTAGGTGTAGAAATTGAACACGTGTTACTTTCCGAGATTGAAGGATTAACTGAAGAGGAGGCTCAAGCCTCTACCCATTCTTGACAGCATGGTGTGAATTGGAACGAGTGAAATTGATGAAGTATATAGAGAAATGCACGAGGCCATCCTGGCAATGCCCAATGGCATGATCTAAGTTGATGTTCTGTGCCCCATCATTTTACGGATAAGAATCCCATGTCGAGCAAAGATGACCTTTTAGCCCGACGCTCGAAGCTTTCCCCTGCGAAACTCGCATTATTGGAAAAACGCGCTACAGGAAAGTTACAGTCTACTCAACCTCTTAGGCGGATGACCCCTCGTCCTTCAGACGAACTCCCAGAGTTATCTTTTGCTCAGGACCGACTGTGGTTTCTAAATCAATTAGACCCCTCCAGTCCTTCGTACAACGTGTTCACCGTCATTCGCCTTGAAGGTGTGTTACATATCGGGGTATTCGAACAATCCATTAATGAGATTGTACGCCGCCATGAAGTCTTACAGACCATTTTCGTGCAGACGGAAGGGGAGCCACTCCCAGTTATCATTCCGAATCTGAAGGTCAAGGTTTCCCTCATAAACTTGACCCATCATCCATCATCTCTCAGAGATCAGTTAGTGAAATCTCTGTCAATACAAGAAGCAAGACGACCTTTTGCGTTGCATCAGGGAGCTCTGATCCGAGCCGTACTTTTCAACCTAGATGTGAATCACCATGTTTTTCTACTGACCATGCATCACATTGTTTCGGATCAATGGTCTCTCGACATTTTTTTTCAGGAGTTAGGCACTATTTATGAAGCCTTTCTGAATAACAAATCGTCCCCGTTACCGGAATTATCTTTTCAGTATGCCGACTATGCTTATTGGCAAAAACAATATCTTCAAGAGGAGGCCATGCAACAACAATTGGCATATTGGAAAACAAAATTGGAGCATATGCCAACTCCGATTCAATTACCCTTCAGTCGGGTCAAGAAACGATCGCAAGGTTCCTCTGGTGCATTACAGTCCCTTGATATACCTCCCTTGCTCAGCACAAAACTTCAGAATCTTAAGAAACAGCAGAAGACGACGCTTTTCAACTTGTTGTTGGCTACCTTTGTCACATTGCTCTATAGATATACCGGGCAAACGGCTATCGCGGTGGGTACTCCAATAGCCAATAGAAGCCAAGAAGATCTTCAAAGCCTGATTGGATTTTTTCTCAACACCCTAGTTTTACGATTTGATCTTTCAGAGAATCCGAATTTTCAGGAGTTCATCGGGTGTGTTCACGAAGAAGTCATGGAGACATTTGCCAACCAAGATTTTCCTTTTGAAAAGTTGGTAGCAGCACTAAAGCCGGACAGAGATCCCTGGAACAATCCATTTTTTGACATCATGTACGTCTTTGAGACCCACATAGAATCGATGAAGGGGCTACATGGAATCCAGATCTCTCCCATTGAAGTCGACATTGAAACGTCCAAGTTCGATCTCACCTTGTTCGTGAAAGAAAATCCGAAAAACATTTCACTCGCTCTTGAATACAATACAGATTTGTTTGACGACATCACCATCATTCAAATCCTAGGAAATCTCACAACCCTATTGGAAGGCATTACAGATCACCCTAACCAAAAGCTATTAGAACTTCCTCTATTACGTGCTGAAGAACGAAAACAAGCCTTAGTCTATAAGAATCAGACCGTCTCCGAACGTTCTACGATTCAATGCTGGCTTGATTGGTTTGACCAACAAGTCACGCGAAACCCTCACAAGATGGCCGTTGCCAACGGTCCTTTCTCCCTTGATTATGAACAATTAAACACCAAAGCCAATCAACTCGCCCATTTCCTCATCGAACATGAGGTCGGCCCCGATGTTCTCGTGGCTATACTGGCTGATAGATCCGTGGAGATGATCGTCGGATTATTGGGGGTCTTAAAAGCAGGGGGAGCGTATGTGCCTCTTGATCCAGCGTATCCTCACGAAAGACTTGCACGTATTCTAGGAGACACTCAGGCGTCACTTGTCTTAACGCAACACAAACATGTGGAGAAGTTATCCGCAATCACAGCACGAAAAGTATGCCTGGATTCAGATTGGGAAGTGATAGCACAACATCCGGCCAATGAAAATACCAAGAATATCGTCTTGCCTCAACACCTTGCCTATGTCATTTACACTTCGGGATCTTCGGGTCAACCCAAAGGTGTGATGGTCACACACGGAAATTTGGTGAGTTCTAATCAAGCCCGATTGGAATATTATACCCAGGAATTACAAAGTTTCTTGTTACTTTCCAGCCTTGCCTTTGATAGCTCTATCGCTGGAATTTTTTGGACGTTGAGTTGTAGTGGCACCCTTTTTATTCCTGAAGAGGAATTGTACTTGGATCCTGCGTACCTGGTTAATTTGATTCAGGACCATCAGGTGTCCCATGTACTTTGCATTCCTTCATTGTACCAACTCTTGTTGTCCTTGGAGTCTCGCCTTCCCACAGCCCTAACCACCGCCATCCTGGCGGGAGAAACTTGTCCGTTAGATCTGGTTCACAAACATTTCCAGATGCTTCCTCAGACAGCACTCTTTAATGAATATGGACCCACAGAAGCCACGGTGTGGAGTACGGTCTTTGATTGTCGTACAGAAATCCGTAGTGAAACCGTCCCGATTGGACAACCTATTCCACATACTCAAGCATATGTTTTAGGAACAGATAAGCAGCCGGTGCCAGCAGGCATCTCTGGGGAATTGTATATCGGAGGAGAAGGTATTGCCCGAGGCTATCTGCATGACCCCGAGTTGACGCAAAGCCGGTTTCAACCCAATCTCTTTGTCGAGGACTCTGGAGAACTCATGTACAAAACAGGGGATCTTGTTCGCTGTCTTCCCGATGGAAACCTTGAATTTTTGGGGAGAAGCGATCGCCAAACGAAAATTCGAGGGTATCGCGTAGACTTGGGGGACATTGAAAGTCAGCTGCGATGTTATCCAGGAGTTCAAGAAGCAGCTGTCATTGTGAAGGACAGTCTCAATGACAACTTAAATGCTCTACACAGAATAGAATCTGAAACAGACAGTGAGGTGATCATTAACCTATTATCTAAGTTACCTCTTGAAAAAACGGACCAATTGATCTCAGAAATAGAGAGGCTTTCCCAAGAAGACGTTCATCAAATGATTCAAAAAGCTTAAAAAAACTCATTTAAGTAAAGACTTAGGATTAGAGAAATATAAGAACAATATCATTAAAGATGGCACTAGAAATTTTGCTACTGAGAAAAGGCATCCATAATAAGACGATTAAATGATAATCTGATTTCATCCCGTCAATGAAATTATTGCGTTTTTAAGAACTGCAAGAAAAACCGATGTGGAATTTAGGCCAGAAGTTAACAGGAATATAATTTTTTATCCGTTATCAAAGAAAATGGAAAAGAAGGCCAAACAATTTTTTGATAGTATGGTTGATGATTACAATCATGCTATTGACTTATGTGTTCCACGATACGATGAAATGTTGTGGGCAATCGTGTATTACCTACCATCAGGTTGGAAACCCCAAAACATCTTAGAACTAGGTTGTGGTTCTGGCAATTTGTCTAAACTTATTGTTAAGAATTTTCCTCTTTCCAATCTTTGCGTCATTGACCAGGCAGAGAAATTCTTGAGCAGTTGCCGATCGAGACTTCGGAGATACAAAACGATTCAATATGTCCATGGGGATTTTAGTGAGATAAAATTTGAACCCCAGTCATTTGATCTTGTGGTGTCCAGCATAGCTATTCACCATCTTGTTGATAAGGAGAAATCGGAACTTTTTAGAAACATTCACAAATGGCTCCGCCCTGGCGGTGTCTTAGCTTTTTCAGATCAATATAGAGGCGCCACGAATGACTTATATCAAAAACATTTAAAAAAATGGCAGCAAGATGCTTATGTCCAAGGCCTAAACCAGAAAGATTGGGAACAGTGGATGGAACATCAAAGAGAACACGACTTCCATGTTCCCCTTAGCCTTCAGACTCAATGGCTTCAAGATATTGGGTATGAATCTGTGGATTGCACTTGGCGTTATCTGCTGTGGACGGTTCTTCACGCCCAAAAGCCTTGATGGGAAAGTCGAAAGTTTCTAATGGACATCGCGACGCGAATTCAAAATTTAACGATTGAAAAACGCATTCTCCTTGCACGCCGACTTACCTTAGAGTTTGACAGACAACCAGAAACTATCTCCAAGGTACCAACGGGGAATGAAAAACCACAACGCCTGATGGCCTATCTAGTGTTGTCCCACGATCATACACTTATGAGTCGCTCTACGGATTCCACCTACTCATCACGATCCACTGGAGAAGATGATGTTCAGAACAAAGAACAAGAAAAAAAATTTTCCCTTTCTGATCTTCGGATCTTCTTAAAACAGAGGCTTACTCATTTCATGATGCCTTCTGGGTTTATAATCATGGAAAAACTACCACGAACCAATAATGGAAAAGTTGATTACCGGGCCTTAACCGATTCCCCCGTTTCGGAAAACACTAAAGAAAGAGAATCTGATTCACCAACAACCAAAACACAAAAAAAACTACAGCTCATCTGGGCTGCTGCACTTGGTATTAAACGAGTCGGAGTGCGGGAAAACTTCTTTGAATTGGGAGGGCATTCTTTGCTCATTTCCCAAATCGTTTCCCAAATCCGTTCGACCATGGGAGTTGATATTGCCCTGAGAAATTTATTCGACTATCCGACTATTGAGTCTCTGGGTGAGGCCATCGACACAATAGTATGGGCAAGAAAAGAGAACCTGACCTCTTCGGATGATACTTCATCTCACCGAGAGAAATTCGAAATATGAACACAGTAGAATTTCTCGTTTTCCTTGGAAAAGCTACCATTTGTGCATCCCTTGATATCGAAGTATTAGATTTATATAAAACGAGAAGAGGCATTGAGCTCCTATCTAGTTTTACGTTCTTTACATACTCATGGAAACTGACTTTGAATTAGTCCGTGAGAATTCATTTTCCCCATTTGGTTCCTTCCATTATGATTGACTCTAATTCCATGAAACCGGCTGGCATTCTATTCTCATTTTCTAAGTTCCGAAAAGTCGCACTTTCACTTTCATTTAATTTGCATAGAGAAACGTTTACGAATCCTACAGTCTCTAAGGACAACTGCAATGTTTTTTCATCATAGATAAATTCATGGCCCCAATCGCGCACGAAATTGTTGATCACAAAGGTATCTAGGTAATAGGGTGTAGTTTCCACGACATTGTCCGTCGCCTCTTTGCTATTGGCCCATAAGCAATAGTCTTTTTGTAATGTTGTTTTTTCATCTTGATACAGGGCAACTAAAAAAGCCAGGTTAGGTGTGGAAATCCGAATTTTGCCATTTTCTTTTAGGATTCGAAAACACTCTCCCAACATTTTGCAACCATCGGAGAAGCGGATGTGCTCAATCATGTGCTCGCTGAATACATAGTCAAACTCACTATTAGCAAACGGAAATGGCTGGGTTGCATCCAAATGAATAATATCTTTAGACCGTGGGGAAAAATTGGCATTGAGCCAACCTTCGATAATATTGTTACCACAGCCGATATGAAGCTTTCTACTTTCATGATTCTTGAAATAATCTGTATTAATTCGACGGTCTACGCGCCCAAATTTGCGCTGTTTTTGCCAAGAAATATATTTCCATGTTTTATATATATTCTGGAATAAATCTCTGGCAAATTCTTCCAAATAGACTTTTTTCAAAACTTTTTTTGTAAATTCTAACATTGTTTGTTCCCGGAAACTTCCTTATGGAAATTTTCAACAAACGAAACTGCACGATTTGACTTCTCATAGTTCAGATAAACCTCACGCATTTTCAATACACTTGTTTTAATATTCAAATCGGTTAGAACGAATTCAATATTGTGGATAATGTCCTCAACTTTGTCTTTATCTTTATCGGCCACAATCCCCAGTCTATGGTAAGCGACCCTCGCCGCATTCCCATTATGATCCATGGTCTTCGTTGAATAGACCACCATGGGAACGCCGAAATATATACATTCATTGATCGATGTGGTTCCGCCGTGGCTTATAGCACCATCGGCGTATTCCAATACTTTTGGTTGTGGTATCCAATCGAAGGCAAAAACATTTGAAGGAATCGGCCCCAAATCCTGGATCCTTACTTTTTTACTCAAGCTCAAGATCATATCCCAATCTTTTTTTATCTCAAAAACTTGAAGTACATTCCTAAGAAAATCCTTGTCCGCTTGAACGAAGGTACTTATGGAGCAATAGATTAACGGGCGAACAAGTCCTTTTTCCTCTCGTTGACTTATGAGACTGCAAAAAATTTCTTCAAAATTCTCATTGGCTCTGTGCTGATTATCTTTATGAGAAATCAAGGGGCCAACATAATGTACATTCTTAGGAGGATTTGGCGAAAATTCCATTTCCAGGACATTGGTGGTAACCACGGGAATAGAACGAAAAACTAAAGGTGTCAGCCAATGGCTACAATCTGCTTCTTTGCGAAAGGGAAATTGCTTATACTGTGCGAGAACTTTTAAAACCGATACCCAATCGGTACCAAAGGTTAAGATTTTCCGACGGATAGCATCCCGAAACCTCTGCACATCCCAACAAAACCAAAGCCATTTTATAACTAACCAACGGAACCAGCTTTTATTAGGAACAAGGGTTGAATCCAATGGTGGTATGCCTGGGGTTTTCCAGACTGAGAACATGTCAAAAAACAGGATAGTGGGAATACCAAGATGGCTGGACGCAATTACATAGGGCTGCATTTCAAGATCGATGATTAGTATATCCGGCTTGAGTTCTTTGAGAGCGTCCTCGAATTCCATATTGGTGACAAATCGTTGGATTATCTCATGCCTCAACTTCAGTAGATCAGGGAATCTGGCTAATTTCTGCCATAATCGCATATTTCCATGAAATTGGTAGTTCGAATCGGTGACAACCGACCGTCCCCAATTAATTCCGACAAATTCAAATCCATTCTCAGAAATCCGACTTTTTAAGCCGGTGTAAGTCACATATGTTATGCGATGTCCCCGTGATTTAAGCCTGCGAGCCAGTTCAAAACTAGTATTAAGCCGAGGATGAGTAGTCCATACACTTAAAACGATATGCGCCATATGAACTTCTCCTGAATTCGCGGACACCTTGTTAAGCTGCGGTCGCCTGTTGCTCAAACTCAACTCCAGTCTGGTAGCCGGGCCTGAATGGCAACGTGTCGGTCACAAAACTTCGATGCACTCAAAAAATTTCTCCTCGAGCCTTGCGTGTCACTGCTATAATATAGGTGAGTTCCACCTCCAGGACGGGCAAGAAACCTTCGGTTACGGGATTACCCCAACAATTCCCCTTGCCGCGCATATTTGATTGGATGCCTGAGGCGATATCCATAGCCGGCATATTAGACGGCCTGGCCCAAATGATGAACCATGCCTTACTCTGTGTGGGCGTTCTTCATCGCCATGGTGAAGGTCTCGATAACCGTTTGTTGGGTCACCCGTCGGTCCTGGACCAACCTATGACTTTCCGATGCCAGAAATCAGGGGCACCACCAGACACAACCAACTATCCCGTGGGGGATAGGCGAATATCACAGACCCAGCAGTGCTTTGGTTCGGAAATCGCAGTCTGCACTTCTAACAGTTTTTCCACCGCTGGTTACGTATGTCGAGAACCTGTCCGGAGTAAGTCAGTTAACATATCCCGGCACACTCGCGCTCTTATTTTCGTTTTGGTAACCTTACCCATCATGGCTTCTATCCTTTCAGTGGTTGAAGTGTGCGGATCTCTTGCAACACCTAATGCAACCCTAAAGACGGCATGTTTTCAACTCAACTTAGAAACTATTTCGAGTACAACTCAACGCTGAGTAAGGCCATTAAGGCCCACCTCTGGACCAAAAAAGAGAATATTGGCTCCTCTGAATGCCTCTCGTCTAGTCGGGAGTAATTTGAAATATGAACACATTAGAATTTCTTACTTCTCTTCGAAAATCCGGCATTACAATCACGTTAAATGATGATAGGTTAGAAATAAATGCCCCTTCTGGAGAAGTAACCGAATCTTTAAAGAATGAACTGAAACTTCGAAAAAAAGAAATAGTAAACTTTCTTAGAGAAACCAACAAGCCACGTGAAATAAAAGATGAGCCGATCACTCCGATTGCCCGCGATCAGGATCTCTTCCTTTCTCCTTCCCAAGAACGAGTATGGTCGCTCACCCAGCTCATGCCCCAAAATCCCTTTTTCAATATGTATAACGCTTTTACAATTGAGGGTCCACTCGATGCCCTTGTCCTAGAAAACAGCTTACAAGAAATCATTCGGCGCCATGAAATCCTTAGAACGACATTTTCCAGTATTATTCCTCCCGTTCAGATTATATCACCTGAAGTGATATTCACCCTGTCTCGAGTTGATCTGAGAAAACATGATCAACAAACAAAGATCTTAGAAATAGAAAGATTAGCGAATATTGAAGCGAGAGCGCTCTTTGATCTAACAAGTGGTCCGTTAATACGAGCTCAACTATTGGAAGTGGACAGTCACGTGCATGTCTTTATGGTCACCATGCACCACATCATTTCTGATGGATGGTCTTTCTTTGTGTTTTTTAAGGAATTAACAACTCTCTATGAGACCTCTATCTCTCACCAAGAGAAATCGCTGCCAAATTTAACAATTCAATACGCTGATTTTTCTAGCTGGCATCGTAAATGGTTGGAGAGTGAACAATGCGAGGTCCAGGTTAAATACTGGCGAAAAGAATTAGGGCGTGATTTAGTGCCACTAGTTTTGCCTTTAGATTGGTCTCGTCCGGCTCAACCGACAACAGAGGCAGCCTCACAAACGCGGGCATTAACTTCCGCAATTGTTAGGGAATTTGCAACCGTAACAACGCATCATGGGATTTCTAGCCACATCCTATTTCTTGCAACCTTTCTTGTGATGCTCTTTAAGTATTCAGACCAGGAAGATCTTGTCATCTGTACTCCGGTCTCCGGACGCAATCGTCACGAGTTAAAATATCTTATTGGATTTTTTAATAACATAGTTCCTATTCGGATAATGCTTAAAAAAGATTTGGTAATTTCTGAATTTTTGGAAAACGTTCGAATTAAGACCTTAGATGTCTTTGAACATCAAGACGTTCCTTTTCACCACATACTCAGCGAATCTAACATTGGTGGAGTCCCGCTGACTCGAGCTATGTTTGATTTTCAAAACAACCAAACTCAGTCTTTACGACTTCCAGGGACCACCATCGAGACACTTGACATCCACAACGGCACCACAAACTTTGAATTGGCCCTCACTGTATTTGAGGAGGGAAACACTTATAAATTGGTCATGGAGTATAAAACATCGTTATTTGAAAATTTGTCGATACAAAAAATGTTGTCCTCTTTTGAAACAGTCCTGGAGAACATTGCACACAATCCGACCCGAAAGTTATCGGAAATTCCCAATACCATCGACAAGCTACAACAGGAAACCTACGTAAAACGTAATGAGCACAAACAAAGAAGATTTTCGAGCACTGAAGATGGAACGATAATCCCTCATACCCAAAGAAATTCTCCCTTCTCTACGAAAAATAATGAGCCTCTGGTCGAAGATTTGGAACGTCGAAACTCTTTAGAAAGCCAAATGACCAAAATATGGGAGAAATTGTTGGGGAAAGACTCGATAGACAAGGATGAGAATTTTTTTGAATTGGGAGGTGACTCCCTTCTTGTTCTTCGTTTATTTGTGGAAATTGAAAAAGTCATTGGAGAGTCTTTTTCTCCATCAACGATAGTACAAGCACCGACCATTAAACAATTGACTAATGTTATAGCAAAGGGGCAAAAGTTTGATTCGTCAGATTTAATTTTCCCCATTCAAGTAAGAGGTTCAAAAACTCCCATCTTTGCAGTCCCTTTTATAGGAGATAACGGACGAGGTTTCGTGAGATTATCTCGACTTCTGGGTCCAGACCAACCTTTCTACGGATTCAAATCTGTGGGACTAGACGGCAAGGAAAAACCTATTGAGCAGATCGAACTGTTGGCAGCCAATTACATTCGTGAAGTTGAATCCATTCAACCACAGGGGCCTTATTTCTTAGTGGGCTTCTGCATGGGTGGTCTTGTTGCTTTCGAGATGGCCCAACAATTTCATTCAAAAGGAAAACACGTGGCCTTTTTGGGTATCATGGATGCTTGGTTACCCCATTCGAACCCAGATTCAGCTGGATTTAAAATTAAAAAGTATCCGAGGCTTGAAGTCTTACGAGAAGCATTTCTTCGTTATCATAAGGAATTAAGAGGGAGCGGATTTCGAAATTGGATTCCCCATACCTTAAAAAAAATTCAGACAATTTCAGAAATGGTGAAACGGCATGATGTTTATAAAGAAGATGAGATAGAAAAAATTAGAAGATTGATTGCGGACGCGAATCGTCGAGCTTCAGAGGCTTACCTCCCGAAACCTTATCAGGGAAAGATGACGTATTTTTTGGCTTCAGGCAATAGAAATACTAGTACGCTTGACCCGAGATTTGAATGGGAAGATTTCGCACCTCAAGGGTTTGAAATGATTCGGATCCCCGCTACCAGTGGTGCCAAAATGTTCGCGCAACCTTATGTACACGAGTTAAGTATTCATCTGAAGACCATTTTAGAAAGAGTTCAAAAAGAGAGGAACTAATTCCCCAATCAAGACAAGGCCAAACTAATAGAATCATCGAGCTGTTCGTCGCCTCTTGGAAATGCTACCTACTCATCATTTGTAGAAAGGAGCCAACACTTTTCAGTGTTGCGAATTCATCTTGTATTATATGGCCTTCATGCTGTATGACCTGTTTTTTGACTACTAGCTTTTGATTCACCATCTCGTCGTAACGAAAGTCAGTGTTACAGACAAATGTGGTCATAAGTCGATATGTATTATATTCATTCTATCAAAAAAATTGTAGATTCAGGCTTAAATGAAACTAAATTTACTTTCGAGAAAGGTGATGCAGGTATGATATCTTCTAGCAATGAAAAACGACATGTGTCTTTATCACCAATGACCACCACGAGTCTCATGCCTAATGTGCTCAAATCGATTGGCCTGCTCTTAGGACTTTTCTTGTTTCTATGCGATCCCTCCAACGCGCACGATTATTGGTTCGAATTCGAAAGCCAAGACTATGTACTCTATCGAGGGCATCATCTGATCCAACACGAAGGAGAGAATATTGTTCCCTATGATCCAGCCATCATCAAAAAGGTCTACTGTGCTGATCAGAATGGAGTGGTTCGCACCATCGATCCTCCTCTGCACTACCCCGCACGGATACCTGGACCATGCACGGCTCTTACGGTGGAGATGGACACAGGCTATTGGTCGCAAACGTGGACCGAGACTCTGAATCAACCTAAAGACGAAGTCTCTGACGCCCTATCGAGCTGGCGTGCCCTCGAGAGCACAAAACTGCTCAATGAGTGGATAGACATACCCACTCCTAAGCCATTATCAGATGGCTTAGAAATTCTTCTAGAAAAGAACCCTTTTGGATTGGAAAATGGGCAGAAGCTTCGTCTACTAGTGATGCTGGAGGGCAAGCCTCTTGAAGGTGTAACAATGGCATATGATGGCAAACCACGCGGAGTGACGGGCAAGGATGGGAGGATGAACATTCGAGTCCGGCACGGTGGACTCCAAGTGATCACTGGAAGCATCAAAGAACCTCCACTTGATAGGACGAAAGCTGACAAACTCATACGCGCAACTGCCCTGTTTTTTGGGCTACCAGAAGAGCGTTAAGAAATGTCAGCGCGCGCGTTTCCCCTCAAACATTTCTTGGTTCCCGCTCTGATCGGTGTGTGTGCTCTATTGGGTTGGTCCACAACATCCTTTGCCCACCACGGTGTGGCGGGGATTGGGGTAGCCGGGCTCGAAGGGCCAGGGGCTCCTCTCGAGGCCGCCACTTCTGCAACCCTACCTGATGGAAAATTCCTTCTTTACCTCAAACTCGACCGTGCGGAGTACGACACGTTCGATTCCAATCCTTCAAACCCCGAGAGTGACTATGCCAACTTCTGGATTGGGGGAATCGGGTATGGCGTGACCCCCTGGTTTTCCGCGTATGTGTTTGTTCCCTATAATGAAAAGATCGACGAGCCAGGAGGCTTTGACACAAGGGGATTTGCAGATATCTCACTCTTCGGCCAGCTTGGCTTCAAATGGGATGAGGGGTTACAACTCACACCGGCCAATGAAAGCCTGGATGACCTGGAAGACTGGCGCTTCACCGTGTTCGGCGGCGCCAGCATTCCGACAGGAGACGAGAACCGTCGTGATCACAATGGGAACATTGATCCCGGAAAATCCACTGGCTTCGGAGCCCCTTCATATTTAACTGGGCTGACAGTGACCAAAACCCTGACTGACCGACTGACCTTTAACCTTGAATTGTCGCGCAACGCGTTTCTCAAGAACCGCTATGCGGATGGCAATCGTACTCGCTTCGGAACGGAATATCGGATCAATCCGGCACTGATCGCCCGCACCTACACAAATCTGTCTCAGAAGTTACGGTTAGACTTCTCCCTGGAACCCCAGTACCTCAAGCTCGGAAGAGATCGAACGAATGGGGAGAATGAGCGGGCGACGGGGGGCGAGATGTTGTATCTTTTGCCAGGCATTCGCGCCTATTGGAGCAATGTCAGCCTGGCGACTGGGATCAAAGTCCCTGTATGGACCAATCTGAATGAGGAAAGCGAGCAGCAAGGCGGGGAAGGCACTGAAGACTACCGCTTTATCTTCACCTTTTCAGTACTATTCCCTTAACAAAGGCTCAAATTATCGGTCACTCATCAGATCACTTTAAATAGGATCAAGATGGCCAGTTCCCGTTAAATCTTCTAGATTGATGTCCGCTGTGGCACGAACCCTGACGTCATTTAACACTAAAGTCCCCACGATCTGTATTCTGCCTGTCAGCTTATCGAGATTTTCATTACCTAAAACACAAAGTTTACGCTCAAGTCGAACTCCTAATTCTGTACTGCCTCTCGTATCGAGAAATCGAATCACGACATATCCTTGATCAATTGATTTTTTCATTCCAATTTCTTTTTTTTCAGATTTTATTGCTAGTTCAATTGGATGATCCCCTGTGGATAAAAAGTCGACGACATCGTATTGAGGATTTCCTAATTCTTCTGTGTCATTCTCGGGACTTATTGATTCTTTTATTTTGGAGGTGGCACAGTTCTCCTCCAATTCCTCCATATGTTTACGCAGACTCAAGGGTCTTAAATCTTTCCAAACCTTTTTGATGTGTTCAAGACAATCTTCCTTTTCCCCTGTGAATCCTATCTCTTTCCATCCCGCGGGAATTTCGCGATCCATAGGCCAAATTGAATATTGTTCTTCCTCATTCACCACAACCCGAAGGTCTCCACCTAGAAAGTCTGCTTGCGTATCACTCATTGCGCCGCCTCCAATCCCGCGATCAAATGATCTTTCACTCGCTCCTGTTCACCATTCATTCTGATGAACCATGGGGGCTGGATAGAAGTCACCCCGTCTCTCCTGAAATGCCTGTTGTGAAATGAAGAATGCAATCGAGAGAAGTTCTCAGATAGTTTCAACGCTCAATCCCCGATTTTTGGTAATTAATGGCCTATCTTGGGTCAAGCATTGGCAAGAGCTCTCGCGTATAAGGTTTCATTCATAGATAACTAAATTGGATCGATTGGCATTCGATGTGAGCCCAACGGATCAAAGGTCACCGGGAGGAATGGAAATATTTCCAATCATGCAATCGATGACCATATTTTGAAACCGATGAACGGGTTCTTCATACTGTGAGCTCATTCTCCCTCCCTGGTATACTTGAGCTGCCATTCCTTTCTGCACGCGCTCCACTGCCTCTTGGTCTTCTAAGTTCACCTCATGCCAAAATTCATGAATCTTGCCGATTCTGTGTCTTGTATCCGGATCATTCATGGTCGAAGGAAGAACAAGCATATCTCCGGTTTCCTGCGTTTCGCCAGTCTCGCTTGGCTGATACAGCAATGCAAATATATGATCCGGGAGCACGAATAAACACAGATTGGGAAAGACAAGAAAAAAATACGCGCTATTTTTTTCGGTTGCGTTTAATGTGTGATGCGGAACAAGCTGCATGTCCACTGTTGTAGGATCTGGGGTTAATGGGGACGTACACCAGCCGTTGTACATCCCTGGCCCTTGGAATCGTGCCTTGTTTTCAAGCTTTGAGAATTGAGTAAGTCTAGGATGAACCCACCGCAAATGATAGTTTTCAGTAAAATTCTCCGCCACGATTTTCCAATTAGCTTTTAAGGCGTAATGTTTCCGAGCGACCAATCCCAGATCCTTCAAGGGATAACGTCTCAAGCGATCGGGCAAATCACCTAACCATTCCTTCAGTGGAATCGGGTTAGGATTGAGATTGACAAATATAAAACAACCCCAGATATCCACATGGACTGAGAATAAAGGGAAATCTTTTTTATTGAAATTATTTGCCTCGTCTGAATAGACTAGACTGTCGTCCTGTGAATTATTCTCTGCATGAAAAAAGGGAGTTGAGAGCAAACTGCCATCTAACGAGTATCTCCAGGAATGATAGGGACAACGGATCGACTCATAGTTTCCATCTTCATCAATCAATCGAGATCCTCTATGTCGACAGACATTATAGAATCCACGAATGTTATCTGTTTTGTCTCTCGTGATCATTAAGGGTTGGGCAGCTACAGTGGTGAGAAAAATATCTCCGGGTTGAGCTACTTGTGATACATACCCTACGCAAACCCAACTCCTTGAGAACACACGATCTTTTTCGAGCTCAAAAAACTTCCTGGACCTGTAAGCATCTGCCATCAATGTCATGGCACGATCAAAGGGAGGACGAGTGGCGAGATAGGTTTCTTCTTTTGTAAAGTCAATCATCACGAAATAGTCTAGGTAAAATTTTATAATTTTCCAATAATACACTGATCCTTTTGTGAATGTTTACCATAATTCGCTCTAATAAAGATGGGCGGCCTCTAAAAGGAATAAGAAAGTGAGCAAGATTTCCGTATCCTATTAACCGATGAAAATGGCATCTTAGCATTCCCCAAGCTGATTCACCCACAGATAAATCTGCAATGCTCTAATTGCGCCCGAATGGAGATCATATGGCCACTTATGAGAGAATCCCTAACTCAGTCATGCAAACGACTGAATACCCCGAAACAGGATATCAGGAAGTTTCAACAAATATGCAAATATTTCATTCATTAGAATCTGAAGTGCGTTCTTATATCCGCTGTTTTCCTACAGTTTTCAAAAAATCCAAAGAAGCATATCTGTTTAATGAGGAAGGGAAGAGGTATATAGATTTTTTTGCTGGGGCAGGATCGCTTAACTATGGCCACAATAACGACCAGGTTAAACGAGCTATTTTAAAGTATGTCCAAGAAGATGGGATTCTTCTTAGCTTAGATAAAGCGACTACTGCAAAAAGACATTTTTTAAAACAAATTTCCTCGATTATATTTGAGCCGAGAGGGTTGCAGTACAAAATTCAATTCACCGGCCCCACTGGTACGAATGCGATTGAAGCGGCATTGAAATTAGCTCGGCTGGTGAAAGGGCGTTCCAATATTATTGCATTTACAAATGCATTTCACGGAATGACCTTGGGATCATTAACCCTTACCTCTAACGATCTGATTCGGAATAGGCCATATATGAATCGATCGAATGTGACGATCATGCCATACGATGGTTACCTGGGTGAGGGAATTGACACCATAGCGTATCTCCGGCGCTTTCTGGAGGATAATCATAGCGGTATTGATCTTCCTGCCGCCGTTATACTTGAAACTGTTCAGGCTGAAGGTGGAGTGCATCTAGCAACTGATCAATGGTTACGGGATCTTGAACAAGTTTGTCGTGATTTTGATCTCTTATTAATTGTCGACGACATTCAAGTTGGCAATGGGAGGACTGGAACGTTTTTTAGCTTTGAGAATGCAGGCATCCGTCCGGATATTGTGACATTAGGTAAATCTATCGGAGGAGGATTGCCACTTTCTTTGGTACTAATAAGGCCTGCCATTGATCAATGGAAACCTGGTGAGCATTCTGGGACGTTTAGAGGCAATAATTTGGCATTTGTCGCGGGAGCAGAGGTTTTAGATTACTGGAAAGATGAGGCGTTTTCTCAATCTGTTATTCATAAATCGGATCTTGCTGCGGAAAGATTTCAGACTTTTCAAAAAAAGTATGAGGCTCTCAATATCAAAGTACGAGGAAAAGGTTTAATTTTTGGTCTAGAGTTTCCTTCGAATAATCTGGCTCCCAAGATTGCGGAGCACGCATTTAATTTGGGCTTAATCATCGAAGTAACGGGAGTGAAAAAAAATGTACTCAAGTTTCTCCCTCCATTAACGATTGAAGAAGAAGTTTTGCAAGATGGACTTGATATTATTGATGCGGCAATTCAGGCAACTATCGCATAAGGATGCAGTAAATGATTGTTAGAACATTGAAGGAAGTTTTAGGAACCCAGCACGACGTGACGGCTCCTGAAAAGCAATGGCAAAGTCGCCGATTGCTTTTAAAAAAAGACCATTTAGGATTTTCGCTCCATGATACTATTATATACCCTAATACCGAGACTCATATTTGGTACAAGAATCACCTAGAAGTGGTGTATTGTATTGAAGGTGAAGGAGAGGTGGAGGTGTTGTCTCCTGAACAAAAAACCTATCAAATTTCGCCAGGAACCGTTTATGTGCTCAATCAACACGAAAAGCATGTTCTCAGAGCCAAAACGCAAATGCGAATAATCTGTGTGTTTGATCCTGCCTGTACTGGGACTGAGGTGCACGGAGAAGAAGGCGCCTATCCAGCAGACGATTCGAGAGACTAGCCGATTTCGATTTTAGTAGCGGATGAGTTTTAATCTAATCATGACCACTCATTCGTTTTCTTTAGACCCTCCATGGGGCCAAGTAAACATTGTCAATCTTTTCAGTTGCACTCTTCTTGAAAGAGAAACTTAAACCAACCCACACAAGTACTTCAACAGCCGGCTTCCAAGCTGGCCTTCAAACGCGAGATTTTTCCTAAAATTAGTTATCACTGCATCACGACAAGTGGAATTTGCCCACAGTGGATGGCAAAAACCGTTGTCACCTTACTCTGAAATAAGACACCAGAAAACGTGGGGATTAGGGGCTATGTGTTGAAAAAAAATGGAGCCGGCGAGTGGGATTGAACCACCGACCAACGATTTACGAAACCGTTGCTCTACCACTGAGCTACGCCGGCTAAAAACAGGAAGTGAGAAGCAAGAAAATTTCAAACAATTGGGAACACAATGCTAAAACACTGCATTTGTGGTCATTTATACCTTTCGTCACTTGGCATCGTCAACTAAAGCTGCGGGCAATAAGGAGGCGCGTCACTATTCTTCCCCTGGTCTCACTCCTTCTCCTTACATTGACATGCGTGGAAAGATCGCCTAATTTCCTATGAGGAATTTTAGTAAAAGATTTGGGGAAATTATGAAGAATGTGGGTAAATCTATTGCTAAAAGTAGCTTGGTAGTACTGGGAATACTATTGCTCATGATTCCTGTGTATGCCGGATCAGACTTTCAGGTTGAAAAAGTTGTTATTTCCAGGGATATCTCCAATCGAAACCCTGTAGGCATATTCTCTCCTTTCGCTTATTGCGAAAAGGACAAAAATGGCCAAGCCGCCATTCCTATGGTCAAAACCAGTCAAACATCTCAAGTGGTTTTTTGGACGAAAGTCGTCGCAGCAACCCAGGGGACATTACGGCATAGCTGGCATCATCAGATAGAAGGAACCTGGACCAAAGTCTCGGAAGTGAATCTTTCCATCCGCCCCTCATCAGGGTATCGGATGTGGAGCTTGAAATCTCTAAAACCTGAAATCCATTCAGGCGAATGGATGATCGTGGTGGCCCCCTCGAATACCCCTGAAGACATTCTTTGTATCACCCGATTCACGGTACAATAAAGAAACCAACGTTACGAGATTAATTTTCTTACTTCTCAACTGAGGGTTCTCTCGTTTCTGTCTGATTTCAAACAAAACTATTTTCTAATCTATTAATGACAGCCTTCTCGCCTTCTGAATCTTCTGAGTCCACACCTCGGCTCCTAGCCTTTGCTAATCTTATTCGGCTATTTAACCAGACGGGGACTCTCTTGTTACTCTTTCCTACTTTGTGGTCCCTCGTCCTTGCTTCACAAGGGTTGCCATCGCTAAAGCTACTTATCATTTTTGTCATAGGATCTTTTCTTATGCGCAGCGCTGGAGTGATTATGAATGACCTTGCAGATCGCTCCTATGACGGACGAGTGGAACGAACCCGCCACCGCCCATTAGTATCAGGACAGTTACGCCCAAAGCATGCGATGGGGTTTTTACTCATATTACTTTTTAGCGCAACTGGACTCCTGTGGTTTCTGAACCCTCTCACCTGGGCCCTAAGCCCAATCGCATTGTTCCTCGCCGGGTTATATCCCTTCTGTAAGCGATTCCTTCATATTCCGCAATTAATACTTGGGGTAGCCTTTGGCTGGGGGGGGGTCATGGCTTGGGCTGCTGTTCGTAATGAATTAGAGCCAGGAACCTGGCTGCTGTTCGCAGCTACGATTTGTTGGGCTATTGTCTACGATACAATTTATGCCGTTCAGGATAGAGAAGATGATAAAAAAATCGGTGTCAAATCCTCCGCCATCTTATTTGGCTCCTACACCTGGCTTGGTGTGGGCTTTGCCACCTGTTCCATGCTATTTTTTCTATCGGTAGCCGGCAAGATCAGTAATCTTGGAGCCGAATACTCTGTGGGGTTAATCTTGATAGCCCTTCTCATGGCCTATCAGATCGTCCTTCTTCGCTCAGAGATTACCTCTCAACGGGCTTTCATGCTATTCAAACAACATTGCTGGATAGGAGCGATTGTCCTCGTTGGAATATTCCTAGGCACTTAGTAATTCTCCAATGAATGAACACGACAAGGCACAATTAAGAAATAAGGAAATGGGCGTGGCAATGCCTAATAGAGGAAAGAGGAAACTAAATTAAAAATTATTCCGCTTCAGGAACAGGCGCCTCAGGTATGGGAGCCCGCAACGTCCCAAGGTAATAAGTTAAGGCCCTGGCATCTGCATCCGAAGCACCTAAGTTAGGCATCCGTGTATGTTTTTTCATCGCTTGAGGATTGCGGATCCATCGATAAATCCATGTTGGATTCAATCGAAACCCGGCACGGTCTAATGTTGGACCGACCAACCCACCAACATCATTAATACTATGACAGCCATTACAGCCATAGGTGTCAGTATACAGCTTTTTTCCCAAATCAACTTGTTGAGCCAAATCAGCCTCAGAAATAGTCAGGTCCGGGCGTTCAATGCGAGTTTTTTTCGGACGCTTAGAAAAATACTCAAATGCAGCTTTGGCTTTTTCAAATTTTCCGTTGGCTGTTAGAAATGCCGCCTCTTCTGGAAGCGTGATGTCTTCAGGTTCGTAGTCCTCAAGTTGCTCATCGGTCAAGGTCTCCTCATACGCCTCTTGAGCCGCTTCGGCTTTTTCAGTGGCAGCCTCATAAGCTGCTTGGGCCGCTTCCATTTCTGGTTTTGCGGCTTGGTAAGCCTCTTCTAATTCTTTTTTGCGGCCAACCATATCAAAGGTCAAAGACATGCCATGGAGGGTCCGAACATGAGCAACAATCCCCCAAATTTCTTCTTCAGATAGCGTATACTTAAATGTCGGCATGGTAGAAACAGCAAAATAATTGTCATCATCTAAGACGACTGGATCTTCCGTATCACGCATGTCTCGATAGACGGTATCAAATATTTCTTTGTCGCTGAAAGTTGACATCTCTGCATTCGAAGCCAAGTTTTTTGGACGTGGGTCAGGCATCCGGTCCCAATTAAACCCTTCACCCTGCTGTCCTGAATCTCCATGACAATGGCTACAATAATGGTGGTATAGTTTTTTGCCTTTGGCCGTTTTTTCATCACCTGCGCAGCCATAAAAGACAAAACTGGCGATCAGGCCTATTCCGAAAAATTTCAAAAAGGTATTCGTAATCATACCCTTGGCCATCCGTTTCATGCTGATTGGCCCTTTCTCAGTTTCCGTACCACAACAAATTCAAATGCGGCGGCCAGAGCCAGCCCAAAAATCACCCAACCGTAAATAGAGTTATCAGCACTAGGTTCAGCTCGAATCGACCACCAAGATGATACTGCCTTTTGGCTACCTTTTTCTTTGACCAGGCCATCCACCACAGCCCCGTCCCAAAAAGCAAAAGCGACACTCCTCCACTCGCCAGGCTCTATTTGGACGTCTTGTTCATCTTCTGTTTGGAGCGCCCGCGTAAATACCACTTTCCAAGAACCACCTTCCCATGCTCCCGTGGCTTGGACATCTTGCTTCTCTTGAGCGGCCAAAGTTTTAAATCCCTGGGCACTCATATCAAGCGCTTTCCCATTTTCTTTTTTCCAAAACCAAATATTGACCGGGCCACCTTCAACCTGAAGCATTGGCTGGCCATGCGCAAAGTGAGCCTTTTTGTCTCCCACCATAAATTCTATTGCAGCAGCATCTTTAGCGTCATCGGTGGGATCTTCATATTCAACCAAAATTGCAAGATTTTGCCCATCATGTAAACCTTTGACCTTCACTGATTGAACCGTCACTTCCTGAATACGTTCAGGCCAATGCACTTGTGGGGCTAATTTAAAAATAGATTCCGGGACGGCCGACCATTGCGGAGAGTTTGGATCATCTGCCGGAAGGCTGCCTTCAACTTGATACATTCGGATGGAAACACTTCCAGCGGCTTCATCAGCAGGTGGAGGATCACTGGCAAATCCCACAGTAGAACCGAGTATTCCAGATATTCCTACAAGGGTAACTGTTGCAAGGAATCTCAGTTTGTTCAGCATGTCATATTCTCCACAAAGACACCGTTCTCAAGTAATGGATGAGGTCCCTTAATCGTCTTCTTCCCAAGTCCGGGGAGATTGATGGGCACCATCATACTCCCCCATAATAATTTTCCAGATAAACTCATCCGGTAATTCAACTTCCCAGCGAGGCATAGCGGACTTCCACGGCATAGCTTCTACTGGTAAACCTACCCCGCCTTTTTTTATCCTCCAGAAAAGATATGATTCTTGTAGTTGGGCGATAGTGCCAGGATCAGCAAAGTTCGCAGGTGGAGGATTAAAGCCTTTCGCTGCTGGGCCTTTCCCATCATAGTTCGCTCCATGACAAGGCGAGCAATAGGCCGCATACAGCCCTTTCCCCATATTAATGTTGGCTTCATTATTCTGATACGGATTGGCCAACCCTACAAACTCCCCAGGTGGGGCAGGGTGAATCGTCCGATTTTCCCCAGGAGGAAGATCGCTAGGAGCTAAACTCGTATAGGTTTGCCACCCGACTAATAAGGGAAATAATACCAAGACCGCGAGCCGTGCCAATTTTCCGGTTCCCGACTGGCCCTCACCCGATAAGAATCGAAAAACAGGACCCATGAGAGACTCCAGCGAGGAGGCGCTCATCGTTCCATAAAGCATGATTCCGCTAAAAGCTAGGGTCATATAGAGATAAATTAAACTTGCTGGAAGAGGCGCCGTAAATAAGGGAAGAATGAATTTCAAAAACACAAACACCCCTGCGAGAAGGATTGCACCGCTCGTGATTGGACCTCTCATCTCGTTCCTCCAGTTTTCCGATGTTCCATCTTACGGAGCCACGCCACTTTCTACTAGTACAGAACTCGTAGAACCAGAATTGGCATTCAAGGCAACTTCTACCGTTTCAGTCTGGTCTTCCTCCGAATCCATAACATCTTCAACCTTTATACTAATAGGCTCTCCACTCATCTTTTGAAGAAAGGCAATCACAGAAAAAATTTCAGGCTTCGTAAGTCCAATGGGATCTTTATTGATATGGGGCATACGTGCAGGATATTCCTCAGGCTTCGTAGCATGACGGAAATCTAAATAAATGTAAGCTTGCGGTTGGGTGAGACTCTCATAGAGAAACTCTGGAGCCAACTTAGCTCCAATCCCGTTCAAATCCGGGCATCGAGCTGAGTGACTCGGTCCGATCGAGTGACACAACGCACATTGTCCTTTACTAAAGAATATTTTTTGCCCAATGGCCGCTAAATCGTCAGGGCTTTTCACCTTTGCGAGATCGAATTTTTCGATAGCTGGAGGTAAAGAGGCCACTTGCGGAACACCCAAAGCTATGAGGCTAAAAGAACCCAAAACCATGGCCACAAAACCGACGACCCTGAGAAACATCCCCTTGATAAACAACAGAATGAAAATCCCAGCTCCAACAACGCACAGACCAATTATTTGGAGTAACGCAACTTCACTCATGATGCCTCACTTGTGGTTTTCGAGGATCCCAGATTCAAAATTTTCTCCAGAACTTGGTGCCCCGCCAGCCATAGCTGGCGCCCCTCCTGGAGCATCAGCTACCGCGGCTTGAGCCTGCTGAGCCTTTGCCTTATCTCCTAACGTCGCCACCCAAAAGATAAAGGCGACGAGCAAACAATAGACAAACGTATTCAACGACATAAAAGCAGCCGCATAGCCAAGTGCTGGGGAAAATGCATATTCCGACGTATCTCGCATCACTCCATAAATATGCCAATGGACTCGTGAAGAGGACCGTGCATAACCCATGAGAGACATCAACAGAATCACCATCACGGCATTCAGCACCAAACAATACCCGGCTCGTATGGGCATTTTCCCCCAGACCATTTCTGTTGTCGTCTTCGCACTTTTCAACAACAAAGCGGTCAAAGGCGTAAAGGTCACCATGATAAAACCTACTATGAGGACTTGGGCCACAGAGAAATAATTAATCCGAATAATAGCCGGGACAAAATAACCCCATACCCCTAGAACAATCACCGCGATAGCAGCAATAGCCAACAATCCATTCATGATAGCTTTTGCCGCTTTTGCCCACCCAGCAGTTTCTTGTTTCCCCGCGCGCCAATACATAATAAAACTCATAAACGTCACGAGGATCATGATATTAGCCACCGTCATTTTGGCAGACATGACGCCGAACACTCCTAGCAACGGATGGTGAGTCCCCCCCATTTTTTGGGCTTCTGCCAAGCTCGCCACCAATGTATGAGGAGTCATCCACACGCCCAGACATAATAATAAGACGACCAACATCGCCATTATCGGTTTTTTATAGGAGTTTTCAGACCCAGGTATCCTATACGTAATACCCATCCAAAAATAATAATTGGCTCCTAGGAAGAGCACACCAATAAGCATCGCTTGGAGAATAAACAACCAGGCAAGGAATCCACCCATCAGGGTAATCCCCATCTGCTGGTTATATTGATACACTTCCCGCATTAACCAATAACCGGCGAATGGGAGGGGCAACATCCCAAACACCCCAATAAAGTTTCCGACATAGCCCATCCAATCGTAATGTTCCCGTTCCTCACGGGATACCGCCAAAAGGTATCTGATTCCAGCATAAGCGCCGACAATAAACCCACCAAGCACCACATTTGCGATGAGTCGGTGAATATTGACTGGCCACCATGTTGGGTTCTGCATCGCCATCCAAGCTCTCGTCCATGCGTCACCATCTGCCACGACCACAGGACTTGCCTGGAATGTGGCCCAAGAGTTGGGAACGATCATAATTCCGATGGCAAACAAATTCAGGAGAAACCCTAGAAAGAGATGAAAGGCTTTTTTATTCCCTTGCATGTAATCCCAGCCATACCAATACATATACAAGGTTGCGGTCTCAGCCAGAAATAACAAGCAATAGACGAGGAAAGAAGGGAAAAACATATCGGTGAGATATGCCATCAATTTTGGATACAAACCAATAAGCAAGAAGAGAAGTATGCCACCAAAAAGGGCTGTGGTGGCATAGGCAGAAGTCAGAAGCTTGGTAAACTCCTTGGCCAACTTGTCATATCGCGCTTCCTTGGTCTTCCAGCCGACAATCTCACACACCCAACCAAAAATCGGCACACCCAATACGAACCCCGCCAGCAACAGATGTTGTTGGGCGACAATCCAAACTAAATTTCTACTTCCAATTCCTGGAACATCACGATACTCTACAGACATGGCTTTGGTATCAGCCCCAGCCGCCAAGGCTATGACCGGAAGCAACAAGACAGAGAGGAAACTCACCCACTTAAAGATCGTTGGCATCTTTTCCAGCAAAGTCTTGACGTTTGATTCCTGTATGTAGTTGGCCGATTTCATCACAAGGCCCCCTTCACTCGTTCATTTTTACGCATCGGAAAAGATTTCGCATACTTATAACGCATGCGGCATTCCTGTTACTAGTTCAGAAAACATTCAATTCCAATTTTCTTTATTTTTTTTGTTCTGGTTGCGTCTCTTCGGCAGCAGGCTCATTTGCCTTTGGATCTTTAGCATCACTTGAGGCACCGCCTTGTTCTTCTTCAAGTTTTTTCACAACTAATTCTGCTTTAGCCAAAACCTTTTCGGTTTCTTTTAAGACTTTTTTGGGTTCAACCTTTACCTCTTTTTTGCCACTGTTGATAAACTCATATTCTTCATGTGGGTGAGGCGTCGATGCCGGCAACAGAGCCCAAAAAACAAAGACCAGAACCACTCCTGCCCCGGTAAAAGCGGTCAACAAAAGTGGCTGGTCAGCAGGGATTCGAAGACCATCCCAAAAGTTCGCTCTTTCCTCTTCTGTTCCATCTAAAGGCTTCGCATCTTTCACAAATGATTGAGTCAGCCAACCAAGTCCGTACAGCCACCCCAAGATACAGAGAATGAGGACTCCTGATGCCACACTTCCCCACATGACAAGCTCTAAACTAATTTGTTCTGCAAGTGGGATTTCATAGATGCCTTCTTTAATCGAATGGACAATACTTGATGTCACAGATTTTGCGACTCCTGTTGTCGCTGAAACAATGATTTTGATCAAAGGCAGCACTATGGCTGAAAACACCGCCCATCTAATCCAAAGACCCACGCCGATACCTGGTGGCGAGTCAACTTTGAGACGATCAATGAAGACCGTTCTTGCACATAGCCCTAAAGACCAAATATCAATAGGGATAGACACCAATAACAGAAGAAATAGCCCAGCTCCTCCCCAGGGATGCATATGAGCTGCCAACAGCAACAGGCAGAACACCATTTTAATGGGGAACCCTGTCCAAAAGGTTGGCCAGAAAATTAGGAGACCCAATTTTATGTTTGACATTGGCATCAGAAACTTAATGCAAGAAGTCCCGATTGATAATTGCCGAAACCGTAAAGATAAGAATAAAAACCATAATCACAGTCCAACCGACTAGGGCTATCGGCCTTTTAAAAAGGTTACGCTCGGGATTGGTATCAATAAATGGCAGGGCAGCAAGGAAAGCCATAAAAGCCCCCGGAATGGCAATAGCGCCAAGAAATTGACCAAACTCTCCTCCAAACATCTTGAGACGCAACAATTGGAAGAGAAAAAGAAAGTACCATTCCGGTTCAGGATGATAATCACCAGGATCAGGTGTGGCTTGCTCCAACAAGACAACTGGCTCAATAAACGCTAATGAGCAAATGATCAGGAACACACTGGCCATAGCCACGATATCTTTCCAGATTTGCCGAGGAAAGAAATAATCCGTCTTGGCCTTAATTTCATCAGGAGTTCCCCTGAATGGTCCAGCAGGACCGGCTTTTCTAAACAAGAATATGTGAAGACCAGCTAATCCAGCTAACGCGGCAGGCAACACCATCACATGGATGACAAAAAATCGACTCAACGTCATTTGACCGGGAGTGGGTCCACCCTTGAGGAATCTTGCCATGAAATCCCCAACAATCGGAGTCTTATCCATGATTTCTACGCCCACAACTGTAGCCCAATAGGCCCGCTGGTCCCAGGGAAGAAGATATCCCGTAAAGCCAAATCCCATCACAATCCCAAAGAGGGCCAATCCAACCAACCAGATGAGTTCTCTAGGTTTTTTATAGGCACCCCATAAAAAAACCTGAGACATATGGGCAAACACCATGACCACCATGGCCGATGAGCCCCAAAAATGGTAACTCAGGAGAAACCATCCGTAGTCGACTTCATGAATGATGTACTGCGTACTGTCGTAGGCATGGTCGGTACTGGGGACGTAATAAAACATCAGCAAAATCCCAGTGACCACTTGAAGGATAAAGATAAAAAGGAGAACCGACCCGAAAGCATAGGCCCACCTGGACCCACCAGGAATTGGCTCATTGAGCATTTTAGCCTGAATGGTTTTTAGACCTACCCGTTCATCAACGAACTCAATAACCTTTTCAAATGGATTGGGTTGATTGACGGGCTGGGGATCCTGCTGCATGAAGGAAATTTCCTCGAATTAAAAAACGATTCTTACAAGAGACGAATTTGATTTTTCACGCCGGCCTTGTATTCGATATCAATAATTTTTACTTCCCCTGCAGCGTCAACTTGCATAGGCAGGACATCCAGACCGCGTGGGGCCGGGCCATCAATGACTTTCCCTGCTTCATCATAAAGACTCAAATGACAAGGGCAGAGAAACACACCCTCAGGATTACTCTTCGTTTTTCGCCACTTGTATCCACAACCTAAATGGGGACATTTCCCTGAAAATCCAATGTACGGAGAATTGGCTTTATTTACGTGAAGTAACTCGCCTTTATTGTCAAAAAACTTTGCGTCTTTCCCCCCATACACAGCCTTTTGTACTTCAGGCGTTGCATTGACGATCCAGATATTTTTTTCAATTTGCTGTTCTGGCATAAAGGCTTCTTTGAAACCTCGAGTAAACTTAAATTGGAAGCCAATATTTTCCTTCTTAATTTTCTTGATATTTCCCACAGAGAACCAGGCATTATCAAAAGGCTTAAACATAGGCTTCATCAAGTATTTCAAGACAGGATAGGCGAGAGGCAGGGCAATAAGCGTTCCGATCGCATGAGTCATATTATTAAAAAAGGTTCTTCGGGGCACGCCCTGCTCGAGACAAGGAAGAGGCACTAAGACTTCACCAGGCTCTACGTGAAGATGATCTTCCAGATGGGCGATTTCTACATCATGAATCGTGACATATTGATCACGATCAATAGCCGGAAATTGCCCAAATTCTTCGGGCGAGCACCGAAGAATAATTTCCTCTTCACTTACGACCTGCTGAATTTGCCCTATGGGAATCTGTCGATCGACACCCGGAGATCCGCTTTCCTTGACCACCACATGACTAATTTCATGTGACAGGGGGTCAACTATGACCTTTGAAATCTTTCCGACTTCGTGGTCACCACATAGGGTTTTTGCCGCGAGCTTAGGTTGCATGCCTTACACGAATCCTCGTAAATTCAAATGGATTAATACATTTTAATCGGTTTTGGAGTGGTCACTGATGTATCTTTTAAAGATGCGAGAAAGGCAACAAGAGCATCAATTTCCTCATCAAACATCAGATCTCGATACTTATCTGGCATTTTCCCCTTCTTGTATTGCTTATCAAATCCTTCTGCCTTCCATTTCTTGGGATATAATATTTTCTCTTTAAGTTGTTCAGGGGTCATGAGATTGCCAATGTTATCCATTACAGGACCTCGCTTTTTCCCGCCTGACCCAAATAACTTATGGCAGTTGTAACACTCCTGAAGCTCCCATTGTTCTTTGCCGAGGGCCACAATATCACCAGAGGCAGCACCACTTGCTGCGCCCGCCCCTTCAACCACTTCCACCTTTGCCGCACCGCCAAACGAGGCCAACTGCTTAGAAATGGCCTTAGCCCGTTCATTCAAATCTTTTGCGCGAGCAATAAGCTCATCAGCTTTACCCTGCTCAGTCGCTGCCTTTCGCCTTTTCAGGACTTTCTCAATTTTGCCTGCTTCAATGGTAGGATCGAACTGGGGAAGAATAGAGGCTCCGGCTATATACAATCCAGACAGTAGGATATAAAACACCAGTAAGGCTCCGACTGCCTTTACACCCTCCAGCCGCTTCATTGGAGGAGCATCCAAAAGGATAAACACAAATGTCCCCAACATGGCATAAATAAAAAACATGATCTGGAAAATTTGAGGGAAATGCGTCTGCTGCGCGACCACAACCAAGATCACCCCAGTGATGATTCCGATGGTCGTTTTCTTTAGGACATTTTTCGTGAAGCTTTGATTAGCCATACGATTCCTTTTCTTCCTATTTACGCTCTATTTGGCTTCAGCCAGAATAGGCAAATCCTAATGTGCTTCAGCCTTTGGACTTGCCGGCTTCAGCGTAACCAGAATAGCAAAACTGACTACAGCGTAGAACACAACCGTCACTCCGGTAATCCACCAAGCCGAGTAGGACAATGTTGGCGTAAAGGCTTCGGGCGTGAAATCGGGAACCAGATTATAGACATGGAAATATTTTCTTGTGAGAGACCGAACCGTTCCCATCAAACCCATCGTCCAAATCGCGCTAAATGCAAGGAAAATTAAGACGAACTGTGAGGCAAAGTCTATTTTCCCCCAAATGATTGTTCCTTGCTTAATAGCTCGGTTGTACATGATGTAATTGACGATCGTGAGGAACACAAGCGTAAAAGCCGCCGCATTTTTGGCTGGCATCAAAGCCAATTCTTCGGCCCATTCTGGCAACTCAAGGTCATGTGTCGCCAACCCTTGAGTGGCGACAAATCCATGAGGCGTCATCCAAATGGCATCAGCCACCACAATCATCAAGAACCCGACTTTGATCATCGTGAAGGCAGAAATTGTAAAGTTTTTGAGACCAGGTACTCGTCCAAGGATTATTGGAGCAAAAACAATGGCTGCCAAGTAAATCAATGATTGCCACTCGGGGGGAGGAAACATCTTCCAGGCCACACCCATGACAGCCGGCATAACCAATACTGCCAAGGCTACAAACCCTGATATGCGGATTTGCTCCACGCCCTCAATACGCTTGAGACTGAGCCAAATATAATAATTGCTAGCTAAAAAAATCAGACCAATCATCGCACCCTGCATTTCAAAGAACATCGACAATTGGTCAGCCATCATATAAGGGCAAATCGAGGCATCATAATCACAAAGTTCATAAGCCAGGAGATATCCCATGAACGGAAGCAAGAGCAGCGCTCCTACTCCAATCATATTGCCCACGAATCCCATCCAATCATAGTAGGATCGCTCTTCATCGGTTTTCGATCTCATAAACATATAGGCCGCGATCAACCCTGCGATGAAACCTCCAAACGTGACATTCCCTACAAGTCTATGAAGATTCAGCGGCATCCAACTAAAATTGGCCATTTTATCCCAGAGACTAGCCGTTTGAATAAATTCGAGCAACGACACCCCTTCCGCCGCTTTTGCGGGAGTATTCATAAAGGACGTTGGCCCATCAATTACAAAGAGCGTGACAGTTCCTACAATATTCAAGAGAATTCCTAAAGCAATATGACGCCCTTTTAAGGGTCCTTTCATAGAATCCCAAGAATAGAAATACGTATAAAGTATGATGGTTTCCAGGATAAATAAGAGCGGATAGATGACCGCGAACACAAGGAAAAAATGTTGAATCAACCAAGTTGAAAAGCCTGGATAGGTTCCCAGGAGCACGAAGAGGAAAAGGCCACCCGTCAACGCCGTCATACTGTAAAGAATGACCGTGACTTTAATGACTTCCTTTGCCAGTCGATCATACTTTGGGTCGTTATTTTTATACCCCAACCATTCCGCGACCACTGCAAAGATTGGCGCCCCCAAGATAAACGCGGCAAATAAGATGTGGAGATTGGCAACGACCCAAACTGCCGTACGATTTCCTGTATAAGGGAAATCTACTTCAGGAGCAGGAACCTCCTGTCCATACGCTAGGGCTACCCCTCCGATGAGCAAGCCTAAGAGCATCCATATACTTCTATGTAAGGTTTTCAAGGGTCGTCCCCCTCCTTTATCTTTCTTCTCGTTCCTGGGATAACGTTTTGAGTTTTAGTGAGCCGCATCCCCTGCTGGCGCTTCAGTCGCAGGCGCTTCAGCTGCTGGTGCTTCAGCTGGAGCTGATCCGGCCGTTCCGGCTGCCACCCATTTTTTTGCTGCCACATCATATTCCTTGCCATTGAGACCAAACGTTGATTCAAAGGCAATCACCTTCCAAATTTCGTCTTCCGAAAGCTTGCTCTTCCAGGCTTTCATTTTGGTACCTTTAACACCCTCATTGACCCGCCAAAACCACACGGAATCAGAGTAGAGTTCCATTTGTTCTGCTCGTCGAAAATCCCTCGCACCGGCCTTGACAGGTTTGCCATTTTTACCATGGCAACTCGCACAATTCACATCAATGTTGTGTTGGCCTGTGTAAATGGCCTTGCCCTCGGCGAGAATATCAGGGTTATTCCAATAACCATCAGGCATATGCTTATCAGCGTATTCAGCTGGAGCTGGTGGCGGCGGCTTTGGTGGACCTTCTCCCCCACCACATGCAGATAATGACATCCCTATTACTGCTAGCCCAAGCACAGTCAAACTTCGAAGATTTCGGTATTCGCTCATTGTCCCCCCTCGCGTACGTGATTTCTTGTGTTCTTAATTTTCACCTAATTATTTGATTACTCATTTTCGAAAAAATTCTCTCACAACTACCAGATTTTCATTGCGAAGCTGGAAAAATCTCCAAACGAAAAAAGACCTGGTTTTCTATCACAGACTTGCAGTAAGCGTCAATAAAATCTTCCCTTTAATGGACGATCCGGTTCCTCCATAAACGGTCATACTTTTACTAGCCACCTTGTCGAGATGGACCTTGCTTTTTTGATCTTAGGGGTATTGAAAGAAAGACGAGGCAGAAAAAAGAATTCTGCTGGATGAACCTAACTTAAATTATGGCTTTTGCCACTTTTTTGCCCAATCTTCCCAGGAACGACCAAAAGCCGTATCTTCTCCACTGAATTCTACTTCAGCAATATCCTGGTACAGCACAATAGATGGCTCTGGTTGATTGGCGAGAAACATTTTTATATGAGGCTGACGAGCTCCTTCTTGACGATCAAACACATAGCCACTAACTTGCGCTCCTGTTTTGAGATGAATGGTGACATCACCGCGATAATCACAGGCATGTGCGAGCGCCGCGCACAGGGCAGCCTCAGAATCAGCCTGCAATCGATATCCTTCCCAGGATGACGGATGGCTATTTAAAAGTTTCTGTTCACTCATGACGCAAGATTTTTCTCGAGTGACTTGTCGAGAATTATTAAACGTGGAATTTTGGCATATTAACTAAGTAAGCTCTACACGGCGTTAGGAAAGAGCGTGGCCCTCACCGTTCCGAAAAATCCACCCCAGGAACCGAACGTATCTTTGACTGCCGAAGCTTCATAGCCACAATGCACCATGCAATCCCTGCATTGCTCATGTCGCCCAGTACCATAGCGCTCCCATTCCGTCTCTTCCATTAATTCTCTAAAGGTTGGAACGTAGCCTTCCTGCAATAAATAACAAGGACGTTGCCAGCCGAAAATATTATAGGTGGGATTCCCCCAGGGCGTACATTCATAGTCCCGTTTTCCCATGAGAAATTCTAAAAACAACGGCGACTGATTGAATTGCCATTTCCGCTTACGCTGTGTCAGTAATTGGGAAAACAAGGACCGCGTCCGATCCCGCTTGAGAAAACTTTGCTGATCAGGAGCTTTATCATAACTATAACCCGGTGAAATCATCATCCCTTCAACACCCAGCTCCATCATTTCATCAAAAAATCGGCGAACTCGAGCAGGCTCAGCATCGTCAAAAAGGGTCGTATTCGTCGTGACCCGAAACCCTTTCGCCAATGCTATTCGAATCGCTTTGACTGCCACATCATAGACTCCGTCACGACACACTGCATGGTCATGCTCTTCTTTGAGACCATCCATGTGAATGCTGAATGTCAGATATTTTGATGGAACATAATCTTGAATTTTCCGCTCGAGGAGAATGGCATTAGTACACAAATAGACGTATTTTTTTCGCTTCACCAGACCCTCAACAATCGCTGGCATTTCGGGGTGAATGAGTGGCTCCCCACCTGGGATACTCACAATAGGAGCCCCGCATTCATCGGTAGCCGCCCAACATTGTTCCGGCGTCAAGCGTCGGTTCAAAATATGGTCTGGATATTGGATTTTCCCACAACCCGCGCATTCCAAGTTACAGCGGAATAGGGGTTCTAGCATCAGCACCAATGGATAGCGCTTGATGCCTCGAAAGTGTTTCGACAACGCATATTGCGATACCGTATACATTTGTGAAATAGGTACAGCCATTTCTCATTCACCCCCAAAAATCAAGTCCAACGCTCTTCTTTCAATGCAGGAAACTCTATGCTTTATGATACCACACCTTCTGAAACCATTTAGAAATTTCATGGGGATTTTCAATCTAACGAAAGTACTGGCTGGAGGCGCCGAGCGGGGTCGAACCGCTGAATCGCAGTTTTGCAGACTGCTCCCTTAACCACTTGGGTACGGCGCCTTCATTATCCATTATACGGAGTTGTTTTTCTTCTACACAACCAGGGTCAACTTAAATCTGATACCTAAAGAAACGCAAGAACAATTACTTGAGAGGCAACACGGGGATTTCACGTGAGGAAGACCCTGTGGAGGCTAACGATAAATCTTTAAGCGGGAGTGTTGGGGAAAGCGACGGCGCAACCGAATCACCTGAACTTTCGGCATCTTGCTCTTTGGCTAGGGCTTCTACTTCTTCGATTAACGTGTCCATCAGTTCCTCTGAAGGCACACGCTTATAAAGCTTACCCTTTTTAAAGACAATGCCTACTCCTTCACCACCGGCAATGCCAATATCCGCTTCCTTGCCTTCGCCAATACCATTGACCACGCAACCTAAGACCGAAACGGTGATGGGATTTTTAATGTGGCTCAGACGATGCTCTAATTCATTCGCCATCTTCACGACATCGATTTCTACCCGGCCACAGGTTGGACAAGCAATTACATTCACTCCACGGTGACGAAGCTCAAGTGATTTCAATATCTCAAATCCCACTTTGACTTCTTCTACGGGATCAGCTGCCAACGACACACGTAAGGTGTCACCTATACCCTGGGATAGCAACCACCCCAATCCTATCGCAGATTTGACGGCACCGGTCGCCGCCGTTCCTGCCTCTGTAATACCAATATGCAAGGGAGCATTGGATTGCTGGGCAAAGAGCCAATAGGCATCAATGGCCATATGCACATCGGATGCTTTCAACGACACTTTCATGTTCATAAATCCCACGTCTTCTAAGGCATGAACGGCATTTAGGGCAGACTCGGCGAGGGCTTCAGCTGTGGGATATCCATATTTATCTAACAACGGCTTTTCAAGGGAACCACCATTCACCCCTACTCTGAGAGGAATACCATAGTCATTGACCGCTTTAATCACCTCTTCCGTCTTCCACCAAGGCCCAATATTTCCTGGATTAATGCGGACACAGTCCACCACCTCAGCTGCCTTAAGAGCTAAACGATGATCAAAATGAATATCAGCGATGAGCGGCACAGTCATCTGGGATTTAATTTTCGGAAGCGCATTCACTGCCTCCATATCGGGAACGGCCACTCGAATAAGCTCACACCCTGCCTCTTCCAGTCGATGAATCTGCTCCAAGGACCCTACGACATCACTGGGGTGTGGAATGGTCATAGATTGGACGGAAATTGGCGCGTCTCCGCCAAGTTTGACCCGCCCCACCTGAATTTGGCGAGTTTTTCGTCGAGTGATATGCATAGGACAATACTAACGTAGAATGGCTTGGAACGAAACCCGATCATATAGGGCTTTAGTCTGATCGTAAATACCATCAGCCGTCAGCCCATATTTTTCGCGGAGCAAATCTTGTGGACCTTGTTCAATGTACCAATCGGGTAATCCTATAACCTTGGTGGGAAGATCCCAACATTCTTCTTCGGAGAGAAATTCCAAAACCGCTGAACCAAAACCGCCCATTCGGCAACCTTCTTCCACCGTTACCAAACATTTTACCTTCTTGGCCACGTCACGAATAAGCATTTTATCAAGGGGTTTCACAAAACGTGCATTCACTACAGCCACAGAAACACCCTCTTCTTGCAGGAGCGCTGCGGCTTTCATCGCTTCCGATACGGTGACTCCAATAGCCAGAATCGCCACATCCGTTCCTTCAGACAACAACTCCCCTTCCCCGATTTCTAGGGGAATAGGCTCCTGATCTAGTGGGACCCCTAAGCTACTTGCTCGTGGATAGCGTACGGCGCTCGGCCCATCATGGACTAAGCCGGTCTGTACCATGTGCTGACATTCATTCTCATCTTTCGGTGCCATAATCACTATATTTGGCACATGACGAAGATACGCAAAGTCAAAGGCGCCATGATGAGTGGTTCCATCTTCTGCTACCAACCCACCTCGATCTATACAAAACAATACGGGAAGATTTTGAGTCGCCACATCATGGACAACTTGATCGTATGCCCGTTGAAGAAACGTCGAATACATGCAAATCACCGGCCTCATGTTTTCTGCTGCAAGACCGGCTGCATATGTCACAGCATGCTGTTCAGCGATACCCACATCAATCAATCGAGTGGGAAATTCTTTTTGAAAGTTTGATAATCCTGTCCCTTCGCACATAGCGGCGGTGATAGCAACCACGCGCTTATCTTTTCTAGCTTGCCGACTCAGAGTATTCGCAGCGATGGAACTGTAAGAAGGAAGTCCAGCTTTTTTCGCTGCCTCTCCTGTTTTGCTGTCAAAAGGCGAACAGGCATGAAACCACACCGGGTTGCTCATAGCAGGTTCGAAGCCCAGCCCTTTCTTCGTAATAACATGTAGGAGCGTTGGGCCTTTGAGTTTCAACACATTATCCAATGTTGGTAATAAATGTTCAAAATTATGCCCGTCAATCGGGCCGACATACCGAAAACCCAATTCTTCAAATAACAGCCCTGGAAGAAGAAAGCCTTTCGCTAATTCCTCCGCTCGCATTGCCATTCGCTTCACATTCTCACCAATTTGCGGAATCGTGTTTAACAACTGAGAGGTTTCCTCGCGAAACCTGGTATAAAACTCGCCCGTAAAGGTCCGATTCAGATAAGCCGAGATAGCTCCAACATTTCTGGAAATGGACATTTGATTATCATTCAAAATCACCACAAAGTCGCGACCCATATCCCCGGCATGTTGCAATCCTTCCAATGTCATCCCAGAGGTCAACGCCCCATCACCCAACACACACACAACCTTTTGAGATCCTTGCAATTGTTCTCGGGCCTCAACAAATCCCACCGCTGCAGAAACTCCTGTCCCGGCATGTCCGGCATTGAAGGTGTCATACAGACTTTCTTCCCGCTTACAAAATCCACTCATTCCCCCAAACTGCCGAAGGGTATGAAATTGTTCGCGTCGCCCCGTTAGCAATTTGTGAGTATAAGCCTGGTTACTCGTGTCCCAAATGATTTTATCCTGAGGGGTATTCAACAAATAATGTAAGGCGACCGTAAGTTCGACAACCCCAAGATTTGACGCTAAATGCCCGCCCACGCCGGAGATAACCTCAATAATTAGTTCGCGTATTTCTTGACAGAGCTCAGGAAATTGTTCAGGAGAAAGCTTCTTTAAATCCGTGGGATTTTCAATCCTTTTCAATAAGGACATAGGACAACCTTTCTAAAAATATTCAGAACTTTTTCGGGGAAAAATAGAGAGAACTCGTACGCCTACACACTTCCAAAAATTTTCCCATAGCTACTGTACACTGTCAAGCTGCAGTCTTTTCTATTCCAAAGTAAGTCTGAACCAAAGTTCATGAATATCTATGCGCACATAACTCTTGACCGTCTGGGAAAACACCCAATGACTAGGTTTGAGTTTCTGACAACCTAATATGTCCACGATACAAGAATGCCGGCAAGACCACCAAACAACCTATCAATGTCAACAAAACTCCCAGGGTTAACAGTTGCCCCATACTGGCAATACCAACATGTGAAGTATAGGCCAGGTTACTGAAACTTAACATGGTCGTCAGACCGCTGAAAAATACGCCTCGTATTGTCCCTGATCTCAGAAACGCTTCGCATTGCGCCGGTCTTCTGCGCATTCGTTCAACAATATGAATACCGCTGTCCGCACCAAGACCAAAAATTAATGGAAGAGCAATGACATTGGCATAATTGAACGACAAACCAAAGATGACTGTATATCCTACGAGGCATATGGCTGCCAAAACCAACGGAAGAATCACCAAAAGGATATCCCACATATTTCGAAGCACAATAGCCAAGATAACAACAATCACGAGCAACGCCGAGGCAAACGCCTGCTTGAACGCTCCAGTCACCTCATTGCCACCATCCATATAGGTCACAGGTAAACCGGTCACCTCCGGTGTAATGCTTCGAACTTCATTAACAAATTGCTCCAACGCAATAGTATTTCTTAGGTCATTTTTCGGATACACTTCCAACCGGTATGTTCCATCCTTGCCCACCCATCGCTCAAGCAATTCCTGCGGCAAATCCTCCTTGGTGATGAGACCTTTCTTCTTGATGACAGAGAGCGTTAAAGGCTCAGTCGGCATAGATCCCAACAAACTTTTTTCCAATTGATCAAGAAGATCCCTTTGCGAATCCTGGTCACGATTATCCAACCTCACGACCAGGTCTTTCATCACAGCTCTCAGTTGGACAGCCGGATGATCATCATGACTCAACGCTGCCTTTTGAATATGACCTTCTAAGAGAGTCAGAAAAGATCGCATTGCTGTTATGGCGGAATCCTGGGCTCGCGAAGAAGGCTGGATTCCAGCCTCGGATCTGCGAGGAAACACCACATCCACAATCTTGCCAAGCAGTGTCAACTTTTCGATTCCCTGCTGGGGAATGAAATCATGAATCGTGACAACCTTATCAACCGATTTTAATGCTCCAAGACGAGATCTATAATCAGATACTTTGTCCTCAGAAGACAAAAGGGTAAGAGGCCAGGTCGCTCCCGTTTTGTCTCCGAGAAGATCATCCAACGTTTGCACTGATTCAACATTGGGATCCCGTAAATTGTGAGGATTTCGATCAAAGGATGCTAGTGGTAGTAAGAAGATAGAGCCAAGCAACACCACGACCGTCACCCACCGAATGGTCCGTCCATGATAGATAGGAAATTGATAGACAGCCTTCAAGCTCTGGCCTGAAGGAGGGAGCCGACAATCCTTTTTCGAAGGTGGGAATACTAATAAAATTGCAGGAAGCACAGTGAGTGACACCACAAGCCCGATGAACATACTTGTCCCCGAGATCAAACCCAACTCGGACATTCCAGCATAATTTGTTGGAACGAAGGTATAGAAACCAAGCCCAGTCGTCACGGCACACAACAGTAAGGCAGGGCCGACTTCCTGCAGGCTCGTTCTCATTGCATAAAAAGACTCGTTCCCTAATCCAAGAAGTTCCTGATACCGTAGACACAGATGGATCGCATAATCTACCGCAAGTCCGATAAAGAGCACCGCAAACGCTAAAGACAGAATATTGAGTTTCCCCACCGCTACCGCGGCAAAACCTGCACTCATAGAAAGCCCTACAAGTAAGGTGAGTAATGTCACGACCATCAGACGCCATGACTTGAAAGCTAGAGTCAGAATGAAACAAACCATGACAAGCGCCAGAACCGCGGCATTACCTGCACGCCGACTGACAACTTGGAGCTCTTCATGTGCCAAGGCCACTTCTCCCGTGACACGGACCCGAACTCCAGGAATACCGCTCACGCCCGACTCTTGAATGATATCGTGAAGGAATTGAAGTGCGGTTTCAGCAGGAAGTAATTTTTGATAGTCCAGATAGGGTTGAACGAAAATGAATCTCTGTGTCCGGGAATCCTTGAGGTCCTGTTTCAATAAAACGGAATGCCAAGCCAGGACATAATCCAGGCCAGCCAACCTGGACTGAATACCCTCGGCCATCCTTCTAAAAAGAGAGTCAAGAAGATGTTCGTTCACCCAATGGGTTTGCTGGTAACTGTCACTCAACATGGCAAACAGCCCATGGAGATTTCGATCTCCCATCAATTTTTTAATAAATGACTTCGATTCATCTACTGATTCTGCCAGCTGTTCTAGTTCCAGATGATCAAGGTACAGAAGAGCATTTTTTTTAAAAAATGATCCCGTGAGCGGCGTATAAACAGACTTGAGGTGCTCTGACTTCTTTCTTAATCTGACATCGAGCGTTTTGGCAGCGGCATAGGCCATTTCTGGCGTATTGGCCTCGACGACAAGAATAATCGAATCTGTGTTATTCGGAAAAATCTTTTTATACTGCTCACGCACCTTTTGAAAAGGAACATCAGCTGCAAGCATCTTGGTAGTGTCAGTATTGATCCCCAAAAACATGAAGGCATAGGAAAAAGAAATACCGGCAACAAAAGTCGCTAATGCCAAAACCCACCATGCCCTATGTTTGACAAAATCGGCGACCATACCAAGAGCCTGGGATAACCAATCGGATGATGAAGATGCCATGGGTATATTCGGGTTAAGACTTAAAAGCTCAGAGAACAGTCAACATCGTCCCTGACCTACACAGCAAGCTTTCTTCCTCAGCAGCTTATTCCGCTATGCGAAAGAAAACGTCCAGGAGTACACAAGGAGTAAAACTGGAATTTCATAACTTATTTCATTCGTCGTTCTCGCTCAAATCCCTTGGAGAAGAAACAGACCAATCCTCACAGCCTGTAGAGGATTTACCAGCAACTCGCTAAGATACAAATTGAGAGGGACCGTGATGGAAACGAGGTGGGCTAATGGGATTGGAAACAAAGATTACGATACCGAGCCAATGCCCACAGAGGAAAGTATTTATCATACCCACCATATTTGAGGTACAAAACTCGCGGAAAGCCGGGTGCAGAAAAACAGTCGTCCTTCCACAAGCCATTTCCCTTCTGTGTGCGAAGGAGATAATTGATGCCTTTACGTACCTCTGGACTCTGCACTTCCCCAGCTGACATGAGACCTAGAAGAGCCCATGCAGTTTGATACGAAGTGCTAGCATTACTCTGTCCTTGACGCTTGGCATCCCAATAGGAATCATTATCCTCTCCCCAACCCCCATCCTTCCTCTGAACTTGCTTGAGCCAACGTACGGCACGCTGAACATGAGGAGTCTCAGGGGATTCTCCAGCGCTTTCAAGAGCTATAAGAACCGACCATGTCCCATAAATATAGTTGGTCCCCCATCGTCCCCACCAGGAACCTTCAGGCATCTGTTTTTGTAAGAGGTAAGCCAGACATTTCTTCCGAGCTTTCCAATATTGTGGAAATTCACATCCTAACGCACTCAAGAGCAGTAAACACCGAGCGCTCACATCACTTGTTGGAGGATCCAAAAGCGCCCCATGATCAGCAAAGGGTATTTCGTTCAGGTAATAATAGGTGTTATCTGCATCGTAGGAAGCAAAGCCCCCATTTTGAGATTGCATGCCTGCAATCCAGTCTGCGGCACGTTGAATTGAATGCTGAAAGCCGTGATCCCCTGCCTGATACATGGCATATGCAACTGCTGCGGTATCATCCAGGTCAGGGTAATAATTGTTTTGAAATTCAAAAGCCCACCCACCACCTTTCAATTGAGGGCGATACTCGCGCCAATCGCCAGGGTCATCAAGAAGCTGCTTATGTTGCAACCAGCGCAGTGCGACTGTCACCTCGGGAAAATCTTTTTGGCTATTTACTTCTTGCAGAGCGAGGCAGGCTAAGCCAGTATCCCAGACAGGCGAAAGACATGTCTGGCACCAAGCCGACTGATCACCAACAACCAACAGGCCCTCCAAAGCTAGTTTCGCTGTTCTTCGAAGAGGATGGTCCGTTGGATACCCTAAACAATCCAACACCTCATAGGCACCAATCATTGCAGGAATAATTGCGCCTAATCCTCCCGTTCCATTTAACCGTTCGACGATCCAACCTTCGGCCTTCTTCAGCGCGCGCTCCCGGATCCACCTGGGGACAACATATTCCAACCGCTTTCCAACCCAATCCAACCCCAGAAACAATCGGTTCAACGGTGAGCGAACATTCTGAGACGCCTTGCCCTGATCAGATGGGTTCACAAACAGTTCGGTAATTCCTACTTCACCAGGATTTTTTGCCTGCGGTTTCAACGTACACAGGATACAAAGCGGCACCATGACCGTGCGCGACCAATAAGAAACCTTTTGAATATGGAAAGGAAACCAACGTGGCAGCAACATAATTTCGACGGGAAGGAAAGGAACCGCTTCCCATGAAATTTGCCGAAATAAGGCAAGCGTAATCTTGACAAACACGCTTGAAGAGGCAGCTCCACCTTTGGAAAGAATCATCTCCCGTGCTTTTCTCATATGGAGAAGATCGGGATGATCACCGGCAAGTTTAAGGGCAAAATACGTTTTTACTCCACAACTGAGATCAGAAGGTCCCCCAAAGTAGAGCGGCCAACCTCCATCTAAAGACTGATGTTCACGAAGGTACCGCGCAATTTTTCCCTGTAGTTCCGCATCAATCTCATTCATATAATGCATCATGAGAATATAGTCGGCGGACATTCCTGGATCTGATTCCAAATCAAATCGCCAATATCCTTCTTCATCCTGAAAATTCAAGAGAGCCTGCGTAGCCAAACGTATAGCTAAATCCTCTGTTGGCAATGTGGAATGAACTGTAGTGGGGAGAATTTGACGGGATTCGGTCGGATTTCTGCTTATCTTCATCTGTTGATCTTTAGGAATAAGCAATCAAAAAAATTAAGGACCTTTTGAGACAAACAAAAACTCACGAAAATACCGAAGGAACAGCGAGGTGTCAATCACACAAATCCACAATCCAGCAATGAGGGGCATTAAGCCTTAAAGGAAGACTTCACTGATCGCTACAACCCAGACCTTGCAATGACTTCAATGCATGCCCTGGCTTGGGAAGAGGGTTCGGAAAATTAGGGAATCAGGGAAGGAACCTAAGTTCATCAGATAGTAACGGAAGATCGTGCTGAATGTCATCAAACTGTGCTTGCGGATTTCCCTAAGATCTGCATCGTACAAACTAATGGAGCAAGAGACATGGTAGTAGGATTATCACCTGGCTTTTTCTTCACCCTGGCGAAGGAGAGGATTCAAAAACACGTATCTGTCGCAATAACTTGTGCGCTTGTGGCCGATGAATACGTTCCCAAATCCATCGCTTTTCGAGGGGAGGAGTTTGAATGACTTTCATGAATTCTTTTTCCGCCTCCTCAGAACGCCCATGTTTCACATACCACTTTCCAAGATCTAATCGAGCAGGAGCATAGAGAACATCAAGAGAGATGGCTTTTTTGAGATACTCACCTGCAACTTCTGGATCCCCTCCTAAAAACCACGGTAATTCTTCATACATTCGCCCTAACATATGATGAGCCGGAGCATGCTCCTCATCGAGTTCTAAGATTCGATTGACATGTTTTTTCAAGGTCTGTAAGTTCAAGGCTGCCGCCACCAAGCCTTGCAACTGAAGGGCCTTACCAAGATTGGCAGCATACAGAAAATGGGCATCCACCGAAAATTCTTCATACTCCAAAGCTTTTTTCGCCAAGCGAGCGCCCTCTTGAAAAGAGACCAATTTTTTCGCATGATCAACATATAACCCATACCCTAAATCCAAATACAAACTAGCCAAACACCTCAATACTGCCGGATCTTGGGATTGGGCCATACCCGTGGATAATAGATGCTGGAGTTCTTGTTCGAAATCCTCAGGAGTTTCAGATTCAATAAATGACGCTTCACCGCTCCAGGCAGACGAAGCAATGACGCCAAAACTTAGCCCAAGAAACAGAATCAAATATACTTTCTTATTTGATTTCAATAAATCTCCTAGATGTAAGAATCATTAAAACGGGTAATCCAAACCAGCAAAGACAGCACCACCTTCTCTACTATATCCCCAATCTACGCGACTCACGACATTAGGACGCACAATCCCTCGAAATCCCACGCCTGGCGTCACTTCCCACTCATTAAATTGCCGAAAGGCAAAGTCTCGATACGTCCGACCCATGTCCACAAAAGGGGTGACTTCAAACTCCACATTGACGTTAAACATCTTAATCTGAAACATATGAATCCGCTCTTCAACATTGACCGCTACCATATGCTTATCAATGAATCGATCTCGCCCATATCCTCGAAGATTATTTTCACCCCCTAACGCACTTTGTTCAAAAAATGGGATCCCATCTCCAAAACTTAATTGCAACTGACCTCGAATGAGGAAGATATACCGTTTCGATGGACTAGGGAAAAACTGTCGTGCATCCAAGCCGTATCGAAAATAGAGTTGATCGTCAATCTGTCGTCGATCAAAATTTTGTGCCAGCTCCCCAAACGCTTCAAATCGGGTTCCTGCTGTCGGCGAGGTTAGGTTGTCACGAGAATCATATTGAAAAACCAACCGGTGTGCCAACACAGTAGCCCCGTTTATCCCAGAAGCATTGGGAAACTGGTCTTTAGCAAAAGGTTCATCATCCACTCCACCAGGCTGAATTTCGACATCACGAAATCGCTGATTAACCGATAAGCGCGTGACATCATTGAGATGAATGCCAAAGTTCCAATGGACCTGAATTTCACGCCCTGTATAATTACTTTCATTTGATTCTGGCGTGACTTGTCCGAGACCAAAAAAACGCTTCGTAGCATTTTTAAAAAATTGCGCGCCAATATCCACAAAAAACAACCCCTCAATGAACCCCGGGTCTTGGTAACGAAGCTTGAATTTTCGTTCAATCTCTTCTGTATACGACCCCATCGTCTCCATCTGCCTTCCCCCAGACCAATATCGGAAATAGTTAAGCGTCCCCCTGACACCTAAAAACGAATTATGAATGAGCATAGGAGCAAAGACGGAGCGAAGGTTACCCTCTTCATCCGTATCTAACACGGGAACAATAATTCCCAAATCTCGCCCGTCGTTTTTGGAAGTCGAAATGGCAGGGACCGCAAAAAATGATGTTTCAGCAGACACAGAGGAGGGAATGGCGCATACTGCACATGGCAGGAAGACCGTCGCCACCAACCACGACACACGAAAAAGCATCATCAAACTGGAGACCTAAGACGAGGCCGCTAGATCAGTTTTTGAACGAAGTTTGTCGAGTAAGGCATCAAATGAGGCAGATTTGATAATTCGAGCAAATTGACCGCGATAATTTTTCGTCAAACTAACGCCATCAATAATCACGTCATACACTCCCCACTTGTCATGTTTTTTAAGAAGACGATAATCCAAGGGAATTTGTACTTTCGTCGATACCACCTTTGTCTGGACTTCGGCAAAGTCACCCTTTAATCGCTCTTTCAGATACTCTACCTGCTCTCCGGAATATCCATCAATATTCCCTGCATACGATTGAGTGAGAAACTGCTGAAACAATCCGATAAATTCCTGTTGTTTCTCAGGACTAAGCGTCTTCCAGTTGGATGCAAGTGTACGCTTGGCCATTTCTTCATAATCAAATCGCTTCCCAATAATCACTTCTAATTTTTCCCGCCGCACAACATCCTGAGCAGGCCCCTTCAACGCTTCATCCCCAAGGACTGCTAAGACCTCATCTATCGTTTCTTTAACAGCTTGCGTCGGCGTACTCGCCCCCCATGCCACGGAAAAGCACATGAGGGAAATTAGGATGAATCCCGCCCCCGTCAAGCATCGATTAATTGTAATCGCTGGGCTAATTGGGCATTTGCAAATACGAATCCCTTTGATCAAGACAGACAATACAACCCAGATCCTTGGCATAACTCCTCCACTTTCCATTAATAAAAATAGTTATTCTACATTGCCATGGATAAATTGACTAATCACTTGTTCCAAATCTATACCGGACTCCGTATCAATAATTGTCCCTCCCTCGGATAAAAGATCTCCAGCCCCACCAGGAGAAAGTCCCATAAACTTTTCACCAATAATCCCACGAGTTTTAATAGAGGCAATCGCATCATTGTATACCGCAATCTCATCTTTGATCGCCAAAACCACTTGCGCTTGGTCCTCTTTCAGGACAATCGACCTTACCCGTCCTACCTCGACACCAGCAATTTCGACGGAGGCCCCTTTCTTTAAACCCGAACTTGACGAAAAGTCAGCCGTGAGTTCGTAATAATTTCCTCTCACTAGCTCTAGTTTTCCTAGCTTAATCGCGAGATACCCCAAACAGAAAATGCCGATGAGCACAAACAACCCAACCACAAACTCTAATTTCCCGCGTTCCATTATACCATCACCCGCTTAACACATGACTTGACCATTCACACGTCCTCGAAAAAATCAGCACTAGCTCGCAGCGTATAACGTGAAAAATTCACCTTATGATGATGGGGCCATGGAATCTGGAACAGAAATAAATTCATGAACCAACGGGTCTGAAAGACGTTGAAAATCAGCTGAACGCTCCATTGCCAGAATTTTACCATTCTTAAGCATGGCGACCCAATCAGAGATGAGGAAAATTTTGGGAATTTCATGACTGACCATAATTCCTGTGAATTCAAACGTTTTATGCATCGTGAGAATCAGATCATGAATGGCATAAGTCATCAACGGATCCAAACCGGTCGTGGGCTCATCGAATAAAATAATTTCTGGCCTCGTCACAAGAGCTCTAGCCAAGCCGACACGCTTTTTCATTCCACCACTCAGCTCTACAGGGAATTTGTGCCCCATTGCTCCTAACCCAACCCGCTCTAACATGTTCGGTACGTAGCGCTGAACATCAGACTCGGGAACTAACCGTTTTTCCCTTAAAGGAAAGGCAACATTTTCAAAGACACTCATGGAATCAAAAAGGGCGGCTGACTGGAATAACATCGCAAATTTTTTGCGAATCTCATTTAATTCCTGATCATGGGTTTTAGAGAGATCGATACCATCTACCAATACCTGCCCTTGATCAGGTCTCATCAAGCCAATCATATGTTTTAACAACACGCTTTTCCCCTCACCACTAGGACCAATTATCGTCGTAATAGCACCCTTAGGGATGTCCAAATCCACGCCTCGGAGAACAAGCTGGCCTCCAAGCATTTTTTTAACCCCTTTTAACTGAATACTAATCGATGATCCCATATCGAAACGATGCTCTCTAGAGGAGAACTGAGGTTAAAAAGTAATCCCACATCAAAATAAGCACCGAGGCCAACACAACAGATTCCGTCGTAGCTTTCCCCAAGCCTTCAGCACTCATTTTCGTAAAATACCCTTTATAACAACAGACCCAACTGATGATAAGGCCAAAGCTAATGGACTTTAATATTCCACCATACACATCTTTCCATTCCACAGCAGATTCAATGGAACTCCAATACGACCCTCCATTGATACCCAATAACTTCACCCCAACGATATACCCACCACCAATTCCAACAACATCAAAGATGGCGACCAGGAGGGGGACAGAAATAAGCGAGGCGACTATTTTAGGTGTAATTAAATACTGGAGGGAATTGATCGCCATCGTTTCCAGAGCGTCAATTTGTTCCGTAATCCGCATAATGCCAATTTCCGCGGTCATTGCGGATCCCGCACGAGCGGTCACCATCAACGCAGCCAGCACAGGACCCAATTCACGGATCATACTCAGTGCCACAGCAGATCCCAGCAGTCCTTCCGAACCAAATTTCCTCAAAGAATAATACCCTTGAAGAGCCAGCACCATTCCGGTAAAGAGCGCTGTCAGGATAACAACAAACGTTGATTTAAAGCCCACACAATACATCTGCTTCGTGATTTGATATAACCGAAGTGGCGGGCGAAACAACCACCCAAATGACCGTAACAAGAACGCAAGCATCGCACCCATTTCTTCGATTTGTGCAATGACTCGAGCTCCGAGGCCTTGAATCAGATTCATAGGTTAAAACTTGCGGCTTAAAGAAGTTGATGATATTCGCATTTTCGATACTGATGAGAAAAATTCCTCGAAAAAATTCGTGAGTTGTCGCGACGCTTGCTTCGAATGCCGATACAAATCAAAAAAACCTTTCCAAGATTTCGGTGTTGTCATAATGTGCAGAACTCCAGATACCCATCCGGATGGTGTGAGAAAAAGATTAAAATCGACGGGTAGATTCTCATTGGCACCATCAGAAATGGCCCGAACAATCAAAAACGGGAAGCCATTTTCCTGAGCAATTTCTCCAATAGCTGCACTTTCCATATCAACTCCCACGGCTCCTGATTCAGCATGTAGTAGATGCTTGTCCTCTGAATTGGTGAGCACATGATCTACGCTCACGAATCTTCCAGTTTTTAGAGGTTCTCTGCGCGTCCCACTCATGGCTAATGCAACATTGATCCAATCCGGATGACAGGCAATAATTTGTGAAGTGGAAGAGAGAGGAGATATCGCTGTTTGGCCAAAGACAACCTCATGCCCAATAAGAACCGACCCAATGGAGTCGGCCTTGAGATCACCGGCAAAACCAGTAGAAATTATGAGGTTCCATGGGCCGTCAGCAAGAAGTTGCTGTGTAGTTTTTCGAGCTTTGTCCGGGCCAATACCCGACTGAATCAGTAGCACGTGTAGTCCGTGCGCAGTACTGGCAAGCGCCCGGTAACCGAACTGTGAGACTGGATGCGTGAATTGAAGGGCGCGGGCAACGGTATGAAACTCAATTCTGGTTGCCGTCACTATCGCGATTCTGACCAGAATCGACTCCTGACGTCATTTCTTAAGAAGAAGGTAAGTGTAGTTGGGTAAGACTTATCTCAACCCCCGTTGCCGTCGACCGGCTTGAGCCTTTTTACGTAACTGATCGGCTCTAGCTTCTCCAGTCATTTTGACATTCCGATACATACCCAACGCCCAAACCGGGAAGTATTTGAAATACCCATGATACCGTAAATAAAAAACACGAGGAAATCCTGTTCCCGTATGGAACGACTCATCCCATACTCCATCATCACGCTGATGACGAATCAGCCAATTGACACCGCGAATGACACTTAAGGAATCTGATTCACCAGCCTGCAGTAGAGCCATAAGTGCCCATGCCGTTTGAGAGGCAGCACTTTCCCCCTGTCCAGCAGTCTCAACATCTGCATACGAATTGCAGGATTCCCCCCAACCTCCGTCTGAATTTTGCACAGATTCTAACCAAATAACGGCTTTTTGAACCCATGGTGCGGTCATATCCACCCCAATAGCCCGTAACCCCGAAAGGACACACCATGTCCCATAAATATAATTGACCCCCCACCGCCCATACCAACTACCATCAGGCTCTTGTTCAGTTCGTAAAAATTCTAGGGCTGGACCGACAGCCTGATGTGATTGGTCATAGCCCAAAGCTCCTAACATTTCCAAACATCGTCCCGTTAAATCAGCAGTACTAGGATCTAAGAGGGCCTGATGGTCTGCAAATGGAATTTTATTAAAAATGAGCTTATTATTATCTTTATCATACGCACTCCAACCACCATCAGACCCTTGCATTGCCATCACCCAATGAAACCCTCTCTGGAGTACCTCATCGAAATCTGAAGTTTCCGCTTGATGAATTTTGGCCATGGCTGAGATGACAGCTGCCGTATCATCCACATCTGGATACCAATCATTTTCATATTGAAAACTCCATCCCCCAGGCCTTGCATGCGGAGACGATACGATCCAATCACCAATCTTTTGTGATTGCCGAGTTCGCAACCAAACATCAGCCTGGCATAAGGAAGGATGATTCAGCTCCAGTCCACTTTCAATAAGAGCATTCATGGTTAACGCTGTATCCCAAACCGGTGAATGACATGGCTGCATATGTAACATGCTTGGAATTGCGGAATTTCCAGAATTAGAATAGATTTCAAGTTGCTCAATTTCAGCTAACGCTTTTTGAATTAACGGATGGTCAGTCGCATATCCCAACGCCCTAAGCGCAAAGATCGAGTTCGCCATCGCTGGATAAATGGCTCCTAACCCTCCTTCCCCATCCATATGTTCAATCATCCAACATTCTGCCTGTTTCAAAGCTTTCTTTCTCAAGGATTTAATAGGATAAGATTCATAGAGCCGAAGAAAACCATCTACCCATACGAAAAAATTCCGCCAACTGAGTAACATTTCGTCACGGTGCAACGGCGGTACTTTTGCAAAATCCACTGCTTCCAGGGAGTTCAAAAAAAGTTCTTCAATACCTTGTTCTTTGGTAAGAACACAAAGAGGCCGATGCGCAAAAATGATCAAGAGAGGAATAATGACAGCACGAGACCAATACGATACAGCATACAAATTAAAGTAAAACCATTGAGGGGCAAGAAAGATCTCGGGAGGCATACAGGGAATCCCGCGCCAATCATATTGCCCAAACAACGCCAATGTAATTTTCGTAAAGACATTGGCTTGAACCACCCCTCCCTGCTGGAGTATCAGATCTTTAGCCCGCTGCATCACGAGTTCATCCGATGAGACTCCTGCCAATTTCAAAGCAAAATAGGCCTTCACCGTCGCACTAATGTCAGCGGGTCCACCAGAAAAAATTGGCCACCCACCATCTTCAAGCTGAGTATGAAGGAGATAACAGGCAGCTTTTCGTTCTCGCTCAGAATCCACCACGTTCAAAAACCGACGTAACATGACGTATTCGGATGTGAGAGTTGTATCCGCTTCTAATTCCTCAACCCAGAACCCCTGTTCCTGATCCTGCTTGCTCAATAACCATTGCTCTCCTTTTTGAAGGGCAGATTCCAAGCCCTCCATATGACCAAGATGGGCAGTCCGTTGAGCAGAAGAATCCGGAGACACCACAGGGTGTCGATTATGAGAAACAAGTTTCAAAGAAGGTGAAACCTTCTTTACTCCCTGCTTACGAAACTTAGGAGCAACAGTTTCAAAAAAGTTCTCAGTTGCCCGAACAATGAACTGCTTCAGCAACTTCATAGCGTACCGTTAGCCCTTTAATTACTTATTGATTCAAATGTTGGAGGGAATACGAACGAAACAGAAGCCTGCACAGGATATAAAACCCCAGTCTAAAACTGGCCTTATACCGAATAGGACGAAGGCTGTCAAGGAATAAAACTTACTGCCACATTCTTTTGTATCACAAGCTACAGATTATGTCGAAAGCAACACAATCTTCTCGCGATGTTCTTGGACCTGACGAGTTCCATTTCTTGTATCAAACACTACCGGTGCATGATCTACAATCATTTGGTAATCAAATGCCGAATGTGCTGTCAAGATTAATGTGCAAGCGCTCTGCTCCAATAGGTCCTTCGAAAGAGAATAGGATTTATACTGCTGGTCCTTAATGGTCAAAGAAGGGGTGTACGGATCAACATATTGTAAATCGGCTCCTTCTCTCTGAAGCAATTCCATCACCTTCGTGGCTGGGGATTCCCGAGGATCTTCAATGTCTGCCTTATACGTCACACCCAGTACTAAAATAGTAGAGCCTTTTAAGCATTTCCCCATTTGGTTCAACAGTCGCTGAAGTTTCGTTGCCACAAAATATGGCATGTTTTCATTAATCTCTCCCGCTAACTCAATGAACCTCGTGTGCACATCATATTCTTTTGATTTCCATGCTAAATAATACGGGTCTAAAGGAATACAATGACCGCCTACGCCTGGACCAGGATAAAACGGCATAAAGCCAAAATTTTTCGTGGCCGCCGCGTCAATGACTTCGTAGACATTAATGTCCATCCGCTCGCATAACATAGTCAGTTCATTCACTAGCGCAATATTGACTGACCTGAAAACATTCTCAAATACTTTGGCCATTTCTGCAACTCGAGGAGAGCTGAGAGGAAAAACTTTTACAATAGATTGTTCGTAGAATATTTTAGAAACTTCTTGGCAAGCTTCCGTCACACCCCCAACCAACTTGAATGTATTGTGCGTTTTAAAATCCGCATTTCCCGGATCAACCCGTTCCGGCGAAAACGCGACAAATAAATCTTTGCCCACCGTGAGGCCCGTCGCCGTCAACTTAGGCAAAATAACTTCTTCCGTGGTCCCGGGGTACGTCGTACTTTCCAACACCACCAGCATGTTAGGATGGGCATAGTTGGCAAGGTGCCCAAGCACTTTCACAATGGCAGAAATATCTGGTTCTTTATTAGGAGTCAGAGGTGTTGGCACACAAATGAGGATAATATCGCATTGCTGCAATACCGAAAAATCAGTTGTGGCTTCTAAACGCTTTTGCTCCACAACCTCACGTAATTCCTCATCGGCCACATCTAAAATGTAATTATTAGCTTGGTTAACCATTTCAACTTTGGCAGCCACTGAATCAACCCCAAAGACATGAAAACCAGTTTTGGCTTGAAGAACGGCCAACGGCAACCCCACATAGCCTAATCCGATGACTCCAACTTTTGCTGACCGATTTTTAATTTTTTCTCGTATATCCACGTATTCTCTCCTCTTGAGGTCTAGCCCCTAATCATCACTCGCCATACTTATTCGGGGAACACTCAAATCTTCTTGAGTGGCTTCTTAGGAATGATCGCTCTGCAAATTTCACGACGACACATCATTCGTGACGTTTGTCAAAACTTTTTGATCGTTTATGGTCCAGACATCACACGTCGCATCTCCATCAATATTACCAATGGCCACTGCAGTAAACGCCGTCGCACTCACAGCATCCAAGGTCGAGGCAGTGCATCCTGCAGGCAAGACTCCTAAACTCGCACCCGCCAATTCATAATAGTAGCGTTGCGAAGTTCCACTGACACCAAAACCAACTGCATTAAAATCATCAATAAACCCATTGTTTTCAGCAAAGTATGCAATTTCTGAAGTATGAAGTGCCACTAAATTACTTTTCGCTTCAGTTTGTTTTGCCTTAGCCTGATACTGTAAAAAATTCGGGATAGCGATTGTGGCCAAAATCCCAATAATCGCCACAACGATCATGAGCTCCGTCAAACTGAATCCTCTTTGATTATTTACTGTATAGCGACGGTACATAATGTGACCTCCAACGAGGGGTATCCCCCAAAAATATGGTGTTGCCTAACGTCCATCATCTGGTCATCATACAGTTGGTATTTCCAAGAGACCAGGGAATTATCCTACACCAACGATCAGGTAATCTCACAAATCTATGAGAACATCCATTATTCTGAAAAAACGACATTATAAATAATGAAAATTTACATAGTTTTCATTCATCATACTCATTTCTTCTCATCGCCAGAATATGCACAAATCTTAAGACACATTCATCCATGCAACTTTAGAAACACCTTTCTTCTGCCATCAAACCAAAGTCAAATATTAGAAGAATGTTATGATGCCCGGATGCCGAACGATAAAAGAGTTAGATTACGGAGTGTAAGTAGACTGCTGAGAAAAAGTCGAGACAGGCTCTCCAAATCCTCTATCACGAAATCGTTGCTTAAGTGCATCGTTCGTGGAGTCCAATTGCAGAGAATGCACCCAAGCCGCCCGAGCTTTTTCATGTTCTTCTCGGAGCAGAAATATTTCGCCGAGATGTTCGTAAATCACGGGATCATCTGAGACTAATGCCACAGCGCGCTGCATCATTTCTAATGCTTCTTCGATTCGTCCCGCCTTATAGAGAGCCCAGCCTAAACTATCAACATAGTAGCCATTATGTGGCTTTATGGCCACTGCGCGCTGAGTCAAGGACACCGCTTCTTCCACATTGATTCCTCGATCAGCATAACTATAGCCCAAATAATTCAGAGCATCGCCATGTTTAGGATCTAACTCTAAGGCTTGTTCCATCGCTCTCACTACTCCATCAAAACGATCCAGCTTGTCATAGGCTGTGCCTAAATTAAAATGCAACTCGGCATTCGAGGGATCTTGATGAACGCCATTTTCTAGACTATCCTTAGCCTTCTGATATTCTTCCATTTGAAAATACGTCAACCCCAACAACAAATAGGGTTCTGGACGTTTAGGGCTGAGTTTGACGGCTTGATCTAAATAAGACAGCGCTTCTTCGTTTCGTTTCAGCCGATAGGACACAAACCCCAGATGCAAAATGCTATCGAAGAAAGTGGGGTCAATCTGCACATTCGCCTGATAGGTTTGAATTGCCCGGTCATAGTCTTTCATTTCTTCATATAGCAGCCCAAGAAAATCTCGCACGCGTAATTCATGTGGCCGATTTTGTAGTACGGCATTTAATTCGTCAATCGCAGCCGCAAAATCGCCCTGCTCTCCAAATATCTGGGCCTTCCTGACTTGGGCATGAAGATCGCCTGGGTTTTGCTCAAGCAAGTGGTCGAGATGCTCGAGGGCTTGATCCGTATCTTTTTGGGCAATATACAAAGCAATTAAACGCAAGCGAAATGCCCGATGATGAGGATTCACTTCCTTTAAATACATGTCTATCGATTGAATAGCTTGCTGAGACTCACCGGCCTCTTCTAAAAGTGTTACCAATTTGACATAGGCACGTTCAAAGGACTTATTTAGAGTAATAGCCTCTTCAAAATGCCCGAGAGCTTCCAATTTCATATTCTTTTTTATCGCCACCATTCCCAAATAATAATGGGCCTCTGCCGAGTCAGGGACGTGTTGCAAGAGATCTCGGAACACACCTTCTGCCTGTTGATAGCTCTCCTGAGTCAGCAATAAATTTCCATGAGAAAGATAAAGCCGCCGCTCTAGAGGAAACCTCCTTTCGCTTTCAACAAATATTCGAAGTGCATCGGTATGTTCGCCAGCGCCTGAGAAAATTTTTGCCATATCCAAAAACATGGGCACATTGATGATGTCCTCAACAGGAATTTGTTTTGCCATGTTCACGGCAGCGTTCATTTGAGCCAAAGCAAAATGAAGCTTGGCAATTCGGAATTTCAAAAAAATCGAATCCGGGTCGAACGTCAATCCCATCTGATAGGCTTCTAGCGCTTCAGAGCCATCACTATTCAGCTCAGCCAGGGAACCGCGAAGAAAATGAAAATACGCCTGTGGATGAACTATTTCTTCAACTATGAGAGGAGGATCTTGCTTGTTGAAAGCGGACTGAGGCGCGGTACCACAAGATACAACTAAAAGGAGAAGACTGAAGACACAGCACCGAATGCAACTCAAGCCAAATGGAAATATTTTCAGGGGCTTCATCAAACTGACTTGGTGCATGGAAAGATCCACCTCTTTAGACCAATTCAAGCAAACAGCATTCCTTATACTATACCAGATCGTGTTTTATCTAAATCATTAAATTTGGCATACCGATCGTGAAACTGCAAGTCAACCTCTCCAATAGGTCCATTTCTGTGCTTACGAACAAGAATATTAGCAATTCCCTTGTCATCGGAATCAGGGTTATACACCTCATCACGATAAATAAACATCACCACATCCGCATCCTGTTCAATCGCCCCCGATTCCCGCAGATCTGCCAGCATCGGCCTTTTGTCTGTTCGATTTTCTACAGCACGGCTTAACTGAGAAAGTGCAACGACTGGAATATCTAATTCTTTAGCAAGCGCTTTTAAAGCTCGTGAAATCTCAGAGATTTCCTGTTGCCGCGATTCAGAAGAACCCTTTCCATCCATCAATTGCAAATAATCAATGATCAGAAGATCAAGCCCATGTTCAGCCTTGAGACGTCGAGCTTTTCCCCGCATTTGCTGAACACTCAAATTCCCCGAATCATCGATAAAGATTTTCGTTTGTTCAAGCTTGCCCGCTGCCTCAGTCAACGCTACCCAATCAGGCCCTTTTAATTGCCCCGTCCTGACCGCATGAGAATCCAGATGGGCTTGGGAGCTAAGCATGCGCAGAACCAATTGAGCACGGGACATTTCCAAACTAAAAATACCAACAACTGCGTTCCCTTTTAACGCTGCCTGTTCGGCCATACCCAAGGCCAAACTCGTCTTTCCCATACTCGGCCTGCCTGCCACAATAATTAAGTCCGAAGCCTGGAGTCCGGCAAGCAAGTTATCTAAATCTGTAAATCCGGTAGGCACTCCAGTTATTTTTTCTTGACGGCTATAGAGTCGGTCAACAATTTCAACACTGTCTTGAATGATACTACTGACCGGCGTGAAGGTACCGCCTAAATGCCCCTGTGCAAGACGAAAAATTTCTCGCTCGGCGAATTCAAGTAGCTCATCTGTTTGAGTAGTGCCTTCGTACCCTTTCATCACGACATCGGTCGCTGTCCGAACCAATCCTCGCAATAATGATTTATCCCGAACAATTTGGCAGTGATATCGAATATTCGCTGCACTGGGTACAAGCTGTACTAATTCAGCAATATACGAAGCTCCCCCTACTTGCTCTAATTCTGCTGTGCCTCGCAAATAATCAGTGAGTGTAATTTGATCAACCGGCTGGTTTCGTTCAGACAAGGCCACCATGCTGCGATAGAGCATCTGATTCGCAGTCCGATAAAAATCGTCTTCTGTCACGATTTCCATGGAACGACTAATGGCTGCATTATCTAACAGAATCGCGCCGAGGACCGATTGCTCCGCCTCGATGTTCTGTGGAGGGACTCGAACACCTGTTATTTCAGATATAGCCATGAATATCTGCTCGCAACCGTTGAGGAAGTTCTTTAATCGTGATTCGAGATTGTCGAGGCTGTGAAGAATCTGTACATTCCAATAAGAGAACCGAGTCAGAGGCGGGTTTTTTACCTTCATAGAGAATAACACGAGAAATATTTTGCCGCAGTGCTTCTCGAGCAGACCAAGCGATGGAAGACATATGCTGTTGTTTTATCGTTTGCTCTATCACACTAATACCTGCTACCCGTAATGTCTGAGCTAACGCAAACGCTTCATCGGTTTGACGCCCAGAAGTAAAGAATAACACTGGAGCAAACCCATTATTTTCAACTTGCCCATCACGCTCTAAGGCCGAAAACAATCGATCCAAATCTAATCCAAACCCGATGGCTGGTAAATCTCTCCCAAATTGGCCAACCAAATGATTGTATCGTCCTCCTCCACCAATTTCACAGCCTACAGCCGAAGTAAAAACATCAAAGACTACACCATCATAATAATCAAACCCACGAAATTCTCCTAAATCCAACAAAACATGCTGTTGAACACGAGTATGCTCCAATTGCTGAAATACTTGCTCTAAGCGGCGCAAAGGCTTCAGCAATTGTGTATCTTTTCCAGCGATACGCTTTCCCCATTCCAACACTTCATGCTGCCCACAGCGTTCAGGAACCTGAAGGATATTTCTCACCATCGTTCGAGGCAACCGCTCGATCGTTAAAATCTGTTCCAATCGAGGCAAGTCTTTATGGGCTGCGGCCAACTCAGCCTGTTTTCTCCCGGCAATGGACAATCCAGACCGAGATAACAATGCCTTGAAAAACCCCACATGTCCTAAGGAAATTTTCCAATCCGGCAGACCCACTTGCTCTAATAGTCCTGCCAGCATCGTCACCATTTCAGCGTCGCTTTGGTAGGTATCATCTCCGACTAACTCAATTCCTACTTGAAAGACTTCGCGATCCCGGCCTCGATGTTCTAATTCATAACGAAAGACGGTGGTCCGATAGGAAAAACGAAGGGGGATCGATTCGCCTCCTACGCCCATGGCAACCATTCTCGCAATCTGAGCGGTCGCATCGGGACGTAACACAAGCATGCGTCCTGAAGTCCGATCGGCAAATTTATAGCACTTGTCTAACACTTCTGGGGCAAGTCCAACGGATAACACATCTAGATATTCAAAAGTCGGAAGAATAATTTCCTGGTAGCCCCATCTGGCCAAATAGGCCAACAATTGGTCCTCTAGCTTTCGGACACGCTGAGCCGTATGAGGCAATACAGTGGCAGTACCGATGGGGATAAGGGAACGAAGCGGTTTCATGGGAACGTTGAAAACGAGCCTACCAAGAAGCCATCCGGCTAAGGGTAGTTAATGGAGAAGAGACGTTACTTTACCTGCTAGCCAAGATCGACCATGCGAACCGATAGGATATCTTGCTCTTGCTTCAGGAGATCTATAACTGGAGAAGCAAGCGGACTATCCAGCCCAATAATGAGCAGCGCCGATTCTCCCCGTTCGATGCGCGAACATTGCATTCGGGCGATATTCACTTCGTGCTTACCTAAGATTTGACCTACCATACCAATGACACCAGGACGATCAACGTTATCAATCAAGATCATCTGCCCTTCTGAGACAACCTCGACTTGAAACTGATTGATTTCCACAATACGAGGCTCCTGACGGTGGAAGAGCGTACCCGCCAAATTATACGTCTTTTGCTCAGTTTCAACTTTAATGCGAATTAAACTCGTAAAATCACCGGCATCGCTACTTTTCACTTCTTTCACTTCAATGCCACGTTCTTTTGCCACAATGGGAGCATTCACAAAGTTAATTACATCTTCCAAAATAGGAGACAGCAATCCTTTTAATATAGCGACCGTAATGGGAGCTACTCCTAATTGTGACACCTCGCCAACATACTCGACCGTGACAGACTTTAGGCCTCCGTCTAATAATTGCGCTTGAAAGCGACCCATCCGCTCGGCCAACAATAAGTAGGGCTGAAGTTGTGGTAAAACTTCGGGCGCTACCGATGGAACATTCACGGCACCGCGAGCAATACCTCGTTTGAAGTAATCCACGAATTGTTCGGCAATCCCAATCGCCACGTTCTCTTGGGCTTCTTCAGTAGAGGCGCCAATATGGGGAGTGCAAGTAAAGTTTTCCAAGCCAAGAAGCGGGTGTTTAGGATCAACCGGCTCTTTTTCAAAGACATCAAATGCCGCCGCCGCCACTTTTCCAGATTGTAAGGCCTCACATAAATCTTGTTCGTGAATAATGCCGCCTCTGGCACAATTCACAATCATCACACCATCCTTCATCTTCGCCATCGTCTCAGTATTGATGATCCCGCGAGTCTCATTCGTCAACGGAGTGTGAACTGAAATGACATCTGCACGATGGAATAATTCTTCGAGCTCCACGACTTCAATACCCATTTGTTTCGCTCGCTCCACAGCTAAATAAGGATCATATCCAATCACATTCATAGACCATCCCTGCGCTAACTTCGTGACATATGAACCGATCTGACCCAATCCGACTAAACCCAAGGTCTTATTATACAACTCACTCCCCATAAATTTACTTTTTTCCCACTTGCCGGCTTTCATAGACTGAGTGGCTTGAGGAATTTTTCGACTCATCGCCGCGATCATCGACATCGTATGTTCAGCAGTCGTGATCGTATTGCCGCCAGGCGTGTTCATGACCACAATGCCTCGACGAGTCGCAGCTTCAGTATCAACATTGTCCAAACCAGTCCCAGCACGTCCCACAATGCGAAGGCGACCTGCTGCTTCAATCACATCTTTCGTGACTTTGGTAGCCGAGCGTACGATTAACGCCTCATAGTTACCTATTTCCTCTAACAACTCTTCTTTGGACAATTTAGTTTTGACCGCAACAGAAAACCCTGCTCGCTCTAACACTTCTACTCCCTTAGAAGAAAGGCTATCACTGACCAAAATATTCATACGTCACTCCGTTACAAAAAAAGCCAGAAGGCACACAAACTCGCTCGTTGCTTAGGCTTTACGTTTTTCAAAATCCACCATATAGCTAATCAACGCATCGACGCCCGCTTCAGGCATAGCATTGTAAATACTGGCTCGCATGCCCCCTACCGAACGATGACCTTCTAATGTCGTTAACCCAGCAGACGTAGCACCGGATAAAAATTCCTTATCGAGCTCTGGCTTAGCGAGAATAAACGGAACATTCATCCAAGATCGTGAAGCCTTTTCCACAGGATTGCTATAGAAATTCGATCCATCGATAGCCGCGTACAATTTTTTTGCCTTACGTTCATTGATTGTAGCCATCGCCTCCAAGCCGCCTTGGGCTTTGACCCATTTGAAGACCAACCCAGCCAAATAGACCCCAAAAGTTGGGGGAGTATTCAGCATGGAATCAGCTTCAGCTTGCTTGGCGTAATCAAAAACGCTCGGCGTGATAGGTAGTGCATGGCCAATGAGATCATCTCGTACAATGACTAACGTTACTCCTGCGGGACCGATATTTTTTTGAGCCCCGGCATAGATCAATCCAAATCGACTTACATTGAGCGGGCGAGAAAAAATGGTGGAGGAAAAATCGGCTACTAAAGGCACATCCCCTGTCTTTGGCACCCAGTGAAATTCCACGCCACCAATCGTCTCGTTGGGCGTATAATGCACGTATGCGGAATCTTTCTGTAAAGACCAACTATCAAATGAAGGAATACTCGTAAATTTCCCCTCTTCCGAAGAAGCGGCTAGATTGACGGTGCAATACTTTTTGGCGTCGCTAATGGCCTTTTTCCCCCAGGCCCCGGTCAATATGTAATCGGCAGTCGCTTTTCCACGCAACAAGTTCATAGGAATCGTGGCGAATTGAGTAGAGGCGCCACCCTGGAGGAACAACACCTTGTAATTGTTGGGTACCCCTAATAGGTCCCGAACGTCCTGCTCCGCTTCCGCGGCAACCGAGACGAATTCCTTCCCGCGGTGGCTCATCTCCATAATGGAGGCACCAGCCCCATGCCAATCCAATAATTCTTCTTGAGCTTGCTTTAAAACGGCTTCCGGCAGGATTGCTGGCCCAGCACTAAAGTTATACACACGTGGCATGATCGATTATCTTCTCCATACATCAAAAATAAAGGCGCAGGAGGCAGGAAAAGCATAAGACACTGCGCCGAAAAGGTCGTTACGCTAGCATAGGGTCCCCAACCAGTCAAGGAAAACGCAGGACCTTGTCAGACCATTTCCTGATGACCTACAATTACCTTCCCTTATGGAAAACTTACCTGAAAATTCAACTAGTTCTGAAAGTTCAGAAGCACCGGTCGACAAAACCGTCAAGCCTAAACCTGGGCTTCGGTTAGAACTTCGAGGAGAAGGAAATTACTATAAAGGCATCCTACATATTGGCAGTACCCTCATCCCGATCAGTGACGATATTCTTGAGGAACTCCAAACCAAAACCGCTCTCTCACCCAATGAGTTTTTCTGCCTCTTCGTAGAAAAAGTAGGCTACTCATCCTACCTGCAAGAACAAATCCAACAAGAAGTGAAAAATGCCGGGGACCTCAATTCCCAAATGTCCACTCTCCAGCAAATTCTCCGCCAAGATTAACCCGAGATTTACCCGAATATTTTATCCATAAAATTGATGATCCGCATCTTGCGGCCGGGATCTTTTTCCAAGGCCAAGGCCTTCTGATAATGCTCGACTGCTAGCTCTGGCATGCGCTTTTCTTCATAGATACGGCCCACGCCAAAGGTGGCATCGGCATCATTGGGATTGGTAATTAGGGCTTTACTAAAATAATCCATCGCAAAATCATTTTGCCCCTTGTCATACAAAAACCAGCCAATGGCCGTTGCAGCAGGACCAAAATCAGGGTTTAACCTCAACGCTTCCTCATATTGGCGTTTGGCTAAATCCACTCGGCCCTTATTTTCATAGAGGCCACCCAGTGCAAAATGAACTTCCGCATCGTCTGGGTTGAGAACTAACGCTTTCTTATATTCCTCAATGGCAGGATCAAGCTTGCCTTGTTCAGCTAGAGCACAAGCCAAATTAGTATGGCCAATCGCTTGGTCAGGCCGAAGTTTTAAAACCTCTCGATACTGTGGGATCGCCATCTCCAGCTGCCCTTGTTCTTGATAAACCACACCAAGCTTCAGCCGAGCCTCCACATAGGACGGATCTCGCTTAATCGCTTCTCGGAACGCTTTCACTGTTTGATCCATGCGCCCTTGACGTTGATGAATTTGAGCCAGAAAAAAATGTGGATATGGAGACTGAGGGGCTAAAGTCACTACCCGCTCGAAACAAGCAAATGCATCATCCAGGAGACCCGATTGGGTATGGAAGATACCCTCAAATAAAGCCAAGTCTGGTGAATCTGAATAACGCTCCCTAAGACACTCAACCCACTCTCGAACAAGTTGCACATGCGCTTCTTCACCCAAAGCTTGTGGATAGACTCTCCAAGCTTGCACAAAATCACCACGCAATAAACATGCGACATTCAGCGCAAAAAATGGTAAGGGTCCACAATCGGCTTGCGCGGACCAACTAGACGCCTCATCATATATAACATCCCATTGCCCAGCGCCAATATTCGCTTCTATGATTGATTTGTAACTGGACTCCACAATGAATTCCGATCTTCTATTTAGTGCATTACCGAGTCAATGAATCTTCAATATCCGGTGAAGTCGCCTGAATCAAGCTCCCCAAGTAGGGATGACGTTTAATCATTTGCTCTTTCATTTCCCATGCGACCAGGCGATAGGACCAATGGCCCTTCACGCCAGAACGCAATTTTGAAATGTATTCCACCTCGGCAAAATCCATTTTAAATAAACACCGAACCCGAAATCCAAATGGAATGGCATACAAGGCAGCTTCCTGATTGTCTTTCCGTAATTGCTCGACATCCTGCTGCACTGCATCCATGGCCTGTCGATATTCTTTCTCCACACCAGCCTCAGCTAAGATAGACGGCACCTCATAGCCATGAATCGTGGTGAAATTTTGTTGCACCTGCTGACACCGTCGATGCCGATGCATATCCCGCCATCCACCAATATCCATAAGCACATCAAAAATAAACGCATAGCCTGTACGAAATTCCTTAGCCAGATCATCATGCGGTCCTCGGCTTTTAATGGCCGCATCAACCACAGCTTGCTTCTCTTTTTCCGACCAACCCTTCACCCATTCCAAAAGCAAACGATAGGGTGCCTGGCTCACGCGATAGACAAACGTGGTCACCAATTCATCTAATGGGGCATGCGGCTCAAGCAAGTCGACCGGCTGTGCATAACCCTTCCAAGATAGAGGATCATCAAGCCCGGATTTTTTTAATGAATTTTTGACGTGACGAAAAACATCTCGATACACCGAACCTTGGTACTCATTTGGAGCCGCATAGCGTGCTAGTGTGGGGGCCATCGCTTCGAGTTTCGTAGCTTTCTCCTCTTCCAATTCCGCCCATATACTGGATGGCTGACGTGCGCACGCGTCCTTCAAATCTTCACCAATGCCGAGCAATTCCGGAAGAGACGCCGAAAGCAACCGCGTCATTTGTTTTTCCAGGGTACGAATACTCACGACTTGCCCAACATTCGTTTTGGCCGACAATGGCAGTAAATAGCGAACCACGTCATACGTACGTGCAGCAATAGTCCGGTCGTAATCTGCCGGTTTCATGTTATCTGGACGAGGATACCGTTCAGTCAAATAAGTCTTAACCGGATCTTTCAAGAGCCGGTAAATATTATAGAGACTACCTAAAATGCCTCGGTACACACCTTCGGTTTCGCTATTGGTAATTTCACTGGGCACATAGCACCCAGCCGCCGCAAAATTCTGATACCGACTAGATTTGGCTTGTCCATCCCACAAGGGCTCATCTTCCAAGCGAATGGCAGCCAACTCTGAAATTTGCTCGAAACAAATTGTGACATGGCCCAAGTCCGCAATCGACCCATGACCATAGGCGAAATAAAATTGTTCCCAAAATTTCTCCGACGAATGAGCATGCACCCATTTTAAGCTCTCTTCAATCGAATCGGGCGATCGGCTATACCGTGCCAACGCATAAGCGGACTTCTCAGGTGGCATAGGCGCCAACGCAATCACTTTTCGATCTCGTCGTTCATCACTCATAGACCAGTCTTCCTAAAAAATGAGGAGAAAAGAAGGTCTGCACTATAGTCACAGGACGGCGTACATCTCAAGTTCCATGTACTAGAAACCGATGGCATTCTCAAAAACCCTTGAAAGCAAGACGACGGCTTGACTACACTCTCCCAACCCTTACGGAAATTTCTCCACATCCATGAACATTTCTGATCGTCAATCCATGCATGGCCAATGGTCCTCCCGCTGGACCTTTATCCTCGCAGCCACCGGCGCCGCTGTGGGCCTCGGCAATATTTGGAAATTTCCCTATCTCACGGGCCAAAATGGCGGCAGCGCTTTTGTATTGATGTATATCATCTGTGTCGCCGCATTGGGCATTCCGCTCATGATGGCTGAGATTCTGCTTGGACGGCGAGGGCGCTCTACTCCCATTCGAAGCATGAAAGTCCTGGCGGAAGAAAACAACGTCGGACAATGGTGGCAGATTATCGGCTGGTCGGGCACCATCGCTGGCATGCTCATCCTTTCCTATTACAGCGTCATTGGTGGATGGACCCTCGCCTACATCTTTAAATCCATCGCTGGCACATTCAGTGGAGCCACCGGAGAATTTGCCGCCAATACATTTAATACTTTTGTTGGGAATTCTAGTAGTTTATTCATCTGGCACACGGTCTTTATGGTCATTACCATGGGGATCGTGGCAGGTGGAGTCCAAGGCGGGTTAGAAAAAGCCGTGCAGTTCCTCATGCCTACGCTCTTTTTCCTGCTACTGCTCATGGTGGGCTATAGCATGACCACTGGTTTTTTTGGGAAAGGCTTGGAGTTTCTCTTTACGCCCGACTTTAGCAAAATCTCTGGAGCTAGCATGTTGTCTGCGATGGGGCAAGCGTTTTTTAGCTTGAGTTTGGGCATGGGCACCATCATGATCTACGGCTCTTATGTACCTAAAGATACGTCCATCGCCAGCACGTCCGTGATGATCGCTATTGCCGATACTGGCGTAGCCCTGTTAGCTGGTATGGCCATCTTCCCAATCGTCTTTGCTAATAATTTAGAACCCGGGTCAGGCCCTGGGTTGATCTTTCAAACCTTGCCTGTGGCCTTTGGAAGTATGACCGGCGGCACAATATTCGGTTCGCTCTTTTTCATCCTTTTGTTGGTAGCAGCTTGGACATCCTCTATTTCTCTTATTGAACCATTCGTCACATGGCTCATTGAAACCCTTGGCGTGTCACGCCTCACCGCAGCCCTCTATTCAGGCATGGCTACCTGGCTGCTGGGCTTAGGCACGGTTTGGTCGTTCAATTTGTGGGCTGAACTCAAGTTTTTCGGGTTGACCTTTTTCGATTTACTCGATTTCATCACCTCCAACCTCATGCTTCCATTAGGCGGCATCCTCATCGCTCTCTTCGCGGGTTGGCTCATGTCCGCCGAGAGCACTAAAGCAGAGCTCCAAATTTCTAATCCGACTCTTTATACCACTTGGCAAGTGCTGGTCCGCTACATCGCACCAGTGGCTGTCTTTATCGTCCTCCTTAATGCTATCGGTCTCCTGTAGCGTTACTACTTGGTCAAATAGACAGTCCGAAGATCTAAATTGAACACCATGGTCCAGCCCCCGGCGCTCCAAATCAATGCTATTTCGAACAATATGTCCTCGTTGGATTCTTCAACTTTTTATCGGCGGGATAATCTTTGGAGCAGCTTTGGGGAAATCTTTAGATTTTCCAGGGTTCGTGGAAATCCTAAGAACTTATCAAGCGTTTCCGCCCTCTTTCCTCAATCTAATAGCAAGCATCGTAATCATTTCAGAGTTTATTTTAGGAACGTGGATATCGTCCGGGTATCGACTAGGAATGAGCGCTTTTTTCGGAGCGGCCATGAACACCGTCTATGCAGGATGGATGACCATCAGCCTATTGCGAAGGCTACAACTCTCTAATTGTGGATGTTTTGGGGTCTTTTTCCCTCAACCTTTAACATGGCATTCGCCGATTGAAGATCTGATATTAGTCACGTTGTGTGGGCTATTAGGCAAACTGGCAAACACTGAAACAGAGACTTCACACTGAGGTTGTATGACCCCGTTCAGGACAAATGTCTCACAAGCCTTAATTTAACAATGTTAAGATTTGTAAGGATACAGCATGAATAAAGAGTATGTAGGGATAAGAGAAATTCTCCACATGACATACATTGTCGGATAAAGGAAAGTAGTTTTTTTAAGCACAAGAAAGACCTCACCGGCATCTGCATCTCAGGATACAATGTCGATTTCATCATAAGCTAAAGAGCTTCAGAACAAAGAGAAATAACCTCTAGCTGAAACTGCTTCAAAGCATCCCGAATGTCCTCGCCACGGATGGTGCAGAACATCAGGAACCGCTTACAACATCATCAATCAAAAATCCCTTTACCAATAAAAACCACTGGATCAATCCTTCTGGGAAGAATTTAGCTTGTAGTTTTCTGTTCTTGCTCATTTCATCAGTTTCCCTGACGTTGGTTGATTGAAAAGGTCGAATGATCAAGTTGCCCTTTTACCTACCGATAAATTTTGGTACCAAGCAACCCAATTCAAATAAACCTTTAAACCAAAGGAAATTACCCTATGTCACAAATTGGTGTCCTCAATGCTGCAAATGCTCTGGCTCAACTTTCACTCCCTCTCATTGATTCAGCAACGCCTTCGGTACGGAAAAAATCGCAAGAGCCATCTATTGATGCCGTACAGAACCTGAAGGATACGGTATCTATTTCTTTGGAAGCCCAAGCGGCCGCCTCCAAACAAAAAGCCCCCCTGGCCTAATATCCCTCTATAATCTTCATTCGTTTTAGTTCTCAAGGAGACCACATGGCCTTTTAGTTGCCCATGTGGTCTCACTTTACGATAGTTCCACTGCTGCACTTCCCAAAAACGACTAAAAACAACAGCCTTTCGCCTCACATATGAAAAACCGGCCTCCCTAGGAACCCGAATTTTTTATTGGAATGCGTGTCATGATATTGTTAAATGATTTCCAAATAGTATTCTCCTTTTCTCTGTTTTCCGACACCTTCCATCAGAAACCATGGAGGGACGCTCTGAACAACAGCTTCGCCCTGTATGAATACACCGAGTTAGCCCGCCCTTCTCACAGCTGGCGTTCTTCTCATTCAAATCAGGCCGAACGAAGCATCACTGGTTTTTGGTCATTTTGCCGAAACAAAAAACCTCTCTCGGAAGAGGAACAGGGAGAACATTCAGTAGAATTGAATTTCCCGGGAAGGAACGAATCAAGACAAAAAACTTTTACGATTCAGAATAAAAGAGAAGCTGAACACCAATGATGATAACTGCAAGAGACCAAATGATTTTGAGAAGAGGTCGACTTTTTGGTTCCCTAAACGATGCCACCGATTGAATAGACTGATGCATCCATTCCCCAGAAAACCAGGCCAAGCTCCCAGCCAAAGCTAAGCTGCCCATGACATTATGATGGCTTTGGATTTGATGCCCAGCCGGATGCGGGCCATGCATATGCAGAAACAACATGCTACCCCCAATGAGCGCAAAGCCTGGCAACCACGCACCCCAAAACCACACCCCAAGCTTTCCCATCCTCCGGAACCATTCTACTATCCCGACTCCGAAAGCCAAGATTCCAAAAATCTTATGCTGCAACATTTCAGGATCTTTCCCAGAAAAGGTCTCAGCTAAGGACCAGGAACCAATCGGCCAGGCTTCATGATCACTCCAGATCAGCAAAAAGATCCCAGACCCCATCAACGCCGCAGGCAGCAACCATCGGGACCAGGCCAAAGCCGTCCAACCCATCGCCGTTCGTAATTCAGTAAGCCCAACTAGAATGACGCCCAAACCAGCCAAAAAATGATTCAACTCCGAATACGCAATGCCTTCGGGGGATCCTTCCCATTGGCCTAAAACCATCGTATGGCCATGTTCGCTATGATGCATATTCGTATCCGCAAAGCTCACCCGCGCTCCTAAAATAAGAATAAGCCCCACGACCAACAAAATCGTATCTGTAGATTGAAAATGATTCACTACTGACAACCAACGTGTCAGAGTTTCTGCAAAACGACTGGTCATTAGTCAAAGGGAGTTAGGGGGAAAAGAATGAGACGCCCAGATTAAACAACCAAGCATTTAGCCCGATATTGCGGTCTCCGATGCCGGCATTCGAAATATGGTGAAATCGAAAACCTGCCGTAATAGCCCAGTTTTCTGACACAAAAAAAGAAACCCCCGGTCCAGTTTGCAAGATGAAATTAAACTGCGTACTTTGCTCGGGAATCCGCGGCGCAAGATCCGTCCACAACATACCCGCACCACCATCCCAAAATGGCATCCATCGGCCAAATGACAAGAAATTATATTTGAGCACTAATGAACCTCCGAAAGCCGATGCACTAAAGGGCTCATAGTAATGGGCGGCCATTGGCTCAATAAGCAGCTCTACGTTCCCAGCAACTACACCACTTCCCAGTTCATCGGTTAGGACTTGCCCCAATTGCGGCAATACATAGACTGCCCGACGATTGGAGGATGGAGCATTGTCAAAGATATTACTTCCTTTCCAAAAACCACCCAACAATCCATATTCGAGTGTACCCTTCGTGACCCGTGTACGAGCATCGAGGTCTCCAGCCCAGGTGAGTCCGCCGAGAAAGGCAGAAACAATCAGAGCCATCATCAATGCCAAATAACGTTTCTTTTTTAATACAGCCACCATAATTTTTCTATTCCTGTCCATGAATACGTCAATAAATTTGTACGTCTTCAAAAAAGAGCACAAGGAATATTTGCCACTAGCATGAACCCTGATTGTCTAATTTCGCTCAAAACGAGCAGGAACTTCGCATAAATGACAGGAACAATTCAATGAACTTTGTTCCTGCATTGTTTACAATACAGAATACGTCATCTTATTTAAGGTTCTCATGAAAACCACACTACTTACCCCCTCATCAATCCCGCCCAAACCCATCAAGCAAGACCCATTTCAACGTCTGTCCAGAGCAGTGAAGAAATTGGACCAGCTCATCAATCGTGCTCATCAATTAGGAACGTTTACAGATCAACTGCTTCGTGAAGACACAACAGGACCAAACATTACTCCTTCAGAAGCCGTTCCAACTCAAGCACTGCCTTCTATCCCAGACAGAGCTGGAGACACCCAAAAAACTTCCAGCTAAAGCAAAGAAACATAATGTGTTGTGAGCATTTAGAAAAATGGGGTGAGTGACGGGTTTCGAACCCGCGACCTCCGGGACCACAACCCGGCGCTCTAACCAACTGAGCTACACCCACCACGAAGGCATCTGTTTTATTGAGAAGGGAGCAAATCTTATCAGAGGGCTTGAAGGCCCGCAAGCATTTGGAAGAGCCGCATTCGCCGTGACCCTCAGAAATTTCCTGAGTACTTTCATGCTAAAAAGCGCTGCCATATTCATCTGTTACAACAATTGGAGTACAATCATCGGTTGACCAAATTTCAAAACCTGTGGTACAAAGTAGACTTATTCATTTTGGAGGATTTCATGGCCAATCGACATCAATCTGCAATTAAAGCCGCTCGGCAAACTTTAAAACGGCAAGAACGTAACCGATCTATTTTACGCCGGGTGAAAACTTTTATGAAGAAGGTAGATGTCGCCCTTCAAGAAAAGAATGCTGATTCTGCCAAAAGTTCGTTGCGAGATGCCACATCAGAACTACACAAAGCTGCCACAAAAGGAACGCTCCACCGCAACACAGCTTCGCGTTGGATTTCCAGGCTGACCACCAGAGTGAACGCAGCATAAGCACCAAATACTTTCTGGTTTCCCGATTCTACCCCTACACCTATTTCTTAAAAATTCGGACTATTCTTGTCGAGCAGCATTCTGCTACTTGCCCTTACAGAGTTGTATCACCAAGTCATCTAAAATAAGCTTTGGTTGTAATGCTCGTCCACCCTTGAGAGCTGAGTCTGCATGAGCAAATACGGTCCAAGCCTCCCGAAGATGCGGCTCTTTCCATCGCTTGACCTGTTGCATAAATTCACGCGCACGAAACGGAGGAATGCCAGCCTGTCGAGCCGCTTGAGTTTGATCCTTCCCCTCCGATAAAAGACAACTGGCTTTCCAGATACGGCGCATTTGCCACAAAAACGCCCCTAACATTCGCAAGGGGGCTTCCCCTGTTTCCAAATTTTTGGCCACGATATTCAAGGCACGCCCTTGGTCTTTATGCGAGACGGCTTCAGACCAATCGAATACTGAAATTCCTGGAGGCTTACCTCGAACGTGCTCGACGTCTTGTACTTGCACTCGTTGTCCCTCTGGCAGATAGGCGGCTAATTTCTCCAATTCACGTCTGACAGCATATAAGCCTTCAGTCGCCTGATCCTTTAACATCTCCAAGGCCGAGGCCTCTAGCAGCAAGCCCAGCTCACGAGCCTGCTGCGTCACCCAGCCAGCACGCTGATTTTCAAACAACGGGGCACAGTCCACAACAATGGCTTGTTTCTTCAAAGCCTGCACCCATTTGGTTCGTCCATCTAACTTCGTCGCGGCAAAGATCAAGGTCGTTGCTCCATTTGGGCTTTTGAAATAAGGGATGAGCAATTCACCATCACGGGCGGACAGTTTATCTGCCCACTTCACAAATAACCGTCGTCGTGGAGAAAAAAACGAGACTTCTTCGGCAAGCCCGAGAATTTCAGACGCATTGGTTTCGTCTCCATACACCACATCAGATTGAAACAGATCAGGTGTTTCGTCGGCTCTTGATCCACTGCTAGCTGCATCATGACCCTCTGTGACTTGAGCAGACTGTCGCAATAAATCCAACGCCTGATCACGAAAATACGATTCCTCGCCCAGAAGCAAATAAAGAGGGGTTGGCCCTTGCTGCTGAATGTGGCGCGACAAATCATGAACTTTCATAGATAGATGACTTTCACGGCCACAACAAAGGTAATGACGTTACTCGGCTGAGGTCGTAGGAGAAGAAAAGGGTTTGGCATTTCGAGCAGGAGAAAGAGAGGTATCAACATTCGCGTCTGAATCAAAAGCAGGAGGTTGCTTGATACCCGATTCAACTCCGAACTTGCCTTGATCGCGTGCAGACAAAAACTGATCGGCCAGATCCTCCGCCACGCCTTGCCCTGCTTGCTCTAACGCACGATCTTGCAAGACTCGGTTAAATTGCAACCCGCTAGCCGCTGCACTACCACTAGCGGAAGCCCCGACAAAAAATTCCGCAGAATTCGTGTTCGTTTGTGCCCATCTGATTTTCCCGGTTTTTCGATGTCTGACTTTCACGGCCACTTTCACCGCGACTCGACTTTCTTGCGTTTGTGTTTGAGAAAAAGCCACAGAAGGAAGGGAAACAGAGACAATTGCGCCGTCTAATATAAAATCCGCAGAAAGATCATCCTCGACCAGCGTCGCAACACCTGTCGATTGCAAAGCCTGTCGAAAGTACCGCGTATATTTGAATTCCAAATTTGGTTCAAATGTATTGTTCTTCAGCGTATGTAACGCCAACCGAACCGGCGTCCCTTCTACCACACGACCACCCCCAATGACTGGCCCTGGCCCTTCTACCGTGAATTGATAGCCACACCCACCACCAATCAGCAACAGGGCGAAAGCTGCCCATCGTACTCCAAAATTCACATGATTGGAGAACCAATAAGTTTTCACGAACTTATACAACAAAATTCACCAATTTTTGTTCAACGTAAATAACTTTTCGAGGCGTCTTACCCTGCAACCATTCCAGCAATTTGTCATCACTCTGGGCTACAGCAATGACTTGATCCTTAGTTGAACCGGCAGGCACAACAATTTTACTTCGCAACCTTCCATTCACTTGAATTGGAATGGTCCATTCATCGCTCACGAGCAAGTCGAGGTTAAACGTCGGCCAAGGTTGCCGAGCTATACTGGTGGAATGTCCAACTGTCTGCCACAATTCATCCGCAATATGTGGGGCAAAAGGAGCTAAGAGCAATAGCAATGCTTCCAAAGCCGAGCGCCACCCAGCACGTTCATCTGCCGATAACGTGTTGACTGGATATTCTTGCATCAATTTATAGAGCTGATTTACAAACTCCATTAAGGACGCAATCGCCGTATTGAATTGAAAATCTCGATCAAGATCTGCCGTCACTTTTTGAATCGTATGGTGCGTCACCCGCTGCAAATCTTTCAGGAGGTCAGTCTCAGCTCGACCCTGAGGATCATTCCCATCTTTCGTCACCGGAAGCTGTTCATGGACCAACCTCCAAACGCGATTGAGAAACCGGTAACACCCTTCAACACCGGTGTCACTCCATTCCAAATCTTTCTCTGGTGGCGCCGCAAATAACGAAAACAGACGCGCAGTATCCGCGCCGTATCGGTCACATAATTCTTCTGGAGAGGCAATATTCTTTTTGGATTTCGACATTTTCTCAGTCCGCCCCGTGACGATCACTTTCCCACAGTGGCTACAGAGGCGTTGACCATCCACTTTTTCCGTGTCTAAGGGAAGCACCCATCGATGCTCTTCGCACCAATAGGTCTCTTTGGTCACCATTCCCTGTGTCAGCAAATGCACAAAAGGCTCATCTACCGTCGTCAAACCCAAATCCCGCAACACCTTGGTAAAAAACCGTGCATAAAGCAAATGTAAGACAGCATGCTCAATGCCGCCGACATATTGATCCACAGCCATCCAATGCTTGGCAGCTTGCGGATTCACAGGTTGTTGACTGTCTTTCGGTGAACAATAGCGGAGAAAATACCAGGAAGAATCGACGAAGGTATCCATGGTATCTGATTCGCGACGAGCCGTTCCGCCACACGTCGGACACATCGCCTTCGCAAACGAGGGGGACTCTTTGAGCGGCGACCCTCCTTTTCCTGTAAACGGCACATCTTCAGGTAACAGAACCGGCAATTGATCTTCAGGAACTGGAACGATACCGCACTGGTCACAATACAACATCGGAATCGGTGTTCCCCAATAGCGTTGTCGAGCCATTCCCCAATCCCGCAACCGAAAATTGATGGTTCGTTTTCCCCAGCCCTGTGTTTCAACATGTTCGCCGATGAATTGTTTACCTTCAGTTACAGATAGCTTGGAGAAGGTACCAGAATTCACCAAGGCACCAGCATCGGCTTGCGCTTCATACGCAGCCTTTAACGCATCAGGCACAAGCGTCCCTTCTGGGTTTTGAATAACGAGCCGAATTGGAATATGATATTGCTTGGCAAATTCAAAATCCCGTTGGTCATGAGCCGGAACGGCCATAATTGCCCCAGTTCCATATTCATACAGCACAAAATTCGCCACCCAAATAGGGATCTGTTCCGTGGTAAACGGATTGATCGCATAGGCACCCGTAAAAATACCTTCTTTTTCCCGGTCCGCTGCAGTCCGTGTAGCTTTGTCCAAGCGCGAGACGCGCTCTACAAATTCTCGCACGGCAGTAGCTTCGGAGTTCCCCTCAATCAACTGTTCTACGAGTGGTGATTCCGGGGCAAGGCTCATAAACGTTGCACCATGAATCGTGTCGGGTCGGGTGGTAAAAATTCGAATCGCCGACAAATCTCCTCGAGATTTGACGAGAGGAAAATCAATTTCAACCCCCTCGCTCCGACCAATCCAATGTCGTTGCATCGCCAATACACGGTCTGGCCAACTCGTCAATCGATCGCAACCATCTAACAATTCTTGCGCATATTCCGTGATTCGAAAAAACCACTGCTCTAATTCTTTCTGAATGACAACCGATTCACACCGCCAGCACACCCCTCCGTCTTTTCCTTCTTGCGCCAACACTTGTTCATTGGCTAACACTGTTTCGCATGAAGGACACCAATTAACCGCAGACCGTTTGCGATAAGCCAACCCCCGTTCCACCATTTTGAGAAAAATCCACTGATTCCATCGATAGTAGTCAGGCTGAGATGTATTGACCTCACGATCCCAATCATAGGACAAACCCATCCGTCGCAATTGCTGTTTCATATACGCCACATTTTCTTGCGTCCAAGCATTGGGATGTACGCCCTTTTCGATCGCAGCATTTTCGGCAGGTAACCCAAAAGCATCCCACCCCATGGGATGCAACACATGAAATCCCCTCATCGTTTTGTACCGGGCCACCACATCGCCAATGGCATACACCCGCACATGCCCCATATGAATCCGCCCTGACGGATAAGGAAACATCTCCAAACAATAATATTTAGGAGTCGCGGAATCTTCTGTAATCTGGAAAAGGCCAGTCTGTTCCCAAAAGGCCTGCCATTTCGACTCTATGGATTGATGATCGTACGTCTGCGCCATGAAGATGCCTTATAGGATTGTTAGGGGAGATTATCCTGTCGATTGTCAAATTTGCGGAGAGAAAGAACGAACCCTTATCAAGGGGATTCTTTCTCTTATACACGAGAAAGAATCTAGCATAGAGGGGCGGACCCGACAAGCAGACATCCGAGACGCATACGTCAAGAGGACTCTTGAAATATTGATCAAACCTGAAGAGGGAAAACCTAAGAAAACTGACGCCGTAAGACCTTACGAGGCTTCACGGTAACAGGGGCAGGAGGACGGGCCGATGACCCGGAAATGGCTCCAACAATTTCTTGATGGTCTTGTTGCTGAAGACGATGGTTCTCGATAATAGGATCAAGAATTTCACCACACATCAAACAGCGCCACCCGGGCATCCAAATCTCGCCACTCGTGGCCATATCCACAAAGTGATCAACAATCATCGTTCCCTGACAGCGAGGACATTGCATAAAAGTTTCCATAACCAATCATGTTATTGTTAAAGACACCATCGGTGAAATTGCCCAAGACCTTGAGAATTTCTTGATTCAGAAAAAGACTGTAAGAGGCATTAATTAAATGCTCAGGTTCCTTAAATCATATATCACCTACTACGTCCTCACATTTAGTATTGCGCTGCTATAAGGTTGGACTTTGCATGAAATGTCCGGTTCACGGATATTATTCTGGATCGTTCCAACAATTCCGTTTGTATTTCTTAGGTGCCAAGCATCATTTATCAGTCGGGCTTTTGTCCTGGCCCCTATTATGGATCATCAATCGGCGCCATTCTATCTATTGTTTGCCCCATGCTGTCTTAGGGATCGGTCAAACGCAGGTGGAGGTTTTGATTTTGGTTGAGGGTTTTGATGGGTTGCTCTTTGGGCTTTTTGCCCAATCGCAATGATTCTAGGTGGGGCTATCGGCAAATCTCTCACTCGAACGAACGACTAACTTCATGACGGTCACTGGAAATTAACTATTTCTTGGCTATCATAGAAGAATCGACTGGAATGAAGGCTTGGCTGCGAAGTTTGCGATGATAGGTAATGGCGAAACGGTGGGCTTCGTCACGTATCGTTTGGACAAGGCGGCTGGCAGGGGATTTCAAGGGCAAGACAATGGGAGACTTGTGAGCGGGGAGATAAATTCTTTCCTCCTTTTCACCTTTCGCTTTGGCTAATCCACACACATCTACTGCCGTCAATCCGAGGCTTGCTAGCGCCTCCATTGCCGCACCCAATTGACCAATCCCGCCATCAATAACAATTAAATCCGGTTCAGGCAAAACCTTTCCTGTTTGATTCGCCAGACTTCCTCCATAGCGACGTTTCACGACTTCGTGCATGCTGGCAAAATCATTAGCCCCTTCCACAGTCTTGATTCGAAACCGACGGTAATCAGATTTTTTCATGCGTCCATTTTCCCACACAACCATCGACGCCACTGATTGTGCTCCCATAGTATTAGAAATATCAAAGCATTCAATGCGATGTGGCTGGCCGGATAAACCCAACAACTGTTGCAACTCTTCAATGGCATCGCGTGATTCAGCTTGCACACGAAGATGCTCATTCAAGGCAGCAATGGCATTTTCTTGAGCCAGTTGTTGCAATTGATGCTTCGCCCCACGTTCAGGCACCAACAAACGCACGGCTTCGCCTTTTTTCTCAGACAACCATTGTTGCATCAACTTAGTATTATCAATTTTGACAGGAAGCAACAACTCTTTTGGTGGCTGAATCGCTTTATGATAAAACTGCTCGAGCGTCGTCCGAACCAGCTCTTCATCCGATACGCCACCAGCATCTACCAAAAAAAAGTCTCGGCGGCCAATCAACAACCCCCCACGCACAAATAACAATTGCACATCCGCGGCGACCCCTGCCCTGGCGAGACCCAACACGTCCTGATCAACAGGGCCAATTTGAGCCACCCGTTGTTTTTCCAATGTCCGTTCAATTTTCGCAAGACGATCACGCAAGCGAGCGGCATCTTCAAAGGCTTCTAGCTCAGCTAACGTATGCATATCATCTCGAAGTGACGCCAATAATTCTTGATCACGCCCTTCTAAAAACCATCGAACCTGGCGGACAATCCGATGATAATCTTCTTTAGTTTGGTTGCCCGTACAGGGTGCCAAGCAACGCTTAATCTCAAACTCAAGACAAGCGCGATCAGCCGTACCGTTAATTTCAATTTTACAAGTAGCCAAAGGAAAGACCTTGCGAATGACTTTTAACGTTTCCCGCATGGCCCCGGTCGGTACATACGGGCCAAAATATAAAGCTTTATCATTTTTGACGCGCCGCACAATAGAAAGCCGAGGGAAGTCGTCTTGAATCGGAAGACGAAGATAGGGGTATTGCTTGTCGTCGCGAAGTACTACGTTGAAACGAGGACGGTGTCGTTTAATAAGATTGCTTTCAAGAATTAAGGCTTCAAGTTCGGATTTGGCGATAATGATTTCCAGGTCAACGGCATGTCGCACAAGAGCTCGAATCTTCGGGCTCAGATCGGCACCCTTTTGAAAATAGGATCGAACACGGTCGGCCAACACTGCCGCCTTACCAATATAGATAATCTCATCAGAGCGATCTTTAAACAGATAGACACCTGGTTGCTTCGGCAAATGACTCAACTTGCCCTCCAGGTGCTTCATCAACGGTTCTTGAGATGGCATCTGTCGTTTGTTGGGGGATAGAGTGGGTGAATGGCTCATGGAGAAGACCTGCTAGAGAATCAGACGATGACCACACCTGGAGCCCGTTGAATCAGCTCAATTTCATATCCATCAGGCGCATCAATAAAAATAAATCGGCTACCTGAAGAGGATTGTGTGGGACCATCCGTGATCGGAATGTCTTTGGCTTGTAACTCCTGAATCGTCTCCTCTAAATTTTCCACTTCGAATGCCAAATGGACAAGATCTTCTTGGACGGTCACGGGACCACTTGTCGGAAAGCTACAGAGTTCAATCAGCTCTTCACTATTGGGCACGGCTAAGAATGCCAAATGAGATCCTCTGGGAGAGACTTTTTGGTCCACCACTTCTAAGCCTAACACGTCGCAATAAAATTGGAGTGTCGACTCCATATCACTCACACGCATTCGAGTATGCAAGAGTTTTTTCACCTTCACGAGTTTGTCTCCATTATTTCTTTTTTGATTTTTTAAAAGGAACGCTTGCTAGACCATCACCAGGATACTCTTTTACATCGCCCACAGTATTTTCCTGTGTTGGGTTTTGTCGTGGAACATTGCTATATTACCCGACATTTCGTACACTTCGCCCGTTTTTTACACTTTTCAACCATGCCCCCATCTCATGGAGGAGATGTGACGAGACACATTACGCGTCTGTTTCTGCTACCCACATGGTTTTTGTTAGCTGTCTCCATTCTTTTCCCTTCCGCAGTATTTGCCGAAGGCTTTCGGGTCCTTGATCACGGAGCGGCCGCTACTGGACAGGGAGCGGCCTTTTCGGCACAAGCGGATAATGCATCCGCTGTCCATTATAACCCAGCTGGGATGACGCAATTAAAAGGGATCCATTTTTCTACCGGAACCTTACTCATAGCAGGATCCCTCCGATTTAAAAGTGATGTCGGGCCCAAAGTAAAAGGCGATCTTGGCAGTACCATTGCTAATCCCCCTCCCAGCACATTTTTCCTCACAGCACATCTGCCTGCACTCGGTCTGACGAACTTACCCAATTGGACGATTGGCTTCGGCTTGACATCTCCTTTTGCGCTGTCCGTTGATTATCCGGATAATAGTCTCATCGCTCCAGTGACCACGATGGCGGCACTTCCCCTGATTGATCTTAAGCCAACTCTGGCATACAAACTCAACGACTATATCGCTATAGGAGCAGGGCTAGATTTCTATACCTTTGCTGATTTTAACGGTGAAGGGCATGCTGAAGTCCAACAAAACGCCGCGCCGGGAAACCCATTTGGCATTCCTGCGGGGACGAACCTTGAGGGGAATGGCAGTGACACGGCCATGGGCTTTAACGCGAGTCTCTTGTGGACTCCCTGGCGAAATGCGCAAGACCAACCCCGACTGAATTTAGGATTTGTGTTTCGCCACGGACCTGACTTGGATCTTAAAGGCGATTTTCTAGCTGGTGGGACCCGCTTGGCTGGAGCCCAAACCACGATTGAATTGCCTGATACCTATACGTGGGCGATTGCTGGATGGCCGATACGAAATGCGCAGCGAGCATGGAAAGTGGAAATTGATGTGGACTACGCCGATTGGAGCGACTTCGAGGACCTCAATTTTAATTTATCCAATGGGGCAACGATTCCTAATCGCAGAAATTACGGGGATGCCTGGATAGTCATGGTCGGGACGGAATATTCTCTCTTCTCACCCAATCTTTTGCCACAATGGGATGTATCTATGAGAGGAGGGTATGTTCGATCTGGAACACCGGTTCGCAGTCAAACCCTTGACCCTGCTAATCCCGACTCAGAATACCATGCTCTCTCGGCGGGCCTCGGTTTCCAATGTAACGCCGGAGGAAAATTTCTGGGGGTACTTCTCTGTGACGACTTCGGGTGGAAAGCCATAGCCCTTGATTTCGCTTACCAAGTCCTACTCTACGACGCACGGGATGTAAATAACAACCAACAACCGCTCTTAAATGGCACGTGGGATACCACCATCCACGTAGGAGCCATATCGTTGCGTATGCAGTTCTAACATTTCCTCCTAAATTTTTTGGCCTATACCCTCTTCACCCTTTTCCTCATTTCCTTTACAGTCTCTCCACGCACCCATCTCTGACGAGGCCATTCATGGCATTGCTGCCTAAAGCGCATCGTATTCTAGAACGACCCCTTATGGAATTCCGCCCTTTCGGGCGGGACCATCAAGGCACAACCATTCAAGATGTAAGCGGGATTACCGTGAGAGCGAATCTGGAATATCTTGAAAGTCTCTTTACCCCTCAATACGGAGCCGAGGCCGCTCAAGCAACGTTGGAGAAGCTGGTGTTGCTTTTAAACGAACGTATCTCAGACCGCACGTATCATGTGACAGTCGATTTCTTAAAAAATCCCTGGAACAGTTATTCATATGAATTTGTGATGTTTTTGACCGAATTTTCAATAAAACTGTCTGAACAGCCTGATTACCATTTCAATCTTGGACGGGAGAAACTTCTATCGCCCCTGGTCCAGATTCTTGGGCGACCCTTTTCGATCGTTCAAATTTATCGGCTCTTTCCCTACTTCGCAGAAAAGTTTGCCAAGGGATCACTCAGACCGGAAGTCATCTCCGTAACGAACGGTCATGCGGTCATCCGACTGAACTTTTCCGAATCGGTTCTCAACCAATTTGGTCCCTATCTCCGTGGATGTGCGGAGCGAATCTGCCATACTTCTAAGGCTACACTTGCACAGATCCCCGCCAGCATGTTTGGTCAACAGCCAGCCACTATCCAAGATACCTGTTGCATCGCTCAGGGAGATTCCTATTGCGAATGGATCTTTCGATGGAGCCCCCAAACTTCGCCCCTCTGGATCTGGATGTTTGCGGGAGCCGCCCTCAGCCTTATGATGCTCGGCCTGACGATGACACTTTTCCCTCACTATCCCTGGTGGGGTCATGCAGGGCTGTCGCTTCTCCCTTTAATCATCGCACAAATAACTGGACGGATTGTAAGCGACCGAAAAGAGCTCCAAGAACGAGGCACGATCATTCAGGAACAACTAGCTTCAGCAGAACACCAGCATGAAGAATTGCGAAACGCCTATCTTCAGCAAGAACATAGCTTGATCGAAGTGCGGCGACATGTTGACGAATTAACGATGCTCTATGAATTCACTCTCCAAATCGGCTCGACTCTCGACCAGAGACACATTATCCAAGCTGGGCTACAAGCCATCCTGCATTCACTTCACTATGACCATGCGTGGATTGCTCTCTGGAATGAAGAGCACCAATGCTTTAACAAGATTCACACCCACGGTGAGTCCTATACGTGGACCTCAGATCTTCAGAATATAGCCATGCCAGCAACACCCGATGATCTTCTTTACACAGCCCTTCACAGCTCAGACCCGATTATTTTTGAACAGGTCGAACAGATTCTAGATCACGCTCACCCTCTAACCCGCCGTATCTTGACCGAAGGCAAACTACACAATGGGATCGCTCTAGCCTTAGTGAGTCAAAATCAGCCGTTGGGTGTATTAGTCGCTGGGAACCAACAAGCAACGCCACGATCAGTTTCAGAGCAGAATTTGCTATCCACCGTCGTACACCAATTAGCCATTGCCCTAGATACCGCCCTGGCCTACGATGAAATTGAAGCCTTGAATATCGGACTAGAAACGAAAGTCCTGGAACGTACAACTGAACTCCAACGAGCGAATCAGGATCTTGAAACGGCCAATACCCGACTCAAAGAACTCGACCGGCTCAAATCACAATTTCTCTCCCATTGCTCTCATGAATTACGTACGCCTCTCACGTCAATAAAGGGCTTCACAGAAAATATGCTGCACGGCATGGTCGGCCCCATAGAGGAGCGCCAACACATGTACCTCACCCGAATCAGCGCCAATACCAATCGATTAACGCGAATGATTGGCGACCTCTTAGATCTTTCCCGTATTGAGGCCGGGACCGTTCGACTCGCTCATCAAAACGTATCCCTACCAACCCTCTTAGAAGAAGTCACGCAAGAATTCTTGCCCTTGATCCAAGCGAAAAATCAAGAGTTGACGACGGAAACGACAGGCAAGGAGTTAACGATCTGGGGAGATCCTGATCGCCTTCATCAAATTGTCACCAATCTCATTCATAATGCTCATAAATTTACACCTGAAGAGGGACGCATTACGGTGACAGCCTGCCAAGCCCCCCCTCATCATATTCTCTTGTCCATTTCGGATAGCGGCCCTGGCATCACCCAAGAGGCTCAGGCTCACCTTTTCCAGGCTTTTTATCAGGCACACCGAAGACCTGAAATCGGCACCGAAGGTTTGGGGTTAGGACTTTCGATCGTGAAGCAATTAGTGGAACTTCATGCGGGCACGATCACCGTCGACAGCACAGTTTGCGCAGGGACGACCTTCCATATTCGATTGCCTACAACAGCATCGCCACCGGGTTCTCCAACGAACTAAACCAAGTCATCTCATTCTCCATTCAACATCAGTGCTCTTTACAAGAGCCCGGAAAACTTTGCCGAACTCGGACATCATAGCCCAGCCATCGTGGCCGACTCGGCAAAAAACTCCATAAAACTCTCATGATTTTTAGATGCCTGCCGATATACGTGGATAGAATTGCTTACACATTTTTTTAAAGGAGGTGATCTCATGGCTAAAGCTGCCAAAAAGAAACCAGCAAAAAAAGCAGCCGTTCGTATGAAGAAAGCTGCACCGAAGAAAAAATCGTCACGATAGCTTCTCCGGACGTCACATTGTGTAGATCCGGGGAGTAGATCCCTACTCTCCGGAATACACCTTCCCTTCTGAATGACCTCCACCGACACTTTTGCTCATACCCATCAACAAACCTAAGGCGTTAATCACTTCAGATAGTTTCCTCGTATTTCTCGTTTTCTTCACGCTTTACGCGCTTTACGCCTCACACTTCACGTCTATATGATAACGTTTTCTGATTTGACGTTTTGAGTAACGTAAGGAACAGCATGCCCATCACCGCGCAAACCCAGCTGTGTGGCCTTCTGGGAAATCCCGTTGATCACTCACTCTCCCCAGCCATTCATAATGCGGCCTTTCAAGAGTTGGGGTTGAATTTCGCCTATCTTGCATTTCCCGTTGAAGATAACAATCTCGAAAGCGCCATACGCGGTATCCGCGCACTGGGGCACATTCGTGGGTTCAGCGTCACCATTCCCCATAAAGTCTCCATATTGCCTCTATTGGATTCAGTGGAGACGACCGCAAAGCACATTGGATCGGTCAATACCATCATCAAAGACCGTGGGATATTAGTCGGTTCAAATACTGACGCATCGGGCGCACTTCAAGCGTTACGGCAAGGTGGAGTTGACCTCAACGGCCAACGAGTCGTCTTATTGGGATCGGGAGGAGCCGCTCGGGCTATTGCGTTTGGATTATGTATAGAAGGAAATATTGGACAGCTGACACTCATGGGAATCGATGATCAGGAACGAATAGCCTTAGCCTCGGATCTCAGAACAAAAACTGACACGACAATTACCGATCATCAGTTGAACAACTCGACACTCGGCACAGCATTAGCCGACGCTCATCTGGTCATCCACTGTACACCTATTGGCATGCATCCCAAAATTCAGCAAAGTTGCATCCCAAAAGAATTACTCCATTCAGAATTAACCGTCATGGATATTGTCTATAATCCACTTAATACTCAACTACTTCAAGAGGCGCAAGCAGCTGGCTGCCGCACCATCCAAGGGATTGAAATGTTTCTACATCAAGCTGTCGGACAATTCGAACTTTGGACTGGTCAACCTGCACCAGTCGATACCATGCGAAATATCCTCACCTCTCACTTCTCATGAACATCATTCTCATCGGTTATAGAGGGACGGGAAAAAGTACCGTGGCAAAGATTTTGGGCCAAAAATTAGACCGCCGGGTCATATCGACGGATACAGAAATCGTGAAAGAAGCCGGACAATCCATTCCCCAAATTGTTGAACAATTCGGGTGGGATCACTTTCGGCAATTGGAAACTCAGATGTGTCGAAAACTTCAGGACCAAACCAACCTGGTGATCGACACTGGCGGCGGGCTCATTTTGAAGGAAGAAAACGTCAAAATTTTAAAAGCCAATGGTACATTCTTTTGGCTAACGGCAGAGGTTCCTACTATCGTGAAACGTATTTCGGGCGATACCCAACGTCCCTCCCTCTCAGGCACGAAAACCTTTGTGGAAGAAATCGAGGACATTCTCAAGGAACGCACCCCCAAATACCAAGCTGCGGCTGATCATATCATTCCGACCGATCAAACGACTCCACACCAAATTGCAGAATCCATTCTCTCTCTCATAGGACCATAGCCTTTCTCTCAAACTAACTCTCATACATGAACAAAATCTGGGAAAGACCCTGGGTTATTGAATGGACCCAATATGTGTTGGATAGTTATGCCCATTTAGTCAAAGAGGAACTCATCAGTAGAGAGAGGACATTACAAGAACAGACGGAAGGTCTTTTTACAAGTCCGCTTGTTGTTGCTTCACATGGGCTACAAGATGACCCCATATTGAATTACGGCAATCAGACGGCTTTAGATTTATGGGAAATGGATTGGGAGCAATTCACGCAAACCCCGTCACGCTTGACCGCCGAACCAGTCAACCGCGAAGAACGTGCGCGCATGCTGGAGCAAGCTAAAACACACGGTTTCATCAGCGACTACCGAGGGATCAGAATTTCACGTAGCGGCAAACGATTTTTAGTAGAACGAGCAACCGTCTGGAATGTCCACAAACCTAATGGGACGCCACTTGGGCAGGCTGCGACATTCTCTCATTGGACTTTTTTATAGCCTGGACTTTTGGAACTTTTGGTTCATCACAACAACGGTAGAAAAATGCCACCAGGAGTGTTCTCCAAGTAACAGAATGGGGTATTTGACGGCTACATTTTGGGTTGGGCTTGCGCTGGGTGGAAAACTCGCAATAACGATTAATTGATTGTGAGCCATACCGAATAAAAGTTCTGGCAAATAACAATAAAAAGGCAGACAAACCCCCACAAGTATAGGCAAGCGATAAGCCCACGCCATATTGGTCTTATTAGTCCACAGACCATGCTTATTACATGAAAGATATCCCCAAGCGCCTCTCTTTTGAGAACCGAAAAGTATTCAATATTTGTTTGTACAGTTTTCTTCCCAGTGGGTAGTTCCCTCGTATCATCATCGCGTCGCGATTCCTTTAGCGCAAGCAACACAACTGAACCCAGATCAGAATCCTTTCCTTGCTGTTCAAAATCTGCTAATACTGAATTGGCATATTCCTTCAAAAGTTGAACACCGTTTCCAGCATCATAGTAGGCAATAAATGATGGATATTTCTTAATAATTTCAGGACAGAGCAGCGAGTATAAAAAAGTTGCAACTGCAAATGCTGTTGATGAGTAATAAAAGAGATACCAAGAAAAAGGAAGAGACAAATGTATCTCGCGTCTTTCCCCCAATAACTCTATCATCAATGGACTATCCATTTGGGTAAGTAACTTTGCAACAATGGGGACAGCAACAAACCAAAAATATGAGCTTCGAAGGATACGACTCTCGCCAAGTGCCCTAAGGTTATTCCAGCTAATCAAGTCATTTATTTTAGGACACATGATGGCCTTTTCACTCAATGAGTGATTAGAGATTCGCAGGTGAAATGAGGATCCGTTTTATTGGCCATTTAACACAATAGGCTATTCGGTTACATCTTGATAACTCTCTAGCTATCCACCTGAGGTCAAATCTCTTACTCATCAAACCCTTACAAAACTCCGCTACTTATTGGGTATGCCAAAAAATGTAACCATTCTCCTAAGCGAAGTGTTACATGTTCCCCATTTTTTGTCATCTCATTTGTTCATCAGCTTGATTAACTCCTAGGTTCTTCTGCTAGAGCTTTAAGCACTTCACTCCTTCCTACGACCGACGCCTGCTGTCCGGTTCTTGGGATGAACGCTCTTATATATCTAGCGGGCCTTGTCTGAGCGCAGCGAGTTGGTCCGCCCTCCTCTCTTCGTTCATCCCTCTCAATGCAGCCGGACTGGGCGTCAATGGTTTTGTCCACTTTTGCCGAAACAAAAGTGGATCGGCTGCCGGGCCGAAACCCGGCGCACTTCCCTTGCTTCGGTGAATTTGTCTGGGCTATGGTGGATTCAGTTTAAGCACTGATATTTCACTAATTTATTAATATTGAGAAATTTATGATTCTTGCTGGCGATATCGGCGGAACCAAAATCAATTTGGCTCTCTATGAATGGGACAAAGGCCGGGTCGACCCCATTCGCGAAGATACAGTATGGACTGGGGATTACGAATCTCTCGAAGAAGTTCTGACAGAATTCCTGGAAGAATCGACCACCCCAGAGCCTGATTCGGAAGAACAGTCAGAAGAAGACGAAGACGCCTCCATATCACCATCCACTTCCTTAAGCCCTTTAACGGCTGCATGTTTCGGGGTACCAGGACCAGTGCTCAATAATACCTGCCGCACCACTAACATTCCATGGACAATTGAAGGAGATAAGCTAGCAGATTTTTTACATATTCCTCACGTTCGATTACTCAATGATTTGGAAGCCACCGCCTATGGTATTCCACTTCTCGAGCCAGACGAAATTGAAGATCTGAATCCAAACGCCCCATCCCCCCCACCTGATGGCACCCGAGCGCTACTTGCAGCAGGAACAGGCTTGGGAGAATCACTGATTGTGTGGACAGGCAAAGACTATCAAATTTGTCCATCCGAAGGTGGCCATGCTGACTTTGCCCCCAACAATGATTTGGAAATTGAATTACTTCGATATTTGCGCACTAATTATATCCATGTCAGTTATGAACGCGTCCTTTCTGGGCCCGGCTTGCATTTGATTTATCAATTCCTGCGTGATACTCAGAAAAACGAACCGACCTGGTTCTCCGAAAAACTTCCCACTGGTGACCCTGCCACATTGATTGCGCAAGCTGGGCTGGAGGGGAAACCCGATATTTGTAAAAACGCGCTTCAACTGTTTGTGTCAATATACGGTGCCGAGGCTGGCAATATGGCGCTTAAAACCTTAGCCATGGGAGGCGTATATATTGGCGGGGGCATCGCTCCCAAAATTCTACCTGCGCTCCAGGACGGCACATTCATGAAATCGTTTTTAGCCAAAGGGCGCTATAAACGTTTACTCGGGAAAATCCCTGTCCGCGTCATTTTAAACCCTCACACGGCGCTACTGGGTGCCGCCTCAGTTGCCGCCGGCATGACAACCTCACGAGATTGATCTGTGTCAGTACCGACTCCCTCTCTCACACCCGATCAACAGAAAGCTCAAGCTGCCCGCAACGCGGTTGAGTATATTCAGGACGGACAAATTCTTGGACTAGGCACAGGCTCAACTGTTCATCATTTCTTGACTGCTTTGGGACAACGTGTCCAAGACGGGCTTCGCGTCCGAGGAGTACCAACCTCTCAAGCCACGGCAACCTATGCCACGCAGCTTGGCATTCCATTATTAGATAGCAACGAACCCTGGGACATCGATGTCGCTATCGATGGAGCAGACCAAGTGGACCCAAAACTCAATCTGATTAAAGGTGGAGGTGGGGCGTTGCTTCGAGAGAAAATTGTCGCTCGAGCAGCCCGCAAATTTATTGTGATTGTGGATGAGGCCAAGCAACGGCCTTATCTAGGCTTGCCGTTTCCGTTACCGGTAGAAATTCTCTCCTTCGGCTGGCGAACCACTCAACGGCATCTCGAAAAGATGGGATGGCTAGCACCTCGACGAGAACAGGCAGGACAACCCTTTGTGACCGACAACGGCCATTATATTGTTGATGTCCATATTCCAGACATCGTCGATCCTGCTGCTCTGGAAATCACCCTACTGCAGCTGCCAGGGGTGGTTGAATGCGGCTTGTTTGTTCAAATGGCTTCCCTTGTGATCACCGCAAGCAATGAGGGAATCCGCCTAAGTCAATCCTCTAAGTAGCAGATCTACCCCTAATTTCTCGTTTTTAGACACTATATTCCACGCACAGGGAAGAGGATGATAAGATATCATCTAGCAGCACTTATTTTTAAAAGGTCCCTACCTTGGGACATCCATCGCAATAACCGATATTGACACTTTAAAGGAGTGGCCCATGAGGGATTTGGTATTATTAGGAAAGCGGGAAGGGAAAGGGCCAAGGGCATGGATCAGTATGGTGATCCTCTTTGGTTTGCTCGGATTCACACAAATCCAATGCTCTGAAGCGCCCTCTCAAACCTCATCCGCGACAACATCGTCTGTAATTCTTGAAACAGCCAGACCTCAACCAGCGATAGCTCTCGCTTCCGATGCCCCTCCCGTCGTGAAGGTCTCCACCCCGCTCCTCGCATCGAATGAGACATTTACCAAAGTGGCCAAAGACGCCATGGCGTCTGTGGTCAATATCTCCGCCACCAAACGCACTGCACAAGCTCAAGAAAATCCATTTTCTGACGATCCTTTTTTTCGCCGATTCTTCGGAGAAGAATTTGAACGCCGGTTCAAGCAACCACGGCAACAACCAGAGCAAGGACTAGGTTCAGGTGTCATCGTCTCAGATGATGGCTATATCGTGACCAATAATCATGTCGTAGAACAGGCTGATGAACTCATGGTGCTGTTAGGGGACAAACGAAAACTTCCGGCCAAACTCATCGGCACCGACCCCAAAACTGATTTAGCCGTGATCAAGATTGAGGCCAATGGATTACCAATACTACCTTGGGGCAATTCCATCAGCCTCCAAGTTGGTGAGTTGGTCTTGGCAGTCGGCAACCCCTTTGGATTAAACCAAACTGTCACGATGGGCATCATCAGCGCCGTGGGTCGGGCCAATGTTGGAATCGTCGACTACGAAAATTTCATTCAAACCGATGCAGCTATTAACCCTGGCAATTCAGGTGGGGCCTTGGTCAATTTGCAAGGACAACTCATCGGTATTAATACGGCGATCTTTTCGCGGACTGGCGGGTATATGGGGATTGGCTTTGCCATCCCCAGTCAGATGGTCAAGCACGTCATGAAAAGTCTCATCGGCCATGGAAAGGTCATTCGAGGCTGGTTAGGTGTTTCCATACAAGAATTAACGGAAGACCTAGCCAAACAGTTTGACGCCCCCGATACCAAAGGAGCACTGGTGGGCAACGTCTTCAGTACCAGTCCTGCCGGACTTGCAGGCCTCCAACGCGGAGATATCATAAAAACCTATAATAAGGCTCAGGTCAAGAATCCGACTCATCTCCGAACCCTAGTTGCGGATACGGCGCCTAGCACAGCTGTACCCTTAAAGGTCTGGCGAGATGGCAAGGAAGTCAGCCTTTCAGTCTCAATCGGAGAAATTCCGAAAGATGTCGCATCCTTGGCTAAAACCACACCCGATTCCATACAGGGCGATCATGCATTGACTGGCCTGTCTGTTGAACCTGTGAAATCCGGGCAAACAATAGAGGGATATGGCGTAGTCGTGACACAAGTCACGCCCAATTCCCCGGCAGAACGGGCTGGCATTCGTCCTGGCGATATTCTCGTTGAAATTAACCGTAAGGAAATTCGTTCGGTGGAAGGATTTGAACAATTGGCGCGAAGCCTTGAAGCAAAAACCTCTGTGCTTGCTCTTATACAACGCGGCAAAGGGACAATCTTCCTCACAATCAAACCCTAATGCCTTCAATTGGCTGAAAATGAGATCCGTTTGAGGTAAGGATTTTGAGTATGAAGAATACTTCATGGCCAAACAAGCCAGTCTTCACCCTCATGAAATTGCTCATGGTGTGCATATTCAGTGGGTGCAGTCTTTTTCTTTTAGTATCAGGAAACCTACCTCCACTCGGAGCCTCGTCCTCCTATGATATTCACATCGAGCCTCAGCCCCCATTTTTTTCTCCTAACCAACTCACTATTGCGCCGGGAACTCCCCTCACATGGAAGAACCGTACTCAAGAGCCCCATACCATCGTTTCAGATGATTGTCGTTTCGGTAATAATTGTTCCTTTGACTCCGGCTTCTTAGCACCAAATGCCCGCTTTGCTCTTCCTTCTCTCAAGCCGGGCCGCTATCCTTACCACTGCAGCATCCACCCCTTCATGCGAGGCAGCCTGACTATTCACTCAACACAACCATTCTCTTCTTCAGACATTTAAAAAAATCGACCTTGATTTCCTTATTTCTCTCCCAAAGACAAAAATTGCTCCATCTTTTTCATCATACATTGCACGAAATAAGGAGCGAATGGTACATTCTGCAGACAAAATACCCAATGATTATCAATAGCCATTGTTATTATTGTATATTCAAATGACTGGTCCCATCGTCTAGGCTGGTCTAGGACGGCACCCTCTCAAGGTGCAGACACGGGTTCAAATCCCGTTGGGATCACCACTATTGCAATTTTCTAAAATATCCTTCCCCTCTCGCCTTTAATGACCTCTCGTCTACCACTTCACTTTGCTGATTATCCATGAAGAATCACATAGAGGATTGAAAATCGACTAATGACCGAACGAATATTTCATGATGGTGAAAGTGACGGACTCGAAGCTCTGGAGGCCCTCGACCCTGAAACAATTGATTCTTTTTCTGCTCTGTTAGGAGCCATGAAAAAAACAGCCTTCGGCGGTCGTCGTTTGGGCGAAGGATTTGAAATTCTCTCCAAAATGATTCAGGACCCTGACTGCGCCGTCATTATGACGCTTTCGGGTGCCATGACCATCGCCAAAATGGGGAAAATCATTTGCAGTATGCTTGATCGCGGCATGGTGCAAGCGGTCGTCTCAACTGGTGCGTTGATTGCCCATGGCCTCACCGAAGCTGTCGGTAAAACACATTATAAATACGACCCCTCAATGACCGATCCAGAACTGTTTGAAAAGGGCTACAACCGGGTCTATGACACGTTGGAGATGGAGCTCAATCTTAATCATGTCGAACAAGTGGTAGGCGAAACACTCAAACGTCTCACCCCTGAGACACCGCTGTCATCAGAAATTCTGACACGAGAATTGGGCAAAACGTTGCACGACCATTATCCAGGGGCCGGCATTCTCAAAAGCGCCTACGAACAGTCCGTGCCGGTGTATATTCCTGCATTCACTGATTCAGAATTAGGATTGGATGTCTCGATTTGGGGAATGAATCGTGGGAATTCCGATCAGGCCCCACCAACGACCGAAGGTAAATCGGACAAGAAAATTTGGAATGAATTACGACAATCTTGCCCAACGTTCAATCCATTTTTGGACTTAAACAGTTACACAGAAAAGCTTCTCTCGGCCAAACGGCTTGGGATTTTCACGATTGGCGGCGGCGTGCCTCGAAACTGGTCACAACAGATACCCCCCTATATCGAAATCCTCAACCTCCGTATGGGCACACAACTTACACCACCTCGTTTTCAGTATGGAGTCAGAATTTGTCCTGAACCTGATTATTGGGGAGGGTTAAGTGGCTGCACCTATGAAGAAGGCGTGTCCTGGGGGAAATTCGTACCCAAAAAAGACGGTGGCCAATTCGCAGAAGTCCTAAGCGACGCCACAGTCGTTTGGCCATTATTGATGATGGGGCTCTTGGAGCAGATAAAGAAGAAGAATTAGTAAGGTTCCCAGTCTGGAATCTATCCCGCTTCCTACTCTTCCCTCGACAAGCTCAAGCCAAGATGAGACAATCGATAACGAAACGGAAAGCACATGGACACCCATAACACTAAAATCACAATTCGCCTATTGCTGAATGTTTGCCTTGGGCTGATCTTGTTCGTCACCCCAGTCCATTCCAAGGCACCGGAATTTTTGATCCAAGCAGACGATGTGGTACGAGGCGACCCCAATGCACCCGTCACCATGTTGGAATATTCGGATTTCACGTGCCATTTTTGTAAAAAGTTTTTCCATGATACCTTCCCGAAACTCTTATCCGAATATATAGAAACGGGAAAGGTCCGATTTGTGTATCGAGATTATCCGCGAGGCTTGGGGAGTCCACTACGAGCAGCTGATGCAGCCCGATGCGCAGGAGAGCAAAATGCCTATTGGCCCATGCATGATCGTCTTTTTAATAGCGATGGCCAATTTAGTCCTGACAATTTAAACAAATTTGCTACAGAGCTACAATTAAAACAAGGCCAATTTTCCAAATGTCTTGATGAACATAAATATTTTCCTGATATCGAAAAAGACCTGAAAGATGCAGGCTCATTAGGTATCCGTGGGACTCCAGCCTTTGTTCTGTTCCCCACTAAAGTACCCGATGATCCTAATCTCATCTTAATCCCCGGTGCGTTCCCTTATGAAACATTCAAGGAAGAAATAGAGAAGCTCTTAAATCTTCAATCCACCGCAGATTCTCAATCCCCCTCGTCATCTTAAGCTCACAGGAATTGGGTTTCAGGCTAACGCCACTCAAAAGATGCCCTGATTGATCTTCTTCCGTAAATCAGGGTACATTGGCTCCATGGAACATGTTTTTTGTTATTCCCTTACTCAACACAGTAGGATATGTTCATGAATCAATCATTGTCGTTTTGGCCAGTTGAATGTTCAGAAGGTGAACCCGATTTGTTTGTCTGTTTAGACTGTCTGGATGAAGTCTTTCGAGCAAAACTTCCGGTTGAAGGCTGTCCAGGGTGCGGCGCCATTGGCGCCTTTGAACCTTTCGAATTGACAGCGATCAAGGATTGGGGCACTGAATCGCTCATCCAAAAAGCTGAACAAGCACCTTCAGCTTCTCACCCAGCTCAAGACGCCAGTTCAGATCAACCAGTCAGTTAAGACCAACGAAACGCATCACGATAATTTTCCTACCCATGACTGCCCCATCGGCAAAGCCTCTTTTACTCAATGGCCAATGGGTCCATACTTCATCGTTCGAACCCATACATTGCCCCTATTCTGGAAATCTCCTTGCTTCTGTCTGCCAAGCAGATTCTCAACATATTGATCAAGCTCTTGAATCAATGAAACAAGCCGCGAAAGAACTCGCGGCTATTCCTGCGTATGCCAGGGCACGAGCCTTGGACCAAATAGCCAACGGAATCACGAAGCGACATGAAGAATTTTCCAAGACCCTCAGTCAGGAAGCTGGCAAACCCCTGACCGATGCACGGCGCGAAGTGGACCGTGGTATTCAAACCTTCCGCCTAGCTGCCGAAGAAAGTACTCGCATTCCTGGTGAAACCATCCCCATGGATCTCACCCCTGGCGGCGAAGCCTACACCGCCAGTGTGAAACGATTTCCTCTTGGCCCGGTTTTAGGTATTACACCATTTAATTTCCCCTTGAACTTGGTCGCGCACAAAGTTGCTCCCTGCCTGGCCGCTGGGAACCCCATTGTCCTGAAGCCTGCTCCGCAAACACCGTTAACGGCCTTACTCTTAGGTGAAGTATTTTTGACAACGGACTTACCTCCAACCGCCCTCACGATACTCCCGTGTTCCAACGTGTTAGCAGAGCAAATGGTTAAACACCCTGTCTTTCATGCCTTAAGTTTCACAGGTTCAATGAACGTTGGCTGGATGTTAAAGGGAAAAGCAGGTTACAAACGGGTGTTACTAGAATTAGGAGGCAATGCAGGCGTCATTGTTGAACCCGATGCGAATGTTGAAACGGCTGTCGCTCGATGTGTGGCAGGTGGATTTGGCTATGCTGGACAAACATGTATTTCTGTACAACGTATTTATATCCATCAATCACAGTATGAACGATTTCTGCAATCATTTCTCGAGAAAGTTCGAAACTTACCAATGGGCAACCCAGCCTTAGAAACCACGGTCGTGGGACCCTTGATTAACGAACAAGCCGCTAACCGAGTTGAGACATGGATTCAGGAAGCAGTGTCTCATGGTGCCAAAATTGAAACCGGCGGAAGCCGGCATGGCACGGTGATGGAACCAACCGCCCTCACCAACGTCAGCCCCCACATGAAAGTCTGTTGCGAAGAAATCTTTGGGCCTGTCGTGACGATCAGCGCATACACCAAGCTTCAAGATGCCCTAGAGTTAATGAATAGTTCCCCATTTGGAATGCAAGCCGGTATCTTCACCAGCAATATCGACTCCATGTATCAGGCCTATGATCGCCTGGAAGTAGGAGCGGTCTTAGTGAATGAGATTCCCACCTTTCGTGCCGACCATATGCCCTATGGCGGGATAAAGCAGTCTGGGTTAGGACGTGAAGGTGTTCGCTATGCCATACAGGAATTGACGGAACCCAAATTACTGATCGTCAAATCTCCATCCTGACTCGTTTCTTCTTGCATCATTCCCTTTCGTGACCTTGCGCCCTCCGTCCAACTCTTGTTAAAAATGGGCCTTCGAATGTGGAGGTGTCATCAGGACTCACTTGAGGCACAGCCACCAGGCCCCTGCACAACCTAATCACGCAACAAAGGAGTCACGATGGTCCCAACACATATGTTTCTCACCAAGGGTGTGGGCATTCACAAAGAAAAACTTACGTCTTTTGAAGAAGCGTTACGGAGTGCGGGGATTGCCTACTGTAATTTGGTGAGTGTGTCGTCCATCCTTCCGCCCGACTGCAAAATCATCCCACGGAAACGAGGGGAAAAACTCCTCAATCCTGGAGAAATCACCTATTGCGTTATGGCAAGAACTGACACGAATGAACGCAACCGGTTGATTTCATCTTCCGTTGGCGTGGCGGTTCCTTCTGGCCGAAAATATAACTATGGCTATTTGTCAGAACATCATGCGTATGGGGAAACCGACGAAGAAGCTGGGGAATATACTGAAGACTTAGCAGCACAAATGTTGGCAACAACCTTAGGTATTAAATTCGACGCGAATGTGGCGTGGAACGAACGAAAACAAGTCTTCAAAATGGGGGGAGATATCGTTCGGACGCAAAACATTACCCAATCAGCCATCGGCAAGCCCAACCTTTGGACAACGGTCGTGGCATGTGCAGTATTCATCCCACTGGAAAATCTGCCACCCGAAAAAAAACCACGCGTCGGTAAGAAAAAGTAATTCTGGGGTCTATGATTCTGCGTAAGCTACTTTTCCTATGCCGACTTGATTATAGAATGTCGGGAGGCTAGCGAGGAATGTACGCGAACTTTCTCCCTATAGGGAAAATTCCGCCCACAGTATTGTATGATCTGATGGCTGGTCGGCCTTTCTCGCATTCACATCAACTTTGATGGCTTGGAAATACTTCAGCAGTGATGGCGTTACCATCATATGATCAATTCGCCAGCCTCGATTCGCTTCCATTGCATCAGGACGGCGATAATCCCAAAAAGTAAATTGCTGCTTGCGCGGGTAATGATGGCGAAAAACATCAACAAATCCCCAAGAGACTGTATCCTGATAGGTCTGACGTGCATCTTCATGAAAACACACATGCTTCAGATGTTGTTCAGGATGATGGACATCAATAGAGTCAGGAGCTACATTCATATCCCCACACCAAATCACAGGCTTGTTAGCTGAAAGGTTTCGAGAGAAATATCTCTTCAAACGCTGAAACCATTCAAGCTTGTAGGCATATTTTGGAGAATCAAGGGAATGGCCTTGCGGGATGTAAGTATTGATAATGGGGATGCCTCTGATGATTACTCGGGCAAGACGAGTCGGATCCTCCTGATCTTCGCCATCTTGAAATCCAAAAGCCACTTCTTCTGGCTCAACCCGGCTTAAGATCGCCACTCCGTTGTAAGACTTTTGTCCACAAAAATTCATGCCCTAGGGTAAATCCGCAAAAGCCTCAAGTGGAAAATCCTGATCTTGGACTTTGGTTTCTTGAAGACACATCACATCCGGTTTATACCGACGCAGCCAAGGATGCACAATATCAATCCGCTTTCGAAGAGAGTTCACGTTGTACGTGACAATTTTCATCGTTGTCCTAATTTCTCACGAGCAAGAATATGAGCCATCCGCTTGGTATCATGCACTATCGAATGTTTAGCCATCACCGATGATTACGGCATGAAGCACACGAATAATTCATTGACTGAAGATGAATGGCAGGTGTTTGCGGACCATGATTTTTTTCTGAAAAAATCAGTCATTTCAGCTAAGCTAAAACGAACGTTGGAGCAACTTCATCTCGCGTTACAACAGGAATTAGCCAGTCACTCGCTCCTCGCACCAGATGGGTTTGACCCCGAAGCCGTTCAATTCGTCAAAGGCGAACACCTGGAAGACTGCCCCTACCAGTATTTAGATTTCCCACGATATTACACACGGCAAGACAAATTGGCGTTTCGTGCCCTCTGTTGGTGGGGGCATCATCTCGTATTCGCGCTGATCGTAGAAGGGCCCCTCGTCAAACAGTATCGTCTTAACTTATTTAACCGCTTCCCAGAAGTCGTAGACAGACAGCTCAGCGTAAGTCTCAGTGCCTCCTTATGGGAATGGAAAACCGGTCCAGGATACACCTTAGACATTACACACAACCGTCGTTCAGAAATCGCAGCAGCTTTGGACCGCAGAACTTCATTTAAGGTTGCCCGTTTTATGCCTATTCAACATCTAAAAAGTGATACGGACCAAATCATCAACGCAGGGGTAACGGCTTTCCAATCGATTCTTCCAATCATCACAGCCTGACTATTCTTACTGCAGACAACAACGCTGTTTTACTCCTCTTCAACCAACCCTAACAGGTCCATCACATGTTCAACTGAATAGCTCTGGTTGAGTTCAAGAACAACGACGTTTATTCCAGCAGCTTTCAATACGGTGTCAACAATCTGCTCTCGTTTCTCTAACTGCTGCCTCTCTTGTGCTTGATTTTGAAATTTCACCACCATTGTCGTTTCAAGAGTTCCAGGGTGGACCAACGCAACATCGAGCCGAACCGACTGAATGGTACGCATAAGCGTCTTTCGCGCTTCTTCGTCCGTATCCGCCACAGAGACGACCTGCAAAACCGGCAACTTCACGAACACCAGGAAATAATCTTGAGCCGCTAATCGAATCAGGTTGAATAACGTGGCTTCTTCAGCTGTCATTAACGGTCTAGCCGTTACCTCGCTATCATGAGAGTCAGAGATCATAACGGGAGCCACTTCCTTCGATAGCGGACGACGCCATACCCATTGCAAGAGAAAAACAGCGCCCAGGAGTAACGCAGCCAAGAAAAGAGCAGCTATTCCATTAGTTGGCATCAGACTATCCATTTTTTGCACTGGAGAATAAGGCCTTGGTCATAGACCAAAAACTTTTCCAAAACCATGGAGGCCCGGCGTGACAGACCCTAAAATTACAGGATGCCTCGCACCGGTGACACGCGGCACATTCGCACAAACCTCATGAACCGTTTGATAGGCCAACACTGCAAAGGCTTGAGCTTCAAAAGCCTGACTGGATGATCCGCAATCATCCATAGTCCGAACCAAAATTGGATCAAAGATTTTCTGGAGTTCTGCCCAGAGGCGGACATTGCGAACTCCTCCGCCACCGCAAACAACATCTCTCGGGACAGCATTGGTCCATTTTTGGGCATCACGAATCGTATGAGCAATAAAATGACAGCCGGTGGCTAAAAGGTCATTAAGAGAAAGGTGTCGTCGCCGAGCTTGAGCCAGAACTTTTTGCGCATATGACTCCCCAAAAAGTTCACGCCCAGTGGACTTTGGTGGTGATCGATGCAGATAGGGGTGAGATAACAACCATCGCAACAGACCTGAATGCACGTGTCCACGTTGCGCAAGCCGTCCTCCACGATCCATCGTCGTTCGGGCATTTGTTTCCGCTGTAACCAATGCGTCCAAGAGCATATTGCATGGCCCGGTATCAAAAGCCCGCACCGACGCGAATCGTTCACCACGAGGAAGCGCCGTGATGTTGGCAATACCACCGAGATTGACGACCCAACGGATGGCGGTCTTCTGTCGAAAAACGAGAAAATGTGTATAGGGCACCAATGGCGCCCCTTCCCCACCAGCTGCGAGATCACGAGAACGAAAATCCGAAACCGTCGTGATACCCGTGCGTTCGGCAATAACAGCCGGATTGCCAATCTGGAGAGTCGAATGTATCCTGCCCACGCCTCGCTCAACTATTGATTCGGGGAGATGATGAACTGTTTGGCCATGTGAGCCAATCAATTTCACCTGTTGAGGTTTCACTCGACATCGCGTGATCGCAACTTGTACCGTTTTAGCAAAGACCTCACCCAGCAATGCATTGAGGTGACAGATTTCTGCCACCGTTCCACATTCAGCCACATGCAAAATACGTTGCCTCAATCGAGGAGAATAAGAACGGCCATGATGCCCGAGCAGCTTGATGTCCAAGCGATGACCCGTTCCACGAATATCGACGACTGCGGCATCAACACCATCAGCCGATGTCCCGGACATAAGCCCAACCACAATCATCGATGACATCCTGTCAGCATACACATGAAGTTATAACTGCAACAATTCCAAAAGAAAGGAAGAACCCGGCTAAACCGATGAAAGAGGAGGCTGTTTTCGGCGGTCCCAAACCATACCAGTCTGTTCTTTATCCGAAAACCCTAATGAGGCATAAAAGCCTTGATACCGCCTGGTACAGAGCCAAAACAGTTCCACCTGATCCAGCGTGGCATGACCAAGGATTCGTTGCATGAGACCTTTCCCAATATCTTGATCTTGATAATTCACATCAACAATGACATCCCAAATAGACGCCCGGTAGACATAATCCGTCAGGACACGACCAATCCCTACTAATTTGGTTCCATACCATGCAGAAATTAACACATCGGTTTCCGACAACATCCGCTGGATGTCGTGCGAACTACGGCCCCCGGCCCAATCAGCTTGTTCAAATAAGGCCAGAAGTTGTTTGGAATCGATATCGTGTGAATCGGAATAACTGATCATGCGTTGGCAGATTGTGGCAAGATATATTACACTAAGTCCACTCTAAATTATGCGCGATTGACAGGGAGCTGCTTCATATGTCGATGCTTGTTCGAAAATGCCCTAAATGTAGCAAGTTGTTTTGGAAAAAAGAAGACGAAGTCGAATATGCCGATGAGAATACGTTGAAGGTCGTTTGCAATCATTGCCACCAGACCTTGCGAATTCCGCTCATCACTCAGGGAGCCAACGCCGGTGCTCCCAAAATGGGGCATTAACCGCTACAGCGGGTTTACCCTCAACTCATTAACTGCTTACCCCTTCTCTATTATTTCCCACGATGAATAATCGCATTTTTTCATTCTCGGGATAAATATCCAACCCATGAGACACGAACATTGGGCTGGCTTAGATGTATGTATCACAGGTGGACAGGACCGCCAAGGAAACGGCGAAGGCCCACTAGTCGTGCTCTTACATGGCTTCGGAGCTCCAGGAGATGATTTAGTTGCCTTATGGCGCTATTTAAAGGTTCCAGATGACGTTCGCTTTCTCTTCCCGGCCGCACCCCTGAGCCTCGATATGGGGTTTGGTGGAGATGCCCGAGCTTGGTGGATGTTGGACATGGAACGAATTGCACAAGCCCGTGCCCAAGGTCAGTGGGGTGCCTTGTCACAAGAAATTCCTCGTGGGCTCTCCCCTGCCCGCACACAAATGCAGGACGTCCTCGGTCTCGCAATTGAAACGTTATCAGTACCCTCTGAATCGCTAGTCCTAGGCGGGTTTTCACAGGGCGCGATGTTATCAATTGACCTAGTCCTCCATTCCGATATTCCCTTTGCAGGTTTATCATTGCTCTCGGGAACACTCATTGCTAAACAGGAATGGCTTAGCCGACTCCCAAACCGCCAAGGTCTCCCCGTCTTCCAAAGCCATGGAACCGAGGATCCCATTTTGGCCTTTTCGATGGCCCAACAACTCCGAGACCATCTCCAAACAGCAGGATTACCCGTCACTTGGGTTGAATTCTCGGGTGGACATGAGATTCCTCTTCAAGTCCTGAATGGTCTCAGCACTTTTCTGCAATCTACCTTGTATCCTCCTGATTTGCTTGGTTAGGAGTAAAGAGTAAATATTCAGAAGTCAACACGAGAAATTTTTGATTCCTATTCGCCTTCCCCCCTACGTTTCACGCCTTACACTCAAATATTTCAAATCTACATTGCGCAGAAAATTCTCGCTCCGGTATAGTGATACCTGAACAATGAATCATTTTCACCAGGATTGAAGCACCCCAATGATGACCTTTGAAGATCTCAGCACTCAACTTCAAGAAGCCTTAGGTGACGCCGAAGTCTCCGTTCTTGATCGAACCGGCACCATGGACCATTTTACAGTCAATGTGATATCTGATGCCTTTGAAGGGAAAAACCTATTGGACCGGCATCGAATGATCTATCAAGCTCTTGACGCGCCGATGAAAGACGGACGCATTCATGCGTTAGAAATTCAAGCCAAAACCCGCAATGAAGCCCAAGGAGGATAATCTGTTATGAGTACACCTATTGAAGATGAAATCAACCAAGAAATTGCCCAACACAAAATTCTCATTTACGGCAAAGGGACTAAGACCGCCCCGCAATGCGGATTTACTGTAGAAACCATGGAATTTTTTAATAAGTACGGCTATCCCTATGAATTGATCAACGCGTTGCCCAACCCGGAAAAGCGGGAGGCCCTTTCTAAAATGACCAACTGGCCAACTCTCCCAAAAGTCTTCATTAATGGTCAGTTTTACGGCGACACAGATGTTTTGGGTCCCATGGAAGAAAAAGGGGAATTGCAACCACTGCTAAAAGCCGCCTTCCCTGATCAAGCATAAACCCAATTAAGCGTGAAGGGAAAAGGAATTTCTTTTTCCCTCAATCCCAACTCCTAATTTCTTCACGCTTTGCCTTCCTCGGTTCTCTTGTTTTTCCTTATGAGCCTTTCCCTGCACGGCTCACGTCTCTTACCGCTAACGCGGCCTAACCGTTCTCACCTGTTACCCTTCGATTCTTCTCGTTGCTGAGATGCGCTGATTCGGGCGTATCAAGCCCTAGGTAGACTTTCCGATACCCTTAGCTATGCAAGGGAAATGGGACAAGAGAATCTTCGCTTTCACAATCCTTCTTGGGGCAATGATCTCCTCAACCGCCTCTGGAAGCCACCTTGGGGTATCGCATCCCTCGGGTCCACCTCAAATCCATCACCCTAGACAGGAGCGAAAACAGGTCGTCCCCATTCAAAAAACTCCTGTTTCATTTTCCTCACTCAAGCAACACTCTGACGCTCCCACTCTTACAAAATCACTTCCTCTCACAACTGTCGTTGAGCAAAAGGAACAACCGGCCGAACCTCCGACCAAGTTAGGCTGGCAATTCTTGTTGAATGGGCAAGCACAAGCCGCCATGTCTGCTTACCAGAAGGCCCTCCGACAGAATCCGCAATCCGCTAATGCCTATTTGGGTTTAGGCATTTCTTTGAAAAGTTTAGGGAAAGTCGTACTCGCCAAAAAAGCATTGCTCAAAGCCGTCACCATCGACCCGCGTCTACCGTCCGCACTTGTCCATTTGGGATACTTGTATGCAGAGGGCCATTCGGGCAAAAGAGACCTCAAGACTGCGCATCGCCTATTCCAGGAAGCCTCTCACTTAGGAGACCCTTTCGCAACTATTGCCCTCTTGGATATGCAGTCTCGATCCAAACTCTAGCCTCATTTTAAAATTTGAAAATGAGCGCTTCTTTCTTAAGAATTCCATCTTCACTACCGATACCAAAAGTAGCAATATCCAAGTGATGAATAAAAAGTACGTTAATAAGAAAAGAGGATAAAGGAAAACGTCCTCCCAAAGGAGCTGCTACTTATGTTCAAAAAACTCTTTCAACCTATAGCCCAAAAACAAGGGTTTACCCTAGTCGAGATGATCGGCGTCCTGGCAATCATTGCCATTCTGATTGCGTTATTACTCCCAAAAGTCTTCACACTGATTGCTTCTACCAATTCACGGTCTTTGGCGGCAGCCATTCGGACCTATGAAACGGCAATTGTCAATTATTATGCTGATATCGGAAGTGTCTATCCTTTGAATGCTGCAGGCACTCCCGTTGCAGAAAACGGCGGGCTAAGTACAACAGCCACTTCGCTAGCCGCCCGGTTAACCCTTGATGTTTCAGATCCTTTAAATGTGGGCACAGGCTCATGGCCTCGTTTTCGAGGACCCTACGTCGAAAAGTTTAATTCGGCTGTCCCCCCAGGATTCGGCACACAAATCACCTTACGAACAACCACAAGTGTTGCGTTGGGAACCGCGGTCACGCAAACAAACATTGGGTGGGACCTGAAGGGTGATGACGGCAATAGCGATCTCCCGTCGACATCCAGGACGGCGTATTTGAGGGTCGAAGGGGTGTCTGATACAGAATTCAATGAGTTAGATGGCATCATCGATGCGGGGATTGGAACCAATCTCGCAGAACGTCAACTACGAGGACGCGTGAAATATCAGCCTGCAGGTGATCGGATGTATATATACATGCAGCACCAATAAGGACACTATGTGTGGCGTGATTTCCAGCTCATGGTATTTCAACGCATACGAAACACACGTTTTTTAATCCTTCCTCACAAACGGTCACAGGTTTTTAGGAGTCCTTAACTCCAGATGAGTGGCCCACCGATGTCAACCTCAACTCCTCAAACTTCAACGGCAAGACCTCAATTAGGAGCCTTACTCCTTCAGGATGGGTGGATTTCGCAAGAACAATTAGATCTGTCATTGCGTGAAGCCAAACGCAATAGTGTCATGCTTGGGCAAACATTAATTAGCCTCGGCTTTATCACAGAAAAAGTTCTGGCCCACTACCTCGCCGAGGGCACGCAAACGGCCATGGTCGATCTTTCGGCCACGTTCATCCCTCCCGAAATCCTGGACCTTGTTCCATACGACATGGCCGCACAGTTTCAAGTCCTCCCCCTAGGCAAACGTGGACAAGTCTTAGACCTCGCCATGGCTGACCCCTTAAATATTATGGCGGTCGATACCATTGAAAACCAAACAGGCCTCAACATCCATACCCAAACGGCTCCTGCTCAAGAACTCTCCGAAGCCATTGAAGGCCATTACGCCCATACCGAATCTATCAAACAACTCCTAGACGAGTTGGCTGCCAAAGGATTTTCAGATCTTGGAGAAGATGCGAGCAAGGAAGCCCCGTTGATCCGCTTATGCAACCAATTGATTGCAGCTGGCATCCAAACGCGGGTCACCGATATACATGTCGAACCGGACGAACAATATTTGCGCGTTCGCATGCGCATCGATGGAATCCTGACCCAGGAATTACTCATTTCTAAACCCCTTCAGGCTCCGATTACTGCTCGCCTGAAACTGATGGCGAATCTAAATCTCACAGAAAAGCGCACACCCCAGGATGGACGAATTTCCTTCACCCTAGGCAGCCGCCGCATTGACCTTCGCGTGTCCACACTTCCAACCAACTTCGGTGAAAGCATCGTACTTCGAATTCTGGACAAAGGTGCGCTCAAGTTAGAATTCCAAGCATTAGGCTTTGCCCAAAACGACCAAGCCCGCGTGCAGTCCCTTATTCAGCGCCCACACGGCATTATTCTCGTCACAGGTCCCACCGGTAGTGGGAAGACCACAACCTTGTATACAGCCCTCCGCCATGTCAATGCCAAAGAAAAAAGCGTGTTTACGCTTGAAGATCCAATTGAATATCAAATGCCCATGATCCGCCAAACACAAGTTAATCCGGATATTGACATGACCTTTGCTGCCGGGCTCCGTGCCCTGCTCCGTCAAGATCCGGACGTCATCTTAGTTGGTGAAATCCGGGACCAAGAAACCGCCGACCTGGCCATGCGAGCCGCCTTAACCGGACATTTGGTTTTTTCCACTTTGCATACCAACGATGCACTCGGAGCCATTCCTCGACTGATCGACATGGGCATTGAACCATTTTTGTTAGCATCCGCACTTACAGCAGTCATTGGACAACGACTCGTACGATGTATTTGCCCTGGCTGTAAAGTGGAACGACAAGATGCGCAGCAGACCCTTGCTGAGCTCAAGGTCGAACTGCCAACTGACCTGCCGCTAAAACTCTGGACTGGGACAGGCTGCCGAGCCTGCAGTAATACCGGCTATGCGGGACGAGCAGGAATATATGAAATTATTGTTATCACGGATAAGCTTCATGCTCCCATAGTTCATGGACCAGACATTGCTGCCATTCGAGCCATGATCCAGAAAGAAGGTATGCCCACGATGTTTCAAGATGGATTGCTGAAAGCCCTCAACGGCATCACGACGTTAGAAGAGGTCTTGAGGGTAGCTGGTGGCTAATTTTCAGTATCGTGCTATTGATGCACAAGGGAACCCTGCGGAGGGAGAGATGACGGCACTCGACCTCTCACAATTGGAACAGCGGCTCCAAGATATTGGACTCTGTCTTGTTCGAGCTTTAGAGGCCAAACCCAAATCGTCCACCCGTTCTGGAAAACTCGGTAAAGTGAAATCACGAGATCTCCTGGAATTTTCTACACACATGTTTACGTTGTTAGATGCCGGAATCCCTCTCTCTCAAGCAGTGGAAAACCTGTCAGAAGAATCCCCAAATCTTCAACTACGCGTAACCCTAAAAAATGTTTTCCAACAAATTGAGGCAGGCAGTCCTCTTCATGCAGCCATGAATCACTATCCCTCAATATTTCCTCCACAAGTTACCAACCTCATTCAAGCTGGTGAAGAAAGTGACACATTGGCGGAAACATTCAAAGAACTGGAACGATATTTAGATTGGGTAGATTTGATCCGAGGTGATATTCGCCAAGCTACGATTTATCCCAGCATCGTGATTGTCGCAGTCCTGGGACTATTGATCCTATTGTTTACATTCGTGATTCCACAATTTGTTCCAATCTTGCGCGATTTGAATGTCCCACTCCCCTTCGTCACTGTTCTTGTCATCAGTGTCAGCGAATTCATGGTCAACACATGGTATTTTTGGATGCCCATGCTTCTTTTTATACCTTTGGCCTGGTGGTTGGGACGAAATTATATTCCCGGGTTCTCGCGCTGGCGTGACAGAGTGATTTTAGAATTACCCGTCATCGGGCCATTGCTCCAAATGTTGACCTTGTCAAAGTTCGTGCAAAATTTTGCCGTCCTCTATCGAGCCGGCATACCCGTCCTCCAATGCCTGGAATTATGCCAGGGAGTGGTCGGCAATAAAGTCGTATCAAATGCCCTTCAACAGGTGCAACGCAACATTGCAGAAGGATCAACGATCAATGAATCTCTTGAAAAACATTCAATATTCCCGCCCATGATGATTCAAATGATTTCAGTCGGTGAAACGACTGGGAATTTACCTAAAACACTGATGAACGTAGCCAATTACTATAATCGAGAAATTCCACGTCGGGTCAAGAAAGTCTTCGCCATATTCGAACCAGTCATCACGCTAGGACTGATCGGAATCGTAGGAGTCGTCGCACTTGCCCTTTTTATGCCGATGATGAGTCTCATGGGCGGACTCCATTGAAGGTGGCATGGAATCCCTATCTCGCCGTGGACTCATTTTTTCCCGCCTCCCACTAACAATGTGTTCTCAAAATGGATTTTCCCTTATTGCCCTCATTGGCGTCCTAGCGGTGATGACGATCAGCCTATCAGTCGTCGCCCCAACCTTAATCAAAAATATGGAGCGAGAGCATCAAGAAACCGAAGGCCGACAGCTTCGCCACATTGCAGATGGTATTCAACATTACCTAAAACAGAACAGAGCCTTTCCCCCTGCTTTGTCGAGTCTCGTCCCTGATTATGTCCCCTTTTCCACAGCACAAGTCGACACAAATGCGCACGGTTTCCCACGGTATTATTTTATTCACCCATCCCTGATTGGCCTTGACAATAGCACCGGGCTATCCACCGCCGAACTTGTCAATGCAAGATTCATCCTTTTATCCAATCTTTCACAGGACATCGCTCCAACCATCGCAACTCCGGCTGAATTTGAAACATGGTGGACGACAAATGAAAGTCTGATTCCCAATCTGCACATTAACCGAGGTAATGTCGGAAATCTATTCTATTCGCTAGCCATCACGCCTCAAGGTAATGGGGCTAGCTATTTCGTGAATACCACACCAACAACAGATTCTGGAGGCGGCCTCCTTCCCACTCATAATGCATTTCATCTCATGGGGACCATGGTTGGCTTTGATGAGGACACTACCTACAGCGTGCCTGAAGTCCAATTTGCCCTTACGACCAACACCGCCTATTGGTTCGATCCAAATTGTTCAACCGGAAAGCAGTGGAACCCAGTACTTTCAAACTGTCTCAGTCCCATAGTTCTCTATACCTTTGATGAAGGAAGCGGAACTACGATCAATGATGTCTCCGGAGTGGGAGCGCCCCTCAATCTGACCGTCCAGAATGGAGCAGCCACAAGTTGGGTCTCTGGGGCTCTTTCCATAAATTCCTCGACTATAGTTGAATCATCGGGGGCAGCCACAAAGATCATCGATGCGGTAACGGCAAGCGAGGCAATAACAGTTGAAGCGTGGATCAACCCCGCTAACATCACACAGGATGGCCCAGCGCGCGTCGTAACACTCTCCCAGAATACCGGGAACCGAAATTTTACGATGGGCCAAGGTCGTTGGGGTTCTGACCCACCTGATGTGTTTGATTTTCGACTGCGGACAACAACACAAAGCAACAATGGGATGCCGTCCATCACATCGCCATCAGGCACGGCCACGACTATGCTGACCCATATTGTGAACACCCGTGATGCTTCAGGGGCTGCCAGCATCTATGTGAATGGAGTTCTGCAAGCGAGTGGAACGTTCGGAGGAAATCTCTCAAATTGGAATACAACCTATAAGCTTGGATTGGCCAATGAACTTACGTTAGACCGACCTTGGCTGGGAGAACTTCACCGCGTCGCCATTTATGATATCGCGTTGAGCCAGAGCCAAGTAACGCAAAGGTATGCAGCAGGAGCTAATTAAGCACAGAAAAAATGTCAGTGAAGGTAACTTTTTCCCTCGTTTTACTCCTCCACGCCTCACGCCTAAACCTTCACCTCCTCTCTTTTCTCCTCCCAATTAAGATTGGCTCGCCAAAATCCGACAAATTAAGGAGAGGTATACCCGGCAAGTTTTGCCAATACCCAAGATGCGCCCATAGCCATGCTAGGGCATCATGGAGAATTTAGAGAAATGTTCATACTGTCCAGGGTGAGCGGAATGAGTGCTAAAGAGCGACCATTGATGGTACTAACACAACCAATATTTGTATCCTCCTCGCCTCCCGCCCCCCGCTATACCCCGTTAGGCTTACGCCTTGCATCTTCCGCCGGGTTCACGCTGGTGGAAATGATAGGTGTGTTGGCAATTATTGCTATTCTTGCAAGTTTTATTGCCCCAAACGTCCTCAATCAACTACGAAGCGCCAGGCGCGATGCCGAAGATCATCAATTGGCCAATATCGCCCAGGGCATCGAACTGTTCATCCGCCAAAATCGTTCATTTCCAGCAAACCTCCCAGCTTTGAGTCCGGACTTTGTGCCAACTTCGGCAGGACAACTCACCAACAACCCCAATGGATTTTTGCGGTATTTCTTTGTGCAACCGAACATTGGAGGCTATGCAAACGATGTTGGGCTAGCTCCTGGATCCCTAGCTGATTCGAGATTTTTACTCATTACCAATTTAGAACAAAATGCCGCCCCAACTATCACAACGGATACACAATTCGAAACCTGGTGGAATACTGACGAAACTGGGACACCGGATCTCAAAATTCATCGTGGGCATGTTGGCCATTTGTTTCATCTGCTGAGTCTCTCTACTGATGGACCTGGAGGCAGTTACGCAGTCGATGGCACATTCGTGAATGCCGGTGGAGGCACTTTGGCCGCACATATTCGTTATCACGTAACTGGAACGCCAGTGGCTCTGGATGAAGCCAATACGTTTGGAACGGCTGAAACACAATTCACTATGGTGACAGAAGCGGGCTATCAATTTGATCCCGATTGCCCTGATGGATCGAAATGGCGTGTGATTAGTAGCGGATGTTACGCCCCGTAGAAAGCCTAGTAGGTAATGGATTTATCACCAACAATACATTCTCTGAAAGAAAGTTTTTGGCCAACGGTCCTAAACATTTCGGATCAATTTCGAAATAGATTTTCACACCAAACTCGCACCGTTCTCAGTGTGAGTCTTGTACATGGTCGCTTCAGAGCCATGTCGATCATTAATGATTCTATCCACAAGAATTGGGAAAGACCTGGGATTCTTTTGAGATCTACAGGGCTGTACCAAGCCATTTCAGATGCTATTGACCATACGGAATTCCCCGGCACTCACATTTCAATACTCCTGGAAGACAGTCGATGCATGACCTCCAGCATTCAGCTCCCCGGCATGCCGGTGACAGACTTGATCCCCATTCTTGAACGTAAAGTGCAACAGGCAAAACCTTGGGATGATCCAGCGGTATGGCGCTACCATATCGGTATGGAGGCTAGAGGAAAGAACAGCATCCACCTGGAAGTTTGGCCCCAAAGTATAATCGATGAAATTACTCAGACATGTGAAGACTTGGATCTTCAGCTTCAACAGCTGGCCCCATTATCAGTATTGTCAGAAAGTCAACTGAGTACTTTGTCCGTGGAACCCGGAGAGGCGACTCTTCTCATCAGTATTTTAGAAGGCAAGGTGACGTTCATCGCCGGAGACCAAAATGGAGACCCGATCCTTACTCGGCACTTAGCTCCCGCGCAAGATTGGGTCCCATTAGGAGAACGAATTGCCACAGAAGTCAATCGTACACTTATGTTTATTACTCAACAGCTCAATGTCACTATTCCACAAATATGGTTTTTAAGTGAAGACGAACAATTGACTGTAGAAGAAGTTCAACCGCACATTTCTACTCGCATTATGCCATGCCCCGTCAAACCCGATTGGAAATACTGGCTTTGGGTAGGAGCATCCCTTCCCATCAATCTGAGTAATAACTTCACACCGTTAGAGGTGCGTCGAGCACCATTGCAAAAAGTATTCAGCAAAACCTTAGTGGCCATGGTTCTAGGATTTATTATCGTCAGCGTTGGAGCAACCGCCATTATCGAAGGATACGTTTCGAAAAACAAAAGCCGGCTCCAAATCGCAGCTGCCCAAGCACAAACTCTCAGAAAAGATCAACGGCATTGGAGGAATCAACTCATCACCATCAATACCGAACGACAATGGGCTCAGGCTATTACTGAAACGAACGTTCCATCTCTCGAAGGTCCTCTGTTGAGTTATTTGGGAAATATTGTTCCCCCTCAGATCATTCTCCATAAAGCTGTAGTCAGACGCACGAAAAATATGTGGGACCTTGAATTAACTGGCAGAACTTCAACCAATCTTTCTTCAACCTTGGAGGTCATGGATCACCTGGTTCGCCAATTGGCACAAGGGCCATATCATGTCACGGTGCAGGACGGGTGGCGAGATCACCTCTTGAGTCAAACCAATAATCAGGCAATACGAAAAGATTTATCGCCCTCCTACCAGTGGAGTTTAAAAGGAAGCCTGTCGTGAATCCTTGGCTGAAAAAACTACCCTCAACTGTTGCCGATAAGAGGGGGCTGCTTTTGATAATCATGCTTGGCGGAAGCCTCTCATTTGTGGGTTTGATGAGCCTTGATAAGTTTGTGGAAGTCAACGCGAACCAAGCTTCCCTTCAAACTATTGTGGATTTAGAAAAGGAAATTACTGAACTTCGTATTCAATACCGTGATGCTCACCCAGAGGCTCAACCGGCGGTCCTTGAACAAGCAGAACTTCGTTTGCTCCAGGATTTCACTCATTTGGCTCAATGGGCACAGGAACTTCAAGAACAAGGAGAAGAGATCGCATTAGGCATGAACTATAAGATCCTGAAGGAACAGCAAACTCCTTCGACAATACAAGGGATCACGGTCATTCCTCTAGAGCTCAAAATTCATTCTCAAAACAACCGAAGTGGATACCGCCAATTTTTGCAGTTCTTGCAAGTCTTGGAGCAATCAGGTCCACGCATCAATATTCAAGAAGTCGCCGTCACCGGTGACGGGAAAAAAGCCACACAATTCACAGTTGGATTTTCAGTATGGATGAAGACACAAGATTCCGTCGAGCTCTAAAAAACCCTCTCGTCATGGTAGGTTTGTGTATCGTTGCAGGCATGGCGATGTATCACAACGTCATCGAATCCACTATGAATACGACGCTCCCTGTATCCATCGCCTCTCTCGCATCTGAAGAAACACTCACGCCAACAATTTCAACGCCTTCTCGTTCAGGGCATGAGGAAGTAGCAACCCAATGGATTGAGAATCCTACACGTGACCCATTTGCGCCCATATCTATCTCGAATTGGTCAAAACGGACCTTAGCATCATCAACGGCATCGGCCTTTCGAAAAGATGAGCCTCATGCAACCTCACCAACTGGGCTTACCTTAAAGGCCATTGCAATCGAAGCTCAACACAGAAGCGCCGTGATCAACCGCCAAGTCGTACGTGAAGGAGAAATTATCGAAGGGCATCAGATTGTGTCCATTCAATTGAAAGGCGTCTGGCTCAAGCGGCATGGACGGAAGCAATTCTTAACCTTTGCCACCAACGTAGCATCCGAATCAAGAACGTAAGACTATGGAACAGACAGAACAACCAATACACCGAGAGTCGGAAGAAATTGTACAAACTAGGGGTTCTCTCAACTATTGTTGGCGATCAATGAGGAAAGCCGTCACCGTTGTCGCCCTTTTCTCTCTCTTGAGTTGTACGACTCCTGAACCAGAAATAGGCCTGAAACCACTACACACCATATCCGAATCAACTCAAATATCTGAGTCGCACACAATCCAAACAGCTGTGAGAAATTCCGATGCTGCATTTTCCTTGGAAGATCGCATGTTACTCAGCCACGATATGAACGATGCTCCTATTCCAAAACCTGAAAAGTTAGGACCGCTCTATTCATTTCGATCTCATGATTTACCCATTATCGATGCTCTTGCCCTCTTCGCCCGCAGTAACAAACTCAATATTGTCTCTGGCCCAGAGATCACAGGAACCGCGACGGTCGACTTTCACGATTTACCTCTAGAACAAGCCATGTCGGCCCTTTTAGAAGCTCATGGGTATTACTGGGAACACCATGACAATCTCATTCAAGTCCGAAAATTCAAAACGGCGAGGATGAATGTCGATTACATTAGACTGATCCGAGGAGGCGCTGGACAAAATCGTGCACAAATGAGTTCTGGCTCCACAGGTGGAGGTGGGTCTCAGGAAACTGGACAAATCACAGTCAATCAAGAAGATGAAATCAAATTCTGGGAAGAACTAGAAAAACAAATTGAAACGCTAATGTCCAAGGATGGGCGATTGGTCATCAATCGCCTGTCAGGAACCATTCAAGTAACGGATTGGTATCAACGAATCGATGAAATAGAAGACTTCCTGAAATCCGTTCACAAAGCGTTGCACCGACAAGTTCAAATTGAAGCCAGAATTTATGAAGTGAATTTGAACGATAATTTTAGTTTAGGGATTGATTGGAACCGGGTTGATTTTCTTGGCACCTCAGGACTCATTGGGACCTCATCTTCAATCATTGCTACTCCAGTTGGAGGGTTCATTGCTAAAGCCGCGACAGCGGGCATTGCATTTAATGACAGGAGTTTCGATGGCGTAATAGAGGCTCTCCAGGAACAAGGCGAACTCAAGGTCATCTCTCAACCTCGCGTCGTCACATTGAATAATCAACCAGCCCTCATTAAAGTCGCCACAGATCAACCCTTCTTCACCTCCACCATTTCCCAAGGAACGGCCGGGAGCGCCAATATTGTCACCGAACAAGCTCGCTCCGTCACCGTAGGGCTAGTCTTATCCGTCACGCCGCAAATTTCAGAAGACGGGTGGATCATGTTGGATGTGACACCTATTATTTCACGACTTCGTGAAATATCAACATCACCCCTTGAGACAGCCACGGCCCCGGTTTTGGATGTGAAACAATCTTCTGGATTGGTGCGACTCAAAGATGGGGAAATGATCATTATCGGTGGGCTCATACAAGAAGAATCCTCAGAAACCGAACGAAAAGTTCCCATTTTAGGTGACATCCCATTTCTCGGAAGGTTATTTAAAGGCACCTATACAGTGAAAACCAAAAGTGAACTCGTCATATTCATTTCACCGAAGATTGTGAAAGCAACCTTATGACCACACTCGATCTAAGTCTATGCTACGAAGAACTAGGATTTGTGGAACCGCCATTTCGGCTGACACCAGATACAGATTTCTTTTTCCCTGGCAGTCATCATATGGAAGCCTTGAACCATCTCCGCTTTGGTATTGCCAGCGGCGGCTTTACCATGTTGACTGGAGAAGTCGGATTGGGAAAAACCTTGTTGTGTCGCCACCTATTGCGACATCCGCCGGAAGGCGTGCGCTTTGCCTATCTCATCAATCCGGATCAATCGTATGGCGACCTCCTCACGTCCATTTATGAAGACCTCACTGGAACGACGCCGGAGGATTCCTCTCTCGGCGTTCTCCAGCGAGAATTGCCGAAACTCCTTCTCCGCTTGGCTGAAGGTGGTGAACGAGTGGTCGTTCTTGTAGACGAAGCCCATCGCTTGAGTGGAAAAGTCTTAGAAGGCCTAAGGCTCTTGTCTAATCTTGATACGGAAAAAGATAAACTCATGTGCCTCTTGCTCGTGGGACAACCAGAACTAGAACAGAAACTCGCCGCTCGAGCCTTTCGTCCCCTACGACAACGCATAAGTGTGCGCTATCGCTTGCAACCATTTGGCTATCGGGAAACCCGTGACTATATTTGTCACCGAATCAAAAAAGTGCAAAAGACTGACGACCTTCGGTTCCGAACCGGAGTACCGTGGCTGATCTATATGCTCTCAGGCGGAGTGCCTAGGCGGATCAATCAACTCTGCGACCGTGCCTTACTCGGAGCTTTTGCAAAGAATCATTCAGTCATTGGACATTTTCTGGTGTGGAAAGCCGCACAAGAATTTTTAAAGTAAATCGTGATGAGAACACTAATAACCGTGAATCGTAAGGCATTAAGCCAGAAATATTTGAGCAATCGTTCCTCTTTTCTTTCACGCTTTACGCCTAGCGATCTTATCTTCTTACTACCCACGTTTAACGTCTCACTGTTTTAAAATGAGTATCATTGCTGACACATTGAAACGCCTCCAGGCGCAATCTGAAGATCCAACCCCGAAACCAAAGGACACCCCCCTTCCGCGACCTGCCTTTAATAAAGGGGAAGGGTCTGGACGACATCGCAAGGATTCCCCCTTCGGGTTTTTGATCGTGGTGGTCGGGATGACCATCACATTAGGTGGCCTGGCTGTTTCAGCATTTTGGATCGGTGGGCACCTGGACTTTGGGCTGGCAACCAATACCCAAGCTCGCGTGAATGATCATCCCTCTCTACCTAGAGATCTCGATCTTTCCCACGATCAAAATTTCGTTGATCCAAAATCTGAGATCCAAGTTGTCGCGAACCCAGAAACAACCCAGTTTCTACAAAGCCCTACCACGCCAACTAATCATGAACGACATCAGGCCTCGAAAAGTCTGGAGACCACCAGTACCACAATTCCAAACACACCACCTCATGAGGTACCAACCCCTTCACCTCTTGAGCGTGAAACGAGCGTCCCTTCAACAACCAAATCCAAGGCTCCTGCAACCTCTCAAGACAAACCAAGCCTTTCTCAAATGATTGCTCAAACCGAAAAAAACCATGAGGAATCGATGGACGCTTCCCTTATAGTTTCAGAGGAACCATTGTCCACTATGATTTCTCCTGAACTCCCAACGACACAAATACATGATATAGAAACAGAGATAGGGGTTAGTGACCAGACGAACGAAGCTGAAGATACCAATCTTGTCGCAATGTCATTAGAAGAAGAACTCATCCAGACAGAGGAGTTTACCAAACCAAGCAAATCTATAACTGATTCTGCCCCTAAGGCAACAACACTCGCAGCCCTACGAGCACGACGAGAGGCGATGAATGACCAGGGCCCAACAACAGTGCAGTTACAGCCCTCGCCTGCGAATCGATTGCGCCATGCCCAACAATTGATTCGATCGGGAGAATACGATGACGCCGTGGCATTACTCTCTCCACTGTTTCATGATCCACCAATGAAATGGCAACCTTGGTTCTGGATGGGGACGGCACTCCTCGGGAAAGGAGAAATGGAGCAAGCCGACCAATTTCTTCTAAGCGGTCTAGCCAGAAATGACAAGGTCCCACAACTTTGGATCCAACGGGCACTCGTGGCGCAACAACGTGGGGACTATCAATTGGCAATCCATGAACTTCGGCAAGCCGAATCCATAGAAGCCGATATTCCACATATCCACCTGAATCTGGGCTATGCGTATGAACGGCTGGGCAATGATCGGTTGGCCAATCAATATTATGGAAAATTCCTGAAACTGTCAGAAGGACAGCCTACTTTCTTCGATACGCGGAAAAAACTGTTTGCACGGTTAACCCAACGGACACCAACCGTGAAAGCCCTACCTTCCTCTCAATGACTCTGATGCCAGACGGATATTCCTCAATTCTTATTTTACCAATTTCCCATCTTCAGAGTTTCATTAAAAGCCACGACGGGTTCAGATTTAGGCCAAAGTAACCGAAAAAGATTCCAAAGCATAAGACTATGAGCAACACACATTTCACTTCTTCAGAATCGGCAATTACCTTCGAGAATCGAATTTTGGTCGTCGATGACCATAACGTCAATCAACAATTAGCCGTGATGATGATCGAACGTCTAGGGTATAAGGTAGATATTGCGGCCAATGGCAAAGAGGCGGTCGAGGCATGTACAACAAAGCCATATGCTTTAGTATTTATGGATTGCCAGATGCCCGTGATGGATGGCTATGACGCCACAAAAAAGATTCGTGAGGCGGAAAGTAAAAAACGTGAGGGATTAGATGTAAGAGGTGAACCGGAAGGAGCCAACCCGACTAACGCCATACCTCACACGTCTGACTACGTTCCTATCGTAGCCATGACCGCAAATATCGAACCTGAAAATCGCGGGAAATGCTTGCAAGCAGGCATGGATGACTATTTAGCTAAACCCGTTCGACCTGAAGGATTTTCAGAGATTTTTGCCAAATGGCTTCCTGCTCGTTCAAGTACGTGAGAAAAATTACGAAGGAGCAATGAGGATAAGAGATCATTCTCCTCACTCCTTAGGTCTTCCATCACCACCTTCTGGCCTGACCAACTTCAAACATCTCCCACCGTTAAGAGTGATCGTTCAAGAACCGAAAAGAAGAAGGAAGTCTTCGTCTCTTTACTCGACAATGACTAAACCCAAAGGCTATGGCATGCCCAAATGGGTCATAATGCTCAGAAAGAGGCTGCATTTTACTCCTGAAATTATTCATCAGAAACAATATAGGTCTTGACTGAGAGTTGAGTTGATAGCAGGAAAAAACTCATGAATCTCAATAAAACGAAAACCTTTCCCCCTCCCACTGCTTCTCATTGATCTGCATCGACTGATAGAAACTATTTCTTAAGGGCCCTCCATGCCAACAAATTCAGTCGTCCAGCCATTAACCTGGATGTTGACCTGTACAGCTCTCGTCTTATTGATGCAGGCGGGATTTGCCTGCCTAGAGACCGGACTAGTACGAGCCAAAAATAGTATCAATGTGGCCATCAAGAATGTGGTGGATTTTTGCATCGCGTCGATCATTTATTGGATCTTTGGCTATGGCTTAATGTTTGGGGATTCCGCCATGGGGTGGTTTGGCACCTCCCAGTTTCTATTCGACGGTGGGCGCAACACCCAGATGTGGATATTCTTTCTGTTTCAACTGACCTTTTGCGGAACGGCAACCACGATTATTTCTGGAGCCGTTGCCGAACGAATGCGTTTTAGTGGGTACTTATTGGTTTCCGTCCTGATCAGTTCAGCCATTTATCCAATCATTGGGCATTGGGTTTGGAACGGCAATACGGGAGGCCTCACGAGCGGCTGGCTTCACCATCTCGGGTTTTTAGATTTTGCAGGAGCGACAGTCGTCCATTCCACAGCTGGATGGGTCGCATTAGCCGCCATTCTAGTCATTGGACCACGCCTCGGACGGTTTGGAACTGGCACGTTCACCATACACGGTCACAATATTCCGCTCTCGGCGTTAGGTCTGTTTTTAATATTTGTGGGCTGGATGGGATTTAATGGAGGAAGTGTGATGCAAGCCTCTCATAGCATCCCACTCGTATTAGTAAATACAGTCTTGGCTAGCGCAGCAGGTGGATTAGCGGCATTGGCATATGCATGGAGGGTCATCGGGCGACCAGATGTTTGTTCCGTCATTAATGGCATCCTGGCAGGACTCGTCGCGATCACTGCATCAGCGCCCTTTATGACACCTGCAATCTCATTGCTTGTGGGAGGGGTAGGAGGGGTTCTTTGTATTCAAACGACTCGCATTCTTGAACAGTGGCACGTCGATGATGTCATCGGAGCCATACCCGCACATGCTTGCGCGGGAGTATGGGGTACGCTCGCCCTGGCAGTGCTAGGAAATCCCGAGTTGTGGGGAACCGGGCACGACCGCTTGACCCAATTCGGAATACAACTCACCGGTACCATAGCTTGTTTCATATGGGCATTCGGATTCAGCTTTGTCATTTTGAAATCCTTAAACCGATTCATTCCCCTCCGAGTATCCGAAGATGAAGAACGCTTAGGATTGAATATGACAGAACATGGCGCCAGCACCGAACATCTTGATCTGCTCGGCCAGATGGCAACCCACCGAGAACAAGGAGATTTGACTCAGTTGGTCGAAGTGGAACCACATACAGAGGTTGGGCAAATCGCCACAGAATACAATCGAGTCTTGGAACGAGTGAACGCAGAAACCCATCAACGGGAGGAAGCTATTCAGGCCCTTCGGGAGAGTCAGGAGGAAATTCGTCTTATTATCGACCATGCCTTGGATGCTATCGTGACAATCGATCAGGAAGGCATGATCACCGACTGGAATCCACAGGCCACGTTAATTTTTGGATGGCCGAAGTCTGAAATATTAGGACAGAACTTTCGAGATGCGTTGCTTCCTCTTAGCCAGCGTACCGAACAAGAGCAACAACTCAAACATTTCTTAGACACCAAGCAGCAGCATGTCGTGAATAAACGTCTTGAAATCCGAGGACTCCACAGAAAAGGTCACAAATTTCCCATGGAAATCACCATGGTCCCATTGTTCAAACAGAACTCGTATTCTTTTTGTGCATTCATCAGAGATATTACAGAACAAAAAGAGACGGAAGCGGCCTTAGGCCAAGAAACAGCACTGATGCAAGTCGTCCAACAGATTGCTATTGCAGCCAACGAAGCGCAATCCGTCAATGATGCATTTCAATCAAGCTTGGATCGGATCTGCACGTTTACCAAATGGCCAGTAGCCCATGTGTACTTCCGTGATGACGAACAAACGCCTCAACTTTGGCCTTCAAAGTTATGGCATTTGGATAATGTCGATGAATTCCAAACTTTTAAATCACTCACTGAACAAACGGTTTTTGATTCTGGAGTAGGACTTCCCGGACGCGTACTCGCTCAAGGCCGGGCAGCTTGGATCCCAGACATTACTCAAGACCTCAATTTCCCTCGTGCTCGGATGGCTGGAGAGCTTGGTATCCGAGGTGGGTTTGCCTTCCCTGTGCTGATTGGGAACACGGTTATGGGTGTCTTGGAATTTTTCTCCCGTTCAATCGAAACTCCCAATGAACGGCTGCTTGAAGTGATGGAAATCATTGGAACTCAATTGGGACGCGTACTTGAACGCAAGCGAGGAGAACAGGCTCGGGAAGAAAGTGATGCGCGTATTCGAGGAATTGTGGATACGGCAGCCGATGCCATCATTACGATCAATGAGGATGGGATTATCCAATCCTATAACAGCGCTGCCGAACATGTATTTGGCTATACTGCGCAAGAAGCCATCAGTCAGAATGTGTCACTCCTTATGCCCTCCCCATACCAGAAAGAACATGACGGATACCTGCGACGATATCTTGAGGGACATGCTTCCAGCATTTTTGGAAGAAGTCGCGAATTAGTGGGAGAACGAAAAGACGGTGCACGTTTTCCTATGGAGCTCGCCGTGAGTGAAACAAAGGTGGGGGTTCGTCGCACATTCACAGGCATTGTTCGAGATATCAGTGATCGCAAACAACATGAACAAGAACTTCGAGAAGCAAAAGAACATGCGGAATCGGCCGCGATCGCCAAAAGTCAGTTTCTGGCGACTATGAGCCATGAGATCCGAACACCAATGAATGGGGTGATTGGAATGACCGGCCTCCTGTTAGAAACAGATCTCTCCCCTCAACAACACCAATTTGCGGAAACAGTTCGATCGTCAGGGGAAACCTTGCTGAAGATCATTAACGACATTTTGGACTTCTCCAAAATTGAAGCGGGAAAATTGGAATTTGAACTCATCCCATTTGATCTTCGAACCACTTTAGAAGAATCACTGGAGTTGTTGGCAGAAGCAGCGGGGAAAAAATCTCTAGAACTTGTGGGACTGGTGAACGCCAATGTTCCGACGGCTCTGCAAGGGGATCCGGGACGCTTGCGGCAGATTTTCATGAATCTCACCGGGAATGCTATTAAATTTACTTCTCAAGGAGAAATCGTTGTCAAAATCTCCTCGGTTGAGGAAACCGAAGACGAGGTGACAATTCGAGTGGACATTCACGATACAGGAGAAGGCATTCCCGCTGACATTCTGCCGAAACTGTTTCGACCGTTTTCTCAAGCCGACAGTTCAACAACTCGACGACATGGTGGAACTGGACTCGGACTGGCCATTTGCAAACAACTTGTTCACCAGATGAACGGGGAGATTGGCGTGGAAAATCGAGTGGAAGGCGGGAGCACATTTTGGTTTACCGCTCGTTTCCAAAAACAACTGTCCATGGTTATACCTCTCGCTCAAACATCTGTCGCCCTGCAAAATCTCCGTGTGTGTGCCGTCGATGATCATGTCACCAATCGGCAATTATTGGAACAGTATTTCCAATACTGGAATATGGATAGCACCTTGGTAGAAGACCCAAAGGAGTGCCTCGCCCTCCTGCAACAACAGGCCGAACAAGGTACACCTTTTGATTTGGCGATCTTAGATATGGAGATGCCGAATATGGATGGGTTTACGCTGGCCGGACATATCAAATCGGACAGCAGTCTTCAAGACACACGTTTGGTGTTGTTAACGTCACTCGGAAGACGGGGAGATGCCACAGCGGCCAAACAATGCGGATTTTCTGCGTATTTAACCAAACCCATTCGTAAGATGCAGCTCCAAGACTGCCTGCAAACCGTCATGGGATTACCAGCGTCAGCGCCCCCCTCGACACCGCAACCCTTAGTCACAGCTCATTTCCTCAAAGACCTCCAACGCCAAAAAGCGATTCGCATCTTAGTAGTTGACGACCATCAAGTGAATCAACAATTAGGTGTCTTGATGGTCGAGCGCCAAGGATTTCGGGCCGATGTGGCAGGTAATGGCTGTGAAGCCCTCGAAGCCCTCTCTCGCATTCCATATGATCTGATTTTAATGGATTGCCAAATGCCTGAAATGGATGGATATGAAGCGACGAAAAAGATTCGTGAAGCCGAAGCCGTAAAAGAAAAAATTCAGGAGTCAGAAGTCACGAATGAAGAGCAAGACCCAGGCACCTCCAAAACTCCTCACTCCGTGTTCCTTACCCCTTACCATTCTCGAATTCCAATCATTGCCGTCACCGCGAATGCCATGCAGGGCGATCGAGAGAAATGCCTCCAAGCCGGCATGGACGATTACCTCAGCAAACCCATTCGTCCGGAAGAACTGGCTCAAGTATGTGCCAAATGGCTTTCTCAGTCCGACTACAACCCTCCCACGAAGGAGGGAGCACCAGGCTCAACCCCCACTCCACAGGCTCCGCGATCGGACGAACAACCAACCATCAATATCCAGACCTTGGAGGAACTGGAAGAATTAGGAGGACGAAAATTTGTTCAGACGATGATCGAGAAATTTGTGGACGACGCCCTGCAATGCATGACCCTCATTGAACAGGCCTTAGACACACAAGATTTGATGAAAATCCAGGAAACCGCACATGGACTGAAAGGCATTTCTCGAAACATGGGCGCTGACTCTTTAGCACAATTAGCGGCGGAAATTGAAGCCACCTGTAAAGCAGGAGATATTTCGACCTTAGCCACAATAGGATCTGGTCTTCAACGGACCTTCCAGGAGACCCAAGAAAAACTCAAGAAGGTATAACGTTTGGCCCGCCTGAAGATCTTTCTCCGTCACAGGTAAAGACCCGCCACGAACCAAGCAATACGGACCATAAGGCGTAAAGCGTCAGGCGAATGCACGTCTTCTAATTCGCCTCTTTTGCCTTACGCTTTTCGCTTCACCTTTCCCCTCTCTCCAACATTAAGTCTCAATCTTCAAAAACCGACAAAATTGATAAGGAAAACCTAAGCCAATTCCCTATTCACCGTCCTCTTGTTTGATTGCTGTTTCTGGCAAAAGGTAATGGTCTTGGATATTTCCGCAATAGTCCCGTGGAGGATTTCATGACCCACCATTCTAAGACAAGACATTCACTTCTTTCAATTTGTGAAAGATCTGTGAGATTAGGAATCATCGGTCTGTTCTTTTGCTTCATGGGTGGAACGGCGGCTGGGGAATCTCCTGATGTTGTTTCAAACAAGGATCTCACTCAACTCAGCTTGGAAGAACTCATGTCGGTGGAAGTCACGTCTGTATCGAAGAAAAAACAAAAGTTATCCGAATCCGCTGCGGCTATTTTTGTCATCACACAAGAAGATATTCGTCGTTCAGGCGTCACGAGTATCCCTGAAGCTCTTCGCATGGTTCCCGGAATTCAAGTAGCACGAGGCAGCAAGAATCAATGGAATATCAGCGCTCGAGGTTTCAATGAACGGTTTACCAACAAACTATTAGTACTCATTGATGGACGAACGGTCTACAACCCCTTGTTTGCGGGAGTGACCTGGGAAACACAAGACACGATACTGGAAGACATTGAACGTATTGAAGTGATCCGAGGACCTGGTGGAGCACTCTGGGGTGTGAACGCAGTGAATGGAGTCATCAATATCATCACCAAGCAGGCTCAAGACACACAAGGTTTTCTCGTAAGCGGGGTGGGCGGAAACGAGGAAGGCATTGTCTCCATGAGACAAGGGGGAAGTCATGGCTCGGATTTCCACTACCGCCTTTTTACAAAATATTTCAATCGAGACACCAGTTTTAACGCCATGGGAGCCCATGATGACTCGCACATGTTCCGCAGTGGATTTCGTACAGATTGGGACCCGGCAGCCAAAGATCATGTCATGGTCCAGGGAGAATGGTATTCGGGTGACGGCGGCCAACAAAGCACAGTCGCCACAACTCCAACATTTCCATTTGGATTCACCACGGGCAACGAAGACCTTGAAATGTCAGGGGGACATTTTCTAACACGATGGGAACATACCTGGAATTCGGGATCAGACATGGCTCTTCAATTTTTCTACGACCGTTATGAGCGAGACGAAAACACTGTCAAAGCGACTATTGATACTTTCGATGTGGACTTCCAACATCGATTTGGATTTTTCAGTAATCAAGAACTGCTCTGGGGTCTAGAGTATCGCTACTGGATGGATGATCTTCAAAATACTCCTGGAACAACAGTCTTTCCTGATTCCCGATCCTTCAATGTAGTCAGTGGCTTTCTCCAAGATGAAATCACCTTGGTCCCAGATGCTTTCACCGTCACCATCGGCACCAAACTCTCACACAACGATTTCACAGGATTTGAATATCAGCCCAGCGGACGGTTTCTCTGGAAACCAACAGATGAACACAGCCTGTGGGGGGCAGTCTCCCGAGCCGTACGCGTACCCTCACGATTAGAAGACAACAGTCTCCTCACGTTTCCGGCCAATGCTACGACTCCTTTCCCAACCGTCATTCGGGGAAATCAGGAATTTAAAACTGAAGAACTCTTAGCATTTGAAGTCGGCTATCGACTCAACACCTTTGAGCGACTCACATTCGACATCACTGGATTTTATAACCAGTATGAAAATGTCAGGGGAACGCGCGTCATTAGTCTCGCACCCCCTACTGGAACCCTCGAAAACAATCTGGAAGTAAATACTATTGGCATGGAACTCGCGAGTGACGTTCAGGTCTTTGATTGGTGGCTAATCCGTGGAGCCTATACCTACATTAATATGACCGTGGAAGGTCCTATTAATACAGCCCTGAATACGACCAGTCGAGGCAGCCCACATCATCAAGGATCTCTTCGTTCTCTCTTGAGCCTTCCCTACAAAATAGAATTCGATTCATGGTTGCGAATTTCGGACAATATCCCTGCACCAAACATTGCAGGCTATATTGAATTGGATCTTCGTCTCGGCTGGAAGCCCTGGCCTAATCTTGACCTGTCACTCGTTGGACAAAACCTCTTGGATAATCATCATACCGAAGCAGCCCCGTCGCTCTTCTTGGCTACACAACCGACAGAAGTCCAACGCAGCGTCTATGGAAAACTTACATGGTCGTACTAATGAAAGCAGTATTTGCAATATAACCTATGACGAAAACACGCGATTGCCAATCCGTACTTAACATCTAACTACCTCTTGATGATGCACAGATCACACGTTCACGTATCCTTCACCATAGCCATCCTCATGGCCTTAGGCAGTATCGTGTGGAACCCAATGTCCAGTCGAGCTGACGCGTTGGAAGAATATCAAGTGAAAGCCGCATTCCTCTATCACTTTGCTTCCTTCGTAAATTGGCCATCCTCCACATTCAACCGCACAAATGGCCATTTCCACTTGTGCATCATCGGCAATGATCCATTCGGAAAGATTTTGGACTCCACGTTGCGTGACAAAAAAATTCACGAGCATGCGATCGACATTCACCGTAACCCATCAAAGGCGAGCCTTCGACAATGTCACCTTCTCTATGTCACCGCATTGCGCTCATCACAGTTGAGCAGACTCCGTAACCAATTTGACAACACCTCAATGTTAACAGTGGGAGAAAATGATCTATTCATTCAGCACGGGGGGATGATCACATTTTTCATGGACAATCAAAAAGTCCGATTTGCAATTAACCCTGATGCCATTAACAAAACGGCTTTGAAAGTCAGCTCAAAATTACTTCGTCTGGCAAAAATTGTTTCTCCATAAAACACGATGGCATTTTTCAACATTTCACAAACCGTGCGACGAATGCCCCTGAAGAGAAAATTTCTCTTAATCCTCTTGCTTACTTCTAGCTTGAGTCTCTTATTTGCCTGTTCGGTTTTACTCATCAATAACCTGTTACAAATTCGAGAATCTCTGGTAGAACAGTTAGCCGAGCAAGCTGGATTAATAGGCGAAAATAGCTCAGCCGCCCTTGTATTTACTGACCAAGAGGCAGCACAAGAAAATCTAGCGATCTTCCGGCATCAACCCAATATACTGCAAGCGGTCTTGTTCACCTCACAAGGGACGATCCTCTCACAATACCAACCAGGAACACCCCCAGATTTCTTCAACCCTCCCGAACAAGCAACGTATCGATTGTCCTGGCAGTCAGTTGAAATCTATAGAAAGGTGTTCTTAAACAACGAGCAAGTCGGAACCATATATCTCCGTTCAAATTTACAGCCCGTCTTTGAACCATTCCATGATCTCCTTCTCATCGCTGTAATAGCCATGATTCTCTCGTGCTTCTTAGCATTGGTGATTTCTGCACGTCTTCAAAAAGCGATATTAGTTCCGTTAAGTAATCTGACCTTGGTGGCCACACGTATATCACAGAACAAAGATTATTCTTTGCGTGCGTCTACCCATTCACTAGATGAGATCGGCACCTTGATCGATGGATTCAATACCATGCTGCAAGAAATCCAAGATCGAGACAAAGAATTGGAACGACATCGTTCCCATTTATCCGAGATGGTAACCGAACGCACATCTGAATTGTCGGAGAGCAACGCCCGGCTTCACAAGGAAATCATCGAACGAGAACGGATTGGCCAAGAAGTCTCGAAAATGGCCGATGATCTTCAGGCCAGAAACGAGGAATTAGCGTTGTCACGCGATGCAGCGCTCCAAGCTGCCAAAGCAAAATCCGAATTTCTAGCTACGATGAGCCATGAAATTCGCACACCGATGAACGGTGTGATCGGCATGACCGATTTATTGTTGGACACCCCTCTCACTACTGAGCAGCAAGACTTGACCAACACCGTGCGCACCTCAGCAGAAGCCCTCTTAACCATCTTGAACGACATTCTTGATTTTTCGAAAATTGAAGCAGGAAAACTTGAACTAGAGGCTATTGATTTCAACGTGAACACCACGCTGGAAGATACCCTGGATGTCCTAGCCGAACGTGCGTCGCACAAGCCTATAGAATTAACTGGATTGGTGTTTCCAGATGTACCCGCCACTTTGAAAGGCGACCCCGGACGGATTCGCCAAATTCTCTTGAATTTAATTGGAAACGCCATCAAATTTACGAAACAGGGCGAGGTCAGTGTTCAAGTCTTGTTCATGGGGGAATCAGAATCGAAAGTTGAACTGCAATTTCACGTGTGGGATACCGGAATAGGCATTTCGACTGACGCCAAAGATAAACTGTTTCACTCCTTTACCCAAGCTGATAGCTCTACAACAAGGCAATATGGCGGCACAGGTTTAGGATTGGCTATCTGCAAACAACTCGTAGAACGGATGGAGGGTCACATTGGAGTGGAAAGCCAACCTGGAGCCTGGAGTTTATTCTGGTTTTCTTTGAAATTGGAAAAGGCATCGGCAATCACACAAACAGAATGGCTACCTCGATCGGATCTTCAAGGTCTACGGGTATTATGCGTCGATGATAATCCCACAAACTTGTTCTTATTGGAATCCTATACGAAGGACTGGGGAATGGAGGTGAGGACGACATCGAATGCTCAACTATGTCTCACAATTCTGCAAGAGGCATCAGACTCTGACCATCCTTATGATCTAGCCATTCTGGATCGCACCATGGCCGGAATGGATGGACTCCAACTGGGGCAACTCATCAAGCAGCATGCAAGCTTGAAAAATACTAAACTCCTACTCCTGACCTCAATGGGCCAGCGAGGAGAAGCCTCGAACGCACATGAAGCTGGCTTTGCGGGATATCTCACCAAACCTTTGCATAAGTTACAACTGCATGATGGATTGGCCACAGTAATGGGATATTGCTGGACCGAAGAACCAAAATCGACCCGTCCATTGGTTACACGACATACGTTAAAAGAAACACAACGACTCGCACGGGAAAAAATTCTTGTTGCCGAGGATCATGCCATTAACCAGCAATTGATTGTCTTACTCCTCGAACGTCTGGGGTATGCCTCTGATGTGGTCGCGACCGGTCGAGAAGCCGTGGAGGCTGTTGCCACCGAATCGTATGCACTCGTGCTCATGGATTGCCAAATGCCAGTGATGGACGGATTTGAAGCCACTCGAAAGATTCGTGAAACAGAAAACATGACTAGTAAGGAGTTAGAAATAAAGGATGAGGAAGGAGAGACAAACCCTTCCAACACGCCTGACTCCTTACTCCTCACTTCTCACCTTTCGAGAATTCCCATTGTAGCCTTAACGGCTAATGCCATGCCTGGTGACCGAGAAAAATGTCTAGCCGCAGGAATGGACGAGTATCTCTCCAAACCGATTCGTCGAGAAGAATTAGCCTTGGTCCTTGAACAGTTGTTACCATTCAATTCTGGCAAAAACCACATGATTGACTCTCCCACTGACCTTGCTAAGAACCTCACGATGTCAGGGGCACACGAGCATCACTCGACAGATATCGAAGACGAACAGCCTTCTCCGATGAATCTTGCAATATTCCAAGAATGGCAAGAATTGGGAGGCCCTGAATTTGTCTTGAGAATGACCGAACAATTTGTCTCGGATGTCACTAACTGTGTTCACGCCATCGAATACGCCCTTGATCACGAAAACAGCGAAGCCTTAGCCGAAGCGGCCCATGGATTAAAAGGCATTTGCGCGAATATCGGCGCCACACAACTTCAGCACTTGGCCATCAGCATCGAAAAAGCTAACCGAGCTGGAACCATATTGGATGGTCCACAGACGATGGTATTACTCAAAACGGCGGTGACCAAAATCACGACCGTTCTCGCCACGATCCAATCCTCTCACCCCTAAGGCTCACGCCTTCAATCCTTGCAACTAAATTTTCCCTTTTCCCATTTCTCGTTCCACCAACTTTCGCAATTTCCTAGAGTCATCATGTAACTGACAGATGTCGATATTGTGCAAAAAGAAAATTCGTTATTGTGCGTCAAGTTTTCGTGAAGACATCCGAAAATGGATCAGGGCGCAAGAACACCGCAGGACGAGTGCCTCTAAATTAGATTCAACCAGATGACACAGAAACCAAAATCACCATCAATAAGAACCATATATTAAACAGATCATTCCCTCATAAAAGTACTCAAGACCCATGATTTCACAGCAACAATGTCAAAACGCCACGATCCTCATCGTTGATGATCAAATGACCAATATCTTGCTATTGGAAAGCATCTTACAAAGCGCTGGGTATGCTCATATTCACTCGACTCAAGATCCTACGCAAGTCGTCTCTCTGGTTAAAGAACTGAATCCCGATCTCATCTGTCTGGATATTCGGATGCCACAGATCAATGGGTTTCAAGTTATGGGACAGCTCAAAATTATTCAAAAGGATATGTTTCTTCCAATTTTGGTGTTGACCTCTGAAGACGATCGTGAAACACGATTGCGGGCATTGGAATCCGGAGCCAAGGATTTTTTACACAAACCCTTCGACAAAATCGAAGTGCTCATGCGCATTCGCAATCTTCTGGAAGCCAGCCTTTTGAATCGAACCATCACCCAACAAAAAGACACCCTAGAAGAAACAGTCCAAGAACGAACTCAACAGCTCAAGGAAACACAGTTAGAGATTGTCCATCGATTAGCTCAAGCGGCAGAGCACCGAGACAATGAGACCGGCAGTCATATCGTCCGCATGAGTCATTACGCCTTAATCCTCGGTCGCGCATGTGGTATGAACGAAGAAGAATGCGACAACCTGTTCCATGCGACGCCCATGCATGATGTAGGCAAACTTGGCATCCCTGATAAAATCTTGCTCAAACCAGGCAAACTAGATGCAGATGAATGGGAAATCATGAAACAACATACGGTCATCGGTGGCCAATTGCTATCGAATAGTCAATCCCCCGTTCTCCAAATGGGAGAAACTATCGCCCTCACACATCACGAACGATGGGATGGATCCGGGTATCCCAACCGATTAGCAGGTGAAGATATTCCGCTCGTCGGACGAATTTGTGCGGTGGCCGATGTGTTTGATGCTCTCTCTTCAAAACGCTGCTACAAAGAACCTTGGCCTTTAGAAAAAGTACTTCAAGAACTTCGTGCCCTCTCCGGGGTACAATTTGATCCCCGCTTAATTGAAATGTTTGACGAACTCCTCCCAGTCGTCCTGGATATTCAACGGACGCATTCTGACGTCGACATCCCCCAGTTTAATCTAACCGAAGCTAGCTACTTAGCGTAGTTCGTTTCCCCTACCTGATCGCGTTTTTGTATCGTACTCTTGACCGCTGCTTTTCGACCATTTCTTTTCAACTCCCTGTCTTTCTAGAATTCCCTCAATACGCTAGACTGAGTCTCTCGCCCTTTTTACGATAGCTGGGAAACAGACAATCAGATCTTAACCAAGTAGGTGGACATGATGAATTCCGTTTCCGCAACATCTGCTCGCTTCCCATCATTTCAACAATGGGGTCCCATAGGAGTCTTAGCCGGTGGGATCTTTGTAATTGACCTCCTCATCCCTCTTGGTGTTGCTGTAGGGACTCTTTACATCATCATTGTATTAGTGAGCCTGCTTTATCAAAATTCAGAGCTCACAATATGCACCGCCATAGGCTGTTCGACATTAATCATTCTTGCCTTTTTCCTATCCCCTGTCGAAAGTGAATTCTGGAAAGTGGCATTGAATAGGGGGTTATCTCTGTTTGCGATATGGACCACCACTCTAGTAGCCCGCTCTCAAATTCAGCAAACCCAAAAAATTGTAACGAAAGAACAGACTCTTCAACATTTTCTGAAATCTCTGCCCACTGCATGTTTTTCATTTGATCGAAGTGGAACAATTCTTTCCTGGAACCCAGCAGCAGAAAGGATATATGGCTATTCTCAACAAGAGGCAATAGGTGCTTTAAGTTATGATCTAATTGGTACCCCATGGACGCACGAAGAAACGGCGAAGGTCATCACCGGTGTCTTTGAAGGAAAAACTTTTGAAAACTTGATTTGGGATGATCGCAATAAACAAAGCGAACGGGGTTGGCGAATGGGGAATATCTTTCCTGTTCTCAATAGTCAAGGCCAAGTCACGCACGGAATCAATATTCTCTCAGATATCACAGCCCAGAAAATCGCAGAGACCGAACTCCAATATAAGAAGGTCCTATTAGAAGCTGTCCTCGACTCTGCGACAGATGCTATTTATGCCAAGAACCAAGAAGGTAAATATATATTGTTCAATAAAGCCGCCAGCAAAATGGTCGGCCAAACAGCCGAGGCAATAATCGGCTTGAATGATACACAAGTATTCAGACCCGACATCGCAAAAATGTTAGACAAATTCGATAAAATGGTTTTTTCCAGTAACCAATCTCTTAGCTATGAAGGAATACTCTCGGATCCCACAGGTACTTGCGTCTTCTCAAATACGAAATCCCCTCTTAGGAATATGCAGGGATCTACTTTGGGACTTGTCGGAATTGCACGAGACATCACCCAGGAGAAAAAAGTTCAAAAGGACCTTCTCCTAGTCGAACGAGTGTTCCAGGCATCGCCTGACCATATCTCTATTCTCGGGAAAGATTATCGATACCGTAGGGTCAACGAAGCTTATGAACGGGCACATGGAAAAATTTCTCAACAATTAATCGGAATGTCCGTCGCAGATCTACTTGGGGAAAATATTTTCACACAGACAGTGAAACCAAAATTGGAGCGATGCTTTCAAGGGGAGGAGTTCCATTATGAGGCTTGGTTTCCATTTGCAGATGGCCAAAAGCGTTTTATGGGCGTTTCGTATCTACCCCTTCTTCAAAGCAATAGGGACATTCAAGAAATTGTGGTGATCGCTCGAGATTTGACCGAACGGAAAGAATCTGAAGAAGCGCTTCGAAATAGCGAAGAACGCTTCAGAACGTATTTTGAAACTGGTTTAGTGGGAATGGCGATTACTTCAATAAATAAAAGCTGGATAGAAGTGAATGACCGACTCTGTAGCCTGCTTGGCTACTCCCGAGAAGCACTCCAACAAAAGACTTGGGTTGAGCTCACCCATCCCGATGATCTACTTGAGGATGAAACCGAGTTCAATAAACTCTTATCGGGCAGCCATGATGGCTATTCGCTGAACAAACGGTTTATCCGGAAAGATGGCTCACTGATTTTCACCAATCTATATATGAATGCCATCCGAGAACCCTCTGGGAAGGTTGCATACATTACGACCATGCTTGAAGACATAACCGAGCGTAAAGAGGTCGAACAACATCTTGAGGAATCACAAGCATGGATAGCAGGAATTGTAGACATTGCCGAAGATGCCATCATTGCCATTGATAAATCTCAACATATTCAGCTGTTCAATAAAGGAGCGGAAAAGATTTTTGGATATTCTATGGAGGAAATAATCGGCCAACGTTTGGACAAATTGATTCCCAAGAGATTTTCTGAGTGGCATCAAGAACATATTGCGAAATTTGCCAGCACGCCAGAAGTCGCTCGCCGTATGGCAGAACGAATGCCGGTCTATGGACGAAGGAAGGATGATATCGAATTTCCAGCTGAGGCCAGTATTTCTAAACTTGAGACAGAATCTGGAACCACCTTTACCGTCATCCTACACGATACCACGGAACAAAAATTGGCCGAAGAAGCCCTGAAACAATCGGAGAGACTGGCAAATTCTACCATGAATGCTTTGGCAGCACATTTGTGCGTCATTGATGAGTCTGGTCAAATCCTTGCCACTAATGAACGTTGGAACCAATTCGCCCGAGAAAATCACGGGGATCCTGAAAAATTAGGGAAAGGCATCAATTATTTGACTGTCTGCGCGCAGTCTGCAGAGGAAAGAGAAAAAGATGCCCAAACATTCATAGACGGCCTCACGGCGGTCCTGAAAAAACAAGAAAAAGAATTTTTCTTTGACTACACCTGCTCCTCACCAGAAAAAATTCGCTGGTTTTCTTGCCGTATAAGAAGATTTCCTGATCCCGGCCCCGTTCGTGCTGTCGTGTCTCACTACGACATCACGGATCGCAAAGTTCTAGAAGAAACGATTCGCCAGCAGAATGAAGAATTAGAGGTTAAAGTACAACAGCGGACCTCTCGCATTCAGGAGTTGGAACAACGACGGATGCAAGTAGAAAAATTGGCAGCCCTCTCTCAAATCGCTGCGGGGGTGGCGCATGAGATAAATAATCCGCTGGCCAGCATTTCTCAATCGTTAGTCTTGCTAAAACGGGCTCTCTCAGAAGACCATCCGCACTATCGTTATATGGGGAAAGCGGAAGACTGCATTCAACGAATCGCCACAATTACTAACAATCTCTATCAACTGTACCGGCCCAGTGGCCCCACTCTCATGCCTGTTGACCTCAGAATATGCCTTCAGACAGCTACGGAGATCATGCAAGAGCGTGCATTCAAGCATGGCATGCGAATACAGGCCCCTTCTCTTTCTCATCCAATTATAACTAAGGTCTCGGAAGGCGAACTGATTCAAGTCATCTGTAACTTGCTCCACAATGCTATTGACGCTTCTCCTGAAAAAAGTACAATAGAAATGAATCTAACTACTGGACCCAAAACCCTAACTCTATTCGTGACAGATCAGGGGGGAGGGATTCCACCGGAGGATGCCCCACATATTTTTGAACCCTTTTATACCACCAAACAGAATCGCTCGGAGGGAGGGATGGGGTTAGGACTTTCGATCAGTCATAGTCTTGTTGAATCCATGGGGGGTTCGCTTGACTTTTCTACCTCATTGGAGCAAGGAAGTACGTTTATGATCACATTGCCATTAACGTAACTTACAATGGAGAACCGAATGAAACCTCAGGGAGCGATTTTATTGGCGGATGATGAAGATACCTTTCTAGAGGCCACAAAAGACTTATTGGAAGAAGAAGGCTATGCTTGCCATGGTGTCCATGATGCTACCGAACTCTCACATGCCTTGAAGGCTGGTGAGTTTGATTTGCTCATTACCGATTTGAATATGCCCGGTAATTGTATTATGGAAAAAGTAAGTGAATTACGGGAACAATCAAAGAGTATGCCTGTCATCATCGTAACCGGCTATCCTTCGGTACCTACAGCCGTTGAATCGGTGCGCCTCAATGTTCTGGAATATATGATTAAACCAGTAAATTTCCCATTGTTATTAAACGCCGTCCAACGGGGCATTGCAAATAAACAGGCTCTGAATGCATTGTCTCGGGCACGCAAAGACTCTGAGCACCGCACACAAAGTTTACGCAATATGGAACAGACATTAAGCGAATTGCATTTCTCCATAGATAAAGAAACCAGTCAGTCGCTTCTTAAGAAGCTCCCATCCACCCAAAGGGCCCAATCCGTATCTGACATACCCCCTAAACCATCCATGAACGACTATTTTCGTTTGCGTGAGTCGGTCTTTCACACCATTCAAGTGCTTCAGAAAACCAAGAGCGCGTTTCGCTCTAAAGATTTGGCCGGTCTGAGAAAATATCTCGAAGATGTGCTAGGAAAAACCACTGAAACACTCAAGAATCCTGGAACTTCCACCGATAAATCCTCTCATCAATAGAACCCCTCAAAATGGGATTACCTCTTCCCGTCCCAAACTAAGGAGGACGGTTCTAGTCTGCTTCCCTGCCTAACGGGTCAACGCTCTCATTCGGACAACAAGTTGAGGCCCAGATATTCGGCTGGCATCTGACACAACATATATAGGCACTTTGAATGGATCCATCAATGTTCTAACAGTTGTTTTGCTACCCCTTAAGAAAAAGTTTTCTCAAGATTGAACCAGCCCTTCAGATAGATGGAGAACAACAATGATCGCTAACACCACACAGCATAATCAGCAGACACAAATACTGGAATTATCAGGAAGATTGAATTTTCAAGCCCGACAAGTCTACCTACAGGGCGTTAAGCAAGCGAAAATAAGTTCGCCTCGTCACGTTATTATGAATTTAACCGAGGTATCCTATATCGATAGTGCCGGCTTAGGGCTGCTAGCCCTGAGCCATAAGAAACTGACAAAGCTTGGGATCCAAATCAGTCTTATCAATCCTCAGCCTTCAGTAAAACAACTTATTGAATTAACCAACCTCAACACAATGCTTCCCATCTATGATTCTGTAGAAGCTGCTTCCCAAAGCTTCAAGGCCATGCCATTGAAAACATAACAGGGATCACCTTGCCTTGCTTCCTTCTTTTTGAGTGACTTTCTTACTATTTGCCTTTAATTTTCCAATGTCATTGTCCGAAAAGACTTGGAGACTTATGTTCAACATAACAGACGCATTCTTTTCATCGCCGGAGTCTATTTCTCACATATTTTTGGGATCGGTATATCTTCATGCCTTTTGTTCCTCTAGACCCTAGTGCGCTTCGACTGGGATTATTTATAAAGCTAGAAGGGTCATGGTTCAGTCATCCCTTTCCGACAAACTCCTTTAAGATTTTAGCTGGGAAGGACCTTGAAACGCTCCAGGGTCTTAAGAATGTCAAACTTTTCGTCGACTTTGATCGATCCGATGCTGAGTCTACCGCCCCAGAGGATCTTCCTGGATCATCGACTCACGAACAGCCTGAAAGACTCGCTGCTGAGGAATCTGTTGTCGAAGAAGATGCGGAGAGCTTACCCCCTCCTGATATAGAAGAAGCTCTAGAAGATCCAATGCAGCGGAAAATGGAGCAACACGAAGCCTTTCAAGTCTATCAATCTCATCTTCAAGAGGTAGAGAATCAATTTCAAGAAGTTTTGCAGGAATCCAAGCAGGCCGTTCAGGATGTGGTGGCCGGGCGTCCTCGTGGGCTTCGCACTGCTCAAAAAATCGTGGGGAATCTCCAAAGTCTGTTAGATGGGTCAGACAATTCTCGCGCGCTTCTGAATCTCATTGGTTCGAATGAAGCCAATGATGAGTTTTTTTTCCATGCCACGAACGTCTCCTCTTTAGCACTCATGATAGGCCTTGACCTGGGGTTCAGTACCGAAGAGAACGCAAAGTTAGCGCTGGGGGCTTTTTTTCATGATGTGGGGGAGCTCAAATACCCGGCTGAAACATTGCTACGCAAGGGCATGATGGCGCAGGGTGAACTGAAAACATTTTTACGCACGCATCCGCAATATGGAGTCGAAATCGCAGAGAAAATCCCTAACTTTCCTTACGAAGCCGTCGACGTGATTCGACAACACCATGAACGCTTAAACGGAACTGGCCAGCCTTCTGGAAAAAAAGAGGCACAAATTAGCACGTTTGCGAAAATTGTCATGGTTGTGGATCTGTATGATGAGCTCTGCCATCACCCCGACCCCACTCGTTCATTGATGCCTTCGGAAGCGCTCTCCTATTTGTACGTAAAATGTCGACAGACACTCTGGCAAGATGCCATTGTCTCGTTGATTAAACAATTGGGCGTCTACCCGCCTGGTTCATTAGTGCACTTGAATAACCAAAAAACCGGGATTGTGACCAGCGTGAATATTGACAATCGACTTCGTCCAATTATTCTGATGTATGATGAGCATTCCTCAACTGAAGAGCCCATTGTCTTGAACTTAGCAGAAGAAGACGACTCATTGACAATCGTCGAAGCCATTCGTCCTGGAGACCTTGCTCCCCACATCCGAGAATGTTTGAACCCCAGACGGATGATCAGCTATTTCCCCTCCAACACACCTGTTGAAGTCGCCACCACCCAATAGCGAAAAGAAGTAGAAGGGGGCAAGTTCGAAAAATGAAGCAAGAAAAGCATTGTTTCTGTTCCTCTTTTTCACCGTTCATTTTTATCTTTTTACGTTTTTCATACCCTAAAGAATCTCATAATTCTCCTCAGCCACGAGACTGATGGTTCATCTGGCGGTTCTGGATCTGGATAGTCTACCCACAGCTCCTGATTACCTAAATATTGCTCGCCTTGAAAGATACGTTGGGTGCGCAATTGGGTATGACCTCGTTCCTGAAGCGCCAGAATCAGTCGCTGCAAAGCCTCATCTTCCGTATCGACAGCCTCCACATCTATCTGCAACGCTTCATATCGCAGACGCGCCTGATAGCTAGCTTCCTGAGCAATGACTTGAGCCTGGCGATTGAAGCCTCGTTCCCGATCATCAATCCCGGCAATATGATAGACATTTATCAATGGAGATGGTGAATCCATAGATCCCTCATGTGCCTATGACGCGTATTTGCGTTTTCACGTTTTTATGCTTTCATTAGAGGAGAAGAGCTTCTTATAATACATATTCGTTTTTTCTAGGATTATCCTCCACTTTTGCTTAATCAACTGTAGGACAATCAACACCCGTCTTTACGGAAAGGGCCGCTACGCCAATGCGTCGAAGTATTCCTCAAGAATTAGCTCAGAATTTTCTCAATCACACCCCCTCTTGGTACAAACTCAC
>CAKZPV010000050.1 GCA_937139405.1 uncultured Nitrospirota bacterium
ATGGTACGAATGAGTATTGGCGTAGATTTAGCGTTGCTGATAGTAGGAATTTTATGGGGCGCTCATTTGGTGAGCAGGATAGTTATGGATCAATTAGTAGAAACTCGTTTGATGGACATCAGGGGGGGGCATCATTTTTGATAAGCAGTTTCAAGATGCTACAGACCACGTAGACCTATGGGGTGGTTTTGATTGCATTCGAGGTTGCTATTTCGATGGCTCGACTAAGATAATTGGACTCAGTGTAAAAACTATTTTTAGCGGGGCAGGTTTAATTTCAAACGCACCATTCTGACGTTTTATATAACGCCAGAATGCTCATTTTTATAGGAGTAATAAATTATTACTGCTCGGTTTTTTTACGATGCTTCACCTCAAACCACAATGCCTGAATCGCTCCATCAAGAACTAGGTGCAGGCCATTGGCCGCATTATCGGTAAAGCGCTGTTCTTCCGATTCGGCAAGCAAATCGCAATCTTGTAAAAACTGTAAAAGATTCGCGGTGTTTACTAAGGTATCAGCCTGAGTGTTGGCAATTAGTGGGTTAATGTTGGCGGGGTGTTGGTTTAATTGCTTGTCTGAAATAAAATCCATTTTAGTCATGGTCAACTTCCTTTTAAATGTTGAGTTGGTTGTGATTAGCTGGCTTGAGGTGTTGGTCCACCTTAAGCCAGCGCCTTAATTATAGCGTTATATCTGTGTATAAAAACAGTGTTTTGTAAAAGTTCTGAAGGGAGAGTAGGGCTGTAATAACACAAGGACAAGTGCCCGCCGCTTGTTGGTTTATTAATAAATTGATTGATCAATAGCATAAGCCGTATGCAGAGGTTTCGCCTTGCCAGGCGAGATACCTTTCTTTGCGTGGCCAAAGAAAGGTATCCCAAAGAAAGGCCACTCCTCGCACTCGCCCTTCGGGTACGCTTGTCAAATAAGCGCTGAACGGCCGCGAACAAAACTCGCTACGCTCAAACAGTGCGCGCCTTTTTCCCGGTGTCGGCTGCACTGCTCGGCCACACCACAAGGCCAGGGGAGACTTATGAAAGCATTTCGATAAAACGGATAAAACAACTGAGATGACAAAAAATTTGGAAAATGTAACTGAATAGCCCATTCATGTGACATGATCTTAGAAAAACAGTGGAGTAGTCTATTTCTAGTTATGTGTAAAGAAGAACCTCATAGAAGTTCAGTAGAACAAGAAATTCAGCAAATACAAATGTCCAAGCCTCATGTTGTAATTTTAGGTGCTGGAGCCAGTTACGCCGCTTTCCCAAACGGGGACAAGAATGAGGTAAGACTTCCGCTTATGAATAATTTTGTGGATATTCTTGGTCTGAATGCTTGCTGGCAGTCACTGGCATTGATTCTAAAACCGAAAACTTCGAAGATATATACAGTCAACTTTATGAGGATAACGCTCATCGCGAAACCAGAGAAGAAATGGAAAAAGTAATCCATGACTACTTTTCTCGCCTAGAGATTATTAGTGAGCCCACCATTTATGATCACTTATTGTTGTCGCTGCGAGAAAAGGACTATGTCGCAACCTTTAACTGGGATCCATTTTTGTTGCAAGCGTTCCACAGGAACGTACAAAGATTTAGGTTGCCACGCTTACTCTTTCTTCACGGTAGTGTAGGTGCTGGGTATTGCGAAAAAGACAGAACATCAGGATTCATTGGCAATAGGTGTAGTAAGTGTGATTGTTTTTTTGCTCCAACAAAGCTTTTATATCCTGTTGCAAAGAAAAACTATCACTTAGATGGTTTCATTGATGGGCAGTGGAAAGAACTTAAAAATCAATTGCGACATGCTTTTATGATTACTATCTTTGGCTACAGTGCGCCACAGTCAGATGTAAGTGCAATTGATTTAATGAAGTCTGCGTGGGGTAATGTAAACCAAAGAGATATGGAGCAAACGGAAATAATCGATATTAGAAGCGAAGATGATTTGTGCAGTACATGGGAACCATTTATTCACACTCACCACTACGAAACACATTGTGATTTCTATGACTCATGGATTTCAAATCATCCTAGAAGAACTGGTGAGGCATACATAAATCAATATCTGATGACAAAGTTTATCGACAACAATCCTATACCAAAAGAATTTGGATTTGAAAAATTATGGGGTTGGTATGATCAATTGAAGCAAGTCGAAGAGTCACAGCATTAAAATACATAACAGCGCTAATTCATTCTGGCCGCAAAATCAACATTTTTTCGTTCCACTGCTTTTGGTGTTGAGATTTGGAAGTTAGGACAAAATGTGAACGACTACGTCATTCTGTTTCATGAGACTTGAGGAAATCGATAAAATGGCAAAAGAGAGATCTATGGAAACTGCAGAGACGATTTGTGCGCAAGGAGATTCTCTTTTCTCTCTTAACAAATTTGAGGAGGCCGTTGATTGTTATACGAAAGCGTTAACAATTGAACCACAACACTATTTGGCAGTGTTCAATAGAGGCCTGGCATTTCTCAAGCTAGGCAGGCTTGAAGAGGCACTCATTGATTTTAAAACCGCCACGACTTTAAACCCGACTGATTCCAATGCGCAGGTCAATATCGGTCTTGCTTTGAATAGGCTCAAGCGATTTGAAGATGCTATTGGTGCATTCGATCAAGCCCTCGTTATAGAACCAACAAACACCTATGCCTTAATTAACAAAGCTGTGGCACTTGGAAATCTTCAAAAGCATGAGGAAGCAGGTCGCGTGTGCGATGATATGCTCAGTATCAACCCTGACGATGATATTGCGTGGACCTGCAAGGGCGCATCTCTTGGCTTTCTTGGAAAATACAATGAGGCGATTGAATGCTGTCAGAAGGCGCTCACCCTAAATCCAAATAATAGTATGGCAAAGACGAACCTTACATCATGGACAGAGCTGAAAGCTGAATCCAAACAGGACTAGACAATGATTTGCCCTTTTTAGTGCTAGGTAACACAATACTTCATCTATAATTCATGAGTTGGTGAACGGAACCTTCCCTTCCCGCTTTTTAAACAAAGACGGAACTTTTTATTTGTTCGGCGTTTTTGGCATAGCGCAAGATGCGCAGACCTCAGGTTTACCAAGTTCTTCCCATTCTTAATCTCTGACGCCTGCTATCCGGTCCTTGGGACGGACGCTTTCATTTATCTAGCGGACCTTGTTTGAGCATAGCGAGTTGGTCCGTACTCCTAAGATTTGGAGTTCATCCTATCGACTGTAGCCGGATTGGGCGTCAATGGTTTTGGGTCATTTTGCCGAAACAAAAGGGCCTCGCCTGCCGGGGCGAAACCCGGCAACACAGAAAAATACTAGGACATCGTTTATAGATGAATAAGGTAGAAATTTCTCTGCTTGTTTAAAGCGGTGTTGAGCATTGATAAAACTAAAGATGGATTCCCCAAATAATGGGAAAGGAGGTACCAATTTACGGTCGGTCTTTAGTGTGTATATTTCTTTGGGGAATCTATTGGTCGCGGTTGACCATGTAGGTAGACACAATGGCGAGTGATCGCTTGGCTGGGCTCTCAGGGAAGGAGACCAGATCTAACGCTGACGCTTCAACATATTCTCGGGCTCGCATGGTGGAATAGGCGAGCGAGCCTTGTTTTTTCATCATGTCAAGAATTCTTTCGAGTTCTTGGTCGTCAACGGAATGCGAGAGGATTTTTTCTTTTAACCAGGTTTGTTCATCGGCAGAACTGGTTTGGAGAAGATGAATGAGGGGAAGAGTAATCATTCCTTGACGAATATCTTGCCCCAGAGATTTCCCCAGTCTGGCATGATCTGCTGAATAATCCAACCGATCATCCGCTAGTTGAAAGGCCATGCCGAGGTTATAGCCAAACCGATAGAGGGCCATCTGTTCTTCCATAGAGGCTCCTCCTACAATGGCTCCGACCTTACACGAGGCCGCGACGAGTGTTGCCGTTTTGTATTCGATTATTTTGAAGTAGGCCGCCTCAGTTAAATCGGGCTGACTATTGGCGCAGAGTTGCAGAACTTCGCCTTCGGCCATTTTTCGACAGGCATCGGCCATAATTTCGTTAATGTCATGGTTGTGAAACGAGGCAATGAGCGCCATGGCTTGAGAGTAGAGGTAGTCGCCAACCAGAATACTGGCATGGTTGCCCCAAACGCGTCGGGCGGTTTTTTCCCCTCGACGGATATCGGCTTCATCTAAGACGTCATCATGAAGTAATGTGGCGGTATGGATGAACTCAACAAGACTCCCCAGAAGAAGAAATTCCTTTTCGGGATAGCCGAAGAGTCTGGCAGAGAGGATTAAGAGGAGTGGCCGTATCCGTTTGCCTCCACTAGAGAGGATATGATCGGCGACCGTGTTGATGAGTGGGGCATGCGAATCCAGATGTTTTTCAATCTGAGCTTCAACCTCATTCAATTCTGGCCGAAAGGCCTCCCATACTTCTTCCATGGAGTCCACGGCTTTAACGGCTGGATCGTTCGCCATGGGCGCGATACTATGGAGTATCCTGTGGATTGTCAAGGATAGTGAGGCAGGTCAATCTCGCCTTAATCACAGGAAAAAACCCCTCTCGGTTCTACGAACTAATGCTGGAAATTCAACCAGTTGTCTTGACAGAATTTTTTACTTTGGATTACTGTGAGCGGAGACAATTCCAACTTGTTCTTCCCTTTATCTGGTGAAAATCTCCGAGACCAATCAGACAGTTCTGATGCTCTTCGAGTGGTTAAGAGTGGTAGCCTGTCCGTTCTAATGTTAGTTTGGTGAGGTTTTCCAGTTCTAGTAGGTGAAATCGTGGAACGTACCAATAGAAATGAAGATGATTTTTCTCGCATGAATATTCCTGGTTTACCTCCTGCTCAAGGGCTCTATCATCCTCAGAATGAGCATGATGCCTGTGGAATTGGGTTTGTGGCTCACATTAAGGGTCACAAATCGCATGACATGATTGAAAAGGGGCTGTTGGTGTTAAAGAATCTTGAACACCGAGGGGCCGCAGGGTGTGATCCCTGCACTGGAGATGGCGCCGGGATCTTATGTCAGATCCCTCATGGATTTTTTCAGCGTGTCGCTGGGGAACTTGGCATTCATTTACCCTTGGCAGGTAGCTATGGGGTGGGCATGGTATTTTTGCCCCAGGATCGTCAGGCGCGAGAGAAATGTGAGGCGTTATTTGAATCGATTGTTCGAGACGAAGGCCAGGAATTTTTGGGTTGGCGGGATGTACCAGCCAAGGAAGATCATATTGGAGTTGAAGCGCGAAAGACGATGCCGGCTATTCGGCAGTTCTTTATTGCGCGAGCCTCTCTCAATCCGACGCAGTTTGAACGGAAGCTCTATGTGATTCGAAAATTGATGACTCGAGCCGTTCGAGAATCGGCGTTGAATGGCAAGGAATGGGTGTATATATCAAGTTTGTCCTGCAACACTATTGTGTATAAAGGCATGCTGCTTCCTGATCAAGTGGCCCTATTTTTCCCTGATCTTGCTGACCCAACGTTTGTGTCAGCCCTGGCGCTTGTTCATGCACGTTTTAGTACCAACACCTTTCCAACATGGTCTCTTGCCCATCCTTATCGCTATTCCGTGCATAATGGAGAAATCAACACCCTAAAAGGTAATGTCAATTGGATGCGAGCCAGGCAGGGACGGTTAGCCTCCGATCTTTTTGGCGATGATCTGAAAAAACTTTTTCCAATTGTTGATGATGCCACCCAAAGCGATTCAGCCTGTTTAGACAATGCGATTGAATTTTTGGTGATGGCCGGTCGACCACTCCCCCATGCCATGATGATGTTGATTCCTGAGCCATGGCAAGGGAACCCCCAAATGGATTTTGATCGTCGTGGATTTTATGAATACCATGCTGCGGTGATGGAACCATGGGACGGCCCGGCAGGCGTGTGTTTCACCGATGGGAAATTGGTCGGCGCGACGTTGGATCGAAATGGACTCAGGCCTTGTCGTTATCAAGTGACGAAAGATGATGTTGTGGTGTTGGCCTCCGAAGCTGGAGTGTTGCCCACAGATCCGCAAAATATTCGAATGAAAGGGCGCCTTCAGCCAGGAAAGATGTTTGTCGTTGATACGATGGAAGGTCGGATCATTGACGACGAAGAAATTAAAACAGATATCACCAAACGGAAACCCTATCGACAATGGCTGACGCAGCATCGGGTGTCCTTGGATGAGCTGCCGGAACCCATGAACCTGCCTCAACCTGATCATCCCACGCTTCGGCAGCGTCAACAGGCTTTTGGCTATACCGTGGAAGAATTGAAAATGGTGTTGATCCCCATGGGTGTGAATGGCGAGGAACCAACCTCTTCTATGGGAACAGATACACCTCTGGCAGTCTTGTCTCAACGGCCGCAACTGCTTTTTAAATATTTCAAGCAATTATTCGCGCAAGTCACAAATCCTCCCATTGATCCGATTCGTGAGCATTTGGTCATGTCTTTAGTGACAAACATCGGACCAAAACCCAACCTGATTGCTGAAATACCTGAAGCTTGTCGACGAATTAAACTTCAGCAGCCGATCCTGAGTAATGTGGATCTTCAAAAGATCCGTATGATCGGGGATCCTCATTTTAAAAGTAAAACGTTGTCGCTCCTTTTTAAAGTCTCTGAAGGGGCTGATGGCTTGGCGTCGGCTATTGAGGAACTTTGTTTGCAGGCTTCCAAGGCGATTAAGGACGGAGAGAAGTTTTTGATTTTGAGTGATCGCGGGGTCAATGAGGAATGGGCGCCGATTCCGAGTTTGTTGGGTGTGTCTGCCGTGCATCATCATTTGATTCGCGAGGAAACACGAACTGAAGTCGGACTGATTCTAGAAACCGGTGAGCCTCGGGATGTCCATCATTTTGCCTGTTTGATTGGGTATGGTGCAGGTGCGATTAACCCGTACTTAGTAGTGGAATCGCTTGTCGATATGGAGCGCGAAGGGTTTTTCCCTGAGACAGTCGATGCCGCGACAGCAGAGACACGTTATATCAAAGCCGTGAATAAAGGGTTGCTGAAAATTTTTTCCAAGATGGGGATATCGACCCTTCAATCCTATTGTGGGGGACAAATTTTTGAGGCCATCGGTCTTCGGGCAGATTTAATCGATCGATATTTTACAGGGACTGCTTCACGCATTGAGGGAATCGGCATAAAAGAATTAGGTGAAGAAACATTACGACGTCATGCGTTGGCCTACCAACCGGTTCCCATTCGCCAGTTAGATTTTGGTGGTGAAATCCATTATCGCATTCAGGGCGAGCATCATAATTGGAATCCTGAAACTATCTTTAAGCTGCAGCATGCAAGCCATACGAATAATCCCAAAACGTACCAAGAATATGCCGCGTTGGTGAATGACGAGTACAAACAGCATTCGACTATTCGAGGGTTGCTTGATTTTAAATTTCTTTCCGAGCCCATTCCCTTAGAGGAAGTCGAGCCGGTCAGTGAAATCGTCAAGCGATTTACGACTGGAGCCATGTCGTTTGGCGCCATCAGCCAAGAAGCTCACGAAACGTTAGCCATTGCCATGAACCGCTTGGGTGCAAAGAGCAATACTGGAGAAGGTGGAGAGGATCCGGAGCGCTTTATTCCTTTACCAAATGGAGATTCTAAAAATTCCTACATTAAGCAAGTGGCATCTGGTCGGTTTGGGGTGACAGCACATTACCTGGTTAATGCCAAAGAATTGCAAATTAAAATGGCACAGGGTGCAAAGCCTGGTGAGGGTGGGCAGTTGCCTGGACACAAAGTCGATGAAGGGATCGCTAAGCTTCGTTACTCGACACCGGGGGTTCAGCTTATCTCACCGCCACCTCATCATGATATTTACTCGATTGAAGATTTGGCCCAGTTGATATTTGACCTCAAAAATTCCAATCCGGAAGCAGCTGTTTCGGTCAAGCTCGTTTCTGAAGTGGGAGTGGGAACGGTGGCAGCAGGAGTCTCAAAAGCCCATGCCGATAAAGTCTTGATTAGTGGAGATTCAGGAGGAACGGGGGCGTCTCCGCTTTCTTCGATCAAATATGCCGGCATCCCCTGGGAATTAGGATTAGCGGAAACCCATCAGACATTAGTCGTGAACGATTTGCGTGGGCGCATTCGTGTGGAAACTGATGGTCAATTGAGAACCGGGCGGGATGTGGTGATTGCGACGTTGCTTGGTGCTGAGGAGTTTGGTTTTTCGACGGCCCCTCTCATTGTTGAGGGGTGCATCATGATGCGTAAATGCCATTTGAATACCTGCCCTGTTGGCGTGGCGACCCAAGACCCTGAATTGCGTAAAAGATTTGCCGGTAACCCCGATCATGTCGTGAATTTTTTCCTGTTTGTTGCGGAAGAGATTCGCGGCCTCATGGCCCAATTGGGATTTCGCACAATGCGAGAGATGATTGGCCAAGTGGACAAACTCAAAGTTCAGAAGGCGGTGGACCACTGGAAGGCCAAAGGACTGGATTTGTCCCTGTTGTTGACAAAGCCGCAGGTCGGTTCGGACGTGGCCACGTCTTGTGTGCAACCCCAGGATCATGGTCTGGCCGAAATATTAGACAATCAATTGGTTGAAAAATGTCAACCTGCGATTGAACGAGGAGAACCGGTCTCGTTGGAATTGCCTATTCGTAATTTAAACCGAACCACCGGCACGGTATTGTCCAGCCATATTGCCAGACGCTACGGAACGGAGGGACTTCCACCCGATACGATTCGTATAAAATTTACGGGGTCGGCCGGGCAATCCTTTGGGGCGTTTTTATCGAAAGGGATTACCCTGACACTTGAAGGCGAATCTAACGACTACTTGGGTAAAGGGTTGTCAGGTGGGAAAATCATTGTCGTGCCTCCGCCTAAAGTCACCTATTCTCCTGAGGAAACAATTCTGATTGGGAATACGTCACTCTATGGAGCCACCGCCGGTGAGGGATATTTCTACGGGACGGCTGGTGAGCGTTTTGCTGTTCGCAACAGTGGGGCTCGAGTGGTCATTGATGGCACTGGGGATCATGGGTGTGAATATATGACGGGCGGGGTCGTGGTTGTTCTAGGGAAAACCGGGCGTAACTTTGCGGCAGGAATGTCTGGTGGTGAAGCGTATGTGCTAGACGAAGAGGGAAAATTTCCCGAACGATGCAATATGGGGATGGTGGAACGAGAGAAAGTTGAGACATCCGAAGATATACATACGCTTCGCACGATGATTGAAGCGCATTTTCGTTATACTAAGAGTGCCAATGCGAAACGAGTATTAGGTGCGTGGGAGGCCATGTTGCCCAAATTTGTCAAAGTCATGCCAAGCGACTACAAACGAGTGCTTCAAGACCGAAAAGCGGCTTTAGCTAAAAAACATGCGCAACGTGAGCGTGAGGTGGTGAATCGTGGCTGATCCTCGGGGGTTTCTGAAGTTTACCCGTGAGGGACCGCAACGACGACCTGTGGAACTTCGCGTTAAGGACTACAAAGAGCTCTATAATCCTTTTGAGGATGAGAAACTCAAAGTGCAGGGAGCCCGGTGCATGGACTGCGGGGTTCCATTTTGCCAGAGTTCGACCGGTTGTCCGGTCGTCAATTTGATTCCGGAATGGAATGATTTGGTTCATCGTGGGCGCTGGAAAGATGCGCTCAAGGCCCTCCATACCACCAATAACTTTCCAGAATTTACGGGGCGCCTTTGTCCTGCGCCCTGTGAGTCGGCTTGTGTCTTGGGTATTAATAGCGATCCCGTGTCGATTCGAGTGATTGAGTGGAATATTATCGACAAAGGGTTCGAAGAAGGCTGGGTTGAGCCCGTCTTGCCAGTGGTCTCGACGGGGAAGAAAGTGGCTGTCGTAGGTTCAGGCCCCGCTGGATTAGCGGCAGCGCAACAATTAGCTCGTGTTGGACACCAGGTCACGGTCTTAGAAAAAGCTGATCGAATCGGTGGTCTTCTCCGTTATGGCATTCCTGATTTTAAAATGGAGAAATGGGTGTTGGATCGACGTTTGGAGCAAATGCGTGAGGAAGGCGTGACATTTGAAACCAGTGTGTGTGTGGGAGTCGATACGAACTTAGATGCATTGCGTCGTGATTTTGATGCCGTTCTGCTGGCCATGGGCGCTGAACAGGCTCGCGAACTTCCCGTCCCAGGTCGAGAGTTGAAAGGGGTTCATCTAGCGATGGACTATCTCACTCAACAAAATAAGCGAGTTGCTGGGGATGCGATTCACGAAGAAGAAATATCTGCCAAAGGTAAACGAGTCGTGGTGATTGGCGGAGGCGATACCGGCTCAGATTGTTTGGGGACGGCTCATCGGCAAGGTTGTGTGGAAGCGCACCAATTTGAGTTATTGCCAGAACCTCCACCGACCAGGGCTGGCTCTACTCCCTGGCCATTATGGCCGATGAGATTGCGGACGTCTCATGCTCATGAGGAAGGGTGCGACCGTGAGTGGAGTATTTCAACGACTAAATTCTCTGGAGAAAATGGGCATGTGACGAAGCTACATACGAATCGTGTCGTTTTTGAAGAAGGAAAAATTGTACCGGTTTCTGGATCTGAAATGGAGATGGATGCTGACCTTGTGCTATTAGCAATGGGCTTTGTGGGCCCGGTGAAAAATGGGCTTCTAGATTCTCTCGGGCTGAATTACGATGCTAGGGGCAATGTCGGTGTCGATGAACATTTTATGACGAATATTGATGGAGTGTTTGCCTCAGGTGATACGAAGCGTGGGGCATCTCTCATTGTCTGGGCTATTGCGGAAGGTCGGAAGGCCGCACAGGGCGTTCACCGCTATTTGCAGGCTGGACAATCCCTTCGAACTCCCTAAGTTCTTCTCCTCAAAATTCAATAGGGGTTTTTCAATCCCTCTTTCCTGCCGTTGATATTGTCGAAACTCTCAAGTCGTTCTTGTTGCCGAATGTAAAAATTCTTTGCGTGGGTGATCTTTTCTCAGTTGAGGGTTTGATGGATTTCTTGAATGAGGCGCGATTCTATATCGGCAAGCTCTGTTTGTGGGGCGGCAAAAATATGGCCGTTCCGAGAGAGTTTTTCAAATTCTGCTCGAACCCAAATAGTGGTGTGGTCAGCAGGGCCTTTTTCGATCATGGCAAGATATTGATTGCGAAACCCAGAGAGCTCTAAGGATGGTGGTAGAGACGTCTTTCTGTCCGTAATATACACAGCTTTTTGATCCGTTTGCATGCTGGTCAGAATCGTATAACCATTTTTTGTGAAAGCCTCTTCCATGATAGCGGCGACGGTGGAAAAGGTAAAAGGTAGCTCATGAGCTTGGCCCCCAATTTGTTGAATCACAAGAGATTTCCTCATGTGGTCCCGTTGACTTCGCAACCATTGGGCGTCTCGTTGGAGCTTGGTATTCTTTTTTTCTAAAGACTGTATCGTGGCGACATCTTTTTTCGGAACATTGGTCAGTTGTGTGATGTGGGTTTGGGCTTCTTGTAATTTGGCTCGGTATGACGCTTCTACCTCCCTCGCCTCATGATTCAGTCGGTCGATTTGTTGTTGTAAGACTTTGTTGCCTTCCTGAAGAGATTGAATGACTGATTCCAACTTAGCCGTCTGTTTTTTTAGCTGAATGGTTTCGCTTTGGAGGGCGGTTTGATCTTGAGGACATGCCGTGAGGACCAGTAAGCCAAGCATGATCGTCAGAGCCATGGGCGCCTGAGTGAAAAGTGGGTGCATTTGGAATAGCTGTTGTGGAATTGTGCGGCGCTGTGATTCTGGCATGTTCAGCAGTTCAGCGCCTTGAGAAAGGATTCAATGAATGATGAATGGAGCATGGGTACCTTTTATTAGGTAGTCTATGCTTAATCATGTGTTATTTCAATTGGTGATAGATGGTATGCTCAAGTTTTGCAGAACAGAAGCCTACAATAAGGAGTCATTCATGTCGTCATTAATCCGAAGGACGTTTCCAGTCCCGCCCCTTTCTTGCAATTGCTCCATTATTGGGGATCTCGAGACGAAGCAAGCGATCGTGGTTGATCCTGGTGGAAACCCGGAACGCATTCTTGAGGAAATTGAGTCATTAAGTTTGACGGTATGTGCCATTTTGCATACCCATGCCCATTTCGATCATTTTTTAGCTTCGGGACATATTAAAATGGCGACTGGAGCCCCGCTATGTTTACATCCCAATGATAAAGACCTTTGGGATATGTTGGAGGTGCAATGCCAAATGTTTGGCGTTCCCTATGCACCTGTTCCCCCGCCTGATCAATGGATTGAAGATGAGGAAGAGGTGATGATGGGGCCGTATACTGCCACGGTACTGCATACGCCTGGCCATACTCCGGGTTCGGCTTGTTTTTATTTCCAAAGCGAAGGTTTGGTCTTTTCCGGAGATACCTTGTTTCGAGGAGGTATTGGGCGAACGGATTTATGGGGTGGAGATGGTACCGCGATTCTGAAATCCATTCGCGAACGGTTGTATTCGTTGAAGGAAGAGACGCTGGTCATTCCTGGTCATGGCGGCGAATCGTCAATTGGTTGGGAGCGTGAGCACAACATGTTTGTCAATGCTGGATAACGAAATATTTGAAAAAATCCTACTCGAAAAAACGTCTTGGTCAGTCTATTGAAATTTTTTATTCGAAGGTTTCCTTTTTATTAAAGAGAAAATATAGAATATGAGTTAGTGAGAATAACCTAGGGTAGTGAATAATTATTTGGAACAAGCCTTTGAATTTAGGAGCAATTCATGAAATTTCATTATTCTTTTCAGTATTCTACGCGAAACATTCTTGCGTCAAGAAATGCCATATGCTATAACCAATTCCTCGTTTCTATGGAACATGCGTAATAAACTAACAATATTGACTTGCGGTTTAAAGTAAATTCTTCATTATCAACAAGCTTCTCATGAGGAGGTAGGCGATGCACAGAGTGCTTCTATCCGTCCTTTTAAGTGCGGTGTTAATTGCAGCGGGTTCTTCAAGTGTTTGGGCATTACAGTCAGGTGGTGTGGAAATCGGTGATCTAGAAACCGGTTCTGTTGTTGGACAACACTTTAAGCACATGAATGTTGATCTTGAGTTTAACATCATGGAACTTGGGGGAAAAAAGGTCATTTATCCTCCGACCGCAATTTTGAATTTGATCAGCTCCGGTACAGGTGGTCGTGCGCAAGCTCCGGTGCTTATTAAGGTGACCAACAACTTAAGCGGAGATCATGGATTTCAACTTGGCTCTGACACAAAAAGAGACGACCCATGGGCCATGGACATCAAACTCGTCCTGAAGCCAGGAGAAACCAAGTATATTGGTATTCCCATGAGTGATCTTACCTATGTGACCACGAATGGTGTCTTAGATTATAGCTGCCAATTGCATGGTGCACATTTAGGTGGAACACTTGTAATTTTGAAATAGAAAATAATTTCTAGATTCTGTTTTTTAGGGTCAATGTAAAAAGCCCCGTTCCTTTTTCATAGGAACGGGGCTTTTTTTGAGTTATTTTGACAGGGTGTTATGTTTTGTGTTTGAAAACTTATTAAATTTCCTTCTCATCGCTGTGACATTCTACCTTTGCTCCTAGAGGAATGCGTTGAACTCCAACCAGTTTTCCTTCAATCAGAAGAAGTAAAAATCTGTGAGGCTGAGCATCTTTTTTTGGATTGACGTGAAGGAAAGTGTTGATGTCCACAATGATTTCATTTGAAAAATCTGATGTTGTATCATTGATCACCCAATAATATCGACTTTTTTGTGGATAAACCTGGGAGACAAATTGGTCAATAGCAGAGCTAATTTCAGGGTATGCTGATTCGCTGGCCGTAGGTGCAAAAACGAGCAAGAAGAAAAAAGCAGTGATTGGGAGGTAGCGCATGTAGATCCTCCATGGTAAGAAGTTATTAGGGTATGACCTTCACGTTTATTTTTCCATTAAAGCCTTTTTCGGGTACAAAGCCATTAGTCTATAATCATAACACACCTTGAATTGGCTTTTAGATAAATATTTAAGCATTTATAGCTAGGTTTTTATGACTGAGAAAATAATGGTCGTTTTGTCTTTTGGTTCAATCTTTGTAATAAAGTCTTGAAAGATAGAAATGCTGTCATTTTTGAAATTACAGGATGGGACTAACAAAAAACGCATATTTTTTCTAGTGCTCATGGCGTTGCTGCTTATTTCTGGTTCGTTGTTGTTTAATTCGCCCGGGCAAACACAACTCATCAATGTGAAGTTTCCTAGTGGGGCCTTCCTAAAATCTGAGGTGGCGGATACACCAGAAAAACTGCTATTTGGATTGGCGTTTAGGCCTTCGATTCCCCAAGATGAAGCCATGCTCTATATATTCGGAGAATCAGGCTTGCATCGAGTATGGACAAAGGAATTTCAATTCCCGGTGGATATCATTTGGGTAGATGAAAGTAAGATAATTGTGCATCTGGAAAAAGATGTTCCTCCATGTTCCGAAAATCCCTGTCCGTGGTATGGCCCACCGCCGAATGACGCACGATACGTGCTTGAAGCCAATTCGGGATTTATTGATCGTGAAAAAGTGGCTGTAGGCAACCCCCTCAAATTTGCCTTGATTGTTCCTTGATCTGTCATTGAGTGTGAGTAAGTTTCTGAAATATGGATAGTAAACAATGTCAGCCGGTAAGCCCTAAGGAGGGATATGTATTTGTGGCAAATCTTGAAGATCTGCCTCAAGGCAAAGGGCGGGTCTTTAAAATAGAAGGCAAGACCTTGGCTGTGTTTCGTATTGATGATCGCTGTTTTGCCATTAACGATATCTGTCCACATCAAGGAGCTTCATTAGGCAAAGGCCGACTCAAAGGTTTTGTCGTGTCGTGTCCATGGCATTATCAGAAATTTGATATTCGAACAGGGTTTGGACCAGATGGGGGTGGATATTGTGTGGTAAATTATGATGTTCATGTGGCTAAAGGCCAAGTGTTTGTCTGCCTCAAGAAGCGCGATTGGTTAACAGGTGAATAGGCATTTTTCTCTTGATAGAAAAAAATATGTGGAATAAGGAATAAGGGTATGGATACCAGCCAAATTGAATACAAACCGATTCAGACGTCTCAATCTGAAACGTTTCTCATTCATTTATGGGAAGACCGGACGCGTGGAGAACAATGGGTTCCCACCTACGACCCCAAGGCCTTGGCTTTGGTGGAAGATGATTTCCTTCGTACTGTGAGTAATAATGCAGTGGATTCTGGGCGTCGCTCCTTTGAGTTTCAAGCGTTGGTGACAGGAACGCACCGTTTGGAATTTAGCAAGCGCATGGCGTGGAAATTCACGGCTGAAGATCGGCGAGTGTTTGAGGTGACTGTCCTTCATTCTCCTACCACGTAACCTCCTATGCCGGATATCGGGTACCTCAATGGTCGATTTTCCCCGCTAGTAGAGATTGCTATTTCCCCTGATGATCGAGGATTCCTATTTGGTGACGGCATTTATGAAGTTGTGCGCGCTTACCATGGCGTACCTGCTTTTTGGGAAGAGCATTATACTCGCCTTGTCCGAAGCGCCAAAGAAATTCGGCTTCCCTTTCCTATCGAACCACAAGATTTTCATAGTCTTCTGCTGACTGGGCTTCAGCAGAGTGGGTATGCCGAAGGCAAAATCTATATTCAATTAACCCGAGGGGTGGCCCCTCGTGAGCATGGGTTTCCTCTCAATATTGAGCCGACTGTTTTCTTCTCATTTCGAGAAATGAACGCTCTTCCGATTGAGAAGATGAAGCAGGGTGTCAAGGTCATCACTGTGCCTGATATTCGCTGGGATCGGTGCGATATTAAAAGTTTAAACCTTCTTCCTAATGTGTTGGCGAAGCAAGAGGCGCAAGAGGCGAACGTCTTCGAAGCCATTTTTCTCAGGGGTGGTTTGGTCATTGAAGGGGCGACCAGCAATATTTTCATTGTGAAAAATGGACAGCTTCAAACCCCTGAACGAAATAATTTTGTGTTGTCAGGGGTGACGCAGCAACAGGTCATCAATTTAGCTCAAGAAAAGGGCAAAGAAGTTAGATTTGCCGAATTAACTCTTGATGCTCTGCTTCAAGCCGAAGAGGTTTTTTTGGTTGGAACTACCATTGAAGTTCTTCCTGTGGTGAAGGTTGATGGGCAAACTATCCACAATGGGAACCCTGGCCCTGAGACTTGTGCTTTACAACAAGGCTTTGCGGATTTAGTGGCTCAGCTTTAGAACGATGAAATATAAAAAAGGAAAATGTGAACAGTTAAGAAAGAAGAACAGACTTCTGTGAATTGATCCACGCCATTTTCTGCCGACAGCTGTTCCCCTACTCCTGCTCCTACGGCCGGTCAAGATCTATGAAATCATGAGACCTGGACTTGACAGGATGAATCGTTTTGGCTACCTTTTCGGTTCCCCGATTTACGTGGTGAAACGCCTATTTTACGATTGATTTGAAAAAATACAGGTAATTCTCAGGTTATTTTTTTTTAAGGAGGCCGGTCCATGTTTTACGTGAAAACTCGGAATGCCGTCACATCCCTTTCCCTCGGGTTATTCCTGGGAGGGATATCTCTGTTTTCGGCTGGGAATCTCTTAGCTGGAGAATCTCATGACACCATGATGCACAAGGCTGGAATGACGTCACAATCCCCTGGTTGGGCAGAAAAGTTGAAAGGCCAGACCATCGTGGAAGATGCCATGGAGGGTCGTGCCGAGCGGGCGGCGCTGGTTGAGCAACAACATGAGCGCATGATGCAGCAAATGCAACAAGACATGGAACATAATGGCGAAAATACCGGTGCATTCAATGGGATGTCCATGATTCATCAATATGGCGGTGGACCTGCGAATGGCTTACTGGCCAGTAATATGGGTGTGGAACCTGTCTCCATGAATGGGGGGCTCTGCCCAAAAACGGCAGCGGTACGGAACTATGATATTTCAGCCATTAATGTTGAAATTACCTTGAATCAATGGTTGGATTACTATCCTGGCTATATGTATACCCTCACTGAAAATATTGAAAAAATTCGAGAAGAAGAAGCAAAAAATGCTGAGGCTCGCGAATCAGAGGGGCATCATGATCCGGGTGCCGTCACAAACGGAATTCAAGATCAATGGATTCAGCCCTTAGTCATTCGTGGAAATCAAGGGGATTGCGTGAAAATCACGCTTCGAAACTCATTAGAATTTGGGGAAGAAGTTAGCCTGCACATTAATGGGTCGGATATGGTCATGAGTGAAACAGGCCATCCTGCTGCCACCACTAATGGCGATTCAGTAGCGGAAGAAGGCCAAACGATTAATATGGAATGGTATATTCATCCCGATACCCAAGAAGGGGGTCGGCAATTTCATACTTACAGTAATGACCGGGAATTGACCGTCATGGGTATGTTTGGAGTGTTTGTCGTGGAGCCTCGAGGGTCAAATTATTATGAACCCCTTGGAACGGGCCCAGCCACTGAAGCCACGAGCGGTTGGCAGGTCATGATTGATAATGGAGACGGGCCGGATTTCCGGGAATTTGTGCTCATCTATCATGAAGTGGGTGATGAAGCCTTTCGTCCGGTGAACAAGCATGGAGACTTTTTGCCTCAACGCGACCCTTTAACTGATACCTACCGTCCTGGGGCAAGGGCTATCAATTACCGGAGCGAACCGTTTGGCATCAATAATATGCATGTGCAACATGAATACTTTGGGTTTGAAGATGAGTCGATGGGTTATAGCTCTTATACCTTTGGTGATGCAGCCCCCACGATTCCTCGTAGTTACTTGGGGGATCCGGCCAAATTTCGCCTCGTTCATGGCGGATCGGAAGTCTTCCATTCTCATCATCCTCATGGTGGGTCTATCCGATGGCAGCGTAGCCCACGGGCTACGCAAATGCCGGTGTGGAATATGGGGCAAAATGGTCCTGTGAAATATCCCGTGATCCGAACCAAGTCCGACCGGGTTGACGTAGAAGGTATTGGGCCTTCAGAAGCCTTAGATCTGGAAACGGAATGTGGATCGGGGTTGTGCCAATGGTTGGCGGGAGATTTTCTCTTCCATTGCCATGTAGCCCATCATTATGTATCTGGGATGTGGGGTTACTGGCGTGTCTATAACACGATGCAAGTCCCTGGGGTGAAAAATGATGTGATGGCGCCATTGCGCGAATTGCCAGATCGTTTAGGGCGGATTCATAAGCCTGTATCTTCTGATCAATTGATTGGGAAAACCGTCAATTGGTTTGGAAAGAAGTTCAAGATTGTGGCCGAAGGTAAGAGCAATTGGAAGGCCGAGACTGCTGTTGTCAATATTAAAGATTGGGTGGAAATGCAGCTCTCGAACCAAGGTCAACCTGGGAATACTGCTGATGAAGAGGGGCAGCTGAAGGCGTATGATGCTAGTGTCATCGATTGGGTATGGCAGGGCAATAAAGCGATGAGTGAAAAAGAAGCCTCGATTGGAGAAAACCCCAAATACAATCCAGAATGGCAAGGGTATAAGCCTGGTGAGCGCAGGCAGATATGGTTTGAGCCCACAACGGGGAAAGTGGCATGGCCATGGCTCACCCCACATTTTGGGAAACGGGTGCCATTCTCCAACGATCATAATCCTGCTCCATGGTTGGAAATGATTCGGTTGAACCCCGATGGGACACGGTCCGTTGAACCGGCGAAGCCTGGAGAAAACGGGCCTTGGAGTTTGTGCCCGGTTCGAGCAGGCTCTGAGAAGTACACAGTGCATTTCATTAAATTGCCGATTGAATTGTCGGCTGCTCAGGGTGATGAACCGCCGATTGTGGATCCACATGGGCTACTCTATGTCGTGCATGATGAAGAGGAAGAGGTTCGTGCGAATAATGACAAGAGGTTTCCTCTAGTAGTGAGAGCCAATGTCTATGATTGTGTTGACTGGACGTTGACGAGTGAATGGTTGGATGATGACGTGACCAATTTTCAATCATCCAAAATCAATACTCATTTCCATTTTTTCCAGTTTGACAATCAAGCTTCAGATGGTGTGATTTCAGGATTTTCTTACGATCAATCAATGCGGCCCTTTACACAGTTTGAAAAGACAACCAAAAAGGGCTTGCCGATTCCCATGAATGCGAAAGTGACGACGGCATCAAAAAAAGGCGATAGGACAATTCAGATAACGAATGCCAAACAATATCATGTCGGCATTCCCATCCTTATTGGCGCTGATAACGTTGAAGGACAGGAGATTCGGAGAATTGTCGCCATTGGTGGAAGTGGTGGCTCCGCAGCTTCTGCAAACGGCGCTTCGGATTACACGGTGACCCCTGGTGATTCACTAGGAAAAATCGCCAGTTCCTTTGGTACCTCTGTCGGTACCTTACGTGACTTGAATGGGTTGGAAGATGCAAATGTGATCGTAGTTGGACAAAAGTTAAAAGTTCCTGGACTTGGAGCAAGTGATTCTGCCCCTGCGGCTTCAGGAGAAAATACTCTGACATTTGATCAACCATTGAAGAATGATCACCCTGTTGGAGATATCTTGACGGTGGAATATGTCCGTCAACGGTTTTGGGTTGATGCAGACGTAGGCAGTGTGTTTTGGCATGATCATGCTTTTGGTGGAACCACTTGGCCTCATGGTGCGGTTGGGACTATCGTTGCTGAACCATTCAATTCAACCTGGCATGATCCAAAGACTGGAGAGCCAATCCGTACCGGTCCTGTGGCCGACATTTATGCCACTGAACGGGTAGGGCATGACGTCGCAGGTAGTTTCCGAGAGCTCGTTGTTCATATCATGGATACGGTCCCTCATACCGTCAATGTCGTCACGGCAGGAAATCCTCCAGGACAACCTATTGATGTCGCTTTGGAAGCAGGCCGGACCGTATCATTCATTATGCCGCCAAATGATAAGATTAAAATGACTCCCATGCCATTTTTGAACGGGGGAACACACACGACAGGTGGGGCGTTGAATTTCCGAGCGGAGCCTTTTGCTCAACGCTTGGTTAACAACCCTGAGCCGTCACAAATTTTCAGCAGTAAGGTGCATGGCGATCCGAGTACGGCTATGTTACGGGCCTATCTTGGTGACGCCATTGTCTTTCGTTTAGTTGATGTGACGATGAATGAAAGTAATGTGTTCACGGTCTCAGGACATACCTTCTGGACGGAACGGTATGCGCAAGAAGCCAACCGAAAAAATTCCATTCATATTAGCATTGCGGAACGATATGATTTAGTCGTTCCGGAAGCAGGTGGTCCCAGGCATCAGCCTGGTGACTACATGTTCTTTAATGGACGGAGTTCGAAGTTTTCGGAAGGAGCTTGGGGGATCATTCGAGTGCTTGATAAGCCAACAGATGACCTTAAGGTTTTGCCCACCAAGGCTTATGGTAAGCCAGGAATGCCGGAGAAGCTCCCGGTATGTCCAAGTGATGCACCAGTTAAAAGTTTCAATGTTGTGGCGATGGATCACCCTGGGATGAGCTTTAATTCTAATGCCGAAGAATCCATTGAAGTAGATTTCGAACGAACGATTGAGCTTCGGAATCCTGAAGCCAAAATTTATGTTTTGGAAGATGAAGTGCAGAAAGTGTCTGGAGATGTTCAGCCCATGCCGTTAACGCTTCGGGCCAATGTGGGTGATTGTCTCAAAATCAATCTAACGAATAAACTGAAAGAAGGCCGGGCTTCCTTTTCGGCCTTTAGTTTGGTGTTCGATCCCATGGATTCACAAGGGGTCAATCTAGGGAATAATCCAGGTGACCAAACGATAGCTCCCGGTGAATCGCGGACCTATACCTATTATGCTGACCCATTCAATGGGGAAACGCAGTCTTTGGTATGGGATTTTGGTAATGCCGCCATGAATCCTCGTAATGGGTTATTCGGGGGTGTCGTGATTGGACCAAGGGGGTCAACCTATCGTGATCCACAGACAGGTGAAGACATTTCCCTTAAAAATAGCTGGAAGGCAGACGTGATTATCGATCGTTCGATTCAGGGGAATGAATTGCGTGCCAATTATCGTGATGTGGCCTTGTATTTCCAAGATGAGGACAACATCATTGGAACGAGCTTCATGCCCTATGTACAAAATGTGGCTGGTTTGTTAGGTGTGAATTATCGCGCGGAGCCCTATTTGTACCGCGAAGAAGCAGGTTGCTCTTTAGGACGGATGTTCCAACCCTGTGAAGTGGATAATCCACAGGACCCAGTCACTCCAACGATTGAAGCCCATGCCGGTGACAAAGTTCGTATTCATGTCTTTGGTGCCAGCAGCGAGCAAAATGGGATGTTCACGGTGGAAAAACATGAATGGCCCATCGAACCCTTCCTTCCTGGTGCGGATATGATTAGCACTGTGGAGTTTTCGGGTTCTGAAGGCTTAGATGTTTTTCTCCCATCTGCCGGTGGGACATGGGCATTGGCTGGAGACTATGTGTGGAGTAATGGCCGATTACCCTATTCCCAATCAGGGCAATGGGGTTTATTTCGAGTGTTGCCGAATACAGATCAACGGATTCTGCCGTTATCTGGTTCTGTTTCTTCAAACAAGCAAGCTGCCCTTGAGAATGAATTAGGTAAAGCTAGAATCATTCCAACTGTGGCGAAGTAAGTTTTTAGAATTAAGAGAAAGAACGAAGCGGGGGAGTCGAAAGGCTTCCCCGCTTTTTTTTTACGGGGACTGTCATGGTATCGTATACTATACTGTGTTTTCGCGGCCGGGCTTCTTATTAATTCTGCATTAATCAAAGGATATTTTGATTGAAGGAGGGTAGGAACATGTTTGCTTGGGTTTTGTTTGTGGTGTCTTGGGGAATGCTCACTATCACGCCCGCCTGGTCGTACACCGAAATTTCAGTGGTTGAAGGAGGAACATTAAAAGGGACAGTAACTCTGGTAGGGGAAAAGCCTCGACCCATGGCCATGAACTTGGTCACGATTCCTGATGCTGTCTATTGTGGGAGAATTTCTACTGGCACGGGTTGGCGAATTGTTGAAGATTTCCTCATTGGGTCCGGTGGGACCTTAAAAGATGCTGTTGTCATGTTGAAGAATGTGGAAAAAGGCAAGGCATTTGATATTCCCAAAGTTGAGGTCGAAGCTATTGACTGCGACTTTTCACCTTTTGTAAATGTTATTAAAGATCGTGAAGAGCTTACGGTTATTAATATGGATCCGATCGAACATGATATTCAAGGGTATGAAACCGCTAGGGAACGAGGAGCGAGAATCTTATTCAACCGCCCTTTGCCAATGAACCCGTTCCATAAGGTTGTTCAGATGTTCGGAGAAAACTCTCATACGCATATGCCTGGCAAGCCAATGGTAGAAGAAATTCACCTTCGAAAAAACCGAAATATTTTCGTGATGCAATGTGGCTTTCATCCGTATATGTTTTCATGGGGGGTCGTTTTGGATAATCCGTACTATTTCATTACGAAAGAAGATGGAGCCTTTCAAATATCGGATATTCCACAGGGAAAATATGAAGTCGTTGCCTGGCATCCTGGTATGAAGGCGTATTTAAAGCAAACGATTCAGATTGAACCAGGCAAAATTTCCAATGTGAACTTCCAATACGAATCGCCAAAGGGGCGGCGTAGTGCCCATGAAATGCACGATAACCCACGATTTGGTGAAGAATTACTCGATGAGGGTGAGAAAATCGTTCCATCGCTTCGTCAACAAATTCCGTAATTGTTATGAACCTGCTATTTCTCACTGTTCTTGTTCAGGTGCTTTTGATGAATGACCCGGCTTCAGGTTTAGCCTATGAGGTGCGGAATGTGGAAGCGGGAGGGACAATCAAGGGAACCGTGACTCTGAAGGGGGATGCTCCTTCACCAAAAGCCTATAACCTCATTACTTTTCCTGATCCTGAATATTGTGGTCGTATTTCTGATGGAAATGGGTGGCGATTATTGAAAGATTTTGTGGTGAATAATCGTAATGAAATGCAAGGTGTGGTGGTTGTGGTTGAAGGAGTGGCTGCTGGAAAACCCTTTACGATTTCTATTCCAAAGGTTGAAGCAAGGGATTGCCAATTTCTCCCATTTACCACAGTCGTTCGCAGCGACCACGGTATCGAAGTCGTTAATATGGATCCCGTTATGCACGATATTCAGGCCTATGAAACTTCAGTGGCCCATGGAACGCGTGTATTGTTTAATTCCCCGCTTCCCTTTAATCAGAAACATCATCGGGAGAACATTCATGCTATGCATGACCATGTTCCGGGTAAATCCATGGTACATCAGTTTCAACTCAGCAAAGGCAGAAAAACTTTTGTGATGCAATGTGGATTTCATGCTTATATGGAAAGTTGGGCCATTGCCGTTGATAATCCCTATTTTATGTTCACAAGTGAAACAGGGAGTTATGAAATTTCTGGTATTCCTCAAGGAACCTATCGTTTGCGAGCCTGGCATCCCAGCGTGAAACGTGAAGAAACGCAAATGGTGACTGTTGAGTCATCACAAGCGACTCATGTCGATTTTTCCTTGAATTCTCCAGTCAGGCGATGGACTGCGCATACCCGTCAAACGCCACCACGGTTCACACCAGCAGCATTGGGACGCCCGATCAATATTGAGCCTCTTGTTGAACTTCAAAGGCCATGAGATGGGTTGTTACCGTTTTTATTCTGACCAGTAATTCTACAAGATGGGTTAGGATTCTTTTGCTGTCTGGCCTTGCGCTAGGAGGGGAACTCTTTCCAAAAGCAGCAGTAGGGGCAGAGTCGGTGGAGCTAGGTTCACGCACTGCAGAATTTTCGGCAAGACTGATATGGAAACATGATGGACATAAGTCCAAAGCCCAATTATTTGTCAAACAGAATCGGTATCGAATCGAACATTTTGGCGGCGTCAAAACCGAACTGGGGTATGCCGGCGTCACGATTGTGCGTTTAGATGAGCAAAAGGTTTGGTATGTTATTTCTCAGCGTCGAATGGTGGTGAGCGTCCCGTTAACCTCAGAGTATTTATTGCCATTCTCAGTTACGTTGGATGGTGAAGTGAAGCGGACCTTGATAGGCGATTCCATGGTGAATGACCAATTTTCAGTCCTTTATGATGTGGAAGTAGTGGATCGATTTGGCAAAACTGAGAGATTTTACGAGTGGATTGACCCTGACCGAAATGTGTTGTTGAAACTTGTCAGTCAAGATCGAGATTGGTTTGTGGAATACGAGCATGTCGTTCTATCCACTCAACCTGAGTATTATTTTGAAACGCCCTTGGGGTATAGAATTATTGAAGCCCAAGAGGCACAAAGCCCTAGAGGTTAAGGGGGTCTGAGTGAAGCCACGTATGTATTTTCCTCATCATGTATTGAAAAAAGCGGTCTGTGTCTTGGTGTTTGTTGTCGGTGGGCTGCCTATCCAGGTTTGGTCAGAACTTTCTGAAAGTCCGATTCTTGAGAAAGCCAACGCCGCTTTTCACAAGGGCGATTTTCAAAAAGTCGTGGAATTGGTAGAGCCCGTTCTTCAGGAAGCCCCCCCCTCGGCTCAAATGTATCGACTTCATATTCTCTCATTAGCCAGAACAGGGAATGCTCTAGGTGCTATGGATTCTTATGAAGAGTTGATTCAAGCCACGAAACGTGAAGATGAAAATATTCTACGGCAGACAGCCCTTGCGATGATTTTGGCAAAGCAAGCAGATATGCGAGAGCAAATGCGGGGGGCAGTCTATACGGCCTTAAAGGAAATTGATTCTGATGAGATGGTTGGATTCTTGGAAGAGGGTTTAACTGATGGGTCGGGAATGATCCGAGCATTGGTTGCCGAAGCATTAGGTAAGCGAAAGGTTGGGCAGCAATCTAAGCGATTGCGGGAGGCGTTGAAAGATTCGGCAGGGCTCGTTCGTGCGATGGCCGTCAAAAGTATTGGGAACTCCAGGGATAAAGATGTCATTCCCTTGATTGAAAAAGCACTTCAGGATGAACAGGCTTTGGTCCAAATAGCTGCAGCTCGTGTGCTTTATAAATTGGGGCAGAAGCAATTGTGGACACGTTTGGAAAAGGGAGCACAAAGTGAGGAAGGATATGAGCGAGGAGGAGCGATACGTGCGTTTGGAGAATTAAAGGATCCTCGTGCCTTGTCTTTGTTAGAAAAATCCTCGCAGGATACACAGCCCTCCATCCGAGCGGCAGCCATTGTTTCGTTGGGGAAATTGCAAATATCGGAAGCCCTTCCTATTCTCAAATCGGCGTTGCTTGATCGAATTCCGGCAGTGCGAAGTGTCGCTGCCTATAGTATGGGGTATTTTAAGCTTCGAGAAGTGTTATCACCCTTAACCAGAGCGCTTGCCGATCAGAATCATGGTGTTCAAGCGGCGGCTTGTGCATCGTTGTTGCGGGCTGGTGCCTCGTTTTCCGTGGTGGAGGAGACACTTCATGCGTTGTTGCAAAATGAAAATCCGGCCGTACGATCTGGAGCTGCCAAGGCATTAAGCAATGGGAAGGGTGGAAAAGTCATTGCGACGCTCAAGCTCATGTTGAATGATCCCACTCCGCGGCCACGGATTGTTGCCATTCGTGCCTTAGGTCGAATGGGAGAACGCAATTTGCTTCCAGTCCTCAAACGCACACTACGAGATACGGATGATGCGGTGAGAGTTACGGCTGCTGCTGGGATTGTGAAAGTTCTTGATGCCAAAGTTGGCATCTAATCCATCAGTGATCTGGCCATAAATTTGGCCGGCTTGAAGTTTCACGGTTTCTTAACGGCCCGCTTATGGATTCACATTTTTCCTATTCGTTCTTATTTCATATGATATGACAAAAATCGCTCTCATGTTCTGCTTGGTGTTTCCCTTGGTCCTACACGGACAACAAGCGGCCTTTTCGCACCAGCTAAATCCAAGTCATCAATCCAGCCTGGAGTGGTATGAATGGGGAGGGGAGGCTTTTGATCGCGCGGAAGCTGAAGATAAACTTATTCTTCTCGATCTGACGGCTGTGTGGTGTCATGCCTGTCATATCATGGATCAAACGACTTATGCCGACCCGCGAGTTCTTGCATTACTTCAGGAGAACTTTATTGCTGTGCGGGTCGACACCGATCAACGGCCGGACCTAGAGGCTCGATATCGAACAGGCGGATGGCCAACGACGAGCCTTCTTTTGCCAACGGGAGAAATTCTTTTTCAAGCCAACTCACTGGAGCCAGAGGTCATGATCGAACTTCTTCAAGAGGCTAAGGTCATGTATGAAGAAGAGAAAGATGATCTTCGCGAGCAAGCTTCCCTTTTATGGAATCGCGTAAAAGAAAATATCCAAACGGATCAATCTTCAAATGTGGCGCTTCGTCCATCCATGGCAAGTCATAGCGTGGATATGATGAAAAAAGAGTTTGATGTGGTCAATGGGGGTTTTCGGGACCATCCAAAATTTTTTGAGCCCGAAGCGATTCAGATGGCCTTGACCCATGGATTCTTTGAGAATGATGTCGAATTGATCAACATGGGTCTAACCACATTAGAGAAGCAACTGGCATTACTTGATCCTGTGTGGGGCGGGTTTTACCGCTACGCAGAACAAGCCGATTGGAGTCAGCCGCATTTTGAAAAGATGCTGACTATTCAAGCTCAGAATCTTCACAATTATGTGAAGGCCTACCAGTTCACGGGAAATACAGAATTTAAACATATAGCATGGCGTATTGTTGGTTTTGTGGAGCAGTTTTTGACCGATCCTCAAACAGGCCAGTTTTTTGAGAGTCAAGATGCGGATGTACGAGATCGGAGCGGAAAGACTCTTATCTCAGGAGGAGAGTATTTTTCTTGGGGTGCGATCCAACGGAAGGCTAGGGGAATGCCGCTGGTGGATCGGAGAATCTATACAGGAAGCAATGCCGATATGACATTGGCATACTTTCATGCGTCGCAGCTGCTTGAAAGGCCTGCGTTAAAGGAGAGGGCCATCCATGTTCTGAAGCAGATTGTTCATGAACGGTTTGATCTGGAGAAAGGATTGGCGCATGGCACCGTTCATGATTCGTTAAAGCTTCATGGAATCTTATCGGATCACATTCGGTTGGGCGTAGCCTTGCTTGAGGCTTTTAGAGAGACCGAAGATCTTGAGTTTTTGGAGAAAACTGAAGCTCTTGCCAATAATACTCAAGTGTTATTGGAAGATGTCAAAGGTGGTGGATTTTATGATCGTCCACGTTCCACCGATGGCTTTGGGTTATTGAAAATTCCCACGAAACCGGCACGCGAAAATATTCAGGCGATCAGGTTTTATTTAGATCTCTATCATCTCACCAAGAAAGATGCCTATCGATTGACGGCTGAACGCGCGTTAAAGTCTGTTGTAAATACACCTCAACCACTTCCTATTGCGTTAATCGGCTTAGCGGTTGATGAATGGTTTCGACCACCGGTGCATATTGCGATTATAGGCAAGCCAGATGATAGAGAAACCAAGGTGTTGTTGAGAAGAGCCCGTCGGCTGTATTGCCCAGGAAAGATGCTCAAAGTATTTGATCCACAGCAAGGGCCAATGAAATGGGGAGAGATTACCTTTCCGTATAACGGGACTTCCTCAGCCTTTTTTTGTACAGATAAGATGTGCTTGCCTCCTGTAACTCAAGCGGAAGAGATGCATGAGCGCTTGAATGAATTATTGCAGGATCTGAGAGAATCCATTATTTAACAATTGAGGTATTCTTAGGATTAAGTCTTTTCATTTTTGATGAGCAATTTGTATAACATTCTCGAAATAACTAGCAAATGCGTCTAACTAATAGGCCTAAGACATGGTCCAAATGGCCTAAAAGGCTCATCTTTTCTTGACAGGTTTTTTTTATTCCTGATATATACGGAAGTGGGTGCTGTAACTCGATCATACCAAGGTTGTCTATCTGAATCTGGCCGGGACCAAGAAGGCAGCCTGATTTCACTCACATCATATTTGTTCATTAACCCTCGTCGACAAAACGAATTTTCTTAACTAGGAGGAAGAATCATGAGAAAACGTCAGTCCCTAACTCTGTCTTTATTGATGGGTGGTCTGCTCATTGCCGCCCCTCTCGTCGCCCAAGCGGGTGGAACCATTAAAGGAAAAGTCACGTTTGCGGGGAAAGTGCCTCCCCCGAAAGAATTTGCATTTTCCAAATTTCCCAACGTCGACTTCTGTAAAAAGAATGAAAGTAAAAGTGCTGATGGTGAAACGCGCCTATTAAAAGAAGTTCAAGTTGATGGTGGAGGTGGATTAAAGGATGCGGTTGTTGCGATCACTAGCATTACCGATAAAGATTGGATGAAAGGTTTTGCCAAAGAACCAGCACAAAAAGTGATGGCAGATCTTTGTGAATTCTCACCGTTTACTGGTGTGGCTGTGAGCAAAGGCACTTTTTACGTAGAAAATAATGATGCCGATCCAGATGATCCCAAGTCTGCCGAAGGTGTGTTGCACAATCCACATAGTTTTGATCAATTAGGCGCCAAATCCAGCACGGAATTCAATATTGGGTTGGCCAAAAAAGGTTCGTCGTTGCAAAAGAAGGTCAAATTAAAAATGGCCAAAAAGGGTTCTGTTCTTCGGTTGCAATGTGACCAACATGAATTCATGCAAGGCTGGTATATGCCTGTGACGAATCCACATTATGGGACATCAGGTGCTGATGGGACATTTGAAATTAAAGATGTGCCAGCTGGAAAACATACCCTTGCCGTATTCCATCCTTCGGTGGCCAAATTTGCGCGTGGGAAAAAGGCCATGACCGTGGAAGTTGAAGTGGCCGACGGTGGGACAGCCGAAGCCAATTTCGACATTAAATAAGGGCTGTATTTCATAGGAAAACCTCAAGATTTCGAGGGCAACTAGCAAGCTGCTAGTTGCCCTCGTTTTTTTATATGTTCCTTTGACGGGGTTCCTTGCCATGGAACAATTATCCCCGTTAAGATCGACAACTAATGCCAATATTTATGCACCATTTTGAGTTTGAGGCCTAGTGTGCCACGTGAACTGTCCCTCGCTGATATTTTCCAAATAGGCTACTACTGGGAAACAAAAATTCTTCTCACCGCTATTCAGCTTGATCTGTTCTCCATTCTCAAGGGGGCTTCTTTAACAATTAATCAGATGGCTGAAATCCGAGGGTTGAATTCCCGCGCCTTAGAGTTGGTCATGAATGCTTTAGTCGCAATGAGAATAGTGAGAAAAGAGGAGAAGGTGTATGCCAATACAGTTGTGGCGGAACGATATCTGGTTCAATCCAGCCCCGAATATGTAGGGCATTTGCTGACCTTACATGATGCTGAATGGAAAAATTGGGGGTTCTTAGAGCAGGCGGTTAAAACGGGCGAGTCTCCCGTCAAACATCATGTCTTTGAGACTGATCCGGAGTTAGGGGCCCAGGTCCTTACGGTCTTAGATCGAATTGGTCGAGGGAGTGGCCCTGCTTTGGCTCAACGTCTGAAACTCAATGGAGCGAAACGGATGTTGGATATTGGAGGTGGAGCCGGTACCAATGCCATCGCGTTTTGTCGAGAATATTCAGAACTGACGGCGACAGTATTTGACCTTCCGGAAACCTTAAAAGTGACGAAGAAAAATGTGGAGGAGGCAGATTTAACGGATCGTATTCAATTGCAGCCAGGAAATTTCCATGAAGATGCATTCCAGGGCTCCTATGATGTCGCCCTCATGTCCGATATTTTGCATTACCAAAATGGACAGACCAATGCGGCATTAGTTGAAAAAGTATACGACTGTTTGAAGGAAGAGGGACGTTTGCTTATTAAAGACCGTTTTTTAGATCCTGCGCGAACCAGTCCGGCTTGGACAACGGCCTTTGCGGTTCATATTTTGGTGAATACCGAAAAAGGCGAATGTTTTACGATTGAAGAATCTCGGCAATGGATGCAGCAGGCAGGTTTTCAGGGAATTGAAGAATTAGAGCCTTGTGCCATGGTTCAAGGTACGAAATAAGAAGGGATCTGCACACGGATTATGTATGAACTAGCGGAATGGCTTCGAGAGCCAGGGTTTCTTGGGACTCACGCGACCATGGGGGCGGATGTCAGTCAATTCATGGCGACATTCTTTACGCTGTTGTTTATCGTTGGATGGGTTCAAGCTCGAAAGAACAAAGCCGATCACCATCACTGGCTGATGCTAGGTGGAATGATTGCCATGTTAGCCTTTTTTACCAGTTATTATCTTTTTCGTAATTTAGGGGTCTTAGCGTTTGAGGGGAAGGAAGGATTTGGTGGGTCTCAGGCTTTGTATGACAATGTTTTTATTCCTCTTCTGACTGTTCACATTCTTCTTGTGGTGATTGGGCTCGTGATGGCTATATATATGATGGTCTTGGGATTTCGATCCCAAACATTTACAGAAGGACGACGTGTGTTAAAAGATGCACTCTTACAGACTTCTGGACGTCGGATTGCCACGATCTTGGGAGGCATCACTGCGTTAGTAGTGGTGTTTTTTCTTTCTCGTGTGATGACGTCGGGTTTTTCGCTTGGAAAGTTGAGTGTGTATATCGGGTTGGGTCTTATTATCGCGATGGTGTTTGGAATTGAAATTTTAATTCAACGGGTTTGGCCGAACGGGGCGAGGCGTCATCGAGTATTAGGAAAATTTACGATGATGATTTATTGCGTCTTGTTTGTGACGGGAACAGTGACGTACACGATGTTGTATATTCTCTATCCTGGGAAAATAGGGTAATTCTATCTGTGCAATGTAGCTGCCTACAGACGTTGTGTATTGCGGACGTTCAAGAGCTAGATTCTGATGAAGTATTTGTCCGATTCAATTGTGAGTCTTGTGGATGGGCCGTAGGCGCAGAAGGGTCACTCAAGGAAATTGATCCTCTTGTTCCTTCGGTCATATGGAGCGATGAGGCGAGCTATGATCTTTCACGGCTGCAACCATACATAGAATTTTTAGTTCGTGATGAGGTTGAGACTTTTGCCTACGATCAGCATTATAAAATTGTGACGTCTTCTCGTGTCACCACAGCTCGAAACAAGGGAATGATCGCGTGGAGTGCTGACGCTGAACGCCGTTTGGCTAATGTGCCTTCTGGTATCCGCACGATGGCGAAGACTGAATTAGAACGCACTGCCCTTGATCGTGGAATGCCAGAGGTGACGGTTACTCTGATGGAAGAAGTGAAAACGCGATATTTTGGTATGGCGACTGGACGGTCGTAGGATTCTGATCCTCGATGGCTCTCACTTCATGTCTGCCAAGTGACGGTACGAAACATTTTCGTCAATGATACATCGACTTTCTCTACGTGTCCTTCCGCAATTGAATCTTCTTGTGACAGATTTACCTGTCCGCAAGCGCAAGCGCTTAGTGATGTTGGCTCCTGGGCTTGTGGCGTTTGGGATTTATCACCTGCTTAAAGATGTCTTGCCTCTCTCTGAGCCTTTGGTGTTATTAGGGTTGAGTGGGTGTGTGTCGGCGTTAACCGCAATGTGGTCGTATCGACAGGGTCGAGGCATTACTCTTCAAGAGTCTTTTCGTCAGGATGGATTTCAGCGGTGGGTTTGGCTCGTCGGTTGGGTCGGAGTTTTCTATGGGATGCAGCTCTCCCTTTTAGTGTTAGCCATCTTGCAGGTGTTTGTTGGTTATGATTTTCTCCTTCATCCTGAAGGGCCTGCCATGATGGCGATGATCATTCCCTGCACCTCAGTCACTCGAGATGCGTTCGAGATTGGCCTCGTGCAGCGTTTGTCTCATGAAGGTACCGTCGTGCCAACCTTTCCCAATGGGGAGGCGTTGCGAGAATGGATTCCGCAACAGTCAGCCGCTGTGATCAAATGGGGAGGGTTAGGTATTGTTGGAAGCATCATCAGTTCATGGATTGTATTTGACTTGGGTTCTGCCTCTTGGCAGCCTATTCTGCAATCCGTTGTCGTCCCTTTAGTTGTGGGGTCTCTCAGCTTGCTCGCGTTCTTTGCCGGAGAGGCCGTTTTTGAACAGAGAGACGGGCAACGTAAGTCTCATACATGGACGTCATGTTTATGGTTTTGGTTCTGGCCGAGCGTGACGTTTGCGCTGACATATTTTCTGGTCTTGATGGGGACAGCATCCTATGTCTTCCGAGTGGAAGAGATTTCGCAGCTGGGGTTTGTGGCGATAGCGGCTAGTACCGGTTTGATCATGACGGTCTATTCCGTCTACCTGGGGTGGCGAAGATCTTATGAAGCTCGGGTCGTCACCATTCCTGAAAATATTCAACGATGTCCATTTGTCATGGGGATGTTGCAACAAGCAAAATCTCCTGAATCGGTTCCTCCCTTGGTTTCACACGGCGATTTGGTGAAATAGTGCGGATAGGCCAATCATTCTTAATTCTGTTGATTCTTCTTCTCGTTTCAACTGGTTTCGTGTGGGCTGTTGAGCCGGGACAACCTCCCGCTGGTGAAGAAGCGCAGGATATGTTTTATAAAACCACCGGCACTATCAATGGTCCTGCAGCTGCGGAAAGCCCTCGGAGCTATTCCACTATTCCCTTTGTGAACAATCGCTTAATTGTGTGGTTTGTCACTCAACAACATACATATTTTGGCGGATTTGTCTTAGCTCTCCCCTTATTTAGCCTTCTTCTGGAGTTCTTAGGAGTGACTCGGAAGCAGGGAATAGCAAGACAGCAATTTGATGGCTTAGCTCATGACATTTTACGGGTAGGCTTGTTGTCTCTTTCAATTACGGCGGTGTTGGGTTCTGTGATGCTGGGTTTATTTCTCTCCCTCTATCCGGGGTTTATGAGTTATATGGGGGAAACCTTTAAATCCTTGATGCCCGTGTATGCAGCTGTGTTTGTGGCCGAAGCTTTGTTGCTCGCTCTCTATTATTATACCTGGGAGCGGCTAAAGACGCCGTCGGCTAAGTGGCTTCATATGACTATTGGTGTGCTGGTCAATGCAACTGGTGTAATTCTCTTAGTGTCTGCCAATGCCTGGGCTTCCTTTATGATGGCTCCATCTGGTGTGGATGCTGAGGGGCATTTTTTAGGAAACATCTGGCATTTGTTACATTCACCCTTATGGAACCCCCTCAATGCGCATCGATTTTTAGCGGATATTATGTCCGGAGGAGCAGTTGTGGTCGCCTATGCCGCGTATCGTTTCTTTATGGCCAAAACTTCAGAAGATCGCGCGTATTATGACTGGGTAGGCTATGTGTTTATGGTGGTGATGGTATGTGCATTGTTGCCTATGCCGATTGCGGGCTATTGGTTGATGCGAGCGGTCTTTGAATTCAGACAGCAAATGGGTATCACCATGATGGGCGGGATGTTGTCGTGGTTGTTTGTTCTCCAGGCTATTACGGTAGGTGTGTTGTTCTTGGGGATCAATTATTATATTTGGCAATCCTTGGCTCGCTTGCAGGGAGGTGAACGCTTTCATCCATATTTCAAAGCCATCGTCTTTGCCTTGATGGCCTGTTTCATGGTGTGGTTTACCCCTCATACGTTAGCCATGAGTGCGAGCGAAATGAAGGCAATGGGAGCTGCCCAGCATCCGGTTATCGGACAATTTGGGGTCATGTCGGCAAAAAACGGTGCCATTAATGTCATGATTTGTTTGACGGCTCTGAGTTTTATTCTCTATCGCCGCGCGAATAAAATTGTGACAGTCTCATGGGCATCCTGGGGGAATATTCTTTTGGGCCTGTTGTTTGTCTCGGGTATTGGGACGATTGTGGGAATAGCCATTTATGGATTTTATATTCCGGCGAATGTGCGTGTCGGCCTGTCTGCCCAGCAAGGCGCCACAACCGCGACGGTGGTGATTGGTGGGCTCCTCCTGAATTACTTGCTGCTGCGAGGCTCAAAAGTCATCGGTCCTATCCGATGGGGACACATTACCCCGCGTGGTATGGTGGCGCTGCTTATTGTGGCGGCGGCTTTTTCTTGGGTGATGGGACTCATGGGATATATTCGGTCGGCTGGGCGATTGGAATGGCACGTCAATGAATTGCTGCAAGATGAGTCTCCATGGGCCTTCACGCCTTCAATCGGATTTGCTGCGAAGATGGTGACGATTAATATGCTGGCTTTTTGGTCGGCGGTGTTTTTCGTCTTTTGGCTCAGCCAGTGGGATCATCGAGTAAGTGAGCAGCGAACCGCTCAAGCCGTTCGGACCGCTCCAGTTGTTCAAGTCCTTTCACAAGAGGAATCAGTATGACCCAAGTTGTCAATGTACAGAGACATCATGGTTTTGGATTTTTGATTTCTATGGTGTGTTTCTTTCTTTTGAGCTTTATTTTAGTAACGGGCGTGAATAGTAATGGTCTTGTTTGGGCGGAAGAATCCGTTCCCCAGGAATCTTCAGGTGATTCAATTCTCATTGAAGACTTTAGAAGTCCAGATGAACGAGGGTTCCCCCAAGGTTGGGGCGCGCAACGGAGTGTCGTGACGGCTCATGAAACGTACATGATTCAGGAAGAAGATGGCGTCTCATTTCTCAGAGCTAAGCAGGCTAGTCAGCGTGTGTACACCAAGAAGATGAAATGGGATCCCAAAACGCATCCGATGTTGGTTTGGCGGTGGCGGCTTCAAGCAGTTCCAGAGGGGGAGGAATTTATCGCAGCCATTTATCCTTCATTAGATACGGACATGATGTTTATTCCAGTGAATACCAAATATGTGTGGAGTGCAACGTTGCCAGTCGGTTCGATCAAAGAGGGTGGAATGTTCAGTTCGACAGAAATAGTGATCCGGTCTGGTCCAGAGCCTGTTGGCGAGTGGGTAGAAGAACGGATCAATGTCTATAAGGATTTTTTGAAGATTCATAATCATGAGCCAGCTGCCTTAGCTTGGGGAATTTCGCTACTGGGCGGTTCAGCGGTAGAGATTGATTTTGGTTCGCTCCGAGTTGAGGCTGAATAACGTGGCGATATTTTCATATGCTTTGTGAGAGAATCTAATGTCTGCATCAAAAATATTTGATATTGTTTTTGGAGGCGTAGTGTTGGGGGCCGTTGGGGTCATGACTGGTCTCTCCATGGGAGTGGGGTTTCTCCCAGCAGCCTTGTTGATTGGAATGTGTTTGGGAGCGGGGGTCGGGTTTTTTGGAGGGCGTCGATTCTTTTTGAGTATCTTTGTGGGCACAATTTTCGGGGGATTATTAGCGTGGTATTTAGGCGGCGTGGATGCTGTTACTGTTGGGGCTTCTTCCGGAGCTGCGATGGGGGGATTCTTGGGAGTGTGGGTTTCAATGTTGATTGATCTTTTGCAACAACGAAAAGAATCTATACCGACTTCTTCTGTTGAGAAATCAACTAATTTGTAATCTTGAACATGCGGAATATTCTACGAATGAGCTTGCAATAGCATAAGGGATAGGGCCGGTGGATGGAAAGTAATAAGGTTCTCATGGGTTCGATCATTTTTGTTTTTGCTTCGTTTATTGGGATGATGGTGCTCTTTGTGTATGAGACCTCGAAGAGTAAGCGAGAGTTGGAGGCATTCTCGGCTGGTCGTCCTGCTAAAGCGCGTGTGCTTCAGCCCATGCCCACCCAAGATTTTTCGATGTATAAAATGCTTGTGGGAGATGATAATCGAGAGATGATCGAAATTCCGGAAGGACCGTTTACGATGGGGGTGAGCGATGGAGATCCTGATGAGGGCCCAGCTCATCCCGTCTATTTGCAAACATTTTATATGGATTTAAAAGAAGTGACCCAAGCGGACTATGAGCGATATGTGAAAATGACGAAACGGGAAAAACCCAAAGTGCCGGTATTTGAAGATAAGATTGAAAAACTGATGAGTCCAGATTTTCCTGTCGTGGGATTAACCTGGAATGATGCCTTCGGTTATTGTCGGTGGGCGAGTAAACGGCTGCCGACTGAAGCCGAGTGGGAAAAAGCGGCTCGTGGTGAAGGGAAGCGACGCTATCCTTGGGGGAATAAGTTTGAATATACCTTTGCGAACGTGGATGGCTTAGACGATGGGTTTCAATACTTGGCTCCTGTTGGATCGTACGAAGTCGGGCGAAGTCCGTTCGGGCTTTATGACGCGACAGGCAATGTCGCAGAATGGGTGATGGACGATTATACGCCAGACTACTATCAGGAAGCCCCGTACCGTGATCCGCCTGGCCCTAAGACGGATGATGTGTTTAAAGTGATTCGTGGAGGATCCTGGCGTGAATCTCGTTTGGGTGCGCGCGTGACCAAGCGGTTTTCAGCTAAGATGTGGCGAACTGATGCAACGGTGGGATTTCGCTGCGCAAAAGATTCGCCAACTGACAATGCGCCTTCGACTTAGGTAGGGCTCTTCGGCTTTCTCAATGCTAGCCGAAGTGTTTATAAAGTTGCCCAAAGGTTCTCATCTCAGTGAAGGCATTGAATGGATACTCGCTTTAAAGTAGTTTTTCTCATTGCTGTTTTGGTGATGTGTAGTTTGCCTATTATGGGAATATTGAAGGGGCCACCCCTTCCAATCGATGAGTCTGACCCACCATTTTCTCCATCCTCCAACGCGTCTATGCCAACGAAAACAAACGTTCAACCTTCAAGCGATGCCATGGTCGAAATTCCTGCAGGGGAATTTATTCTTGGAAGCAATCAAGGTGGATATAATGAAAAGCCCCAGCATGTCTCTATGTTGGATACCTATTGGATTGATCAGTATGAAGTCACGTACCAGCAATATATGGAGTTTGTTGAAGCCACTGGGCATCGACTGCCAGGACCGCCATCACGTTACGCCAGAAAGCTTGAGGCTCTGCGTGGATTCAATCAACCGGTGACGTATGTTTCTTGGAATGATGCTGCGCTTTATTGCGAATGGAAAGGGAAGCGTCTACCTACAGAAAAGGAATGGGAAAAAGCTATTCGTGGGTCCGATGGTCGGACATGGCCTTGGGGTGAAGGGCGTGAGGGTTTCCCTGCAAACTTTGATGGAGTAGACGATGGCTATGAAGTGACGGCACCTGTAGGGACGTTTTCACAAGATAAAAGTATGTACGGAGTATATGATGGTGCTGGGAACGTCATGGAATGGGTAGATGATTGGTATGTCGAAAATATATACAGTAGCGCGGTGAAGCCAAATGCTACTCGGCCTCAATCTGTTTCAACATATAAGACCATGCGTGGGGGGGGGTATACTAGTCAAGGTATTGATTTGCGCATTACCAATCGAAGCTTTATTGTTCCAGATTTCCGTGATGAAACGATTGGGTTTCGGTGTGCCAGGTCAAATCAGGACGAGGCACCAATAACTCTGTCTTCTGGATTGCACGATGTCATCCAAGAAAATCAAAATAGTAGAGAATAAGAAACACGGCTAACAGAATATTGACAACCATTCCGGCCAAAACTATAATGTCGAACACTTTTGCATTGCTACGCATAGGGTTTTCCTCTTTTTATGAAAGCAATAATCATATGGAATACCATGGATTTTAAGAATCTGTCAATGAAATAATTTAGGTGTATATATCTAAATATAAACATGTATTAACGAAGAGGTGATGAAAAATGGCTGAGGCGGGACCAGTAAGAGAAGCAACTGTGCGAGAGACGCAAATTGGGAAGGCAATTTTTTATCTCACATGTGCCGTGAGTTTGTGGTTTTTTTATTGGTTTGCCGGTATTCAATGTCCCTGTTAAGTTGCATGTTTTCCTATCAAGAAAAAATATCATTTAAACTTTCCATAAGCCAAGGAGGCGTTCAATGACTGTTGTCTATGTCATAGTTTCCCTTTTGATTTGTTTTGGTTATTTTCAGTTCATAGATTGGGTGCTCATGGACGCGCAGGGCTTAGATTATTTTTATATGTTCAGGTAGTAGCCTCTAGTTTTATTTGAGTAAGGTTAGCGCATCTAGCAAAACGAAAAACTTGTAAAGAAAAATTGAATGGTTATACAAACAACACGTTTTCAAAGGAGGTAGGTCCATGGGCCGCCTGTTCACTCCAATGACCCGAGGTAAAAAGAAGTTTTTTGCTCTTACCGCATTATTTGTGGCCGGGGTATTTTTGACGCTCCCCATAATTTTGTCGGTCACGGCTCTGGCCGGTGGTGGTGGTGGTTCTGCTGGAGGCCCACCTCCTGAAGTTTTAGAGCAGCGGAAAGCTGCAGCCGCTGCAGCCGCTGAGGCGGGAGAAAGCGTAGAGGGAGAAGAAAATAAGATAGAAACGGGCCGGGATGTCTATTACAAGACAGAAGGTCCAGCTATTGGTATGCCTGCACCGGTTACCGCGGATAATGAAACGTTTTATCCTCGGTATAACTTTGAGAGTCGGGTGCTTCTCTGGGTCGCGAATCAACAGCATCTCTATTACGGCAGTTTCGTCCTGGCGGTACCTATCTTTTGTATGTGTATCGAATTTGCCGGGATGGTCAGTAAAGATAAAGCCATGGCCAAGAAATATGATCAATTGGCCTATGATTTTATTAAAATCAGTTTGACGGCCTATTCTCTCACTGCCGTTTTAGGCGGAATTCTCATCTTTACCTTCCTCACTCTCTACCCTGCTTTCTTTGGCTACCTGTCTGGAATTTTCCGCCCTGTCATGCATATCTATGCATTAACATTCGTGGCGGAAAGTGCAACCCTCTATATCTATTATTATGGTTGGGACAAAATGCGGGAAGGCGTGATGAAGTGGGTTCACTTGAGCATGTGTGTGATTCTGAATGTGATCGGAACCGTGCTGATGTTCTTGGCAAATTCCTGGATTGCATTCATGATGTCCCCGGCTGGCGTGGATGAGCAAGGTCGCTATTTGGGGAATATTTGGCATGTGTTGCATACAGCACTTTGGAATCCTTTGAATGTCCATAGAATTTTAGGAAATATGGCATTTGGTGGTGGTGTTGTGGCGGCTTATGCTGCCTATCGCTTCCTTTCTTCGAAGACTGATGAAGAGCGTGCTCATTATGACTGGATGGGTTATATCGCCATGAGTTTAGGCGTGGCATTCCTTATTCCTCTACCGTTTGCAGGCTACTGGTTAATGCGAGAAGTATATGCCTATAGGCAGCAAATGGGCATCACTTTGATGGGTGGGTTGTTAGCTTGGTTGTTTATCATTCAAGCCACCATGATTGGAATTTTATTCCTTACAACTAATTACTACTTGTGGCAGGCCCTGGGTAGGATGACAGGGGGGGAAAGATTCCAAAAATATATTAAGTATCTCGTATTTATTTTAGTGGTAGGGCTTCTTGTATTTATTACGCCACATACGATTGTAATGTCCCCTGCAGAGTTGAAAGCCATGGGTGGACAACAACATCCTGTGCTAGGGAACTATGGTGTGATGTCTGCTAAGAACGGTGGAATTAACGCCATCATCATGACGACCATTTTGAGTTTTATTTGGTATCAGCGAGGTAATAAAGTTCCCACAGTCAGTTGGTCAAAATTCGGAAATATATTCATGGGTTGTTTTTTCGTCATAGCACAGCTAAACAATATTTGGTTGGCATGCTATGGATATTTTATTCCTGCAAACGTGCGAATTGGGTTGTCTGTGCCTCAGGTAGCAGGAACCTTGTCGTGTCTCTTACTCATGACTCCGCTAAATTTAGCAATGTTGAAAGGTGGAAGGGAGCTTGGGCCAATTAAATGGGGCCAAATTCCTCCCCGTTCCCAATATGCGATTATCATGTTGGCTACGGCGTTCACCTGGATGATGGGTTTAATGGGCTATATTCGTTCTTCGGTTCGATTGTTCTGGCATGTGAATGAAGTGATGCGTGATAATTCGCCTTGGGCCTATACGCATACTATTGGATTTGCAGCCAACGTGATTTCGTTTAACGTGCTCTTTTTCTGGATCAGTATTATGTTTGTATTCTGGCTGGGAACGTTGGGTGCTAAGAAGGTTCCAGTGAAAGGTCCTGTTACGGATGCTATTCCTGGCGGAGCTGCGGCTCAGCCTGCAGCTGGTCATTAACGAAAAAAGGTTTTAATCAATAATTATAGGGCTATCTCTGGTGGCCCGAAGTTGGAGGAGTGAACTGTGGTTGATTTAATAGGAAGAGCATGGGATTTGGGTTGGCCGATTCTCGTTATGCTTGTTGGCCTCCTAGTCTACTTTCAAGCGACCATTAAGGATCCAGATCGAAAGAAGCGTGCAACGTTCCAAACAATGATTGGAATTTTGTGCATGTTTTTAGTGCTCATTGCCGTCTCGAATTATACCCATAATTTTGAAAATAACCCCGGGATGCTTCCTGTATCTTTGGTCATGATTACAAGCATGGCATTTATTATGGGTTTGTATTTTGTCAACATCAGTGCCTTGATGAAAATCGGGGGATTTATGTTTTTCGTGGCGGCCGCCCTTTCAGGCTATGGAAATTGGCTTCCTCAAGTCGAGGGTGGATTTCCACCTCCGGTTGTAAAGTTGGACTTCCAGAGTATGTCACCTCAGCAATTGGGTGATGAAGGGGAAAAAATCATTTTCGGAGGTATTGGTCAAAGTAAAACTCAAGGAGCTATTGGAAAAGGGCAATGCCCTTTGTGCCATGGTTTCCAAAAGGGATTTTTGAGTGAAAGAGCACCAAACCTTTTTGGTATTCCTGCTCGCTCTGAAGAGCAATTAAAGGCCCCGACTTATCATATGAATGATGCTGCCTCTCGTACGACAGAACAGAAGGAAGCGTTCGAGGGTTCTGGAACGGCGACAAATGCCCAGGAATATATCGCAGAATCTCATGCATGCCCAAGTTGTTTTGTTGTTCCAGGGTTTGGGGTGAAAGGTTCTAATGATACGGTAAGCCCAATGCCTAAGATTCATAAGCCACCTATTTCACTGCAATTGGGTGAATTGGCAGCTGTTGATACATGGATGTACACTCGGGAAGGGGTGGAGTCCCCTGGCTATGATGCAATTGTTGCTTCCTACGAAAAGTTTATTCCTGAAGCTGATCGACCAAAGGCAAGTGAAGGTGATGAAGAAGGAAAGGGAGGGAACATGTTGGTGGATGGAAGCGAATCCCATGACGATCTCTTTATGGGAGCTGGCTGTCCTGCATGTCATACGATCCCTGGCATTGAAGGAGCTACTGGCAAAGTGGGGCCTGAGCTTTGGGAGGGTTCTAATGCTCCAAAGCGAATAAAAGAGGCCGGGTATGCTGGAAAAGCTAAAACAACAAAAGAATATATTACTGAATCAATTTTAGACCCAAGTGTCTATGTGGTTTCAGATTACCCTGATAACCAAATGCCAAAAGACTTTGGTTTAAAGTTAACCGGTGGAGCGCTTACCAAAATTGTGGATTATTTAGCTGCATTGGAAGAGGGTAAACCCTTACCCGCTAAAGAATAGTATTTGATTTACAGGTGTAAACCTCGAATATAGGAGTACGGAAGAATGACGTGGCTAAAACTGGTAGAAGGCTACATGCCGATGCAGATGATCACGGAGCTGGCCGTCTGTATCCTGTTCTTTTCGATTTGTAACTATCTGCTCAAGAAAGCTGGCATTGGGGTGCCGAAGTTTTGGGCGGGAATCCTGGTTTGGTGTTTTGTTAACTTGTTCTATCTGAAGTATCGGATCTATCCCCCGATTCCGTTCAGCGTGCGAGCCATTTATGGTACCGTCTCAGCTTGCGGCATCTTTATGTGGGTGTCGGGGTCGCAAGAGGAATGGTTGGAATTTAAGCGCCCCATTATCAATGTGCTTGATGGCAATAACTTCTTCACCAAATCGATCCGGACGGTGTTGCTCTTGCTCTTGCCGATTGGGTTAGGCGCCTTCGCGTATAACTCGCTCCTACCTAGCTTTGAAGAACCTATTGAGCTTCGCACCGTGCATCCCGCGCCCCCGGCCACCACCAAAGTGCATGGCAAGACGTATGTGTTGCAAACCGCGCAACAACCGTATCGGATTGATACCGACGGTAAATACGATCCCGCCTATTCGAACGCGCATATCGTTGACCAATCCATGGGTCGGCTCATGAAAGATGTGAATAGCGCGGAAGATAATCCGTGGGATCCCAATGCCAAAGGCTATATCAAGCATGTGCGGGAAGGCGGGGAGATCTTCTTTCAAAACTGCCACTTCTGTCATGGCGATAACTTAAACGGTCGTGGGCTTTGGGCGTTTGCCTTTAACCCCATTCCGGCCAACTTTACCGATGCGGGCACGATCGCGCAGCTCCAAGAAACCTTCGTCTTTTGGCGGGTAGCCAAAGGGGGCATCGGGCTACCAGGAGAAGGCTTCCCCTGGGCCTCCGTCATGCCCCCTTGGGAGCAACATCTCACGGTTGATGAAATCTGGAAAGTCATCATGTTCGAATATTGGCACACGGGCTACTACCCCCGGACCTGGGATTAAGGGGGGCCTGAGCCAATGAACAAGATGCAACCAACTAATACTGAGTATTTAGGAACAACGAGGGAACTCATGAACAGACAGCAACTGACTCATCAACGGCGTCCAGGCATGACCGCGAGCCTGCTGGCCGTCGGGGTCCTCCTGGTCGGGTTGGGCGTCAGTAGCCCGGCCTTGGCACAAGAGGCCGAAGGCTTTGTCACGGGCACATTGCCCGCCCCCGCTCCCGCCGAACAAGTGGAAGCCGGCAAACGAGTGTATTTCACCAAATGTGTGTGGTGCCATGGTGTCAACGGTTCTGGTGATGGCCCTGGGGCGGACCGCCTTTGGCCGCGCCCTCGTAATTTTAACGCTGGGACCTTTAAGATTCGCCATACCGCCAGTGGTGAACTCCCCCTCATTGATGTCGACCTGCTGCAAACGGTGACGCACGGCCTCCCGGGCTCGGCCATGCCCTCGTGGGAAGGTATCCTCAATGAACAACAACGCAAAGATGTCTTAGCCTTTGTCACCACGGAACTGGTGCAAGATCGCTCCTGGCAGGATGAAGAGTTTGAAGAATTGCATATCTTAGAGCTTGAGAAGTTATCGGGAGCCGCCGTGCCCCCCTCCGCCGAGTCCATCAAGCGTGGCTCGGAATTGGTCGTCGAGAATAAATGTATTGAATGCCATGGCCTCGAAGGTCGCGGCGATGGGAACGCCTTCAATTTGAAAGATGACTGGGGCTTCTCCATTCAACCAGCAGACTGGCACAAATGCTGGAACTTCCGGGGCAGCCGTCAAGATGCTTACAACGTCAAGAACATCTTTCGGACGTTTTCCACCGGCATCAATGGCACGCCGATGCCGTCTTTTGCGGATAACACCAGCATTGAAGATCGGTGGCATATTGCCAACTATGTCCAGTCCCTTTGTGAACGGGATAAAGACGTGGACATTGCCGGAGGCCAAGTCACCGATGAAATTGCCGCTGAACTGTTGGCAGCGAAACCTCGTGGGATTGATCCTTTGACGGACAAACCCAAAGTGAACTTTGTGATCCCCTCTAAGTTCGCCGAAGGGGAGCTCCCCAAAGATGAACATGACCCCCGCTGGTATGATGAGCGGTGGGAAAAAGAAGGCCGGCGTATTGTGGCCATCGGTGGGCAGATCACCCATAAACCCCGCAACTTCGTCAACCGTATTGATGATATCTGGGTGCAATCGATGTATAACGAGACTCATGTCACCATGATGTTCCGTTGGGATGATCGGACTAAGAGCATCCAAGAAGATGAGGTGGATTGGGATCCATACGAAGTGAATCTGGCCGATTACGGTATTGTCGAACAAGAACCCGGTGGCAGTCAGTTTGATGATGATACAACCCATCCAGACTCCATTGCCGCGAAACAAACCAGCTATCAAGTATTCAACGATGGGCTGGCCTTTCAAATGCCTATTAAGTTTCAAGAGTTACCCGCCCCCAGGAAACCCCGATACTTCTGGGGTGATGAGGGTTTCCCGGTGGATATTGCCAAATGGACGGCCGATGGAAATTTGATGGCCTATGAAGGCACCGGTTGGGATCAAGACCTCGAAGACCGGGATGACTTCACCGAGCAACTCACGCTGGATAAAGCGGAATGGAAAGATGGCCGATGGACGGTTATTATTTCACGCCCGCTCAAAGCAGACTATGAAGCCGATACTTATATTGAGCTCGGCAAATATATACCCATTAACTTCTTTGTGTGGGATGGCCATAACGGCGACGTTGGTAGGAAGATGGGTGTGTCGGCCTTCTACTATCTCGTCTTAGAGCCCCCGATTCCATCGGAAGCCAAATGGTATGCGGGCTTGGCCGCGGTGGGGTTGGTGATCGTTGAAGGGTGGATTTTGACTCGGCGTTCGAACCGACGCAAAGAGCAGGGAGCCAGCTAAGCTCCTAGCTAGTTTCAATAAAGAGACAACTATGGAGAAGGGGGTGGGAGCAATCCCACCCTCTTTTTTTATGGGACATCAACCAAAAATTTCTAATATAACTGGGGTTATTCTAGCCGGTGGACTCAGCCGGCGCATGGGACAAGATAAGCGAAGGCTTCATTGGCAAGGGGAATATTTCTTAGACTTGGTGTGTCGGGTAATGGACAGTTTATTTGAAGAAGTTCTCGTAGTCACTGCACAAGAAGATTATGATTGTTCGCATCTTCCTGTTCGCTTAGTGACTGATAAAATTCCAAAAAAAGGTTCATTGGGAGGGTTGTACACAGGCTTGATTGAGGCGAAACATTCTTTAATATTTGTTGTTGCCTGTGATATGCCTTTTTTAAGTAAAGAAAGTATTACTCGTTTATGCATGGAACCAGAGAGCGACGTTTTGGTCGTGAAGCTTTCTACTGGGATGCAGCCCTTACATGCACGTTATTCCAAGCGGTGTGTCTTGACTATCGAAAAAATGATCCATGATGGGGATTTGAAAATTAAAAATTTGCCTGCTCAATCTAGTCTATCTGTAAGGCATATAGAAGAAACTCTGTTTGATGATATTGATCCTCATCGACGATCATTTATGAATATTAATACTCCTGCCGACTTGGAATTTGCTCGCAAGATGTCTTCGGATCCTACATTCTCTCAATGATTCCGTTTCCTTTTAGTATGGAACTTGAGAGACCGTCTTCTGACTTTGAATGCAGATAACTCTTTGACGCCTAGCTGGTACAACCGTAGATATTGCAAATCCTTGCCTTGTCAAAAACCCTATGCTACATTCGCCACGTGGTAAAAACCCTTTAAATTTGCGTAGATAGGAAGAATTTGCGTGGAGACATTACTCCAAAATCAGGTGACTGAGGCTATCGCGATGACCTTGGAAAAGGTCAGTGAAACTGGACAATTACCCATTGGCACGATTCCTTCTCCAATGGTGGAGCCTCCTAAACGTCCTGAATGGGGAGATTTTTCCTGCAATATAGCCATGACGTTGGCTTCTATCGTTCGCCAATCTCCCTTGAAAGTGGCTGAGGTATTGGCCTCAAATCTTCGTGAACAATTCCCCAAGCTATTTGAACGAATTGATATTGCTCCGCCTGGATTTTTGAATCTCACTTTGCATCCCATGCGTTGGATAGAAGTGCTGCGAACAATTGAGCATCATGGAGCTTCCTATGGGACTAGTCACATAGGAAAAGGGAAACGCATTGTTTTGGAATTTGTGAGTGCGAATCCCACAGGACCGTTGCATGTAGGACATGGACGGGGAGCTGCATTAGGCCAGGCAATGGCCTCCCTATTGACTGCTTCGGGATTCACGGTTTCTCGGGAATTTTATATTAATGATGCAGGTCGACAATTACAGTTACTAGGACGGTCTGTGAATGCACGTTATCGAGAATTGTTGGGGAAGGAATCATCATTTCCCGAAGATGGATATCACGGGGATTATATTAAAACTTTAGCTGAAACTGTTGTCCAAACTCATAGTGAGAGATTGTTGGAGAGGCTGCCTGAAGAGGCTGAAGCCGTTTGTGCGCAAGTAGCCAGTCAGATTTTGTTAGATCGTATTAAAGAGGATTTAGCAAGCTTTGGGGTGAATTTCGAGACGTGGTTTTCAGAAGCGACTCTCCATTCGAAAGGACTGGTTCAGTTAACATTGGAGGAATTACAGGAGCGAGATCTTGTGAAAGAAGAAGATGGCGCCTTGTGGTTTCGTGCTACACAATTTGGTGATGAAAAAAATCGAGTTGTTAAGAAACAGGACGGAACTTATACCTATTTGGCTGCTGATATGGCTTATCACCGGGATAAACTTGCCAGGGGTTTTGATACTCTCATTAATATTTGGGGTGCTGACCATCACGGATATATTCCACGAATGGTTGCAACAGTACAGGCTTTTGGCCATGCCAAAGAGTCCCTACGTGTGGTGTTAGTGCAAATGGTGAGTTTGTTACGAGGGACTCAGAAGATTGAAATGTCTAAACGTGCTGGTGAATTTGTGACGCTTCGAGAGGTCGTAGAAGAAGTCGGATCTGATGCAGCCAAGTTTTTCTTTCTCATGCGGCGAGCCGATACCCATTTGGATTTTGATCTTGAATTGGCGAAACAACAGTCTTCGGATAACCCTGTTTATTATGTGCAATATGCACATGCTCGCTTAGCTAGTATGTTCCGTGTTGCTCAAGAACGGCACGTGCCTCTCCCAGCTATTCAAGATGTGGATCCATCATTATTGCTTGCTGCAGAAGAGTTGGGATTGATCAAATCGCTGGCGCAATATCCATTTATTCTTGAGGGTAGTGCGACCTCTCTTGAGCCTCATCGTATGACGTTTTATCTTCAAGAGCTTGCCGCACAATTGCATGCCTATTACAACAAACATCGAGTGCTTCCTCTATCCGACAATGTGATGGATGCTGCAACTGGCTCCCAAGATAGACTAGTAGAGACAAACGGAAATGGGCTAAATCCTGGAAATAGATCGAACAATGACTCTCTCACGCCGGCTGTGACGGCCGCCCGCTTAGCCCTCTTGCGTCAAGTTCAGACGGTCCTTCGTAATGGTCTTACCTTGCTCGGCATTTCTTCTCCCGAGAAAATGTAACGAATCGACAGATCAAACAAGAATGACGTTCTCAGAATCGCAATCGATAGCCACTTCAGGCACAAATAGTTTTTCCGTCTACCAAACTTCCGCATCTGGAGCCCGAGTCGGTCTCCTTTCGACTTCACATGGAGAAATTGAAACTCCGGCCTTTATGCCGGTGGGGTCACAAGGGACGGTCAAAGGCTTACATCCGGAGGAAGTTCGTGACGCTGGTTTTCGCATGATTTTGGCTAACGCCTATCATCTATTTCTTCGACCCGGTCATGAGTTGATTGAATCTCAGGGAGGGTTGCATACGTTTATGCAATGGTCTGGAGCTATCTTAACTGATAGTGGTGGATATCAAATGGTTAGCCTGGCGGATCTCTGCAAGATCACTGAAGAGGGTGTAAATTTTCGTTCCCATATCAATGGAGAATGGCATATGCTTTCGCCAGAGAAAAGTATGAGCATTCAAGTGGCTCTTGGTTCAGATATTATGATGGTGTTGGATCATTGCCCAACCTTTCCCTGTACAAAACTTCAAGCCCAGGAAGCGGTCAAGCGCACAACTCGATGGGCTAAGCGCTGTGTTGACGTCCCCAAAAAGGCTCATCAATGGATGTTTGGCATTATTCAGGGTGGTGTATTCCCAGACTTGAGGAAGGAATCAACGAAGGAGTTGGCCGCTCTCGACATGGATGGGTATGCCTTGGGAGGGTTATCGTTAGGTGAAGAAAAGCCTGCCATGTTTGAGATGATTGAAACAGTTGTGGCTCTTCTTCCCACTAACCGTCCTCGGTATCTCATGGGTGTTGGGTTCCCTGAAGATCTTGTGGAAGGCGTGGCTCGGGGATTAGATTTGTTCGACTGCGTGATCCCTACTCGTCATGGACGAACTGGGTGGCTTTTTACATCCACAGGACGAGTTCTGATCAAGCAGGCACGTTATAAACAAGATCCAAATCCTATTGATCCTGACTGTACATGCCCTGTGTGCCAACGATTTTCCCTGGCCTATTTACGGCATTTATTTATTTCTCGTGAAATGTTAGGTGTTCGACTGAATACTGTACATAATCTTTGGTATTATGGAAGGCTTATGGCCGAATTGCGCCAAGCAATCAGGGATAATCGCTTTGAAGACTATCGCAAAGATTTTTATCGACGGCGTGAATCAGCAACTCATGCGCCACCGGTTCAGGACGCGGTCAATTGATTGTGCCATGTTAAACCATTTGTAATGTTGAGGTAAGTATGGATTTCGTCTCGCAGGCCTGGGCTCAAGCAGATGGAGGGGCATCACCTGATGCATCTGCAGGGTTGTTGTCCCTCATCCCGTTTGTGTTGATTTTTATTGTCTTTTATTTCTTGCTTATTTTGCCGCAACAGCGGCGCCAGAAAAAGCAACGAGAACTGTTGGAGGCCATTAAAAAAGGGGACAAGGTGATCACCTCCTCGGGGATCTGGGGAACGGTGACGAATTTGGATAAAGAAACGGTTACCTTGCAGGTCGCCGATAATACGAAAATACGGTTGCAGCGGGATCATATTTCCAGCATTCGTACATTGAGTGAATCATGATGGATCAAGAGGTTAATGCATGAAAAAACTTCGTGGGAGATTTCTTCTCCTCATTGTTGTCACCGTAGTGTCTTGTATTCTGGCGCTGCCTTCTTTTCCAGGGCTGTACCAAGCGTTACCCGAGGACGTGAGAAATATATTGAGTCATCAGGGGTTGTCGTTGGGTTTAGACCTTCAGGGTGGCATTCATCTTGTGTTGGAAGTGGAAGAAGAGCGAGCCGTGGAGATCGCGGTCGATCGTTTGGGGAAAGCTGTAGCAGACCTTTTTGTTGAAAAAACGATCGCGTTTGATGACGTGAGTCGAGAGGGTTCGAATGGCCTCTCGATTGCTTTGGAAAATGAATCAGATGTGGATGAAGTTCAGACATTGTTGAGTGCTTCGTTTCCAAGTTTTGTCTTACAAAATAATTCTGGGGCTCGCTTAGAATATGAACTCAGCCCGGATGATGTAGAGCGGATCAAAACTTCCGCCATCAATCAAGCCTTAGAGACAATTCGGAATCGTATCGATCAATTTGGTGTTGCTGAACCGCTTATTCAGCGATTGGGGCTCAATCAAATTGCGATTCAATTGCCAGGTGTCCAAGATCCGCAACGAGCCAAAGATCTTATTCAAAAAACGGCTTTGCTGGAATTTAAGATGTTGCATGAATCGAAGGTGGCCTTAGATTTACCGGCGCAGGTAGAAAGAGGTCAAGAAGATAAAGTTCGGCAAGAGTTTGCTGAGAAAATTCCTGAAGAAGCGGAAATTTTATTTGAAACAATTACAGAAGAGCTTGATGGTACGACATATAGTCGACCCTACCTGATCAAAAAAAATGCGGATTTAATTGGCGATCTTCTTCAAGATGCGCGAGTGTCAATTGGGGAATTTAATGAACCGAATGTGAGTGTGACGTTTGATAGCAAAGGCGCGCGTGAATTTGACTTGGTTACTGCAGCCAATGTAGGAAAACGAATGGCTATTGTGTTGGATGGAAAGGTCTATTCCGCTCCTACGATTAATGAACGTATCAGTGGTGGTCGTGCTGTGATTAGTGGGACCTTTACGACGAATGAAGCCAATGATCTAGCGGTTGTGCTTAGGGCTGGAGCCCTACCTGCCCCGCTTAAGACCCTACAGGATTTAACGGTGGGGCCTTCCTTGGGTAAAGATTCCATTGAAAAAGGATTGCGCACAACGGTGATTGCTGGTTCGTTGGTATTGATTTTTATGATTGTGTATTACCGTCTTTCCGGCTTGATTGCCAATATGGCTTTGTTTTTGAATTTAATTGGGTTACTAGGCGCTCTTTCTGGACTGAATGCTACGTTAACCTTGCCTGGTATTGCGGGAATCATTTTGACTATGGGGATGGGGGTTGATTCGAATGTGCTCATCTTCGAACGTATACGAGAGGAATTGCGAAATGGTCGGCCGGTTCGTCTAGCTGTGGATGCTGGATTTGAAAAGGCATTTCTCACGATTGTGGATGCGCATGTGACAACCCTGATTACAGGATTGGCGTTGTTTTTATTTGGAACGGGTCCGATTAAAGGATTCGCAGTCACTCTTTGTTTAGGTATAGGTATTAATTTGTTTACCGCATTTGTGGGAACGAAAGTGGTCTTTGATTTTCTGAATCGTCAGAAATTAGAAGCACTCAGTATTTAAATGGAGAAAGCAAATTGTATAGGAGCATGATTCGGCCATGATGGAAATTGTGGGAAAAACCTCTGTGGACTTTATGGGGAAGCGGAACATAGCCTTTGCCATATCTGGTGTTCTGGTGTTTCTCGGCGTATTGGCTGTTGTTGGGATTCTTGTCGGGTGGGCCAACTTGGGGATTGATTTTGCTGGAGGGACGGCGGTTCAGCTCAAATTTGATCAAGCGCTAGGTATTGAGGATGCAAGAAAGGCGCTACAGAAACATGAGCTGGCCGAAGCCGAGCTGCAAGAATTTCCTCAGGACCAAAAGCTACTCATTCGAGTGAAAACTGAAACCACGATTGAAGATGAAATCAGCAAGCAGATCATTCAAGCGTTTCAAGCCGAGTTCCCGAAGCATGGCTTTGTGGTGGATTCCAGTACATCCATTGGTCCGACTATTGGGAAAAAACTTCAAGAAGATGCCTTGATTGCGATCGTCCTTTCGTTGGTTGGAATTATTCTTTATATCGCAGTTCGTTTCGAGTTTCGTTTTGGCGTGGCTGCAGCGATTGCCACCTTTCATGATGTGTTGGTGGTGTTAGGTATTTACTTCCTCTTGGATAAGGAAATTACCTTGCTTGTTGTCACAGCGTTACTCACATTGGCTGGATATTCTTTAACCGATACCGTGATCGTCTTCGATAGAATTCGTGAAAATCTTCGCCGTCGCCGACGTGAAACGGTCGCGGATATTATTAACAGTGGTATTAATCAGGTCCTCAGCCGAACATTAGTGACGACGTTGACTGTGGTATTAGTGCTCGTGCCGTTGACGTTATGGGGAGGGGAAGTTCTGCATGACTTTTCTTTGGCTCTGCTTTTGGGTGTGATGGTGGGGACCTACTCATCTATCTTTGTCGCGAGTCCACTTCTCCTTTTGTGGCCTGGCGCTGAAGGAAAATTATTAAGTCGTGGAAAATAAATCCTCTTGTTCTGTTTCTTGACAGTTCAGAGAAAGGTTTCCCCAAATGTAAACCATCCTAGGGAGTCTGTTCTTTTTATGGGTATGGTGATGTGACCAAAGTGAAACGCTTTGGGTTTCCCCTCCAATTAAAGGGGAAGACCATTCTCGCCGTCGTGCTGGTTGGTCTTCTACCCCTTATCCTCTCTCTCCTCCTCACGTATTTCGAAGAAAAACGAGCCCTTCGGGAAGCTGCTGGGATCACCATGAAGGGGATCGCCGTTGAAGTTGCTCGCAAAGTCGAGACTCAAATTATTCGGAGTATTAATGAAGCGCAGCAATTGGCGACCATTCCCTTTATTCGGAGTGCAGTGATTAACTCAAATCACAGCTATGTGTATAAAAGCGCAGAGGAAATTCAGGCTCTTATTCAACAATGGCAAGACACGTGGCGGGCTGAATCCAGTCAGGATGAGTTTCCTGCATTTATCAATAAATATGCGACGGATTATCTCACCCAGTGGCATGCTATTCGAAAATCGGATTATTTAGCGATTGTGGTGGTGGATAATAAAGGGGCCTTGGTTTTGAGCTCTTTTCCTCAGGTCGGGTTTTTCCACGGGAACAGTCTATGGTGGCAATCGGTCATGCAAGCGGGGGAGACGCAGGCTTTTGTGAGTGAATTATCTTTTGATCCTGGATTTGGAACCCATGTGCTCAATGTGGGTGTGCCTATTTGGGATGATGCCCGCACGAAGATTGTGGGAGCCATTAGTATCCTTTTGCGGAGGGATTCGTTGTTCCGTTCGATTTCCGAAGTCTCGGCGGGAAAGACTGGCCATGCCATGTTAGTGACGACGGATGGAATTCCTATTCTTTGCCCAACGCTTTCTTTAGAAGAACATGCTTTGTCTGCCAGGATGGTCGAAGCTTTTCAGCAAAATATCCCAGGTTGGTTAGTGGCGGATCCTGATTCTCATGGCGCACAACATGCGATTGTGGGATATGCACCTTTGTATTTAGGAGTACCGTTAGCGAGTCAAAGTTTTGGGGGGAAGTCTTGGCAAATGTTAGCCAGTCAAGACCCATCTGAGACCTATGCACCTTTGGATCAATTGTTAATTAAAGTTTTGTCGTATGGGATAGCTGTATTCGTGATCCTATGGGTTGCAGGAATAATCGTGGCTGGTCGAATCGTTAAACCCATTCAAGCTCTCTCAAAAGGAGTTGAACAATTCGGCAGCGGAAATTTAGTTGAACATATTGATATTCGTACGGGTGATGAAATCGAGCGTTTGGCAGAGACATTTAATGGTATGGCCGGAAACCTCCAGCGCTCGTTTTCTCAGTTGAAACAAAAAGTGGAAGAAGTTGGGAGTTTGGAAGAAAAATATCGAGATCTGATTGAAAACGCTCCAGAAATGATTCATCAATTAAATCCTGCTGGTCATTTTGTGCATGTGAATAGCACTGAATTACAAAAGCTGGGATATACATTATCCGATATGCTTGAAATGTCGTTATGGGATATTGTGCCAGACGAACATCAAGAGAATGTGAGAGCCTATGTGCGGGGGTTAGCATTAGATGGATCGAGAATAATTGAAACAGTGTTTCGTACGAAATCTCAAGAAGAGATAGAAGTAGAAATTCATTCCACGACCTTAGTGGATCCCGATACGCAGTCCATCGTGTTTTCCCGAGGGTTTGTTAGGGATATTACGGATAGAAAGGTCTTGCAGGGGGAAGTTGCGCGCTATACCAACCGACTAGAGGATTTAGTTACCGAGAGAACACAACAGTTGTCGGATTCGGAAGCGGGGTATAAAGCCCTCTTTAATTTGGCTGCAGATTCTATTGTGGTCGTCGATCTGGAAGGGCGGGTGGTCGATGGCAATGCCAGGGCGCGAGATATTTTAGGACATGCCTCTTCGGATTTTTCAGGTGCATCCTTTGTGAATTTGGTTTCGCCAGATTTTCAAACGATGAGTCAAAACTTGTTAGAACGTGTCAGCCAAGGGGAACCAACCGTTCCGACCACCGAAATTGAAGCTCTTGATCGCGATGGCAAGATCAAGTCGATGGAGATGGATTTGGTTCGAATTGATATGGGCCCTCGATCATCTATCATGGTGCAATTGCGGGATATTACTGAACACAAAAATCTGGAAGTGACCTTGCAACGATATAACGATGCGTTGGAAGAAAAAGTGGTTGAGCGGACACGCGAGATCGAACAAGCCAAAGTGTATATTGAAAGTTTGCTAGAAAATGCGAATGATGTGATTTATACCTTGGATGTTGATCTGCGGTTCACGTATTTGAATGGCAAGGTTGAAGCTTGGGGGTATCGAAAAGAAGATTTAATTGGTAAGCCCTATTTATCTCTGCTCTCTAAGCGATTTCGAAGTCGGTATTTGCAGGAAACATTGGATATGAGTGCCAAGCAAGTCTATGAAGTAGAAATTATGAGTAAACATGGAGAACTACGGTCTGTGTTGGTAAGTGTTGCTCCGCTCATGAATAATGCTGGGGGGCAACAGGGTGTTTTAGGAATCGCTCGAGACATTACGGAGCGTAAGCAATTGGAACGGCAGGTTCAAAATTCTGAACGGTTGGCCTCAATTGGTCAATTAGCCGCTGGTGTGGCTCATGAAATTAATAATCCGTTAGGGGGTATTTTGAATTGTCTGTACAATATCCGAAAAGGTACGTTGACGCCTGAGCGTTCTCAAGAATATTTTCATTTTATGGAAGATGGGTTACAGCGGGTGCAACGCATTGTGCGCCAGCTTTTAGATTTTTCTCAACAACGGGAGCTAGAGCTATCCTTAGCTGATCTTCACCCGATTTTGGATCGTGTCGCGATCTTAACCGAGCATGTCTTTGTTGAGCATCAGGCGGTGCTTAAGAAACAATACGACGAGACGCTCCCTCAGCTATTGGTCGATGCCCCAATGATTGAGCAAGTGATCATGAATCTGGTACTCAATGCCGTGCAGTCGCTTCAAAAAAATGGATATGTCAATCTTGAAACTCGAAAATATGAAGATGCCTGTGAAATAATCGTCGAAGATAATGGCTGCGGGATTGCCTCAAAGGTGCGCCCTCATATTTTTGATCCGTTTTTTACAACCAAAGGCACAGGTGAAGGGACGGGTTTGGGATTGTCAGTGAGTTTAGGAATTGTGCAACGCCATGGAGGTGAAATGCTGGTAGAGAGTGAGGAGGGGAAAGGGACTCGTTTTGTGGTTCGTTTGCCATTGACTCGATCACGTATGCCCTCCATGGTGAAGGTGGGTTCATGAATTTTGGATCGATTCTGATCATTGATGATGAACCGCTCATGCGAGTGTCCATGGTGGATGCGCTCATGGCTGTTGGTTACGAGGTTCAGGAAGCGAGTACAGGGACTGAAGGATTGGATCGATTGCAGACATCAGAATTTAATTTGGTTATTACCGACTTACGATTGCCGGGAGCGGATGGGCTTAAGATTGTCTCGCAATGCAAAGAGCAGTGGCCGAATACCGAAGTTATTGTGATTACGGCTCATGGCTCGGTTGATACGGCTGTTCATGCCATGAAGGGAGGGGCATACGACTATATTACCAAGCCATTTTCAATGGATGAATTATTACTGAGTGTGGAGCGGGTCTGTGGGATGGTTGCGTTGCGTGAAGAAAACCGTGTCCTACGTGAAGAACTCGAACATAAATTTAGTTTTCAGGGGATCGTGGGGAAAAACGAACGGATGCATCAGGTGCTGGAAAAGATCAAGCTTGTTTCTCACACCGACTCCACTGTGTTGGTCGTTGGAGAAAGTGGGACTGGCAAAGAATTGATTGCGAATGCTATCCACGCGAATAGTGCGAGGCACAAGCATGCATTGGTGAAAGTCAGTTGCGCGGCACTTCCTGAAACTCTGCTAGAAGCAGAATTATTCGGTCATGAAAAAGGGGCTTTTACCGGTGCGCTTCGACAGCGTCGTGGACGATTTGAATTAGCGCACCAAGGGACATTATTTTTGGATGAAATTGGTGAAATTTCACCGGTCGTCCAGATTAAATTATTACGAGTCTTGCAGGAACGTCAGTTTGAGAGAGTTGGAGGGAACGAGACTATTGAAGTTGATGTGCGGTTGGTTTGTGCGACGCAAAAGGATCTCAAGAAAGAAGTCGCTCACGGACGATTTCGTGAGGATCTCTATTACCGTTTGAATGTCGTGCCGGTTCAGCTTCCACCGCTTCGTGAGAGGCGTGAGGATATCTTGACGCTCGCGCAACATTTTTTGCAGACAATGGCCACCCGAAATCAACAACAGCCTCAGGCTTTGTCTCGCCAAGCTCGGGAAGTGCTGTTTCGATATGGGTTTCCTGGAAATGTACGTGAATTAGAAAATACGATTGAGCGGGCCGTAGCACTGGCACAACAGTCTCAAGAAATTCAAGTAGTAGATTTGTGTGGGCAAAGCCGCTGCCCCTATTCAGGGGGGGAGCCACAAAAGGATTGTGGTTTTTGCGGGGAACAGGATCAAAAAACAGGGATGAAAAGTGGCACCATAGAAACTCTCGCCCTGGCTCGTGAACAATTTGAACGAACTCATATTCTTGAAATACTTCAGCGAACTGGATGGAGTCGGACTACTGCCGCTCAAGTGTTGGGCTTGTCTCGAAAGGGCCTGTGGGAAAAGTGTAAACGCTATGACATTGTTCGCTCTGGAGAAGATGCTAGTGCTGATCGCGATGACGGTCTTGAAGGGTAAGCGAATCTGAAGTCTGATTTGCCTTATGGGAAAATTATTCCCCACCTTCCCATAGGGTGATAATTCGATCATTTCCTGCTGTAGCCAAATACTTCCCGTCAGTAGAGAATGCAATACCTCGTACAGGGCCTTCATGGGATTTGATAGTTCGAAATTGGCGGCCAGTCTCGATATCCCACATTTTTACGGTGCCATCATCGCTCGCACTGACCAAGACCTTCCCGTCTTGACTGACCAGAAGATTTCTGACCCATTCGGAATGTCCTTTCAACGTGCGGCGTTCTTCAAGGTTGGGCATATCCCAAAATTTAATAGAACAATCGCGGCTGCCGGAAATCATGGTTGAGCCATCTGGCGTAAATGTCAGCGCTCCAATCCAATATTCCATAGGTTTTTGAAATCCCCCATGGTCATCGACATAGAAGCCCCGATTTTCTGTTTCTTCGTCGTCGGCCTCATCTCGCCAGTGTCCCTCATGTGAGATTTTTTCCTCTCCGCTGGGCAAGACTTCGTATAACTTTATTTTTCCGATATCACTGCCTGCAACGAGATGAAGGCCATCTGGAGAAAAGGCTGTACAGACGCTCCAATTATGGTCAAATTGATCTTTTCCCAGCAGAGACATGAGTTCAGTACCCGTAGTGACTTCCCAAATTTTAATATCTTTATTTTGGCCGCAACGGGCGAGCATTAATCCATCAGGAGAAAAGGAAATACTTGTGACGGCATGATCATACCGGGTAAAGAGCATGCGCAGCGATTCCCCGGTTTGAGGGTTCCATAAACGAATAGTTCGATCCTCGCTGCCCGTGGCTAACATTTGTCCATCAGGACTATATTGGACTTGTCGCACAACCGCTGTATGACCACGAAGTGATCGAAGGAGTCGGCCAGTTTCAATATCCCAAATACGCACAAAACGGTCATTACCTCCACTGGCAAGGGTTAACCCATCTGGGGAAAAAGCGACAGACCAAATTTCCTGTGAATGCCCTCGAAACGACTTCAGTTCTTTAATTCCGCTTTTCCAATACGGTAAGGAATCTAGGATGGGGGCAGCTTCCATTTCGTGAGGTGGTAAGCCCGTTTGGGGTGTCAGGGTATCGGAGCTGGTTGTTTGTGTCATGAAAGTCCTCGTTTCGAAGGCCAATAATCAATGTATGAGTTTCGTGAATAAACGCATAAAAATAGAGAAAGGTGCGTTTCCCTTGCCAAATAGGAAAACCCATTTCTATAATCCATTCACCTTTGATAGTAAACGTCGCTTTTGAAGGGAGTCAAGACACATCTGTCTGATGTTATTCACGTATTGTTAAGTATTCATTGCCCTAACAAGAACTTTTCAAGGTGATGAGAACGTAAACGGAGGCTCGTTCATGGAAATCCGCTTTCAGCCCGCCCTTCTTCAAGAAGTTATCGACTCGTTTGCCGAGAAGACTGAACGGGAGGGCGATCCAACCTATTACAATGAGTTTCATGAATTGGCTGATCCGATTTATGAGAAGTATGCGCTCGATGATCGCGAGCCAGAGTTTAAGCGACTTTATCAACATTTATTTGCGAAGTGGGGGTTTGCCGATATTCTCCGAGACGGGTTTGATGATTTCCCAGCCCTTCGAGACAAAACCGGCATTGTGCTTGTGCGTGGTGTGTTGAAAGAAGACCAAGAAGGGGTTGATGTTCTTCGGAAATGGGGAGTAGTGGAAGAGAAGCTGGCTCGGCAGTTTGAAGAGGCTGGTAAGAAAGGCGTGGGGATTAAGCTCATTCCGCGGCGATTTTACGATCCTGCGATTCCGCGGTATTTGCGCCATGAACTGACGCATATTTCAGATATGCTTGATGATGATTTTGGATATGATCCGGACACGAAAGTGGGATTAAATCCTGGTGAAGAACATTTGATCTTGAATCGCTATCGTGTGTTGTGGAGTCTGCATGTTGATAGTCGGATTGCTCGGTCTGGGAAAGAGCCGATGTTTTCTCGGGAATATCGGTTTCGAGAATTTCGTTCATGGTATCGAAAGATTCTCCCAGGCCAAGTTGAGTCGGTGTTTGAAGGCATTTGGCAGACGGATTACCTCAGTCATGCGGAGCTTGTTGAAATGGCCTCGGATACAACTCGGGTCATTGAGCGAGCCGTAGAAGTTGAAGAAAGTGAAGTGCCCGATGTTCCGACGAAACCGATGTTACTCCCTGGTTTTCCTTGTCCTCTCTGTCGATTCCCAACCTATACGTGGGTAGAAAATATGGAGGAAAATTTAGAAGAGTTCGTCCTAGATTTTATTCGTGAAAATCATCCGGGCTGGGATACGGAATATGGTGCCTGTGACCGATGTATCGAAGTCTATAAATTGCGAGCATCAGGCGTCGTCTAGGTCTCATTTATGACAGAATCTGATTCATCTGAGAACACCACAAGTGATCCGGCGTTGGGACGACGGACCTTCCTTCGACATTCAATGGTTTCCATTGGGGCAACAGTCCAAGAGTTTGTGAAGCATCGCGATGCTTCGGCAGTTGAGAACCCAGAGAAGACACAGGTTCTAGAAAAGGCTGGGTGGCTTCGCCCGCCTGGCGCTGTGCAGGAGGACCTTTTTTTAGAGCGTTGCACGAAATGTGGTGATTGTATTGAGGCTTGTCCTCATGACGCCATTGAACCGTTGCTGGTTCAGGAAACTCCGGCCATTTATCCAGGTGAAACACCCTGCCAATTATGTGAAGATTTTCCCTGCGTCAATGTTTGTGAGACTGAGGCCTTGATGCCTCTTAATAACTATTCTGAGGTGCGGATGGGATTAGCCAAGGTTTCACGAAATGTTTGTACCGCTGGGAACGGGTGTAATGCCTGTGTATCGAAATGTCCAACCGAGGCAATTTCCATGGATTTTGGGTCATTTCTTGTGGTCGTGGATGAAAGTCTTTGTGTGGGGTGTGGGATGTGTCAATACATCTGTGGGACCGTCAATGACCGTGCAGCCATTCGAGTGGCAGCTCATGCTGTATTGGGATAATCTGGTACCGTTGAATGAAAGTTTCTAAGACCGCCACAATATAATTATTCAAATAGTATTAATACGTATTTTGTTTGAATGGTGGTATGGTAAAGCTTTAGAATAAAAAGAAAAAAGTATCAATGCATCAATGATTCTATGGGAAAAAGGGCTGTAGAATGTCTTGTAAAATTATAGATGGAGAAAGGCTATTTGGAATGTATTCACGTCTTGACTTCATAGGTCTGTTGTCCTATGATCTGGTCCCCTTTTCGTGAATTTATATTGGCGTATTAATCGGTATTTATAAGAAACGCGAATCGAGATTCTTACTACTTTTATTAGGTGAATATATGGCAGCAGTAGTTAAAGAAAAGAAAAATATCAGTGCAAATGGCTCGTCCGTACCAACCGAACAAAAGGTTGTGAAAATTTCTCCTAAAGATGCTCCTGCTGTTGATCGTGCGTTATGCAGAAGCAAGCTCTACTTACTCGTTTCATGGGGTTATTTATATCCGGAAGATGAAGAATTTTTAGATTATCTTCAAAGTGGAGAGTTTGTTGAGGATGGAAGAACAGCATTAGAAGGATTAAGAAAAGAGCTTAAAAATGTCGGTGGACAAGAAACCGAAGATCGTTTAGCGGCAGTTGACGCCCATTTTGATTCAATCGAAGCATGGATTTCTTCCGAAGGAGAAAATTGGAATATACAAGATTTGCGTGATGAACATCGGCGAGTCTTTAGTAACGTGATTGCTTTGGATTGCCCACCTTACGAAACCCTGTTTGGAAACGATCATGTGTTTGGCCAATCATATGTCATGGGGGACATTGCAGGTTTTTACAGTGCTTTTGGTCTTCAATTATCTCCTGATATTCATGAGCGTTTAGATCATTTGAGTGTCGAGTTGGAATTCATGCATTATTTGTCTTATAAAGAATCCTATGCGATTCTCCATGATGGAGCAGAAAAGCTGAAAACTGTCGTTGAGGCAGAAAAGAAATTTGTTAAAGAGCATATTGGTCGATGGGTTCCGTTGTTTTCAGGAATGTTAAAGCGAAAGGCTGATTACGGTTTTTATAAAATCCTCGCCGATTTTACGACTGACTGGATGGCCTTCGATATCGCTTTTCTTGGTGTGACTCCACAGCCTTACTCGGAAACAGATTATCGTCCGGCTCAGTATATGAACCCTGAAGGCCAAACGTTTGAATGTGGAGCTCAGGATAAGGGTAACGAATTAAGTCTGCTTATGAACGAAGTTGGTGCTGATGCGTTTATTGATAAAGAAAGCGGAGCAACTGAGCAATCTGGTAATGCCTAGAATTTCTGAATTAAATATTTTGAACTGTTTATTCGGTTTCAAGAGACAGGTTTTTAGCAGTCCTTTCGGTTTTAATCTTTTATCAAAGGAGGATGCGTCATTATGAGATTGGTGCAGACGCGTAACAAACGACTGGTGTTTGGCGTTCTTCTATCTGTCTTGGTGGTTTGCGTAGGGTTAACCCTCGGACAGATTCCGCTGGCCGTCTCCCAACCGGTGACAATCCCGGTCGGCAAAATTTCTGGCCCAATTCCAATGGATGCGGCCAATCCAGTATGGGAGTCAGTTCCTGGTATTGTGGCCCCGTTAAGTGGGCAAACCATTACTACTCCTATGCACCCCAACATTTCTGTCAAAACCGTCATGATCAAAATGGCCACCAATGGCAAAGAGATTGGCGTATGGGCGAATTGGGGAGATCAAACCTTGAATAACACCACCATTGGTCCTCAAGATTTTAGAGATCAAGTGGCGGTGCAATTCCCTGTGCAAACAGCTGGGGCGCCACCGTTCCAATGTATGGGACAATCAGGCGGAACCGTGAATATTTGGCGTTGGAATGCTGAATGGCAAAAAGATCAAGGCCGTGGCGTTGCTGGGATGTGGGATGTCGACAACCAATATCCTTCGATTGCCTGGGATTACTACTATGAAGAGCCAGCAGGCGGTGTGACTTATCCAGACCGGATTGGTCGTAGCTTAGGGCCCTTTAATCCTGGTATTTGGTCCGGTAACATCATGTCTGATCCGAACATGCGTGTGAGTTCGGTTGAAGATTTGAATGCCAATGGGTTCAGCACATTGACCACACAAGCTTCGCAAGACGTGATGGGCAATGGCTTATGGGAACCATATGGTGCGCTGAAGGGCGGCTGCTGTAGTGGTCCTACCTGGCGCGTGGTGATGAAGCGGAGCCTAGCAACGAATGATCCTAACGATGTGCAGTTCAAAGCCGGTGCGAGCTTCCCAGTGGCCTTTGCCGTATGGGATGGCTCAAACGTTGAACGGAACGGCATGAAAGGAATTTCGACTTGGTTCACGGCTCAAATGCCATAAGCAGAGTGCTAGATTGTTTTTAGAGTCATTCTAAAGAAAGACTCTCAATAAAAATGAAACCTCCGGTGATTTACCTCGATTAATGGGGGAGTTGCCGGGGGTTTTTTTTTAATTGTGAAAAATTTGTTTCAGGTGTTTAACACTAAATAGATCAAGCACCGTCAAGGGTTTGTTTTTAATTTCACCACAAAATGTCTTTCCTAGTTGCATTGAGAAGAATGTGACGTGTATAAATTTAAAGTAGACTGGAAATACTTGTCTTTTTATCTTCCTATATAGACTGGGAGCTTCGCTGTGAATATTTCTCTTTTATTTCCTCCAAGCTGGCATCCTTCTCAGCCATACTTGAGTATTCCATGTCTTTCAGCATTTCTTGAACAATCTGGAGTTCCAGTTCGTGAGCAAAGAGATTTGAATATTGAATTATTGGATAGGATGCTAACGAAAAGTTTTGGGCTCGATATTCATCAGCAGCTCATAGACTTAGTGCGAAAGCTTGAGCAATCAGTTGATGGAGAGACCGGACCTGGCAGTAAGGAGCATTACGCCAAAGCTGTTGAGTCATTAGATCGTTTCCCTCATTTAATCGACGAAGTGGAGCGGGCTAAAACCTCATTGCGTAGCCAAGAGTTTTTTGACGAAGACCGGTATCGAGAATCGCTGTTTGTGATTGATCGATGGTTAGATGTGGTGTCTTCACTCTATTTCCCAACACGAATGACTGTGGTTGATAACCAACTTTCTTACTCTATCTATTCTTCACGGGATATCCTTAAAGCCATTCATGATGAATCACAAAATCCTTACGTTGATCTTTACCGGCGATTCTTTTTGCCTGGCTTTACTCAAGACACTCCGGATTTTGTGGGTGTTTCGATCACGGCTACTTCTCAGATTATCCCTGGTCTTACTCTCTGTCGGCTCATCAAGGAGCAATTTCCTCAAGTTCATGTCACTGTTGGAGGAAGTATTTTTACGCGATTGGTCGATAATCTGAGGCGTTGTGACCGCTTATTCGAAGTCACCGACGATTTTATTGTATTTGAAGGTGAAACTGCTCTTTTGGAAATGATTAATCAATTGGAGGGGAGAAAAGATTTCAGTAAGGTTCCTAATCTTATTTGGCGAAATGAAGGGAAAATTACTGTGAATCAACCTTTTTATTCTGAGAATCTCACCGAGCATCCAGCTCCTAATTATAAAGGATTTCCGTTAGACCAATATTTGGCACCTTACACCGTTTTGCCTGTTCAATTCTCACGAGGATGTTATTACAAGGATTGTGCATTTTGTGCTCTGACGTTGGATCACCAAAATTTTCGGCAAAAAGATCCGATGAAAGTGGTAGATGAATTAGAGGCGTTATCGAAGCTACATGACACGCCCTATTTCTTTTTTACGGACGAATGTCTTGCCCTTTCACCTACAAAGCGACTCTGCAAAGAATTAATCGCACGAGGCTTAGATTTGCAATGGACAGCCGAGTTCCGGTTTGAAAAAAATCTGTCTCGTGAATTATTGAGCTCTCTGCGCGAGGCGGGATGCCAAAAAATTGTGTTTGGGTTAGAGACGTATAATGCCCGGCTAATGGACTTTATGGTCAAGGGTATTACGCAGGAAAATGTGGCGAGGATTTGTTCGGATTGTGTGGATCTAGGAATAGCAGTCCATTGTTATGTCATTGTTGGGTTCCCAACGGAAACGGAAGAAGAGTCACTCGAAACAATGAATTTCATTGTGGACAACACTAAACTGAATTCTTCCTACGGATTTTCATGTCAGCCTTGTCTCTTTGATTTGGAAAAAGAAGCTCCGATTATGAGTGATCCTGGATCCTATGGGGTTCAGCGAATTATGCGGCCGGCTTCTGAAGACTTAAGTCTTGGATTCTTTTATGAGGTAAAATCTGGAATGACCCCGGATCAAGCTGAAAAAGTCTATCAATATGTCTATGAGAAGATTAGCGAAGTCGTCTGTGAACTGCCGTTTAATTATTCCATGGCAGATGGATTGTTATACATAGCTCGTCATAATAAAGAGCGAGAAGCACAGCTTTCTGGAGTATAGACCATGTATTCTTTCATATGTAGTGACAGTCAAGAACATAGGATGGTTGCTGGTTCAAAGGTTTCACGATGATTGCCGCGACAGAAAAAATCTCGGAGAAATTAGAAAATCCTGGTCTATTGTTCGAGTGGGGTCTTAAGAGTCTGCTTTTTGCAGCATTTTTTGAGTTGGTGTTGTATCGGTTGGTTTCTCGCTTAGGAATGCATCTAGGGAAATTGGCGGAAAAATATGAAGCGGTACGAATTGGATTCCGGACCTTGTCGTCGTTAGGGTTTGTTCTGCTAAATATGACTGCGATTCTTGTCTTTCTAATTTTGGGTATTTTGATCGTCCAGAAATTACGAACGAAGATTTGGGTCGGGCAGTGGGACAAGGTAGTTATTCCTTTGGCGGCTCTCTTGGTTGTATGCACAGTAGGCTATCTATTTTACCCTCCGGCCATGTTGGGGTCGGTTGTCTATAACATTTTGGCCTTGTGCCTGCTGATCTTTCTCTTGGTGGAATATTGGGGGACCCATCGTTTGTTGAGTCAACGATTGATGGTGGGGACTTTTTTCCTAGGAATTACTGGGTGGCTCTACTATCAAACGATGTCAACTTCGTATGGGTTGTTGAATATTCTTGATGCCCCCCCGTTGGTTCATGAAGTGAATCGGTTAGGGGAGGCCTTGATGGTACTGTCCAGTATTTTGGTACTTTGGGCGTATGGCAGTACCTCATTTTTGTCGAAAAACAAATCGCAACGTAAGTGGGGGTTGTCCCTTTTAATCAGTGGAGGAAGCGTCTTTCTCATCCTCTTATTTATGGACTATTTTCTGACCTTGTGGAGTCCTGAAACCGCCCTAGAGGTTAGAAAGGCTGGCGAAGGGATAGGATGGATCTTCCAAATGGGGATGGGCTACACCTTTTATCTCCCCTTTGCCTTTTACGTAGCAGGGTTCACCTGTTGGGCCTATACCGTCATTAAATTGGTTATTATTGGACGGCTGGCGGGTTATGGGTTGGGGCTGATGTTTATGGCGGGATATGCCCTTCAATTGTCCCATTTGACCTTGATGGTAGTGCTTGGGTTAATGTTATTAAATATTGATAAACGAGGGAGCTTAGGACGTCTTCGAAACAAAAATCATGAAGGAATTCTCTATCAACCAATTCGACCCGTTTTCGGGGAACAAACACCGTAGTTAGGATATATGCAATGGAAGAACAATCTGCTGGAAGTCAAACGATGGAAGCCCAACCTGGTGAAGCCCCCACTGAAGAACGAGCTTTGACCGTAGATGAGGAAATTGCTGAGCTTGAGAAACTCCTAGGTGAAGAGCCGGATGATTTTCAAGCGCGCTGTAGGTTAGGTGAACTCTATTTCAATAAAGGGCGTATGGATGAAGCCTTGTCCGAGGTCAAAAAATCCATTGAAATGGCCGAAGGCCTTCGAGTGGAAATGGATCGGTCTTTAGCGATGTATTATTCCAATCTAGGGACAATTTATGGAACCAAGGGCATGTTGGACGATGCGATTGCGCAATTCAAACGGGCCTTGGAGTTAAATGCATATGATGTCTTGGCTTTATTCAACGTGGGGCGATTGCACAATGATAGGGCCGAGTATTTAGAAGCCAAAGAATACTTTGAGCGTCTTATTGAAATTTCATCAGAAGATCCAATTGCTTGGTACAACCTAGCAGGCGTATATGAAAAGCTCGATGATCCGCAGGTTTCCGATTTCAATACCTTAGATATGGCCATGCAAGCCTATATGAAAGTATTAGAGTTTGACCCGAATCATTTAGAGTCGAGTTTTAAGCTCATGGAGATAGCCTTAAACCTGAAGAAACCCGACATGGCCGTCAAAGTGATGGAAGATGCGGTAGAGAGCAACCCTGATGAACCCTTAGCCTATTACAACCTGATCAATACGTATGAAAAGTGCAAGATGTTCGACCAGGCGGAAGAGACGCGAAATCGTTTAAAGGAGCGATTTAGTAAGCGTTCTCGGGAAACCGCAAAAAAGTAATATCCTAGCAAGGAGACGAACTATGTTTGGAAGTTTAGGCTTTACAGAACTCATTCTTATCTTGGTCATCGTCCTCATTATTTTTGGTGCGGGAAAATTGCCGCAATTGGGTGAAGGTGTTGGAAAGGCAATAAAAGGGTTCAAGAAATCCGTCCAGGAAGCTGAACAGTATGATATTGATCCTCAAGCGCAGGCTGAAGAGGGTGTGACAGAGTCAACTGTTGCCCCTTCACAAATTGCTCAACCGGTTCAGGCAGCTTCTGTGGAGGTTCCTTCGCAGCCACAACCTGAAATGGCACAGCCGGTCTCTCCAGAACCTGTCGCTACGCCAGCAAAGGCCTAGGGTCAGGAACCTTGAGACACCAGAGATTTTTGATGACAGGCGGATGAAAGCTTTGTGTTTTTTTAGCTAAAGAGGAGAGGTTGTATTTATATGGAAACAGAGACGCCTGTCGTAGTAGACGCAATTGAAACATTTGCAGGAAATGGCAAGTCTCGCAGTACTGGTGATGGCAAGCGAGCCGTAAAAGCTGGAATTCCTCTCCCCAACCAAGTCACCATTGATCGAAAAGGACAGTTTGTCTACATAGCCGAATGTGGTTCCGACCGAGTTCGACGGGTTGAGTTGGAAACGGGCCGACTCCATAATTTTGCAGGAACTGGTGAAACCTGCTACAGCGGAGATTATGGGCCTTGTGGAGAAGCCGGATTATATCTCCCATTGGATGTGGCATGCGATTCTAAGAATAATCTGTATGTTTGTGATTCAGGCAGCAACCGTATTAGAAGAATTGATGCAGAAACAGGAATTATTACGACGGTTGTTGGTACAGGACAATGGGGGTTTAATGGTGATGGACCTGGGTTAGAAGTCAACTTGACCTATCCTGCGGCCATTGTTTTTGACCAGCATGATCGCTTGTTTATCGCGGATACTCAAGCCCATCGAATTCGGCAGTATGATCTTGAGACCGGATTGGTCACTACTATTGGGGGATGTTGGACTGAGGAAGATGATGAAAGAATCAGTCCTCTGACAGCGCAAAACCTCATTGTCTTATCAGGCGATGCGATAGGGATTGATTTTAGTAATGACGAAGGCCTGTTGCGCCCAAAATGTTCTGATGGCTTAGATCTGAGCTTGTATTTAGATGATGGCAAACCTGCCATGGAATGTAAGTTTTATGATGTGGTGGATATTGATGTGGATGGTCACGGGGATCTCTATGTGACTGATAAAGGAACCAATCGTATTCGAAAAATTAATATGAAGACGAGTACGGTCTCGACCATTGCAGGAGTGTGTCGGTTTGGATTTGATGGTGATGGGAAGCCAGCTGTCCAATCTATGCTGAATGTTCCAGAAAGTGCTGTCGTAGATCAGGAAGGGAATGTCTATATTTCTGACTCCATGAATCACCGGATACGCAAGGTTGACGCTCAAACGGGGATCATCACGACAGTGGTCGGTAATGGAGATAGTGGGTATGACGATAAGAATATGGGTGGTTGTGGTGCGGCTCGCTTTGTGGCCAAAGAAGATGCCGGGATGTTGAAGCACGGGGATGGACTGGCTGCTACCGAAGCGATCGTGAACACACCAGCTGGATTGACCTTAGACGCTGAAGGTCATTTATATATTTGTGAGCGTAATGAAAATAAAATTCGACGCGTGAAATTGTGATCGTCCTTTTCATTTATTAATTACATGACCACATAGTCCAACTCTTTTGGTTCGTGGCACCATAAACTGACGCATCTATCCTTTCCGTGAAGTCATTTTTCCTGAATCAACGTCCTGTTCCCTCCGTGCGTGTGGCTCATGATTCTCTAGAGTCGACGTTCCGTCTCTCTAAAATGTTAAGATGGAATAACTGTCCTTGGATTGCAGGTGCCTAGGCTTAACATATCCTTATTGAGCGTTGATGATTCTTTAGCATTTAGTAAAAAAACATGTTCAATGATAATTAGGTAAGGTTAATTGAGGTTGAGTACTGTACCCAATAAAATTAAGGAAATTTTGAAACAGCCTCTCTGGTTGTGGGGAACGATGTGCCTGGGCTTGTTGTTTGTTTTGACTTGGTACGAAGTCCCCTTAGTGAGCTCACAAGGGATGGTGGTTCGGGCGCATTTCCAAGAAGGGGATGTTCCTAGCCATCCTTCTGATCCTGCTTGGGAATCTGTCTCTCCTCTTCCGCTTCCGTTAAGTGGACAAATTATTACCCGTCCGGTCTGGCCAGAGCCGAGTGTTCGAGCATTATCTATTCGATCGATTCACAATGGAAAAGAAGTCGCATTTTTAATGGAATGGCAAGATGCCACCGTTAATGAATCCTTAACACCAGGGGTTTTTAGAGATGGTGCAGCGGTCGCTCTCCCCGTCGGTGATGCTCCGGCTTTCTTTTGCATGGGCCAGTTAGACCATTATGTGAATATTTGGCATTGGAAGGCGGACTGGCAAAGCGATGTCGATCGCCGAGCCGCGCGAGCTAAAGAATCGAGACGGAAACGAAAGGGGCCTCGTCGCTTTGAAGTCATTCCACGCCGACCCTCATCTGTCGAGGATCTCATTGGAGGTGGGTTTAGCACCTTAACGAGTAAGGAACGACAGGGACGAATTAAAGGACAGGCGGAATGGAAGCGAGGGCTCTGGCGAGTGGTCATGAAACGACCCCTCACCGTAGCGGGTGATGATCTTGAGAATGAAGCCATGCTGATCCCTGGTCGATTACAAGCAGTGGCCTTTGCCGTTTGGAATGGAGAAAACAAAGAACGAAATGGGCAGAAAGCTGTGGCGTCCTGGATGCAATTACAAATAGATCCGGTGGTTGAAAATTAGGGTAAGTCTGAAGGATAAGGGTTGCGTTTTTTTCAGAATCAAGCCATCAAATGAGACCAATAGACTTTACAGAGAAGGCACTTGTTCTGGTGTTCTTCGGTTTCTTAGCGCTGGGGTTAGGGGGCACATCTACGTCCGTACTAGCGCAATCTCAAAGTGGGCAAATGACGGAAGAGAAAGCACTCGCACTTGCTGAGCAGTTTGGCGTCGATGTTGGAGAAGTTGATGAAGAAATTAAAGAGCTTCTTGGACTGACGAAAGCCGAAGGCGTAGTCGTCTTCGAGGTCATCGGAGGGTCCCCTGCAGAATTATCTGGCATTAAAGTCAAAGCGGTCATTAAGGAAGTCGATACCTTTGAAATTCGGACCTTGTTGGATTTGGGGAATGCGTTGGAAAAGACCATAGCAATGCCAAATTTTACAGTAGCCACATATGAACCAATGAATGGCGTCGGGGTCACCGGCGGGCTGAATTTCCATTTTGTGCGCGTCTTACAAGATTAGTAATCACATGATGATGAATCAATTGCATGATCGGAAAGTATGGGGCTGGAGTATCCCACTTGTTCTCATTAGCAGTTTTTTCGTGGTAGTCGGTCTTGCTGGAATTGTCTTCGCTCAAGAAGATACTGTCTCTTTGGACGAAGACCTAACATGGATGGAAGAGATTGAAAAGACGTTTATCCCATCTGAACAATGCAAGCAATGTCATGATCGCCATTATGAAGAATGGAAAGGTATGCGCGAGCAAACCATGGATCTCAAGACTTTTGGTCGTGTGGATGGTGCGCTACTACATGGAACGGCATTAACTTCTCCGGTTTTTCAAGCTGTTCTTGGCCTCTGGCTTGAAACGAAGCCTGACGCTGCTGAACGGAATCGTTGTCTTTCCTGTCATGTTCCTTCGGTGACCGTGTTTCCTCAACATACCGATCGAATAATTGAGCAGGTGATGAAGGGTGGAAAACATGTCAAAGTTGAAGGCATTAGCTGTAGTGCCTGTCATTTAATTTCCGGGACCCAGGAAAATCCTAATGGACACCCAACGTTCAAAATTTCTGCTGGCGCGACGATCTTTGGGCCTTACGCCGAACCGGAAGAGAATCTTGTTCATCCCTCTAAGCAATCTAGTATTTATAAAGGGGCGCACTATTGTGCGTCCTGTCACTTCGGGAAAGTCAAAGATGTTATGCGGGAAGATATTCCTGGACAAATTCTGAAGGGGACGATTTGTCAGGACTGTCATATGGAACAATCGACGGGCAGTTCCACATCGCAACGTGGAGCCTTAACCCGGCCGATTGGTCGCCATTGGTTTCAAGGCATTGTCATTCCGGGAATTATGCTGAGTAACCGCAATCTCCAGGCTGAGTGGTTTTCTCGTGTGGATATTAAAGCCAAGGCAGGGCAGGGAGTGATTGCAGGCGAAGTGTTAGTAAAAAATGGCGCGCTGCCTCATACATTTCCTGGTGGAGACCCGGTGCTGAAACAATTTTTTGTCACCGTGACCCTCAAATCTGCCAATGGCCAAATTGTTGATCAATACGAAGAACGATTTGGCAAGACCTTTGAGGAGTTATTACGTGGACCAATCCCGCGACCATTGGTCAATGGGGGAACAACACGTCATATTCCCTTTTCGCTGAAGACCTCGCAAGATGCTAAAGGGTTGGTGTTGGAGGCAGCTCTGAGTTATGCCTTAATTCCAGAACCCACTTCAGAGTTGAAAGATGCCTATCTTGCAACCTTGCCAACCGATAAAGATCGTGAAAAAGCAGAAGCGATTATCAAAGACTATGCGACTCCTCGATTGCTCACGTTCCGTACCATGAATTTCTAAGTTTTTGAGAAATGTTCATTTTCTCAAACGACTCGACTACTGTTAAAGGAAAAGGCTTATGCATAAAGGGATGATTACCAAAACGCGGTTTCTTTTTCCCACTTTCGCTGTTGTGGGGTGTATGCTTGCGGTAACCATGTTGGTTGTGTATCTGCCCGCGGCAATAGCGGCCAAAAAACCTATGGAAAAAGCTTTTCCAAGCTCCGAAAAATGCAAACGCTGTCATCTCCGAGTCTTTGAAGAATATGAAGCCTCAGCTCAATCGCGCTCCATTGTCACGGCGCCATTTCGAATGACGTTGGAACGGTACTTGGCCAAAGCGGACAAGAAAGACCAGGCGATGTGTTTTCAATGCCATGCTCCGCACATTGCGGAATATCCTGAGCTCTTGCCTCGGTTCATCAAAGAAGTACAATCCAAAGATCCTCACATGGATGGAGTTGGGTGCCCGCAGTGTCATTTGATTCATGATGTTGATGCCAAAATGCATCCTCCTGTCCCAACGTTTCAATTGGGAAAAACTATTTTTGGAGGCTATGACAAAGCCGCGGAAAATTTAGCCCATCAATCTGAAAAACTTGAATTGTTTCGGGATTCTCAATTTTGTGTGACCTGTCATGATTCGTTGCCTCAAACATCACAAGCAGCCAAAGACCTTCCCGGTTGGTTGGGCGATTGGAAAACGTCAGAAACCGAGAAGAATGGGCAACCCTGTCAGTCTTGTCATATGCCAGAAGCGGTTGCTGAATCAGCCAATGGCGAAAAAATTAGGAAAGTGGCTAATCATAGTTTTCCTGGAAGGTTTGGAAAAGTCCGCGCTGAAGCCGTTGAGCTGGATTTTTCAACTTCAGTGAAAGGAAAAACCTCTCAGGTGGATGTGACGATCAAAAGTCTCGTCCCTCATAATTTGCCGTTGCCTCATCCTGGATGGTCTCGAGTGGTCGTAGACTTGGCAATTAAAGGGAAGAATCTGAAAACGGTCTATAGCGAACAGCGGTTTTATCAACGCGTGTTTGGGGGGGTAGATGGCAAAGAGACGGTGTTAGATTTTGAAGCAAAAAAAGTCTTACAAGATACCCTTCTCAAGCCAGAAGAAACCCGCATAGAAAAATTTACGTTCCCCACACCCAAAGACGCCCCTTCCATGGACGTTGTCGTCACACTGACCTATGCACCTGTTCATGGGCCCAAAGATTTTCTGAAGGCTATTGAGCAGGATGCCCCTCTCGGTCAAAAAGACCGTGCCTTCCAAACGGTTCAAATCGCGCAAAAAAAGACGAATGTGCTTCTCAAGAAATAGCGATAATTCCTTCCAGGTTTGCTCTTCGTAACAAAGGCTTCGCACCTACGTTCTCTCTCAATCTTTCCCATTATGGGCTTGTTGAATATTTCGGATCAGACCGAATGTATGGTTCTAATCCTATAGCTTTACGATGTGTATCAAGAATTCGTCTTGGGGGTTGCGAGTCAAGAAACGTTGGCCGGTGAAAACATCTCATGTGTGTCACCCATGATTGCGTCAACGTGCTTTTCTTGTTACCGGGTATTGCCCGACCAGTGTTGAACTAGGGGGATCAAACATGTGCAGTGCTCCACATGTATGGGCGAAAAACCATATATTCTGTATGATCCGAGCCGTGCTGATATGAAACAATAGTCCGATCATCAATTATTCGGTGACATTTCGCAAACGTGTGGTTGTGAAAATCACTACAGATTGCAGTATTTTATGACTAGCAGTATTATCCGGAAAAACTAGATACTAACCTGTTAGGATTAAATTGGAGTCCATCTCGTTGTGGAAAATCATGAAATTCAAAACTGGGAATCTTGGAAATCAGAGATTTCAAAAGTAAGATCCAATGAATCGAGATTGAAGACTGAAGATAGATATATATCGAGTTTGCTTTTTCGAGGGCATAGAGGTGGGAGCTGGAAATTAGAATCCACTTTGGAACGCAAGGGAATTGAACTGCCAGCCATAAATTCGTTTTCGACGCAAATCAAAGAAATTAAGCTTGCATTTGAGTCGTATATGGGGTCTAACTGGTCATCGGAATTCAAAGCCAGTGATGCACCGTCCCCGCCTGAAGATTACGAATTCATGGTATATCTCCGTCATCATGGTTACCCCACACCTTTGCTTGATTGGAGCAGATCACCGTACATTGCTTCCTTCTTCGCGTTTCAGTATCCAAGCTTAGAAAACACTGTTGCGGTTTACTCATTCAGAGAGTACGCTGGTGGAGTTAAAAGCGGATGTGCAAATGATTCAAGTGTTGTTGGCTGTGGTCCAATAATACGAACTCATAAAAGGCATTATATCCAGCAGGCAGAATACACGTATTGCAGGAAGAAGGTTGGTGAGGATTGGTATTATTCGGGCCATGAGAAAGCGTTAAATAAAAGCAGCGGAGACCAAGATATCTTACAAAAATATTTGCTGCCGGCATGCATTAGAAGTGAGGTGCTGGCTGAACTAGATTCCATGAATATAAATGCGTATACATTGTACGGATCGGAGGAGGGTCTTGCGGAAATGTTGGCAAATAGAGAGTACAGATATAAATCCTAACATTGCCATAAACTCGGATGCATTTTTCTTTCGCTTTACTCACTTTAAACGCGCGCTGATTACGGCTCGCGTTCAGCATTTTCACGGCGCTACGTGGAATAGGTCAGTAGCCTTATAAATTTAATCTTCAACTTGTGACGGCGCCTTGGGAGGCTGAGGACACTAGCTTGGCGTATTTGGCCATGACGCCACTCGTATAGCGTGGTGTGGGCGGGGTCCATGTTTTGAGCCGAGTTTGGATGTCCTGATCCGATAGTTCCACATCTAATCGTCGATTGGTGATATCCATGTTGATGATGTCTCCGTTTTGCACTGCGGCGATGGGGCCACCTTTCGCCGCTTCGGGTGCGACATGTCCTGCCATGAGGCCGTGGGTTGCGCCGGAAAAACGTCCATCGGTTAAGAGAGTGACGGATTCACCCAACCCTGCTCCAACAATGGCGCTAGTGACGCCTAACATTTCCCGCATACCTGGCCCACCTTGTGGGCCTTCGTAACGAATGACGACAACATCACCGGCTTCGATGCCTCCCAGTTGAACGGCTTTAAATGCGTCTTCTTCGCATTCGAAGACTTTGGCTGGGCCTTTATGGGTTAATTTTTTATGCCCTGCCACTTTCACCACACAGCCGTCAGGGGCCAAATTGCCTTTTAAGATAACCAGGCCTCCTGATGGTTTGATAGGATTGGCAACTCTATGGAGGACCTGTTGGCCTGCTGTTTCTTTGGCTGAGGCGGCTTCCTCTTTGAGAGATCGGCCGGTGACTGTGATTTGCTCTCCTTGTAGATGGCCTGCCTCCAAGAGCCATTTGGCTACTAGTGGAGTTCCACCTGCTTGATAGAGATCGGCTGCCATATACTGCCCACCTGGCTTCAAGTCTGCTAATAACGGTACTTTCCGGTTGATCGTATCGAAGTCATCGATAGTCAGCGGAACCGACAGCTCATGGGCAATAGACAGTAAATGCAGCACCCCATTTGTGGAACCGCCAGTGGTGGCAATGGCGGCAATAGCATTTTCCAGAGCTGGGCGTGTGATGATGTCTCGCGGCCGCAGATTCTTTTTCAACATGTTGATCAAGAGTTTTCCGCATTCTTTCGATACCTCATGTTTCTTGGGATCGAGTGCAGGAATACCGTTGAAGCCCATGGGCGAAATACCTAAAAATTCAAACGCAATGGCCATTGTATTGGCTGTAAACTGACCTCCGCAGGCTCCCGCTCCAGGGCAGGCGCGTCGTTCTAATTCAGTGAGTTCTTCGGTGCTCATCTTCCCTCGAGAATGTGAGCCGACAGCCTCGAAGACGTCTTGAATCGAGACAGGTTTGCCATGGAATTCTCCGGGCATGATGGAGCCTCCATAAAGCATGAGTGAAGGAAGATTGAGACGGGCTAAGGCCATCACGCAGCCTGGGATAGTTTTATCACAACCTGAGATAGCGATGACGCCATCAAAGAGGTGTCCACGGACCGCGAGTTCGATGGAATCTGCAACAACCTCTCGGCTGATGAGCGAGGCTTTCATGCCTTCTGTGCCCATGCTGATGCCATCGGAGACGACGATGGTGTTGAATTCGATCGGTGTGCCACCGGCATCGCGAATCCCTTCTTTGATGCTGGCGGCCAGCTCGCGGAGATGATAGTTGCAAGGTGTGACCTCCGACCAGGTGTTGGCCACAGCGATCAGTGGTTTATTGAAGTCCTCATCCACCAAGCCGACGGCTCGTAACATGGCACGGGCGGGTGCTCGGTCGGGTCCTTCTGTTAAGGTTTTGCTATTATGTTTGAGAGATTCAGCCATGAATGAGAACTCCTTTTTGGTCTATGATTTGATGCAAGCTTTGTGAGTAAGTCTGTGAGGATGCGTTTCAAGTTATTTATGAAGACAACGCGCGTAACCTAGGGCTTACGCCAGAAATACCTGTCAAAATTTGAATGTCTCATAACTGTAATGAAGGGGTCAATGCGGCGAAATCGTTTCTTTTCTGTGGCTTATCTCGCCGGTTGAGATGGCGTGACCGAGGTAAGGTAGTTTTGCAAACGGTGTTTCCCAGATTCTCCTGCGGTAGACGGTGTGCTGAGTATGAGCCAATAAGGGTTTGGAAATTGGTACGTATCATCATGGCGATGTGCATCGAGAAAATCTCGTAATCGGGGGTGTTGTCGCCATTTTGGGAGTGGAGTGGTATCCATCACGCTTTGTTGGAGATATTGTTCTAGCAGGCGATCTTCTCTAATCGAAATGGTGTGGGTACAGGGTAGCTCGCGGATGATATTCGTGGCTCCCAGTTCTTCTAACATCACCACGACGGATTCTGCTGAGAGGTAGGGTGGTGGCGTGTATTCAGCACAATGTTCATAAAACAATTGATGGATTTGAGGAAAAAAAGCTTGGTGCTTGGCTAATACAAAGCAGGCGGTGCCTCGTGTAGGATGAAGGGTTCTGAGGAGCTGTTGAAGTGCCATGTGCAAATGGGCTTGTTCAAGGCAATATAATGATTGGATAGCCCAGGCGACATCATAAGTTCCAGTCTCGAGGACCTCTTGGGAATGTTCTAAGGTTGTTTGCCAACCATGTCGTGGGAGAAACGGTGCCTTGAGTGTTTCTTGACATGTGGCGAGACAATAATGGGAAGGATCAAGATAGTCGTATTGAATACGAAGTGTGACGGGTAATTGTGGCTGAAGCATTTTGGGGAACCGTCCCGTTCCACAACCCACATCCAGTAATTGAAAATCTTCATGCTGTGTAAAAAACATTTTTTGCCAATTGATGGCTGCAATCAGTTGGGTGTAGTCATGCTCGACAATCTTGAACCATGCCTCGGGCTGTAGCACTCCTTTTTGGTAATATTGTAAAGAACGTTGGAGATTTGTGTTGAGGTTTGGAGGTGTCATGAGTAACCTTACTCTTGATGGAGTCAACAAGAGTCATCGTAACCCTGTCAGGTTTGTAGGGACAACCCAGAAAGGGTGGCCAACGTTTTTCGATTCTCACGATACTCGGGTGTGCGTTTGGGAGAGCATATGCTTAGTTGTGGTAATAATTAATTTAGTGCTGTATCCAAGCCAAGGGGAAACGAGAGAGTTTCCTGCCGACTTGGCACAGCAATACGTGAGTCCTGAGCTGGCAGCGTTGAACTCACACCGTGTGTTTTTGGTGTCAGAACGGGCCAGTTCTGCCATGGTGAAAACCATCATGACATTGTTGGCTACACTTGATGAAGCGGAGGTTTTGCCATCTGAAGGAACGGCTCAAGCGAATCAAGTGATTCATGGGGTTATCCAATTACAATCAGCTCTTATGAAATCACCATCTCCTGAGTTAGCAGCCTATTGGATGGCAGCTGAAGCTCATTGGACGAGTCAGCGTAATGACAGACAAGATGGAGTGTTGAGACGAGAAGGTTTGACGACTGAGGTTTTGGCTGCGTTGATTCTTTGGGATGAAGAGCATCCAATGTGGAAAGACCAGAAGGTGGTTTCAGCAATGCAAGCGTTTAATGTGACCCATGAAGATTGGTTGTTCATGGTTAACCTCTTTCATCAAGCCAATATGGTGTTTCGTGAACAAGGGCGCTCCATTCACAAGGTCTACGATACATGGCGAGTGAACCTATCAGGTGGGGAGTCTTAATCTACGGTGGTTTTATTGCTGAAAATGGACTGGTTGTTTGGTATATGCTGCCTGATAACAGGCCTCAGCGAGTTCCACTGCCCGAAGGCCATCTTCTCCAGTAATGGGAACCGGTTCACCTGTTTCTAGGGCCTGAAAAAAATCCTTGAGTATTAGTACGATCGTGGGGGTAGCTGGTATGAATTCTTCAGAAACGAGTTTTTCGTTTTCAAAGGTTTGTAGCAGGCCTTTTGTCCAATCACCTCGAATGCGTCCTTTTGTCCCAATAATTTCAATGTGGGTGACTCGTTCTGTACTGACTCTGCCGATATCTAAATGACAAGAAAGCCCTGAACCAGTCGAGATGGTAATCTTCGCATGCCTCTCAGGTAAGTTAGAAGAAGAACGAGTCATGTTCGCGGATACTGTAAGCGGCTCTTTCGGTATCATGCTACGAACCCAGTCCAACAGATGGATGCCGAACTCTAAGAGAACTCCGTGAACGTTTCTTCTTTCCCCATTGGTCTCTGGCTGTTCTTCCAAGTGCATAGTTCCGCTTAAAGACTTCCAGGGGCCAAGGCTTTGGGCAATTTCTTGCAGTTTTCGAATGATCGGTTCGTATCTCAATGTATGCCCAGTCATAAGGGGAATGCCGGCTTGAGCGGCAGCTTCAACGAGGTACTTCCCTTCCTGAGAATTCAAAGCGAGTGGTTTTTCGAGGAGAACAGCCTTTTGGCATTGTATCGCCTTCAAAGCGATTGGGACATTTAAGGCAGGTGGGGTGACGATCAGCACAGCTTTGATTGCCGGGTTGGCGACAAGGTTCCGATAGTCTGGGAAGAATTGAATATGGTGCTGAGCTGCTTGTCGATATCCTTCTTCTACTTGGCGGCGGCTAATGGCTATGAGTTTGCCGCCAGTTTCTTGATCAATGAGATGACGAAAATATCGACTACCGTGCCGTCCAAGTCCAATGAGTCCTACTGGGATCGGTGTGTTCAGCATTTAGTCCTGAAGTGTTTTGGTTGTGAAGAGAACGTTGAGTTCATTTTTCAAGTTTATTCTATTCGGATAAAACAAACCGGATCTCCCACAAGCGCTGTTGGATAGGTGGTTTCTTCGATGTAATATGAGCGTTGATGCGATTTGCACCAATGTTCAACCCAGGGAAGTTCTTCGACCGATGTTGTGAGCCACCCTGGCTGAGTCAGTTTAGCCATGCAATTTGAAAACAATTGAATGCCTGCTTTCCGTTCAGTTGAAAAGGCTGAAGTGTCAAAGACCAGAGGGTCTGCCCGACCATATGAGAAAAGGACTGACAAATTTGGAAATTCTTCTGGGTCGTTCAAGACGCTCACGATCCACAGATGATCAAATTGTCCTGTTGCGGACTCAGCCGAACCACAGAAAAATAATAGATCGATTTCTCCTCTAGCCTTGTTAAGAATGTGCACTTCTGGTTCGCGAAGATTATAAGGGCAGACTGTCCGATTTAATTCTAGGTGTTCCATGAATAGAGGGGGAATCTCGGGAACACCAGCGCCAACATATAAACTCCGTCCTTGCGGTGGCAGACGGATTTTGAGGGCTTTGGCAATCGCGATCCCCATTTTCTGGCATGGTCCGCGGCGGTCTTCCCAAAATTCATCGCCGCCTTCATCGCAATAAATTTGTCCTAGACCGTTGTAGTCAAGGGATTGATAGATTTGCTTAATCTGTTGTGTCGTTTTTTTTGTGAGGCGAGATAGCCTCATAAGGTGTTGAGGAGACATGGTGGTCAGTATTTTGTTCCTTTTTATTTCACATTTAACTAAGAAAGCAAAGGCTCATTTCTCTTGTAAAGCTTGACCAATGTATCGAATTGGTGTAATCATTAGCCTCTTTCTAAGAGGCATTCTTTACCCGAGATGTTTCATTCCTCACGCTGATGAAACTGTTTCTCTTTTGAGCTACCATTGCTTTTTCTCCTTTAGTCGAAGCTTAGGCGTTTCGAGCCCACGTTTTTTTCTAATTCACCCCCTCCAACAGTATTATTCAGGTTCAATGCGTTGCTTCGTGCTGAATGTGTTTTTCGATATGCATGTGAAAGGTTAGACACATGGATATTCTCGAAGAACTTCGTCGTGTCATTCGGTTGGAGGCAAGAGCCCTTACGCATTTAGAAGAGAATCTGAATTCTCGATTTGCGGATGTCGTCAGAATGTTACAGGCTTGTCAGGGGAAAGTCATCCTTATGGGGGTAGGGAAGTCAGGTCTCATCGCAAACAAAATTGCGGCGACGATGGTCTCCACAGGGACGCCTGCGGTCTTTCTTCATGGTTCAGAAGGGATGCATGGCGATATTGGAATTGTGGCTAAAGACGATATTGTCATTGCTGTGGGCAAGTCAGGAGAAAGTGAAGAGTTGCTGGCTCTACTTCCTTTTATTCGGAAGATTGGGGCACAGATTATTTCTATTACTGCTAGACCTGAGTCAAGGCTTGCAAGTGAGAGTGACCATGTCCTTGTTACGCCAATTGAAGAAGAGGCCTGTCCGTTAAATATGGCTCCTACCTGTAGTACGACATCTGCCTTAGTCTTGGGGGATGCTATTGCGATGGCCTTGATGAAACTTCGTAATTTTCAACCTGATGATTTTGCATTATTTCACCCTGGGGGCCAATTAGGGAAGCGATTGCTTTTGACCGTTGACGATTGCATGCGAAAAGGTGACGCCAATCCAGTCATTGATTTGTCGAAGTCTATTCGGACAATGTTGTGTGAAATGACAAGCAAACGAGCCGGTGCCGTTTCTGTCATTGATGATCAATCAAGACTTCTTGGAATCATTACCGATTTTGATATTCGACGCACCCTGGAAGAGGGTCAAGATTTGTTTGCGATGGCGATTGCTGACGTGATGAATACGAAACCAAGTTTTGTGTATGCTGATGAAAAAGCCGTCTCTGCACTTGAATTTATGGAAAAACGTGAAAAGCCGATTTCCGTGCTACCAGTTCTAAATCGCCAAGATATTGTTGTTGGGATCATTCACCTTCATGATCTTATTTCGCGAGGATTATAATATTTTCACCAGAAGTTAAAGGGAAAATTACACCACATCGACGATGACAGATAATTCGGTGGCGAGGGTTTTCTTATTTGAAGAGAGGGGGACTATTTGTTTGCCCAATCTCGCTTCCTCCTGAAGAATACGTCTTTTTATTCTACGTTTTCTCAAGGGGTTTGGACGATCCAAGGGGGAGGCTTATTTCTTCTTACGGTTTTTAGTTTTTTCCCGTCACTATTCCATTTACAAGAAATTCTTTTTTTCGTGCTTTTAGGATTAGCCCTCTTTGTCGGATGGCTCGAGGAAAAAGATCTTAGAGTCCGAACCCCTATTGATCTTCCATTATTCTTGTTGTTGGTATGGATTCTTTTGTGTATTCCATTTTCTTTGAATCCCGAATACAGTTTTGTCGAATGGCGAAAACTTATTGCTCAGTGCTTAGTCTTTTATTGGGCTGTTTTTGTCCTGCGTGAGATTTCCCTGAGACCGCAGGGCGAAAGTTTCTGCCTTCCTTTCAAAACGATAGAAGTTAGTAGATCCACCTCTCCACAAAATGTGTTCCTAGGAGTGCTTGTCAGTACGATGCTGCTGGCAGTTTTGGCGCTAATAGATTTTATAGATCGCGGGGGGAATTGGCAGGACAGAAATATTAGAGCCCTTGTTCCAGGATCAGATTATAACTGGTTGAGCACTTATATGGTTCTCGCTATGCCAGTTATTGTGTATGTTGGAATGACCACACGTTTGTTGTGGGAAAAAATATTTTCCATTGGAGCAGGTGTTCTGGGTCTGATTGCCCATGCTGCCTCATATACACGAGCTGGTTGGTTGGCTGCCGCCGTACAACTTTTCTCTTGGAGCCTTATTACGCGACGACGTGTTCTGTTCATCAGTCTTATCCTTGGACTGATTCTAGTTTTTGTTGCTTCGAGAGAGATTACTCAGATGGGATTTCATGCTGATACGCTCCATTCCTGGACGTTAGAAGCACGAATCCAAGTTTGGGGTTTAGGAATTGATCAAATGATCAGTCATCCTATTGTAGGTATTGGATATGGAAATAACATTTTCCAGCCTGTTTTAGTTAATTCACCTATGGGGGATAGTCCTATGCATCTACATAATACCCCCCTGATGATAGGTGTTGGGAGCGGGATCCCAGGGTTAGTGTTTTTTTTGTGGGTTTTTGCTCGTCTAGGGGTTGAGCTTTTGCCTAGAAAACCAAAAAAAGATTGGACTGATTTTGACATTCTCAAGTTTTGTCTAGGAATAGTCTTGGTGGGTTTCTTCTGTCGAAACTTGTTTGATTATATGTTTGCCGGAAGTTTGGCGTATTTGTTTTGGATCTTGATGGCTTGTGGGCAAGAGTCTCAGAAAGGAATGGCCTCGACTTACAAGAATCAGGAAACGAGGCTGAGTAATGTGTGAAGAAATTTTTTAGCATCACCATCTTAAATGGGCACGTCAATGTAATTAAAAGTTCGTGGTCGTAAAGTTCAAGCTGAATGTCTGGTCTTATGTCTTTGATTTCTTCTTCGAATAAGGTCGTTGGGAAGGGCATTGTGTGTTGGAAGTTAGAAGAAAATAGAGAGTTGTGTGCAAGAAATCTTAGCGCACTAATTTCCATTTGGTGTTTATACAGAGTCCATGCTCTCGACGAGAAGAAATGAAATCTCAAAAAATGTACAAGAAACATGCGAAATTCCGAGCATTTCAGGGGAAGATTTAGGGAAGTGCAGGAACAACTAGGAGTCAACAGCTACGCTCAAGGGGGAGGTGTTCGGAATATATTTTTTTGTCGAAAAAATTTTCTCGGTTATTGGCGTTCTGCATCCGATTTCATGAATTTCTTCTGATTTTTGTAGGTTTTCAAGCGCTCGATTTCTCTAATGTTAAAAACTTTTCCGTGTTTGGAAAATATGATCGTTTAATTTCTGAATTTTTCTCTCATGTACAAGAAAAAACCAATGTAAAAACAATATCTTACATGCAAGTGCCTTAGGCATTCTATGCCTGGCAAAAGTTTTGCTCAAGCTTGAAGTAGAAGTGTTAAAGACGCTTCCTATCCATAGCTAACAAAACGGATTGCTCAGACATGTGGAAATTTGCAACACAGGATCAAGAAAAGGAGAACAACGGTCGATGAGTACTTATCCCAGTGCAAACCGAAGTCAAGAGAAAGTTCAACGGTTAGTCGCGGGAATTTTGTTACTTGGTTGGTTGGTTTTAGGAAATGGGAGCCTTGGAATCGCATCAGAAACACACTCTCCGCTGGGGATACAAAGGGATCGTATTAGCGGAGTACTTACTCAGGTTCCTTTACGCATGATATTAGATCAGCTTCAGGAGAAATTAGCTATTAATTATGTTGCGCCTAGGGAAGAACTCGATAAGCCCGTTTCTGTCAATTTAACTGGTGAACCGGTGAGCAACGCCCTCTCAAAAATTCTGGCTTCGTGGGACTATGCCTTACAAGTTGATCAACAGGGAACAGTACATCAAATTTTTGTGGTTGCCAAAATGGAGCCAACTGCAATTGAGGAAAATGCAATAACAACATTCGAATCAAAAAAGGCAATTTTCTCCGGAAAAATAATGAGTAGTGAACCTATTCTTAGTACTCCTAGGGCAGTGGTGTCTTTACCTGAGGTAGATGTGATTCAACATCCTGAGGAGAATGCGCTAGTTACTCCTATGTTTGTTGAGCGTCCCCATAGTTTGGAGCCTATGGTCATTCAATCTCCTCAAGGGAAGTCAATGAATATTCAACCGTCATCGAATTTTATGGAAGTGATTCCCGCATCTGGATACCCACCGATGAACATTCTTCCAGCTTCTGAAGATGCACAAAGGGAATCTGTTGAAGGCTATAACTGAAAAGAGAATAGCTTTCCTGAAAAATGATTTTTTGTCTTCAACAAACGTAGGGTAAGATGAAACTTTAATATAGAGAAATGAGAAATGAGGTTATCCAGAAAAGGAATAATAAAGGTATTAATATGTCTCTTTTTTTTCCGCGATACCCTGCCAATGATCACTTGAGAGATAGGTAAAAGGAAGTAAATCCTTTGAGCGAAGCCTAATTATCCGAGAGAAGAAAGGAATGAAATTCATGAAAAAGGAAAAACCAAATTCCACATTGTGGTTGATAGGTGGGTTAGCGGCACTAACATTTCTGTGTGTAGGGTCAATAGCAGCTGCACAAACCGTGACGTCTTACAATGATTTGGCTTGGGGGGCTGGCCAGCTAAATACAAATATTACCACGTTTACCTCTCCGGCCGGTGGATCAGGGTTGCTCAGTACGGGGAAATTGAAAAATTTTGATAATGGTGCTGCGACTGATGTGACGCTGACTGTTACTGGAGGGACATTTGATGGTACGGCTCAAGCTACACAGGGCGCCAATCCAACAATGGGAGATGCCTTTACTATCTTTGATGGGAAAGTGAACGGTCTGGGTGCTATTTCTTATATAAGTGCAGGAAACCCGGATCTGGTACTTACCTTTACAGACATGAGTCCGAATAAGGTTTATGATTTGACCTTCTTTGCCGATCGTGATGCGAACGCTTGGGATCGAGCATCTTTAGTGACCATCTCTGGGCAAGATGCTTTTGTGAATACAAGTTCCGTCGCATCGGATAATCCCGATACTGGGAATTTCCCTGGGGGTGTTATATTTACGGGACCTACATCTCCTGTCACACGGTTGCCGGCAGATAATAATAATGGATATGTTGCACGATTTAGCACTATCAAGTCTGGCAGCGATGGCACGGTTGTGCTAACCATCAGTTTTGATGGTTCTGTGCCCGAGCAATTCAAAGGGAAATATGCCAGTGCGCTTCGGCTTATTGAATCAGGAAATACCACTAATGATATAGATGGTGATGGCAAGGCCGACATTGTGCTGCGGAATATGAACACTGGAGATGCAGGGGCGTGGTTGGGGAATGGGCTGACACTTGGGTCAACGGGCCTCATTGCTGCGGGAGTGGCAGCCGAATGGGTTGTTGTAGGCAATGGCGATTTGGATGGTGATGGCAAAGCTGATATTGTGTTACGTAATTCGGTGACTGGGGATGTAGGAGTATGGCTCGGGAATGGGCTGACACTCGGGTCGACAGGCGTCATTGCTACGGGAGTGGCAGCAGAATGGATCATTGTCGGTCTGGGTGATTTGGATGGTGATGGCAAGGATGATATTGTGGTGCGCAATACTTCCACAGGTGATGTTGGGGCATGGCTGGGCAATGGACTGACGCTCGGGTCGACAGGCATCATTGCCACTGGGGTAGCGACCGAATGGGTCGTAGCGGGCCTGGGAGATGTCAATGGTGATGGCAAGGACGATATTGTGGTGCGCAATACCTCCACCGGGGATGTAGGAGTGTGGCTTGGGAATGGGTTGACGCTCGGGTCGACAGGCGTCATTGCGGCAGGAGTCGAGGCCGTATGGGTCATTGTCGGTCTCGGTGATTTAGATGGTGACGGCAAGGACGACATAGTCGTGCGCAATACGGTTGATGGGTCGATAGGGGCGTGGCTTGGGAATGGGTTGACGCTCGGGTCGACAGGCGTGATTGCGGGACCGGGTACCGTATGGACCGTAGCAGACATTGGTGATGTGAATGGTGATGGCAAGGCTGATATTGTGTTACGTAATTCGGTGACTGGGGACGTAGGAGTGTGGCTCGGGAATGGGCTGACGCTCGGGTCGACAGGCGTCATTGCTGCTGCTGTACCCTTGGAATGGAAGATCAAACCCTAGACGGGTAAGTGATCGATATTCTCCTGAAGAAGGTAGCCGCTTTTTCGAGCGAGGAAAAACTGCTTTCGATCTGGCAGAATGAATAGAGGACAGGTCGGTGGTGAACATCATCCATTCACCATCGGCCCCCTAATTTATTCTTAAGAATAAGGAAGTCCCCCTTTTGATGCGTATCGGTTTACATAGGATATAGACCAGCCCGCCCCCAGGAATATAGATTAGTTTTGGCCAGCAAAACTAATCTATATTACCTAGTTTCCTATAGGATATTCTGGAAAATGGTTATGAGTTGCATTTCTAACAACAGATTGGAAGTTTAAGCCAAGGTCTATTGATACGAGTTCACTTGTGTAATTCCCCCGCAGTGAAGAGGTAGTACACAATCATTAGAAAATAATTTTCTTCTCGTCTAATAGTTGGTCTCCGCGGATGCAACCCAGTTCCTCCCAGGAATAGGAGAAATCGTGCACATAATGAAGTTGTGGGTGACTCTTTGTTTGCTGGTTCTGTCTAGCTTGCCGGCTAATGCGGCCGTTTTGCGGGAACCGTACCTGCAATTGGTTACGCCGACATCTATCACAATAGTCTGGCAAACCGACTTAGCTTCGGCTAATGATAGTCGTGTCCAATACGGCACTGTGTCTGGCATTTTGAATCAAACGGCATTTGGGGCTGCTACTATTCCCCCCTCTAATGCTTCTGCTAAAAATCATGTGGTGACGATCACTGGATTGAGTCCTTCTACCACATATTTCTATAACGTGGGGACAGTAACAAATGGTTTTCAAGCCGGTGGGACGACGAACCATTTTCTTGTAACTGCCCCAACTGTGGGGACGGCCACTTCTTTTCGAGCTTGGGTCCTTGGCGATTCTGGCGATGGCGGTGGTGATCAGACTAATGTTCGAAATGCCATGTTGACTGAGACCGCCTCCAATCCTCCGGCGCCAGACCTTATTCTACATGCGGGAGATATGGCATACGACAATGGCACCGATGCTGAATTTACCAGCAATCACTTTACTATCTATCAGGATATTCTCCGTCATACCCCCTTGTGGCCGACCTTAGGGAATCATGAAGCTGTCTCGGTTAACACTCCTATGGGAATTGGGCCTTACTACGAGGCTCATGTTCTGCCGACCAGCGCTGAAGCCGGGGGAGTCTCTTCTGGCACTGAGGCGTACTATTCCTTTAATTACGCCAATACTCACTTTATTGTGCTTGATTCCATGGATAGTAATCGAGCACCAGGCTCCCAGATGTTGACGTGGTTACAAGCAGACCTTTCGGCAACTACTCAGGAATGGGTCATTGCCTTTTTCCACCATCCTCCGTATACCAAAGGCTCGCATGATTCAGATAGTAATGTCGACTCCGGCGGCCGCCTAACTGATATGCGTGAAGATGTCCTTCCCATTCTAGAAGCTGGTGGAGTGGACCTTGTTCTCGGAGGGCATTCGCACATCTACGAAAGGTCTTATCCCTTACGCGGTGCATTTGGAAAGGGCACGAGTCCAAATTTTGCTACCCCAGATTTTAATACGCTGCTCTCAAGCGGCAATATCCTCGAGACAGGAAATGGTAACCCAGGGAGTGGTGGGGCATACAAAAATGGGACCGTCTACGTAGTTGCAGGTCATGGTGGGAGATCGATTGGCAGTGGTAGTGCAAATCACCCAGTCATGTTTTTCTCGGAAAAAGAGTTTGGCTCGGTGCTGTTGGATGTCAATGGGCCCATCCTAACGGTTCGAAATGTTCGAGTAAATGGGGCGATCACAGATACGTTCTCCATCAACAAGACTGGTTTGGGAAATATTGTTTTGCGGAATAAAGCCACCGGGGATGTGGGTGTGTGGTTGATGAATGGGTTAATGATTGGGTCGGCGGGTGTGATTGCAGCAGCAGTGCCGGCGACATGGGGCATTGTCGGCCTTGGTGATGTGGACGGTGACGGCAAGGATGATATTGTGTTGCGCAATGCGGTCACTGGAGATGTGCAGGTATGGCTGGGAACTGGTGGACTGACCCTCGGTTCGACCGGCACAATTGCAGCAGCGGTGGATCTCGTATGGGTTATTGTAGGCCTCGGAGATTTAGATGGTGATGGCAAGGATGACATTGTGCTACGTAACACGGTCGATGGGTCTGTGGGCGCATGGTTGGGAAATGGTCTGACGCTCGGTGCAACGGGCATCATTGCGGGAGCACCATCAGAATGGGTCATTGCTGGTCTTGGTGATTTGGATGGAAATGGTACGGACGATATTGTGCTGCGCAATATGAATACTGGAGATGTGGGAGTGTGGCTTGGGAATGGGCTCACGCTCGGTGCCGCGGGCATCATTGCCTCAGGAGTGGCTGCCGAATGGATCATTGCCGGCCTCGGTGATTTGGATGGGAATGGTACGGACGATGTTGTGGTGCACAATACGGTCACCGGGGATGTGGGGGCGTGGCTGGGTAATGGATTGACGCTCGGTGCGACGGGCATCCTTGCGACCACGGTACCCTTGGAATGGGAGATTCAATAAAGGATCTCTAAATGAGGCCGTGGCCTCAGCATATGACCTTTTTGACGGAAAAGACACAGTTACAGGCTCGTTTGACGGCAGATAGAAAGAAGACTTTTCTGAGTTTTCATTGCTGGCAACATTTGATCTAAATCATTACCCACAATATTTAAGTAGTTTTCTGCGAAGCCCTCCTTGATTGGCCCACCCTGTAGACTCGATTCTCACTGGAATTATTTTTTAAATTCCTGGTTTTTCTAATCCTCTAGCGAATAAGAAACGCAGGTAGAGTATGCGATAAATAAATCCCAGAGGGCTTTCCTTTTGTGCTTATCTACATTCTGATTCTTTACAAACCACGATGACATATCTGAGCATTTTGAACGGTGTTGCTGCTAGGAGGTGAATTTGTTACAAACACTGGCATATAGGAAAAAAGAAGATAGAATTGAGCCTTTGAAATGTCTTATAGGTTATGTCAAAATTGAAAATTGGTTTTCTAGAAATTATTTCTTACTCTGATCCCCTCAGTATGCGTCCCCGAATTTCATGAAAGTTTTTCTTGTCCTAACTTCGTTCTACGACATAGTTATCCTTCTCCATCCTAATGGCGGGCTATCGAATTGGAGCGGCATGCTTGATAGCGCATGAGGAAAAAACCGTCAAGTTAAATTCTAAGATATCAGAAGAGTTTTACAATGAAAGGGATTTTCTTCAAAAATATGAACAATCAATATTTTTTCAGTGTCGTATCTCTTATCCCTACATGAACATCTCTGACAGTTGCCTGTGAAATATTCTGGCACATTTGAACCATGGCTGGAGCCCTTCTTTAGGTTGTGAACCTCTCCCACCTACAATATATTCACAAACTGATGCCATGAAGGAACTTATTCTATGTCATGAGATGTTGCATGGTTAATCTTGACGTGGAACATGTTTAGCGTTGTTTTGGGATTCCCTTAGTGAGTCTAAATTCATGGAGAATTTAATGAGAATCGCTTAGGCCGTATTCGGATTCTAGGGATACATTTGATGAACCCACATTCAGCACCGCCAACCTCACCAAGGTCCATGGTTCAAAGTCTTTGGTGTAACAGACAAATTATTTTCCACATGACCAAACGTGAAGTTCTCGGTCGTTATAAGGGTTCGGTCATGGGTTTGGTATGGTCTTTTCTAAACCCACTGTTCCTGTTAGTCGTATATACATTCGTCTTTTCAGTGGTATTCAAGGCACGTTGGGGGTTGGGAGAAGATGAAAGTAAAACTCAGTTTGCCATCGTGCTGTTTGCAGGCCTAATCGTCCATGGGCTTTTTTCAGAAGTTCTCAATCGAGCGCCAGGCCTAATTCTTTCAAATGTTAATTACGTGAAGAAGGTGATATTTCCACTAGAAATACTTCCTGGAGTTGCCATGGGAGCGGCGTTATTCCATAGTCTGGTTAGTTTTGGTGTGCTCCTGGCTGCTTTTTTTCTCATAAAAGGTTTTTTACATTGGACAATTCTCTTTGTTCCGCTTGTGTTGTTGTCCCTGGTTGTGCTTACCCTTGGCCTAGCATGGTTGTTGGCCTCATGTGGAGTATTTCTGCGCGATGTGGGACAGACAGTCAATATTATGACAATGGTCATGTTGTTTCTTTCTCCTGTTTTTTATCCTGTAACAGCTCTTCCAGAGGAACTCCAGACATGGATTTGGTTAAATCCTTTGACATTTATTATAGAGCAGACCCGGGAAGTGCTTGTTTGGGGTCATTCGCCAGATTGGGTTGGGCTAAGTATTTATGGATTGGTTTCGTGCGCTATTGCTTGGTTAGGGTACCTCTGGTTTCAAAAGACTCGCCGGGGGTTTGCTGATGTCCTTTGAACATACGAATACGATTTCTCTTCCTTTAATCATGAATAATGAAATGAGGCAAGAGAATACAAATTTTGACGGAGTAGCCCCTAGTTTAGCTATCAATGTCAGTCATTTGAGTAAACGTTACGAAATCTATGATACTCCGCGCGATCGCTTGAAACAGTTTGTTCTTCCCATGATTCAGGGGTTAACTGGGAATACACCAAAACAATATTTTAAGGAATTTTGGGCGCTTCAAGATATTTCTTTCCAAGTTGAGGTTGGAGAGACTGTGGCCATCGTTGGACGTAATGGATCTGGTAAATCGACCTTACTCCAAATAATTAGTGGTACCTTAATGCCGTCTTCTGGCCGGGTCGAAACGCATGGCCGTATTGCCGCATTATTGGAGTTAGGGTCGGGGTTCAATCCAGAGTTTAGCGGAAGAGAAAATGTCTATCTGAGCGCAGTTGTGTTAGGCCTGAGTAAGGAAGAAGTGGATGACAAATTCGATGACATTGCTGCATTTGCTGATATCGGAGCGTTTTTAGACCAACCTACAAAAACCTATAGCTCTGGAATGTTGATGCGGCTGGCTTTTTCCGTAAACACATGTTTAGAACCTGACATTCTCATTGTTGATGAAGCCTTGAGCGTTGGAGACGTCCCTTTCCAGTCAAAATGTTTTAAGCGGCTTAGAAAATTGAGCGACGCTGGAACAAGCATTTTATTGGTTTCCCATGACATATCAACTGTACGCTCTATTTGCCGGCGTGCACTTTGGTTGCAACAGGGCGGGTCTGAAATGTGGGGTGAGGCCAAAGAAGTGGCTAAAAAATATGAAAAATTTTGTTGGCAGGAACAAGGCGTGGTCTTGGAAGCACCGGAAATCGAAACAAAAGAATTTTCTAACCCACCTAGTTTGTCTGCAAATGGAGATGAAAGTTTCTTGGGTATTCCAGATCTTCTGTTCGAGCCAAATCCTACTTTTGAATCGAATCGGCAGGGTTCAAGTATGGGAACCAAAGTTGTCAGAATAAAAAATTTCCTGATGTTGAATAAGGATGGTTGTGTTGCGCTGTCTTGTGAATATGATGAAATTTTGAATTTATATTACCTCTTAGAGGTGTGTGAGGTAATCAATTCGGATTTTGTCCTTGGGTTTAGAATGCGTGACATAAAAGGGAATTTCGTCTTTTCTGCTTGCGATTTGAACAAAGTTCAGCGAATGGAGGCTAGTCCTGGGGATCGGTTTGTTCTTTCGACCACTATGAAAATCCCATTGGCTCATCAAGACTATGTCATCTTAACAGGGGTTTTTGGTTTTAAGGACGGTATGGCCTTTAATAATACAGTGTATGATTTTTCTCAAGCGATGATTTGGGATGTCATTGAGGATGCAGCCTATTTGAAAGTTCATCCACATAAAGTAATACCTATGCCAGGTCCAGTCAACGCATCATTTGATCTTAATATAGAAAAATTATATTGATTCTTGACGTGTTGAGAATCCCTCGAAAGTGTCTCTCTTGAATAACGGACAATGTTGAAATTAGGTGTGATGCAAATAGAGATAGGGGCTGGTAGACGTTTTTGCTCGGCCATTATGGCCCACGTGAATATGAGTACTCGTGTTTATGTTGAATTGAAAAAATCCAAGGTGTCGTAAAAGCGAACCGATTCATGATTGGTTTTGAGTTTTTTCAGAAATTTTTCTCTGGCGAAGAAGAATTGAATATTTTTGATGTAGGTGCCCATCATGGCGATTCGATAAAAGAGTTTCTTGACGTTTTCAAGAACAGTATAGTTTTTGGGTTTGAGCCTGATACCGAAAACTTTAATTATCTCGAAAAACGATTTTTGGGTTATTCCCAGGTACGTTTACACAATACAGCCGTTAGTCATTCCACGGAAATCGGGCAGCTTTATCGGAATAATTACGATGCGACGCATTCTCTTTTTCATATTGATGAGAAAGAAATCAATCGCTGGGCTGATGATTCTGACTTTCATGAGGAAGGAGTTTTGGAAGTCCAGCAGGTTACCTTAGACATGTTTTGTACTCAGAACGCCATCAATCGGATAGATATTTTAAAGTTAGATATTCAGGGCGGGGAATTGTTGGCCTTTCAGGGAGCAAAAAAAAATCTGCAAGCGCAGGCGGTTAAATGTATTTTTTGTGAAGTAGAGTTTCGACCATTGTATAAAGATCAACCATTATTTTGGGACATCACATCGCATTTGCGTTCGGTAGGATATCACTTTGTTAATATTGTGTGTCCAAAAATCTCAGAAATGGGGGTCCTAGCATGGGCTGATGCCATTTATGTCAATGGTCCTCTTTGGCAGTCTATTGCCCAACAACACTCAGCTGGGAAGATAAAGCACTAAAAATTATAGTGGCAAATTGTGGCTAAGATGATTTTAACAAGAATACCAGGACGTTCCGATATAGAGTTGCCGGCCTTTTATGAAAGTTTCGAATGGTACTACCCAAACTGTGAGTTGCAGACCAAGGAATGGTTTGTGAAAAATGCGCAGCAGGATTGGGTGTATCTAGATTGCGGCGCAAATATTGGATACTACAGTATCCTTTTTTCTCAACTTTCGCCACAAGGAGTTGTGCATGCTGTTGAGCCCACTTCTACGGTGGAAATGCTTGAAAAAAATCTTGCTTATCATGACTGCAAAAATGTTACTGTTCATCAAATCGCCGTAGGACAATCTAGTGGGCGACGTGTTGAAAAAATTTATCGAATCTGGGGTGGTGCACCAGAAGAAATCGAATGTGATTTTTCGACTGTCGATCAGCTGGTGGAACAACTTAATTTGAAAAGGCTAGATTGCCTAAAAATTGACGTTGATTCTTTTGACTTTGAAGTGCTCATGGGTGCCGAGATGACCTTGCAGCGGTTTGATCCCTGGTTGGTGGTTGAGTTAAATCATGCCCTTAGTGTTCGTGGGTATTCCAATATGGCTGCATTATCCTGGTTGCTCGACCGAGGGTATCTGCATGGTCTCGTAATGGATTATGATAATTTTATTTTTCGGCGTTCGGCACCAAGCTCAGATTTTTTTACTTCAAAAACTCTTCAATTGAATTTTCCGTAGCATGAAATCAATTGATGATTTTAATCATTTTCCCTATGCGTTGCCCCTGGCTAGGTTGGGGGAGTTTTTCCCTTGGTATAACTGGTTTGGTGGCGAGCTGCCTTCTCCCACGAAAAAGGATTTAAGTCAATGGAATTTAGAAGAAGACGATAAGCCAATATTTCAATATATTTATAAGGCTCATCAGTCTAAGAGACATTTAGAGTTTGGAACGTGGCAAGGGTGGGGGACCAGACTTTGTCTGGAATCTTGTTCTGAGGCAAACGTTTGGACAATTAATTTATCTGAAGGAGAGGCCAGGCCTGACGGGACATGGGCTTACGGACAACGGGTGTTTGATGACAAGGATTCTCCACAGAACATTGTGATGGAATGTGTTGGGAACGATGAATTAGGTCCGCAAAATTATCATAGAACTGATGCTGGTGGTTATATCGGGCGTCTTTATCGGGAAAAAGGTTTAGAGAATAGAGTGTGTCAGATTTATTGTGATAGCCGAGACTGGAAAATTTCTGACTTTCCCCAAGATTTTTTTGATAGTGTGCTGATTGACGGAGGGCATCAACCGGATGTGGTCATTAACGATACGAGGAAAGCTTTACAGGTTTTGCGTCCAGGCGGATTAATAATATGGCATGACTTTTGTCCTTTACAGAATATTCGGTCACAAATTGAATCTGTTAAGGGAGTTACTGCCGGCATCGAACAGATTGTCTCAGAATTGCAGATGCATCTAGAAAAAATATGTTGGATCAATCCAAGCTGGATTCTTATTGGTAGGAAAAAACCCAAGCATAAAGCATACTGGATTCAGAAGTTAGTAGGAATTTTTTAACCGACGTAAAGGTAGTCCGACTTAGCCAAAATTCAATCACTTTTTAAATAATCTACCCCCCAATATTCTTTAACGTATCTCCCCAATCGAGAAAATTCCACTCACTGGTATGCCGAAAAAATTCCTGGAGAAAAAGAAGTCTCTCCATTTTCGAATAGCGAGGAAAAAATCTGCTACATGACCCAATTTGACCCAAAGTGTCATTTTATTCGTGTCGCGAGCGCTGCCCCTGAACTTCGTGTGGCTGATGTGGCTTTCAATAGCTCTCAAATTCTTAAGGCCATGAATGTGGCTACGGGTCGAGGAGCCTCTATCATACTTTTTCCCGAACTCTCACTGACTGGTTCTACATGTGCGGACCTCTTCACTCAATCCATTTTGTTGGAAGGCGCGTTAGATGCTATTCAGGCTCTCGCTGCAGATACTGCAAAAAGTAGCGTTCATGCTATTGTGGGGTTGCCACTATCCTTCCATGGCAGATTGTATAACTGTGCCGCCTTATTAGGAAATGGAAGAATTTTGGGTGTTGTTCCCAAAATCTATTTGCCTATGCGTGGGGAATTTTATGAAGGACGCTGGTTTACGTCTGGGACCTGCATCACGACGACCGAGTTAATGATCGGCGATAGAGGAGTACCGTTTGGGGAAAATCTGCTTTTTAAGGTAATGGAGAATCCAAGTTGTATTCTAGGTATCGAAATTTGTGAAGATCTCTGGGCTGTCGAGCCGCCCAGCGGAAAGCAAGCTTTAGCTGGGGGAACTATCATTTTTAACCCTTCTGCCAGTAATGAATCCCTGGGCAAAAGTACGTATCGAAGGGATTTAGTAACAGCACAATCAGCTCGCTGTCTAGCAGGATATGTGTATGCCTCTTCTGGACCTGGGGAATCGTCTACGGATGTTGTCTATTCTGGGCATTGTATGGTTGCTGAAAATGGTACGATCTTAGCCGAGTCCGAACGTTTTTCTTTCGACACCCAGATTATTTATGCTGATATCGATTTAAATAGATTACATCACGAACGACTTTGTCACAGCTCCTTTTCTGAAGGCGTTTCAAGTCGGGGGTTTCAGTATATTGCTTGTGATAATTTAAGCTTCGGCCCCAACCCATCCTCCACAGATTTGTTGCGACCCAATTCCCCCACACCATTTGTGCCATCTGACCCTCATGAGCGGGCCTCGACTTGTCGAGAAATTTTTTCTATTCAGTCAACCGGTTTGGCTAAAAGGATTAAGCATCTTGGGCAAACCAGAGTCGCGCTTGGGATTTCAGGAGGGCTGGATTCGACCTTAGCTCTTTTGGCTACTGTCCATGCCTTTGATGTCTTAAAGTTAGAACGATGTGGAATTTTGGCAGTGACTATGCCTGGCTTAGGAACTAGCTTGGGTACCAAAAGTAATGCGGAAGACCTTGCAAGATTGCTGAATGTTGAATTACGTGTCATTCCCATTCATGCTGCCGTCAGTCAACATTTCAATGATATTGGCCATGACCCCAATATTTTTGATGTCACATTTGAAAATACACAGGCTCGAGAACGCACGCAAATCCTCATGGACCTCGCTAACACAATCGGTGGAATGGTTGTGGGGACTGGAGACCTTTCTGAGGCTGCTTTAGGTTGGTGTACGTTTAATGGTGATCATATGTCGATGTATCACATTAATGTAGGGATTCCTAAAACGCTCGTGCGTTTTATGATTGAATGGTGTGCGGATGAAGAGTTTTCCGGAGAAATATCTACAGTGCTTCGTAACATATGTTCAACGCCAATTTCACCAGAGCTTCTTCCCGTGGGAAAAGATGGTGAACTCAAGCAACAGACAGAAGAGCTTGTTGGACCGTATGAGTTACATGACTATTTTCTTTTTCAGATGATACGCCATGGACATCGCCCAGCAAAAATTCTTTATCTCGCAGAACTGGCATTTAACAATCGATATGATCGTTCCACTATTCTACGGTGGCTGGAGGTGTTTATTCGTAGATTTTTCAGCCAACAATTTAAGCGGTCCTCCATGCCAGATGGTCCAAAGGTTGGCTCAGTTGCGCTTTCCCCTCGCGGTGACTGGCGTATGCCTAGCGATGCATCTGCTGAATCCTGGCTGAGCGAAATACGCTTACTTCAAGACGAAATTGTCTGAAAACCATAATTTATTCTGAGAGGATACAATGAAGGAAAATCTGATTGTCGTGTGTGGGGCTGGTGGATTTATCGGCGGATTTCTTGTTGCAGACTTATTGAAACAGGGTTATGCCAATGTTCGGGCAGTAGATATTAAGCCGATAGAGAGATGGTATCAACGGTTCGAGGATGTAGAAAATATTGCTTCACTAGATTTAAAAGAGCTAGCAGGATGTCGACGAGTGATGAAGGACGCCTATTGGGTCTATAACCTTGCTGCTGATATGGGTGGAATGGGGTTTATTGAGAATAATAAAGCTCTCTGTATGTTAAGTGTTCTCATCAATACACACCTTCTTCAGGCTGCTCGTGAAGCCGATGTGCAGCGTTTTTTCTATTCTTCATCTGCTTGTGTCTATAACGATAAAAAACAAACTGATCCGGGTGTGACGGGACTTAAAGAGACGGATGCGTACCCAGGTATGCCAGAAGATGGGTATGGTTGGGAGAAACTGTTTAGCGAGCGCATGTGTCGGCATTTCACGGAAGATTTTGGAATCATCACAAGAGTTGCTCGGTATCATAATGTCTATGGCCCTCTGGGGACCTATGATGGGGGACGCGAAAAGGCGCCGGCAGCGATTTGTCGAAAAGTGGCGCAAGCAAAGTTAATCGGACATCAGGAAATTGAAATTTGGGGGAGTGGTGAGCAAACACGAAGTTTCATGTATATCGATGATTGTCTTAAAGGTACACAGGACATTATGCGAAGTGAGCACATTACCTTCCCCATCAATCTGGGAAGTGCTGAAAAAGTTTCCATTAACCAGTTAGTTGACATCGTTGAAAGCATTGCCGGAATTACATTAAAGCGGTGCTACAATCTTGACGCGCCGAAGGGCGTCAATGGGCGGAATAGTGATAACACCATGATTGAAGAGATGCTTGAGTGGGAACCCTCCATTCCTTTACGAACAGGATTGGAGAAAACCTATTCATGGATTTATGATCAGATTCAAAGTGGAAAATCAAAGGATTCAGTCGTGAATCTAGTATCGTGATTTTTGGGTTCATGAACAAGGAGATTTTTTGACAAGAAACATTCAACCAAGGGGAAAAATAAGGAGATAGGGTATTCATCTCTTGATGTTAGAAAGAAGTACTAATTTTTGCAGTTCATAAAATGGATATTCGTAACCTATTAAGAAAAATATTTGGACATTCAATGGAATACCCTTCAAGTTATTCAGCAATGACTCGTTTGTTAGTCGGGAAAAACGTTTTTGAATCTCATCCCTTAACCGTATTAGATGTTGGCTGTAGCGGAGGCATCTCTCCGATTTGGCGTATTTTTGAGCCATCATTGTCAGCGCTAGGAATTGATCCCGTTGTCGCAGAATGTGAGCGGCTTAATGCCAAAGAGAGCAGCTCAACAGTTCGGTATCGCCCTGCTTTTGTTGGTCTGCCAGATCAACACCCGTTTGTGCAAAAAAGAGGTAATAGAGATCCTTGGGGAGGGAATCCGTGGAATAGGCTCAGTGCCCATTTTGGCTCACAGATATTGCAGTCTAAGACAAAAGAATCGGATAAACTAGCCGTTCTTAATGATTGGCAAGGTTCAGAATTGGTTGCCCCCACCTCAAAGATTGGGGTGGATGATCTGGTCTCTGAAGAGGATTTATCACCATTAGATTTCATTAAAGTTGATGTGGATGGCTACGATTTAGATGTGATTCTTTCTGCAGAACAGACGGTAAAAAATTCACCAGTCCTGGGATTTACCTTAGAGGTGAATTTTTACGGTAGTACGGATGACACTGATCACACCTTTCATAATACGGATAAACTGATGCGTCAGTGGGGTTTTGATTTATTTGAATTATCAATGAGACGCTATTCTGCTGCGGCATTGCCTGCCCCATATGAATGGGATGGGCCTGCTCAAACAGTCTTTGGGCGCCCTTATCAGGGGGATGCAGTGTATCTTAGAGACCCTATGGCTGCCGGCACCCGAGGTGCTCCGATGTCTCCGGAATTATCACCGTACAAATTACTAAAATTGGCGTGTTTGTTTGAATGTTTTGGACTGCCCGATCATGCAGCGGAGTTAATTCACTCTAACAGCGCAAATCTGAAAAGTCTTTTCGACCCTCATGAACTTTTAAATATTCTTGCCCATGAAGTCGATCCCTCTATGAGTAGTTATTCCGAATATATAGAAAAATTCAAGGCTGACCCAACTGCATTCTATCGATCCAGAAGAAGTTAATTGTCTTGCACTAAAAAGTGGTTTGCCAAATTCGTATCGCCAATCTTCCCTCAGCGAAGGAGCTCTGCAGGGAATAATTCGAGAATGGGAACGATAAAATCCATTGTTTTTTCAATTATTCCTGCAGTGATTTTTTTCGGTTTGATCGAAGGTGCTTCACAATTGTATTGGAGGTATCTAGAACAACAAGCCTTAAATGCGACTCTGGCTAACGGGGAGAAGACTTTGCGCAATGATGCAATTAATTTTATCAAACAACCCGATGCGGTTCTTGGTTATCGCCTTCGGTCAAATTTAGCGAATTTGACCAATAGCAAAGGGTTTGCTCAAGCAGAAGAGATAGAGGAAAGGCGTATTCCTGGGTCCCTTCGAATAGTATCTGTTGGGGAATCTACGACTCAAGGACTCTTTCAAGGCAATTATCCATTTTTCTTATCTCAAATACTAAAAAATGAATTGCGTGGCTATCAAGGCGATCCTGAGGTATTGAATGCTGGTGTGAGTGGCTGGGTTAGTGACCAGTGGACAAAGTACAGCGAGAATGTCTTAAGGAAATATGCCCCAGACGTTGTTATTTTTTATGGAGGTTGGAATGACTTTCAGTCTTATGACCCGTTCAATGGTATCCCAAAGCTCTCTTGGTTTCAGACAAATTACGGATCTTTTCCTTCCTCGGTGGGTTATCTGAAATCTGTGACTTTAGGCAGTGCGATTTTTCAGAAAATGAACCCACCCAGGCCTGAGAGGCTCTCTCCTGTGACCGTTAACTGGAAAGTTATGAAAGATGCGAAACTGCAAATTTCTTCGACGCAGGAAACGAAAGCAAAATTAGAGAAAACAGGTTATGTATCGATCCTTGTAGATGCCTCACACTTTAGGAGTGAATCTGGGAAATCTTATCGTGTCAAATTTAATGGAAAAGGTACGAGTTCAGCCTTGTTGCGTATTAATGGTTACAGCGATGAAACTTGGCCTCTATACGCAGAATGTCCTATACTTTTATCAGAAAACTGGAAGAAAATAGATTGCCCCTTTAAAAAGCCTCCTGATGATCATGGAGTGCAATTTTCTATCTTCCCTCGCAATGACAATCCCCTGAGTTTTACAGTAAAGAATTTTAAGCTATTTCTGAACGAACCGGATGGTTCTGAAAAAATTGTTGCTTCCAATCATAGGCTTTCCAGTGTTGAAATTCCCAAAGGTATTTATCGTTTTTTGTTTGAAAATATGACTCAAAGTATAAGAGCATTTTCTGAAAGTAATCCAAATGTCAAAATCGTGGTTTCATCATTAGTCTCTCGGTGGCCAATGGATACGGAGGACCAATTTAGGAGTAAATTTGGCCATGTTTGGTGGATGGAAGGCCATCGAGTCGGGCGTAATGACGCAGCCTTACTACTACAAAGGCTTAATAAAGAACTAGAGCAATTTTCAGTTGATAATGACTTGATTTTTGTTGATATGGCCAAAGTTTTTAGTACTCTTGATCGTCAACGATTGATGATCGATTTTTGTCACATGACGGAAGATGGATATAAAATTATGGCAGGGACATTTTATCAAGAATTACATCGACGGAATATTGTAAGGGGAATAGAACATTCTGAGTATCACCACTTACTTCAAAAATACAACATAAATAGGCCACAAAACTTTTCAGTGAATTAAGAAATGTAGACCGTTGTTTGGCATAGATGCCTATGTGCATTGATTTTATTGGGTTGTTATAGGGTAAAAGTGAAAACACTTGGCATGTAATGGATCCAGGTACTTTCTGAAGCTTATAGGTTTTTATAATATATTCTTGCAATTAACGTGAGTGTGCGATCGACTGCGCTCAGGTCCTTATTTTTAAGGAATGTGATGAAGAGTTGGCTGTCTCAAAATAGTTGGCTGTCTAAGACTTTTTACAAAATATTTTCTCTCCCTATAGATAGGGTGAGGTTGGGTCATATTTTCCAGTTAGGGAGATTAAAAGAAATATATCGAATTTATTGGTTGAATGATGATTCGAAAATTGTCGATCAGATTGCCAAGGTTAGTCCTCAGGAAATTCAGAGTTTACTACGATATGATCCTTGGTTGAAAAATCTTATGATGAATTATTGGGAATTTGCGGTTGGGAAGACGATCTTAACGACCCATCCGTGGGATGTCTGCATCCCGATTTGTGATGTGTGCAATGCCCGTTGCACGTTTTGTACTTCCTGGCTGGAAGGAAAAGAACAAATAACTCTGCAACAATTAGATCGGTTTGAGTCTATCGTGCGATTTGGGCGAAGAATAGGCTTGGCAGGTCATGGGGAGCCGTTAGCGCATCCGTTAATTATTGAAATATTAGATCGTATTAAGGATTGGATTGATCCTCGGGCAGCCTGTTATGTCATAACCAACGGGGTGTACCTCGAATCATTAATGGATCGCTTAATATCCGCGAGGGTCACGAGCTATGCCATCAGTCTCAACGCCGCGTCTCCTGAAACTCATCAATCTGTTATGGGACTCAAGGTTGGTTCCTTTGAAAAAATCATGGAATCAATTCAGCGACTTGTCGCTATGAGAGATGCTGGCGAAGGCAATTGGATTAGTATCAGTCTGGTCGTGACTCAGCAAAACTTTCATGAGATTGAAAAGTTTGTTGAGCTGGGAAATCGTCTTCGGGTTAATAATATACAAATTAAAACTCTTTCGGGAGTGAGTGGCGAAATTCCAGGTTTAAATTACCATGAGCTTCCCCCATACTTGCATCCTGACTTTCAGGCACTGAAACAACGTGCTGTTGAGGCTATTGATAAGTCGTCTGTGAGCGTTCAAGTAGATACAGCTTCATGGGAAGTTCCTATTTTTTCAGGTGAGATGGAAGAAAAAATTCGATCTGTCCCCTTGATCAATATTTCGCGAGACGATGCGATACGAAGTAAAGAGGTTCGCCAGTTTTGGCGTGGGCAGGAAAAATTTGCTGTGAAGACTAAGGGTGAATTTCAGAATTTTGTTGACGATTTTGACGGAAATAATCCATTTGGTCGGACCCCTCGGTATGCCTGTCCTTCCCCCTATCACACTCTCTATATCAATGATTTTTCATATTCAATGGTTCCTTGTTGTTATCTGAATGCGGTTCCAGGCTATGAACAGAACTTTTATGATGGATCTGGGGATTTTCTTCAAGCCTGGAATAGTCCAGGTATGGTAGAGCTCCGTCAACGATTGAAAGAGGGCCCATTGTTCAATATGTGCACGAAATGTCCGTCCACATTTTAAAGGTGAGCAAAGATTGCATGAGAAGTAAATTTCACAATCCAAAAGATCCTCCCTACTTATCCATCGTCGCGGCATCAAGAAATGATGATCATGGGGGAGATCCACTTATTCGAACTCAAATTTTTATCAAAAACTTTGCCCTTCAATGTGAATTTTTTCAACTACCCGCGGAAATAATTTTAGTTGATTGGAACCCTGTCGTCGGTCGTCCTGGTTTGGCGGCAGTATTAGACCTGCCGTCTGAGTCTACATTTTGTCAGGCACGTGTTGTGACTGTCCCAACATCGCTCCACCAACAATTGAAGTATGCGGAACAATTGCCATTATTTCAAATGATTGCCAAAAATGTAGGTATTCAGCGGGCTTGTGGGCAATTCATTCTCGCTACCAATATCGATATTATTTTCTCAAATGAATTAATTCAATTTATTGCGCAGCAAAAACTCAATCCACGGAAACTCTACCGGGTAGATCGAAACGATATTCATGGTGGTTTAACCAAAGATGCTAGCTTAGATGAGGTTCTTAACCACGCATGGTCAAGTCCCATTCGATCGAACCGTCGTTTTTGTCCAGAACCGCTGGTCAAACATTTATATGATCGTGAGATCTTTACGCGAGACTGTCTGCCAGGCAAAGATTTTTGCAGAGAGCGTGAGGGGGTTGAGGTGTTATGTGACAATGGCGTATGGCAGGTTTGTCCTCAACGATCAGTGAAAATGACGCATCTTCATACCAATGCATGTGGGGATTTTACACTTCTGTCGCGTGAGGGATGGGAGGCAATTAGAGGGTACCCTGAATTCGTTTCTTATTCATTTAACATTGACAGCATGGGAGTAATTGCTGCGCACTATGCAGGCTATGAGGAGGTTTCCTTATTGCCTCCTTGTGTCTGTTTTCATATTGAGCATGGACTTGGCTCTGGTTGGACTCCAGAGGGAGAGAAAACTTTATTCGACAGATTGCGCGAAGCGGGAATATTGAATCCAGAATGGCCGGTGTTGACTCCGTTAGTTGATCAAATGCGTAAAAAACAAAGATCGTTGAAGTTCAATCATGCAGGTTGGGGGCTTGCTAAATTTTCATTGCCTGAACAAGTTCTAGGAGATCCCGAGCCTATTTCTCCTGATATTTTAGTCAAATTGGCAGAGGAAGCAGAAACACAGAATGTTTCAGCCATCTACCCCACTTATGATCTGGATCTATTAACCCTGGCACATGAACGGCGGTTGCGAATGAATGGCAATGGATGGATGGCATTTTATGATATCTCCTGGTTTTATTCAAAAGTGAAATCCTGGGTAGGGAGAAGATTGTATTGGATGTGAGAGGATTGAATTCTCCATGATAAAAAATATTCATCAGGTTAAGGAGCTCCAACAGTGGGAAGTACTCAAGCGAGAGTGTGTGTTTGAAGGCCAACCTTGGATAAGGTTGTGGAGAGAGACTCTTCGTTTGCCAGATGGGCGAATGGTTGAGGGCTATTATCAATTGGACCAACGTGATTATGTTGAGATTGTTGCTTGGCAAAACGGTAAGGTCTTGGGTTTATGGCGTTATAAACACGGGCCAAGACGGGTCAATCTCGGACTGCCTGCTGGGTATCTTGAAGAAGAGGAAGATGCCCTACGTGCGGCTCGCCGAGAATTACACGAAGAGGCCGGAATAATTTCTGATCACTGGAAATATCTTGGCGCGTTTTGCATTGATGGGAATCGTGGTCCAGCCCGTGCCCATATTTGCGTGGCTACAGATTGTCATGGAGTCAGTTCCTCTGTTTCAGATGACCTAGAAGAGCACATAGGAGAATGGTTAACACCCGAGCAATGGCGCGAGAATTTGGAATTAGGAACGGTCGCAACCATGGGCGCAGCCTTAGCTGTGTATTCTTGTATTTTAAGGAATTTCCAGGAAAAGGGTAGTTCAACATTAACTGTGTTTGAAGGTGATATTGATGATCAATGATGTCTCTGTAATTGGGTTGGGCAAACTTGGGGGTACCATGGCTGGCTGTCTGGCGAGTCGGGGGTTCAATGTCATTGGAGTCGACGTGTCACAAAAAGCTGTGAATTCTTTGAATGCGGGTCATGCTCCTGCCCAAGAATCCGGATTAGATGAGCTTATTCAACAGAACAAGCAACGCATTCGTGCCACACTGGATCATGAAGATGCCATCTTGAATACTGATTTGAGCTTTGTCATCGTTCCAACCCCTAGTGATGAGCGAGGGGCTTTTACGATCCAGTATGCTGCGTATGCATTTGAGGCGATAGGAAAAGCTCTGGCTAAACGTGAAAAGTATCATACTGTTGTTTTGACCAGCACCGTCTTGCCAGGAGCCACACGATATGGGCTCCTTCCTATTCTCGAAAAATTCTCTGGTAAACAATGCGGCAAGGATTTTGGTCTATGCTATAGTCCAGAGTTTATTGCTCTGGGGACTGTTATTCGTGATTTCTTGAATCCTGATTTTTACTTGGTTGGGGAATTCGATGAGCGTTCTGGAGCGACCCTGGAATCCGTTAATTCCCGGGTCGCGTTGAATCAGGCTCACTCCAAAAGGATGAGTATTGAAAATGCTGAGCTTGCCAAGCTTTCAGTTAATAGTTTTGTGACGTTGAAAATTAGTTATGCCAATATGTTGGCTGATCTTTGCGAACGGATTCCCGGTGGAGATGTGGATGTCGTGAGTGATGCGATTGGTTTAGATAAACGCATTGGCAGACGATATCTCACGGGCGGCTTTGGGTATGGTGGCCCTTGTTTCCCTCGCGACAATGTGGCGCTCAATTTTATTGGGAATTATTTAGGTGCCTCAACACCGTTGCTTGAAGTCAATGATAATTATAATCGTACAATTTCTCCACGCTTTGTGGATAAGTTAACGCCGCATCTCAGAAAGGGCGCGACTGTTGCTGTTTTAGGGCTTGCCTATAAGCCATTGTCTCATGTCATCGAAGAATCTGCTGGGATCTATCTCTGTCTGGCTTTGTCTAATAAAGGATTTCGGGTGATAGGGTTTGATCCACTTGCTAGAGAAGAAGCCAACTCTGCTCTTAAAATGCATGCCTTGGTTTCTGATTCTTTACCAGCATGTTTGCAAGATGCTGAATGTATTTTGGTCACAACCCCAGACGAGATGTTTAAGTCGCTGAATCCGGAGGAATGTTTGCTGGGCAAGGAGTCGGTCACTATTGTGGATTTTTGGCGTTGTCTGCCTGAGGTTTTTCATGATCATCCGAAAATTCAATATATTCCTGTCGGGCGATGTACCGGGAATGCAGGTATGGCGAGTATAGAAACACTCAGGGGACTTTGGGCCGAGTCTACTGATTAATTCACGAGCATCTCCATGAACATTTTATTTGTGTTGTATGGAGATTTTGGCAGTAACAGTGCCAATCCTTTGGTACTTTATGCCAGGGAGCTTTCTCAGAGAGGTCATTGTTGTGCTATTGCGGTTCCTTCTAGTCTAGAAACTGTTAGTCTTCATGCTCATATAGCTTTTCGTCCATTTCTCTACGCAGATGTATTAGCCAATCCTTCATCAGTTTTTTCTGACGGTCGTCCGGCCGATGTTATTCACGCCTGTACTCCTCGCGAAGTCGTTCGGCGTTTTACGACTTTATATATGGCTAAACAGCCAACTCCCCTGGTTCTCTATTTAGAAGATCATGAGCAGTGGATTTCCGCCAGGACTTTAGGGTTGGATGAAGAAATGTTGATTCGACATACTGAGCAAGAAATATCTGAGATGACACCTCTGTTCCTTGCGCATCCTTTTTATTCTGATAGTTTTATTGGAATGGCGGATGCCGTTGCCGTTATACAGGATAAGTTGAAAGCATTTGTGCCTTCATGGGTCTATTGCAAAACTGTCATGATCGGCGTGGATTTAGACTTTTTTTACCCTAGACCTCCTGATCCCATATTAAGGAAGCGGTATGGGCTGATGGAATCTGAAAAGGTTTTGGTGTACCACGGTGTGGTCCATGATTTTACGAGGCCCGGAATTCGGAATTTATGTGAAGCCGTTGGAATAATTAATCAGAAGGGATTTCAATGTCGTCTCTTACGGACGGGACCCTATCCGCTAGAATTTCCTGTAAAATTGTCGTCTCAATGTACTCCGTTCATCAGTGATTTAGGGCTACTGCCTAAACCAGCATTGCCGGGCTTATTGGCGCTAGCTGATGTTTGCGTCCAACCCGGGGGAAAAAATCCTTTTGAAGATCTCCGGCTACCAGGAAAAATTCCTGAGTGGTTGGCTATGGGACGACCCGTTGTGATGCCCGATACCAATATTGCACATCTTTTCCAGGATGGGGAAAATGCCATTTTTTTGCAAAATGGATCTCCAGAGGAAATCGCGGAAAAGTGTATAAATTTATTTTGTCATCCCCAAATGGCGAATGAGATGGGAAGAGCTGGTAGGACTTTTGCGGAAAATTTTTTTGATGTTCGTCGTCAGGCTGCTGTGTTGGAGGAAGTGTATCTTACTGCATGCAAAAAGTTTTCCCCTTCCATTTCCGCTGTCGTATGGCAAGCTCAAGCTGATGATTATTCTCCAGTATTGAGATTGGCGAGTAAATTGAATTTAATTGGGAGTGCGAGGGGAACGAATGATTACGATTGCGGAGAATTAATGCAAGAATATGGCAAGCTTCTTGACGATAGGTGTCAACGGTTGAAGGCTCTTGAGTCCCGTCTTAGCGAAAGTCTACGAGGGAAGGGGATCATAAAGAGTTTGATTGCTAAAATTTTTACTTTTCCTTTAAGAGTTTTTTCCATGTTTTTGCAGAAAGTATTTGGGCTTGGAGAGTCGGATGATTGGTTGAGGATCGAATTTGAAAAAGGCATTAAAATTTTTCGTTGTGAAGGATGGGTTGGATTACGATTTCGATTGAAAAGAAAACTTCGTAATAGATAAAGGCAACCACATATGCACCTAAGGTTTCTAAACGGAAATGTGGGAGATAAACTATATTGAAATTAAATGTATCCTTCTCCTTCTCCATTGGATCCAATTGCTACAGTAACTAATCAAGATGGAAATTCTGTCCAACAATCCGAGCGACCGCTGAGTGCGACAGTGGATTTTGATAAGAATGTGTTTGAAAAATCTTGTGTGGTGTCTAGAAATTTTCCTGTAAAGTAGGCTGAAAGTCATTTTGTTTAACGTTTAGAAAAAAGTGATCGAAGCATATTGAGGACGCACCATCTTGTCAGTGTCATAGTTGTTAATTGGAATGGAAAATTTTTTTTAAATGAATGCCTGTCGGCTTTAAGTTTGCAGACGTATTCCCCTTACGAAGTTATCTTTGTGGACAATGGTTCTATTGATGGATCTATTGATTTTGTTCGAAAAAACTTTTCTTGGGTTCGCATTTGCAAGCTCCAGGAAAATCGCGGATTTTCAGGCGGAAATCTTGAAGGGCTAAAGCAATGTCGGGGGGAATTAATTGCGTTAGTGAATAACGATACACGTGCTGATGGGAAGTGGTTGGAGAATCTTGTGGAGCCTATGCATGTTGACTCTACCATTGGTATTTGTGCTTCAAAAATTCTGGTAGACGGAACCAAGAAAATCAACAGTGCTGGCGATGGATTGACGACAGCTGGAGTTGGTTTTAATCGAGGTTTGTGGAAAGATCGTACTTCCTATGCAGATCAAGAATCTGTGTTTGGGGCTTGCGGTGGTGCAGGGCTTTATCGGCGGACGATGTTAGAAGAAATTGGATTTCTAGACGATGATTTTTTTCTCTATGATGAGGATGTTGATCTCAATTTTCGAGCACAACTTTCCGGATGGAAATGTGTCTATGTTCCTGGGGCCTTTATTTATCATAAAGTTAATGGAACTTCGGGGCGACTGAGTGATATGCATGTCTATTATCATACAAGAAATCTTGAATTTGTTTGGATCAAAAACATGCCAACGGGATTGATGTTGAGGTTTGCCCACCATAAGCTGATTCAAGCGCTCGGTTCTTTTTTTTACCTCTGTCTTCGGCACGGCAAATGGAAAGCCTTTTTCAGAGGAAAAAGGGATGCACTGCGATTATTTCCTAGAATGTTGAAGAAACGTCGAGATATACAAAGGCAAAGGAAGGTGACCAATAAGGAGATTAAGTCGCTGCTTACTCCAATCTTTAGTAGAGAGCTCATCCAACAGAAAATCCAACAGTTTATAAAGGGATAAAGGAATGTGATAAAACGGAGTATGGCGTGAAAGTCGCCATTGTCCATGATTGGTTGACCGGCATGCGTGGGGGAGAGCGGTGTTTGGAAGCCTTGTGTGAGCTTTTTCCTGATGCGCCGATTTATACTTTGGTCTATGTCAAAGGCAGTGTCTCAGAATCTATTGAATGCCATCCCATTATCGCGAGCTATCTGAATCTTCTCCCATTGGTCAAAAAACGGTATCCCTATTTTCTTCCTTTTTTCCCCTCGGCTATCCAATCTTTTAAATTGGATAGTTTTGATTTAATCCTGAGTTCCAGCCATTGTGTGGCGAAAGGCATACGAGTACCTGATGGGACTTGTCACGTATCTTACATTCATACACCCATGCGATATATTTGGGATGCGCATGAACAATATTTTGGGGAGAGAACATTCTTTAGTTTTAAGAACATCGGGATGGCAATTTTTCGAAAACGACTACAGCAGTGGGACGTGGACTCTAATACTCATGTGCACGGGTTTATCGCCAATTCTCACAATGTGGCTGAGCGAATCAACCGTCATTACGGACGTGAGGCTTCAGTGGTTCATCCACCGGTAGCATGGCATTCTTTTGAGGCCTCTGATTGTGATGAGAAATTTTATTTGATGGTCACAGCTTTTGCGCCTTATAAACGTATAGATTTAGCGATTCAAGCTGCCAATAAATTGAAAATATCGCTAAAAATTATTGGTAAGGGTCAAGAGGAAAATAGATTGAAGCGACTGGCTGGTCCGACGGTAGAGTTTCTTTGTGGTGAAACTGATAGAGGCGTTCGGGAAATATACAAAAAATGTCGAGCTGTCCTCTTTCCAGGTGAAGAAGATTTTGGTATCGTGCCTTTAGAAGCGATGGCGAGTGGGAAACCGGTCATTGCCTATGGTAAAGGAGGGGCGCTGGAGACTGTTATTCCCTTAAATCCAGTTATTTCTATCGATCAGCCAAAGCATCCTACAGGGGTATTTTTTTATGAGCAAACAGTAGATGCCCTCAGCGAAGCGATTCAGTTATTTGAAAAGCGAAGAAGCGAATTCCAACCACAGGCCATTCGAGCCCATGTTAAAGGTTTTGACCGAACATATTTCAAGGAACATATCAAGCAGGTAATTATGACGAATTATGAGCAATTCCGTCAGTGCCACGCATGCTGAAACGCCATTCCGAATTTTTTAAAAATCTTCTATTCCTTTCTGACCTTTTTCTTATCAGCGCTTGCTGGCTTGCGGCCTATTTTATTCGTTTTTTCGCCCCTATCTTCCCTGTGACAAAGGGAATACCTCCGATTGAACCTTATTTGTGGCTACTTTTTCCTATCATTCTTGTGTGGGGAGTCTGTTTTTCCTCTCTAAACCTCTACCGTCCGAGACGAATGGGATCTCATTTAGCAGAATTTATTGATTTGGGAAAAGCCAATACGCTCTGCATTTTGATTCTTGTCGCGCTCACATTTTTTTCGAAGACCTTTGAATTTTCTCGTCTTGTTATTCTGTACTTTTGGTTATTGAATTTAGTGGTTCTAGGATTTTCACGAATGGTGTTCCGCGAAATCCTTAGAATCTTGCGTCGGTTGGGATATAACCAACGTCATGTGGTGATTATTGGAGCAGGAACCTTAGGACAGCGAGTTGTTCAAATGCTGCAGGTTCACCCCGAGTTAGGGATGACAGTGCGTGGATACTTGTCCAGAAACGAGGACAAAGTTGGCCAATTGTTGCAAGGAGTCCCTGTTCTTGGAACGTTTCAGAAAGCATCTGAATTCCTCGCTCGTCAAGTTGATGTTGTGTTTTTGTGTTTGCCTCCCAATGTGGAAGGAGAGGCTGAACGGCTAATGGAAATTCTTTCTGCCACCACTGCTGAAGTCAAAATCATCCCCTCTATTTACGAATTTATTACCTTAAGAGCTGAGGCTGAAATTTTTAGCGGCCTTCCTATCATTACGCTACAAGGTTCACCGCTCTATGGGTGGAATTTATTCTTGAAACGTTGGTTCGATGTAGCTGGAGCGCTAGTGGCACTGGGTGTGACGCTCCCGCTTATGGGCCTAATTGCCCTAACCATTAAAGTGACCTCTCCCGGTCCTGTGTTGTACCGTCAGAAGCGTTTAGGGTTAGATGGGAGTTCCTTTGAAATCATCAAATTTCGAACCATGGTTCTGAATGCCGAGTCAAAAACAGGGCCAGTTTGGGCACAATCAGGCGATGTGAGGTGCACGGCAATGGGAAAGATATTGAGGCAAACCAGCTTTGATGAATTGCCCCAATTTTGGAATGTTCTTAAAGGGGAGATGAGTATTGTTGGTCCGCGTCCAGAGCGACCTGAGTTTATTCAAAAATTCCGAGAACAATTTCCTCAATACAATCTTCGACACAAAATGAAAGCGGGTATTACAGGATGGGCGCAGGTCAATGGCTTTCGAGGGAATACATCATGGGAAAAACGACTTGCGCATGATATGTATTACATCGAACATTGGTCATTCTGGTTGGATATAAAAATTATGCTTCTGACCTTTTGGAAAGGGTTTATTCACCGAGAAGCGTATTGAAGTATTGAATAAAAGGCGCGAATGTTTTCCCTTTCCCAATTATTTCACCTTGGTGCCGACAGGTATGTCTTCAGAGACGCCGAGTAATCCCAGCATTTCGTTCTCTCCGGCGGCGAGGACCATGCCTTGTGATTCTATGCCCATGAGTTTTGCTGGCTTGAGATTCGCTACTACTACAATGGTTTTTCCCACCAAGTCTTCTGGCGCGTATTTCTTGCCGATACCTGCCACTATCTGACGGTGTTCTGTCCCGATATCTACCTTCAGCTTTAAGAGTTTTGACGATTTCGGTACTCGTTCGGCTTCAAGAATTTTTGCGATTTTTAATTGGACTTTTTGGAACTCATCAATTCCTATCATCGGTGCGTCGTGAGAAGTTAAAGGAGATGGTGCCAGAGGTACTGTTTGAGTGTTTTTTCCTGTCGTGAGAGGTGGATTTGGTGAAAAAGCGGGCTGGGATTCCTCTGTTCTTGGCATGTCTTTTTTAGGAAACAATGATGCACCTTTCGTGACTGGGTTGATATATGCGTATTCGCCCCAGTTTGGATAGTTCAAAAACGCGGAATTTGAAATGTCTACTGTCAACCCTAATCGGGTTTTCATGCTCTCTGCGGTGTGAGGCATGAATGGCATAAGAGCGTAGGTCAGAAATCGTAAAGTTTCTGCCAGATGGAATAAGACGGTGTGAAGCCTTGGTGTCTTTTCAGGATCTTTTGCTAACACCCAAGGTGCCGTTTTATCGATATATTGATTGGCCATTTGAACTAATCCGAATATAGTTTCTAAGGCACGATGAAACTCCAAGCTATAAAGGTGGTGTTCAATTTTCTCAAAAAGGGTCGATGCGGTCTGTTGGAGTTGATGGTCCCATTCAGTTTCCGTTTCGGGGGCATTTGATGGAATCATATTCTTGGAGAAATTGCCGAGCATTGCGAGAGATCGAGAAACAAAATTCCCCAAGTCATTAGCGAGTTCCGCTTGGTAGCGGCCATGAAAGGTCGTCAAAGAAAAATCGCCATCTTGGCCAAATGGCACTTCGCGGAGCAAAAAATATCGAAAAGCATCGGTGCCGAATTCTTGTACCATGGCATGTGGATCAACCACATTTCCGCGACTTTTTGACATCTTTTCCCCATTCATAGTCCACCATCCATGGGCAAAGATGGATTGCGGGAGCGGTCGCTCCATGCCCATGAGCATCGTAGACCAATACACCGCGTGGGTCGTGAGAATATCTTTACCGACTAAGTGAACGGATGCAGGCCAGAATTCTGAAGCTTTTGGATGAGAAGAGAGATATTCTAATCCTGAAAGGTAGTTGACCAGTGCATCGAACCACACATAGGTGACGCAGTCACGGTCAAAAGGTAGTTCGATTCCCCATGAGAGACGTGATTTGGGTCGTGAAATGGAGAGATCCTCGAGAGGCTTTTGTAGAAACCCGAGCACTTCATTGCGTCGAGATTCAGGCTGAATAAAATCAAGGTGAGTCTGTATATGTTCTTTGAGTTGATCTTGAAATTGACTCATGCGAAAAAAATAGTTGCGCTCACTGACTTGTTCCACGGGGCGCTGACAATCGGGGCAGAGACCTTTTTTCACGTCCTTTTCTGTCCAAAAACGTTCGTCGAAAGTGCAGTACCATCCTGTGTATTCGGCTTGATAAATCAGTCCCTTGTCATAAAGGTTCTGTAAGTAGCGTTGTACAACGGTTTGGTGTTGAGGATCGGTAGTGCGAACAAAGCCGTCTTGGGCAATGTTCAATTTCGTCCACAAATCCTTGAATTTAGGCATGAGCTGATCGCAATGGGTTTGCGGATCAATGTTCGCCTTTGACGCGGCCTGCTGTACTTTTTGACCATGTTCGTCTAACCCAGTGAGAAAAAACACCTCATATCCTCGCAGACGATAAAAACGGGCTAACACATCAGCGGCAATCGTCGTATAGGCATGGCCGATATGTGGTACATCATTGACATAATAAATGGGCGTGGTGACGTAAAACCGCTTAGACATAACGAAAAGATTCCTTTGGTTCAGGAGAAAGAAAAGTCTTGTTTAGTTTTAGGCCGTTCCGTTCTATCGGAAGACCATTTTTAAGGTTATTCATGCGTAGAAACAAGATCTAAGTGATCCTGTAGATGGAAGAAAAACTGTTCCAACCGAATTTGCATGTTCAGATTCCGTTGATGCCCTCGTTCAAGCTGATGTAATTCTTGCAAGAGTTCAATGATAGCTGAAGGCGTGATTTGTTTCGCTAACTGCTGAATGGTGTGTACTTGGTCGCGATAGAACATGGGAGTCTTTGATTCGTCTAATGCTAGCAAGAGCACGTCTCGAAGAGCTTGCTGAAACCAATAGATGGCTTCTGGAACTTGGTTGGCCTTTACGAGGCTTTCGCTCATATCAAATACCTGCGCTGCTGAAGTCAGTGGTTCGCCAAATAACAAGGCCCAGTATTGTCGAAGTTTGATTTTTAATTCTTCAGGGTCTAAGCGGAGGGCCTGTCCCAGCCGGCCTTCCGAGAAGGCAGAGACTAGCGTGGTGTCATTTGATTTCATGGATGTATGTTGCGTGAGAAACGCATCAATGTCATGTATTGGCAAGGGAGCAAATCGAAGTGCAATACATCGTGATCGAATTGTGGGTAAGAGATGTTCAGGGCGGCTGGAGATGAGGAGGAAGAGGCAGTGGTCTGGAGGATCTTCCAATGTTTTCAATAAAGCGTTTGCTGCCTCAATGGTCATGGTGTCAGCGTCATCAATAAGGCAGATCTTATGTGATCCCACAAGCGGACGATAAATGACCAAATGTTCGATAGCGCGAATTTGGTCAATTTTTATCTTTGGATTTTGTTTTTGCCCCTCTTCAGGCTGGATAAGTAAACAATCAGGATGGATGGCTTGTTCAACTTGATGACATGACCGACAGGTCCCACAGGCATCAGGCGTTGAATCATTTTGCCGATGTTCGCAGTGAAGTAATTGAGTAAGGGCCATTGCGGTGTATCGTTTCCCAATAGCTGGTTCGCCATGAAAGAGATAGGCATGGCCAAGGTGATTTATCTTGACCGCAGTTTGCAGCCATTTGATGGGACGTTGATGCCCGATGATGTGATGAAATGGCATTTTTCAGAATTATTTCCGAATGACGAATTTATTTGTTTCCCGAAGATTGGATCAAACGTAGAGACTTTGTATGGTAGATCATCTGTTCAACAATGGCTGCAATATGTGAGGTTAAGGCCTGTGGCGATTGCCGTGCATCAACTTTTTTAATTCGAGTCGGGTTTTCTTTAGCCAAAGAGACAAACCCACGACGGACGCGTTGATGAAAGGCGAATGATTCTTGATCGAGTCGGTCTTGTTTTTTAGACTGTTGGCGTCTGGCTAAACCCTCCTGAATGGGGAGATCAAGGAAAAATGTCAAATGAGGCTGGAGTCTATTTGCAATAAATTGCTGAGTCTGGTTCAGCATCGATTTATCGAGCCTACGTGCATAGCCTTGATAGGCCATCGTAGAGTCAAAAAACCGATCACACAGGACAATCATTCCCTTCTCCAAGGCGGGTTGAATGACATGTGCGATATGTTGAGCGCGAGCGGCAAAAATGAGCATGGCTTCGCAGGCGGGTGTGATAGGCTCTATTAGAGCATTGGGTTGTACCCGAGTGAGCATGAGTTTTCGAATTCGTTCAGCTAGCGGAGTGCCCCCGGGCTCTCGAGTTTCGAGGACGTGGAAGCCTTGGCCTCGTAGGGAACGAGCGAGGCTTCGACATTGGGTAGACTTGCCAGAACCTTCCGTACCTTCGAATGTAATAAAGGCTCCGCTGCGGGAACGAGATTTCTTGTTGTGATGGCTTGTGAATTTCATCAAAAATGCCTCTTGGCACTATAGTCTAAGTCATTGAAATTCTAAAGAAAAGTCTTGCCCGTATGCTATTGGAATTGTAAGATACTTGAGGCGTTCTCTGTCTTTTTTTCAGAGTACTTGTTCTTGTGACGATGAAGACCTGTCATTTTCCATGAATACCTTACGCGCCTCTCTTAAACGATATTTCCTCACCGGGTTGCTCGTGATCACTCCGATTTGGGGTACTATTCTCATTTTAAAAACCCTATTTGTCACGGTAGATAGCATTCTCGGGACAGCCTTAGCCGATTTAGTTTTGCCGGATTATTATTTTCCTGGTCTTGGGATCATGGCTCTGGTGTTGTTAATCCTGTTTGCCGGCGTTTTAGCAACAAATTTTTTGGGAAAGCGGATGGTGAGCCGTTGGGAAGAGTTTTTAGATCGCGTGCCTATCGTACGGGGTATTTATGCCACATTGAAGTCCATGATGGACATTCTATCTTTTAAACAGCGGGAAAAATATGACAAGGTTGTCATGATTCAGTTCCCTAAAAATGGGAATTATTGCCTCGCGTTTGTGACCGGGGAGACCCGAGAAGAAATTCAATGTTTAGCCTCAGAACCGCTGGTCCACGTGTTTGTACCGACTTCTCCTAATCCGACTTCAGGTTATTTTTTGCTTGTACCAGAATCGGAAGTTGTTCCGGTAGAGATGAGTGTTGAAGAGGCTATGAAATTGATTGTATCCGGAGGATTCTATTCTCCACAGGAAAAATCCTCTGGCATTGAATTTGCTCAAAAAACCAGTACAATGAGTGTTAAGCCTACGCCGAAAGTTTCTGCACCATAAAATGGCATATTGTCTGATTTTTACCTGTTCTCATGAGTAGCCAAAATAACACATCGGTCATCATTCTTGCCGCAGGACAAGGCACACGAATGAAATCAATGTTACCAAAAGTGCTGCATTCTGTTGCAGGACGTCCCATGTTGGGCTACGCGATGCTCCAAGCCCGTGAGATTGCTAGTAAAAATGTGGCTGTCGTAATAGGTCATGGAGCCGATCACGTACGAGCCTATTTGGAAGAGGAACAGGCCCAATTCAATCCTGTTCTTGTCGTGGAACAAACCCAGCAACTAGGGACTGGGCATGCTGTTCAATTAGCCTATCCAGCACTTGTAAGGGATTCCTCCTCCGTAGCAAGCCAGTATGTGATCATGTGTGGTGACACACCCTTATTAACCACGAAAACTGTTTCAACATTAGTGAATTATCATCAATCTGAAGGCGCGACACTGACATTATTAACCACCATTTTGCCCGATCCTAGTGGGTATGGCCGAGTCATTCGTGGGAAAGTAGGAACGGTTTGCCGGGTTGTTGAAGATCGAGATGCTTCGCCAGAGGAAAAACAGGTATCTGAAATTAATGTCGGGACCTATGTTGTGGAAGCCAAATTTCTTGAAAAAGCTCTTGGGCAACTACACCCTCAAAATGCACAAGGAGAATATTACCTCACTGACATTATTGAGATGGCAGTTCAGGAAGAAAAGAAAGTTGTGGCGTGGGTGACCAAAGATTCTTTAGAAACGACCGGGGTGAATACGCGGGTGCATCTGGCACTGGCGGAAAAAGAAATGCGTCGTCGGATTTGTGATCGGTTGATGTTGGATGGAGTCACGATATTAGATCCGGAGCATGTGGTGGTCGACCATCAAGTGACGGTTGGTCGGGATACCGTCCTTCATCCAGGGGTCGTGCTTGAGGGCCAGACTCAGGTTGGTGAACAATGTACGATTCGTGCTAATTCACGAATTGCCAATTCGATTGTGCATCGAGGGGTCACTATTCAAGATACTTGTGTGCTTCAGGATTCAACAGTTGAAGAGGAAGCTGTAATTGGTCCGATGGCTCATCTGCGACCAGGAACAGTAATCCATCGAAAAGCCAAGATCGGAAACTTTGTGGAACTGAAAAAAACCGAGGTTGGGGAGGGGTCAAAGGTGAATCACCTCAGTTATCTTGGGGATACCTGCATCGGCGAGAATGTCAATGTTGGTGCTGGAACCATTACCTGTAATTATGATGGCTATCGAAAGGCAAAAACTATTATTGAAGACAATGTGTTTATTGGAAGCGATGTTCAACTCATTGCCCCTGTCACTATTGGTGCTGGGGCCATAATCGCTGCGGGGACGACCGTTACCGAAAACGTTCCGGCTGATGCCTTAGGCATATCTCGTGTGTCACAGATTAATAAAGAAGGAACGGCATCACGTCGCCGAGCCTTGTTGGATCCCTCGGTTCTCCCCTCCAATGGTAAAAGCGGTAAGGCTGAAGAGCAGCCTTCAATAACACCGGTTCTTCAGAAGCAAGAAGAATCACCAAAATAAGGCTCTGGGTATATTTCTCCCGATTGGCCTCGTGAAGGTCTACATTTCACCTTAAGATATTTCATGAATTTACCGAAATATCACATATCTTTCTGCAACGGTCTATAACTAAATAAAATAAGGAAGTGCGAGCTTATGTGTGGGATTATTGGATATGTCGGGCGGGAATCTGCAGTGCCAATTTTGCTATCTGGGTTACGGCGCCTCGAATATCGTGGCTATGACTCCGCAGGTCTTGCTATTCAGCATAATGGAAATCTAGAGATTCGAAGAAGTGAGGGGAAGCTAAGCAATTTGGAGGCAGTACTCCATAAGACCTCTATTGAAGGAAGTACAGGCATTGGGCACACTCGTTGGGCAACACATGGTCGACCTTCTGAGCAAAATGCGCATCCTCACCGTTCAGGAGACCTGGTGCTTGTTCATAATGGCATTATTGAAAATTTTCTGACCTTACGACATCAATTGGAATCGGAAGGACATCGGTTTGAGTCCGAAACCGATACCGAAGTCATTGCACATTTATTGTCTTCTGTGATGAAGAGAGAGAGTCGTTTGGATCAAGCGATTCGTCAGGTAGCCCATGAGTTACATGGGAACTATGCCATTGCAGTCATGTCTTTGGCTGAACCAGGACGAATTGTGGTGAGTCGTTCAGGATGTCCTCTCGTGATTGGGTTGAATGGAACAGGTGCTTTTTTAGCATCAGATGTCACTCCTCTATTGGAATATACTCGAGAAGTGTTGTTTTTAGAAGATGGTGAAGTGGCCATATTGCAAGAATCTGAGATCAAGGTTTTTGATCCCGAAGGTCAGCCAAAGGAATATCAAGCTGAAACCATTCATTGGGATGCAGAGGCCGCTGAAAAAGGCGGGTATCCAGATTTTATGATGAAGGAAATTCATGAACAGCCCCAGGTCATCATGGATACACTTCGTGGGCGATTTAATTACGAATCGGGAGAGGCGGATCTTCCGGATTTGGTCATGACGAAAGAAGAACTTTTAGGTGCGAGAAGGTTTTGGATTGTTGCTTGTGGGACATCTTGGCATGCGGGATTGGTCGGAAAATATCTTTTTGAGGAGATGGTTCGTCGACCGATTCAAGTCGACATTGGCTCCGAATTTCGATATCGCGACCCCATGATCCAACCCAATGACTTGTTTATTGCTATTTCTCAGTCTGGTGAAACTGCTGACACGTTGGCCGCTGCACGTGAAGCCAAGCGGCGTGGCGCGCGCGTTCTGGCAATAGTGAATGCCGTGGGGAGCACTTTAGCCCGCGAAGCTGACGGAGTCATCTATACGCGTTGCGGACCAGAAATTAGCGTGGCATCCACCAAAGCGTTTACGGGGCAAGTGATTGCTTTGTATTTATTGGTTCTGCACGTGGGACGGGTTCACGAAGTGTTGAGTCCAGAAGAAGGACGGTGGTGGTTGGATCATTTTCTCCTGCTTCCCGGCCAAGTTGAGCATATCTTAAAACAAGAGAATATGATTGAATCCATTGCCAAACAGTATGCGAAAAAACGAAATTTCTTGTACTTAGGACGAGGTATTAATTATCCCATCGCCTTAGAGGGAGCCCTTAAACTTAAAGAAATTTCCTATATTCATGCAGAGGGTTATGCGGCAGGAGAAATGAAGCATGGTCCGATTGCATTAATTGATAGTGAAATGCCAGTAGTCGTGCTTTCGCCCAAAGATCGTCTGTATGAAAAATCTGTGAGCAATCTGATGGAAGTGCGTGCGAGGAGCGCTCCTGTCATTGCGTTTGTTTCAGAAGGGGATCATGCTTTAGATCAAGTAGCTGATCATGTCTTTGCGATTCCAGATGTTCATCCTCTATTGACGCCTATTCTATTTACCGTCGGTCTTCAACTCTTAGCGTATCATATTGCTGTGCAGCGTGGATTGGATGTCGATCGACCTCGAAACCTTGCCAAAAGTGTGACCGTGGAATAATTGTTGAAAATTCGGTCATACATTCTTCTTCTTTTTCTGTCGCGTGCAGTCATACGATTTTAACATTGTTCTCCTCTTCTAAAAGATAACGGTATGATGGATTCAATGGTTGTGACGGGAGGCGTGGGGTTTATTGGCGCGAATTTTGTTCGTATGGTTTTAGCCAAGACAGACGTGAGAGTTGTGGTAGTGGATAAATTAACCTATGCCGGTCATCGTGAAAGTTTGGAAGACTTGTGGGAAAATTCTCGATTGCAGTTTGCTCACGCTGACATTGCCGATGAAGCTGAAATGGCCCGAGTGGTTGATACATTTTGCCCTCGATGGGTGGTGAATTTTGCTGCTGAATCACACGTGGATAGATCAATTGACGATCCGCATCCTTTTATTCACACCAATGTGACGGGGACATTGGTGTTACTCGATACGGTCAGACTTTTTCTGAGCAAGGCTGAGACTGATCAGCGGCAACGGTTTAGATTTCTGCATGTTTCCACGGATGAGGTCTATGGGACATTAGGCAAAACTGGTTTGTTCACGGAAGAAACCAACTATGCTCCGAATTCTCCTTATGCAGCCTCAAAGGCCAGTGCTGATCATTTGGTCAGGGCATATTTCCATACCTATGATGTTCCCACGATTATTACTAATTGTTCGAATAATTATGGGCCCTATCAGTTTCCTGAGAAACTCATTCCTCTTATGGTGTTGAATGCTTTGGAAGGCAACGCTCTGCCGATTTATGGAGATGGGCAAAATATTCGTGATTGGTTGTTTGTCGAGGATCATTGTGAGGGGTTGTTACGCGTACTCGAGGAAGGTATCCCTGGCGAAAAATACAATTTAGGGGGACAGTCAGAACGTTCAAATATGGAAGTCATTGATGCGGTTTGCCACATTCTCGATGAAGTCGTTCCCTGTGAATCGAATCCTGCTCTGGTGAATCGCGGAATACGCCAGTATGAGGATCTCAAAACGTTTGTTCCTGATCGTCCCGGGCATGATTTTCGATATGCAATTGATCCAACAAAAATTCAAACACAATTGAGATGGGTCCCGACTCATACCTTTGAATCAGGTTTGCTTCGAACGATCCGGTGGTATGTGAATAATCGTGCATGGTGTGAGGTTGTCACCAAGCAATCTTACCAAGGTGAACGACTTGGATTATCAGATGCCTAGATTCATTGACCGAAGCGGGCAGTTAAATTGTCAGTTGACTATGAAGAATATTGAGAGCAGCGCATGGCAAAGTTAAAAGGCCTTATACTGGCCGGTGGGTCTGGAACACGACTGTACCCTCTTACCCACGCGGTGAGTAAGCAGCTTGTCCCTGTTTTTGACAAACCGATGATTTACTATCCCTTATCAACGCTCATGCTAGCTGGCATCCAAGATGTTTTGGTCATTACGACTCCACATGAACAAGATGGATTTGTACGGTTGCTCGGTGATGGCAGTCATCTAGGCTTGAATATTCAATATGCAGTCCAACCGAGACCGGAAGGGATTGCTCAGGCCTTTGTCATTGGTCGAGAGTTTATTGCACAGGATCGAGTCGCCCTTATTCTTGGGGATAATATTTTCTATGGGCATGGCTTGTCAGGATATTTGCTTGAAGCGGCTGCTCAGCGCGAAGGCGCTCAAGTCTTTGCTTATCAAGTTCGTGATCCAGAACGCTATGGAGTCGTGACGTTTAATGATGAAGGGCAAGCAACGAGCTTGGAAGAAAAGCCTGTTCATCCTCAATCGGGCTTTGCCGTGACGGGGTTATATTTTTACGACAATAGTGTTGTGTCAATTTCTGATTCTCTTAAGCCTTCGGTCAGAGGTGAGTTGGAAATCACCGATGTGAATAGAATGTATTTAGAAAACGCTTCACTTCACGTTCGAGTATTGAGTCGAGGGATTGCATGGTTAGATACGGGTACTCATGAGTCTCTCATGCAAGCTGCACAATATATTCAGGTGTTGCAGGAGCGACAGGGTTTAATGGTGGCGTGTCCAGAAGAGATTGCGTATACCATGGGGTATATTCAAGCTGGAGATGTATTAAAGTTAGCGACACGAATGAAAGACAACAGGTATGGACAATATTTGCTCAGCTTGGTGAATGGATCGTAAATTTAACTCCTCATGAAAATTTTGACGACTTCGTTGCCTGGTGTTCTTGTTATAGAACCAGATGTCTATCGTGATGAGCGGGGATGGTTTTTAGAAACGTATCATTGTGATAAATATGAGGAAGGAGGAATTTCTTTTTCATTCGTCCAGGATAATTGTTCCTCATCGGTGCGCGGGACACTTCGTGGGCTGCATGCCCAGATGTCACGGCCTCAAGGGAAGTTGGTACGAGTGATTAAAGGAGAAATTTTCGATGTGGCTGTAGATATTCGTCGAGGATCTCCCTCGTTTGCCTCTTGGGAATGTGTGACGTTGACAGCAGAAAATTTCAAGCAAATCTATATTCCTCCGGGGTTTGCCCATGGATTTTTCGTTCTTTCAGAGATGGCAGAGGTGGAGTATAAATGTACGGATATCTATACCCCGGGCGATGAGATCACGATTGCCTGGAATGATGATCAAATTGGTATTCACTGGCCAAATGATTATCCGATTCTTTCTCCCAAAGACGCTGCTGGACTTTCCTTGCGAGCGTTGTGGGATAAACTTCCTAACCACCAAATATGAAATTTTCTAAATTAGTGGTTACGGGTGCTCAAGGACAATTGGGGCAAGCGTTAAGAGCGCAGTTTGTCGATCAAGAGGTGATTGCGTGGGATTCCCGTGCGCTCGATATTTGTCAACTTGAGTATGTTCGAAAAGCGTTGAATCAGATACAACCCGATCTTGTTTTGAATGCTGCAGCGTTCACTCAGGTGGATCAAGCGGAAATACAGCAAGAAGCGGCGTATCGTGGGAATGCCTTGGGACCAAGGAATCTCGCATTAGCAACACATGAGATGAATATTCCTCTTGTACATTTCTCAACTGATTATGTTTTTGATGGTCGACAAGCGCGTCCTTATCATGAGTTTGATTGTCCCAATCCGCAGTCAGTCTATGGGCAGAGCAAATTAGCTGGAGAAGAAGCTGTTCAAAGAAATAATCCCAAGCATTTCATTGTTCGAACAGCATGGCTGTATCATATTATTGGGAAAAACTTTCCTCAGACGATATTGCGTTTAGCCAATCAAGGACATATTCGGGTGGTGAACGATCAATTTGGCTCGCCAACCTATTGCCCACATTTAGCACGGGCCGTTTCCCGGCTAATCGAGACCGAGTCATATGGAACCTATCATTTGGCAGGGTCTGGTGGCACAAGTTGGTATGAATTTACCAAATTCCTCTATCAAACCCGTGGAATCCAAGCTGAGGTTACGCCAATTACGACCGCTGAATACCCCTTGCCTGCCCCACGTCCTCCCTATGCGATTTTGACTTCGATACAGGATCCTGCCATTACGTTGCCAGCCTGGGAAGAGGGTGTTCGAGAATTTTCCGTTGATTGTACAGGATCAAATTGATGACCGTCTCCTATCTTTTCCCGACTCTGCTGTGGAGATACGCCTAACGCATGGGTTACATCGAAGCGGTGGTCTTAGCCGTCATTCAAGGACTTACTGAATTTTTGCCAGTCTCCTCTTCTGGACATTTGGTCATGGCGCAGCATTGGTTTGGACAATTCAGCGAGGAGAATTTGCTCTATGACGTCATGCTGCATATGGCGACGGTGACAGCGATTCTTCTCTATTTTTGGCAAGATCTTCTGACGCTTGGCAAGGGTTATGTGGGCTTACCGACTGAACCGGGTAGTATGTTTCAAGGCTGTGAACGCCAGACTATTCATTATGTGTTATTGGCCTCCGTCCCCACTGCGATTATTGGTTTAGGTGTGCAATCAATTGGAATTGAAACATTGGCACAACCATCGCTTGTGTCTGTGATGTTTTTAGTAACCGGCGGCATTCTATGGGGGACTCGCGGAGGGACATCTGCTCGCACGGCAAAGGAAATGAGACCTTGGGATGCACTCTTGATTGGAATAATTCAGGGTGCCGCCGTCTTCCCAGGAATTTCTCGTTCAGGTTCCACCATTGCGGGAGGCATAATTTTGGGATTGGATCGGGAATTGGCGGCACGCTTTTCATTGTTGATTTCAATGCCGGCGATTGTTGGAGCCACGCTCCTAGAATTAGTGAAAGTCTTAGGAGAAACCCATGATTCACTCGAGGTCTATTTGGTGGGAATGGGTGTTGCGGCTGTTGTTGGGTATTGGTCGATTGGGGTCATTCTACGGTTAGTCCGTCACAATCATTTTTATTTATTTTCGTATTATCTCTGGCCTCTAGGAATGAGCATTCTCCTCTGGGGTATCTTCAATTCGTGATATGCGTACTTGTTAGCTATTAGGCTTCGGGTCCCCCATCCTCCGTGTGCGTTGTTTAACATATCTATTCTCATACGCTGGTTCAGTTTCCATGCGAGTTGGTTTCTCTAGGGCTATTCAAATTGTGGACCTGTCTAGCATCGAAAGCTCTGTGAAGTTGAGATAAGCAATGCTCCATAGTTGATTGTGTCATGAAGGAAACGCCTCAATTCTCTCCCTCCTTGTCAGTCTCTGATGCAGATTTACCCAACGAGCTGAATTTTTCCCCTACTCTGACAGCGCTATGTTTGATGATTTGTTTATGTGGGTTTGCGTTGATTCAGTGGAGCGTTTCTTCTTCTGAGGTCATGTCGGAATCAGTGACGGCCAGTCGTGATTTGGAGCGGCTGGCCAGTCGCATGTTGGGTTTTGAGTCACGGTTTTCAGAACTCTCCACGGTTGAACAAAGCATATTTCGTCTCTGGAGAAAAGATGGTGATACTCAAGAACAGTTACGCGAGTGGTATGCGGAATTGCCACATGAGCGACGCAATCCTTTAGATGAATTGTATGCAGGAATATTAAACGGCGAAGCTGAATTGAGAACAGATCTTCTTGAGTCAATAGAGGTGTGGAAATCAGGAATTTCTCCGGCACCAAAACTTAGCCAAATCCTCGATTGGGTTTATTTAAATGGAAGCAATGTAGATAGTGGTTATGACATGTTTCAAGCTCAATTGGCTGAAGAGGTTCCAGCTAATTGGTTTTATTTTCAATTGGCCGGACGGTTAGCTAGTCAATCAGGCAATCAGGTATTACAAGAAAACTTGCAGCAGCAATTTCAACTATTAACTGACCAGCACTTGTGGAAATGGCGAGCGTTCATCATCTTCGAAATCGCTCTGGCAGGAGTAGGTCTCATGTGCTTGGTCTATCTGCTCATCATGTGGTTTAAGCAGCGGGAGGTTCAGAATGTAGGAACTTTTAATCAGCGGATATCTCCATGGTTGTTCCATGAAGGGTTCGCTGTGTTGGTTCGTGGAGGAGCCTTGTCGATTGTGCTCATTGCCCTTGTGTCCGTTGTACCGGATGGCGAGAACATCTTAGAGAATTATGGATCCCTTTTTTTATATCTCCCTACAGTGGGCCTGGCTATAATGTTGCTGGGGCGACCTCCAAGTCAATCTCTCTTGCAGGTGTTCGGTTGCAAGGATCTGTTTCAACGCTTTAAATCTTCTTTCCCAATATTATTGGGTGTTATTGCATTAGGGCTGATGGGTGATTGGTTTATTATGTTTGGGGGCGAGGTCTTCGAAGCCTCCGTCCATTGGACAGAATGGTTTCTTCCACAAGTGGTCTGGGGAAGCCAAGCAGAGTTACTGAAAATGGCTATAGAGGTGGTTGTGCTTGCTCCGATATTTGAAGAAATAATTTTTCGGGGCCTGGTTTTTTTGACGTTACGGACGAAATTTAGTTTTCCTATTTCTATGATTGGAAGCGCAGCGGTTTTTGCTTTGGCTCATGGATATGGACCAATCGCATTTCTCACAGTATTCTGGAGTGGACTATTGTGGGCCTGGATTTATGAACGGACAGGAAGTGTGTTTCCTGGCATATGTGCGCATGCTATTAATAATGGATTGGTCCTTTTTTTTCTTGTCGCGATTTTTCGGTAGGGCGAAACTTATGTTGTCCCAATTTCAATAGAATCTAGTGCTTCGTACAGATCGGGGAAGCGGAACGTGTAATCTAACTCGGTATGCAATTTGTGAATCGAAATCTGTTTCCCTGCGTTCTGTGACTTGGTGAGGGGAGGGATAGTGATTTGCCATTTTGATGAGGCGACAGTGCATATTTCAGCCCAGGTCCGTGGGTGACCATCACTTGCCAGATACGTGCTTCCATCGGAAGCCTGTTCAAGGGCCTGTAGGCAAATGGCTGCGGCGTCTTCGACGTGAAGCAGATTCACCCATTTTTTTGTGTTCTGGATTTTGCCTTTTCGTATCCAATCATACACATGACGCCTTGGCCCATAGAGGCCAGCCAGGCGGATTACCACAGCTCCATAGTGCGTGCGAAGATATTCTTCTGTCTGTACGCGCGGCAGATGTGTCTTGAGATATGTGTTTTCGGTAATGGGGTGACCATCTGGAATGTAAGCGGACGTACTTCCCATCACAAGCAATCGTCCAGAAAATTGTGAACGGGTCAATAAGAAATTTTTGACCAGGTCAAATGGGATAGCTGGGAAACACCAAACGAGGTCTGCTGGGTCGGGTACATTTCCCCAAGTGCTATCCTGGGCCAAATCAAATCGTATGCGGTGTTCTGGAAAAATACTGTCTAATTGGGTATGTGGGCTTCGACTGGTAGCAAAAGCCAGCCCCCCTTTTTCAATTGCCTGTTGATAGACATGAAGGCCTGTATAACCCGCTCCCAGAATAACGAGTGGGTGTTGTTGTTGTGACGTATACAATGGAGGAGAAATCGACAAAACTGTTGGGCTTGCGACGTTCAATAGTTGGCAAGGGTGGAAAGGACTTGATAGTGGATCAGCCCTAACTCTGAACTATTCTTGTTGATCGGCAATATAATGTTGCGCGTATCGTGAATAATTTGAGGCCGACTCCTTGATCCATGAAACTTCATCATCAGACAGCGTGCGTTTGATTTTGGCTGGAGACCCGATCACAAGACTCTTAGATGGTATTTGCATGCGTTCCGTGACCAAACTACCTGCACCGATTATGCAGTCCTCTTCCACAATCGCTCCGTCCATGATAATGGAGCCCATCCCGACAAGTACGCGATCACGAATCGTACATCCATGCAAGATGACACGATGTCCAATGGTAATATCATCTCCGAGGGTTAACGGATAGGTATTGTGTGTCACATGTAACAGAGAAAGGTCTTGGATGTTCGTTCGATGCCCAATGCGAATAAAATGAACATCCCCTCGGACAACGGCATGAAACCAGACACTAGAATCTGATCCAATGACGACATCTCCGATCACCATAGCTGTGTCTTCAATGAAAGTATTATCTGCCACAAGCGGTTTGACGCCTCGATATGATTTCAACATAGGGGTAATTCTTTAGCCTAAGGTAAAAAAGTTAGTCATCATACACAAGTCATTCAAATCTGAATCAGTAGGGAGCAGATGACTAAAGTCGTAAGAATTGCAAGAGTGGCCAGATAAATGGTGACGCTTCGATCCGCTGTCCAATCAGATTGCCAATGCTTCGGAAAGAGTGCATTTCCGGTTGGTTGCCATCCTTCTTGATAGAGGCCGAGGGTCTGCTCTAATTCAATTAATTGCTGCTTTGCCATCCGATGCCGTTCAGCATGTTGGAGTATTAAATAGGCGAATAGGCTAGAAAATATTCCTACACCTGAAATCGCGAGCCATCGAGTGAGAGATGGAGCTGTTTCCCAAGGGGCCATAGGTAAGAGAGTAACAAGGGAGAACGCCAAAAAGGTACTGGCAAAGGCTGTTAGTCGCATCATTTGTTCTCGGCGCTTGAAGACTTCATCTTTGAAGAGAGGATAGAGCACACGAAAAACTTCTAATTGCACATCGGTTGGTTCCACTGTAGCCAAACTGGGATGACTCCTATTCTTACTCTTGGATATTATCAACTTCTTAAATGCTGCATCATCCATTGGCTTAGATGATTGGTCATGAGTCGAAATTCTTCAGGTCGGCCAAATTGATGGCCTGCACCTTCAATTAACTTCAATTGTTTTGTTGTCGTGAGTGTTGTCAATAAGCGATCAATTTGCGACCGAGGGATGAGTTCATCTTGGCCGCCATGAACGACCAAGGTAGGCATGTGTATGTGAGACAGGGCCGCATAGGCATCATAGGTGAGACATTCTTCATAAAAACGATAATGCAAGGGGACGGGTGAGTCATCACCTACAATATTGGGGATGTGGTCGGTAGCTTTCCAGCGTTCCATGGCTTCATGTCCAAATTCCAACCGCAAGGTTTCCGGGAAATCCACAACTGGGCATTTAAGCCCCAAGGCCTTAAGTGTGGGCTGTCTGGCGGCTGAGAGAATCGCAAGTAAACCGCCAAAGCTTGATCCAACGAGGCCAAGTCGATTCATTCCTCGTTTTTGTAATATTTCAAAAGCTGCATCGAGTTGATTTTCGCATTGTTTGAGGGACATGGTTGAGAAATGTTCACGAGTGTCTCCCATGCCATACCAATCAAATCGAAATGTGGCGATGCCTTGGGGAACGAGGAGTTCGGTGAGTCGACGGTTCGTACGACTCTGTTTATCAGAAAGAAACCCATGACAGAGAATGGCGCATTGGTGAGTTGGCGTGGAAGGTTCGGCTAAAATGGCTTGAGTAGAGAGACCGAAGGCATTTAAAAATTTTACATGAGTTTCTAGTATGTGTTCTTCGTGCTGTGACGAAACCGTCTCCATTGTTGCTTAGGCTTGAAGAAAGTAGAAGTGGTCCGTTGGTCCATGGCCTTTCCCGAGCGTGAAGCTATGGCGAATGGCTTTGGTTGTGTACGTTTTTGCCGCTTCGATGGCATCGGCAATGGGTTTCCCTTTCGCGAGATTTGCGGTAATGGCTGATGCCAAGGTGCAACCCGTCCCATGGGTATTCTGAGTCTGTATATATTCACCTGTATACATTCGAAAAAATCGGCCATCGTAGAGGAGGTCTGTGCCTGGTTGTTCTTTGAGGTGCCCGCCTGTAATCAACACATATTGGCAGCCTAATTGATGGATGATTTTGGCGGCCGTTCGAGCATCAGCAATGCTGTTGATCGTCATCCCTGATAATGTTTCAGCTTCATGAATATTTGGAGTAATGAGAAAAGCCTGAGGACATAGTTGGGTCTTGATCGTAGCAATGCCTTCTTTTTCAAGAAGCACATGTCCACCTTTGGCCACCATGACTGGATCAACCACAAGATGTTCGATGGTCTGTGCCGCAAGGTTGTTGCTAACGGTTGTAATGATATCTGGTGTAGCCAACATGCCGGTTTTGATATTTTTAACCGGGATGTCAGAGAATATGGCATCAAGCTGAGCCTTAATGACTTCAGGAGGGAGATGAAAGACTGATGAAACATCACAAGTGTTTTGAGCGGTAATTGAGGTGAGAACCGACATGCCAAAGACCCCGTTTGCCGATAAGGCTTTGAGATCAGCTTGGATGCCAGCGCCTCCACTAGGATCAGAGCCAGCGATAGTCAGAACAGGTAGTTTCATCATTTCGTCCTAAGTGGTAAAGGAAAAATTAGCAATGAATTCTACCATGCTGTTTCTAGGGTATCAAAACGATATCTCACTTGATTATGTGGGTATCTCATTAAAAGCACTGTGCCGCAAATTTTGCCTGAGAAGCATTTTCTCTTGACATTAAGATGAAGATCTTTCATTGTGCTTTGATAGCTAGCGTAAATAGTCCTACCCTCTCTGGATTTTCCATTTTAAGCAGGTGCGGCTTTCATGGATTCTAATAATCCTGTGACGATGACTTTCTCCCAACAAAAAGAAATTTTCAATAAACAGATTGGAGATCTGCGCCTATCTCTCCGCTCTTCTGAAACTCAGGGCATTTCGTTAGAAACTATCTCTGATGAGAAATTAGGAAAATTTATTGATCAAACGGTTGTTGGGATATATCACAGTACGGTTGACGGGAAATTAGTCATGGCGAACGCGCCACTCGCTCGAATCTTTGGTTTTGACTCTCCTGAGGAAATGATGGAGAGCGTGATGGACATCGGGAACCAATTATATGTTCAGTCGCAAGAGCGAAATGAATGGAAACAGTCTTTCCAAAATCAAGATTTGGTTGGCCCAGTATTGTGGCAGGGGAATCGAACAGATCATGAGTTGTTGTGGCTTGAAGATTATGCCTGCGTGATACGCGATTCTCATGGTGGGGTGCTGGGATATGAGGGCATCGTATTAGATGTGACGGCTCGCTATCTACACACGGCCTTGCATCAAAGCGTTGAGAAGGACGTCAAAATTGTTGAGGAAGCTGCGCGTGTAGACCGTGGTGCTGACAATGAAGAACTTCGGCAGGAACTTGCGGATGCGCAAGAGACGATTGCGACATTGCGCAAACAACTTGATCGATTCCATATTGCAGTAATGGGTTCTCAAGAAGGTCTTTGGGTTGGGCATCCATTACCAGGTCAGCCCTGGGATTCTCCTGAAACTCCGGCTTGGTATTCGTCGCAATTTAAGGCGCTTCTTGGATTTGAAGAAGATGAATTTCCTCCCGTATTGGCATCTTGGGCGGACAGGCTTCATCCTGAAGATCATGCTCGAGTGTTTCAAGCACTCCGTGATCATATTGAGCATCAGGTGCCGTATGAAGTGGAATCTCGACTAAGGACGAAGCAGGGAGAATATCGTTGGTTCAGAGCGAAGGGCCAAGGCATTTTTGATGAACAAGGAGTATTCGTTCGAGGTGGAGGCACGATTCGAGATATTACCGAGGAGAAGGAAGCGGAAGATGTTCTTAAGCGAAAGCATGCGTTATTGACAGCGGTAGTTGAAGGTACGAGCGATATCATTTTTATGAAAGACCAATATGGCCGATATTTGTTGGTGAATTCTACGGGAGCGGCTGTTCTTGGTTGTCGGATTGAAGAGATTGTCGGAAAAACAGATGGGGAATTGTTTCTGAATGGAACTCATCCGCTTTTTACCCAGTACGACCAAAATGTCATTGACGAGAAGACGCACCAATCATTTGAAATTGATATAGAAGATTCTGGAGTTATTTCTCGCACCTTTCTCGTCACCAAAGAAGTTTTTGGTCAAATAGATGACGAGACTCAAGGTCTTTATTGCATTGCTCGAGACATTACCTTTCGAAAAGCGGCAGAACTGACTATTCAAGAACGAGAAAAACGGTACCGGGCAATCATGGAGAATGCCTATGATTTGATCACAGAAGTTGATGGATCTGGAACGTTCTTATATGCAAGCCCTAACTTTGAAGAGGTATTAGGGTATGCCCCCCATGCATTACTTGGAACCAATATTTTTTCTTTTGTGCATTCTGATGACCAAGCAATAGTCGTGAAAGAATTTACTGAAGCTATGCGAGCGTTAGGGTCTGGTCGGGCAATTTATCGCTATCGTCATCACAATGGAGAGTATCGTTGGTTTGAAAGCACGGGACGTGTGTTTCAAACTGCATTGGGTGATGTTCGAGGCGTTATTGTGTCTCGCGATATTACCGATCGAAAAAAGGCAGAGGAAGCATTAGAAGCGATTGTCAAAGGAAGTGTTGCTGCAGGGAATCAGGATTTTTTCCAGAATCTGGTTCGTCAGTTGGCGTATGCTATTCAGGTTCCGTTGGTTTTTTTAGCAGAACGAGTAGAAGAAACCTTTCCAATTGTTTATGGGTTGACCTTTTGGAATAGAGATCATTTTGAATCAGGATTTGAATATGATTGTGGTGAAGGCCCATGTGAGAAGGTGTTTGATGGGCATCCAGTATACTTTTCTCAAGGGGTTCAAGAGTTATTTCCTAATAACCCAACGGTGAAAGCGCTAGAGCTTGAAGGGTACTGTGGAACCCCTCTCTTCAATTCTCAAGGCGATGTTGTAGGGAATTTGGCGATTATGGGTACACAATCGTTGAATTTGAAGCCACAAGACCATGCATTATTACAGATTTTTGCTGCTCGAGCAGGAGCGGAGCTTGAACGGAAACGCGCTATAGAAGCATTGGAAGCAAGTCAGGAACGGTATCGGGCAATCTACGACCAGTCCCCGCTTACGTACTTTACGGTGGACGCTCATCTGAATATTTTATCCGTGAATCAATTTGGCGCTGCCATTTTGGGATATGCAGCTCAAGAATTAGTGGGGCAATCGATTCTTTTGGTCCTTGACCCAGAAGACCATAGCGCATTTCTTGGGGAAGTTGAAAAGAGCTTTGCGTCGGTGAATCAGATATCTCAGAAAGAATTGCGAAAGGTAAAAAAAGATGGAACGAGTATGTGGGTCAAAGAAACATGTCGAACCATTATCGGGCCGGATCAACAGCAAATGTTGCTTCTATCCTGTGAAGATATCACAGATAGGAAACGTGCAGAAGATGCGCTGGAACATAGCGAAAGACAGGTGAGACAGACCCAAAAGATGGAGGCGATTGGGACTTTAGCTGGTGGAATTGCACATGATTTTAATAATATTTTAGGTGCGATTTTAGGTTATTCAGAACTGGCAATGGCGCAAGCTAACAAAGAACCAAAGTTAGTTGCCTATTTAGAAGAAGTCCTCACCGCGGGTCATCGAGCAAAAGAACTGGTTAAGCAAATTTTGGCGTTCAGTCGCCGATCGGACCATGAGCGAGAAGCGGTTGATTTAAATATCACGGTGCAAGAAGCCCTACGAATGGTTCGGGCAACTCTTCCAACCACGATAGAAATACAGTCTACGGTGGCCACGGATTCGGCTGTGGTTTTTGCAGATTCCACTCAGATCCACCAAGTCATTATGAATCTATGTGCGAATGCAGAGCAGGCGATGCGAGTTCAGGGTGGTATCTTGAGTTTGATGGTTACTTCGACAGAAGTGAGGGAGAACTCGAGTCAAGAATTTCCTGAGTTAAAGCCTGGTACATACTTACAATTGAAAATTCAAGATTCGGGACAAGGAATGGCCAGCGAAATCTTGGAACGGATCTTTGAGCCCTTTTTCACGACAAAGGCTTTAGGCGAAGGGACAGGTTTGGGGTTAGCGGTAGTGCATGGCATTATCGTGGGCCATGGTGGACATATTCATGCTGCAAGTGCAGTAGGGCAAGGGACAACATTCACTATCTTATTGCCTCGATTAGATGTTGTTCTTCCGGCGCAAAGCGCTAATGTGATGGACTGGCCTCAGGGGAAAGGTCGCGTCTTGTTTGTGGATGATGAGGATGTGTTAGCTCGGTGGGGCGAACAAGTGCTGACGTATTTAGGTTATACAGTGGTTGCCAAGACGAATCCTCATGAAGCCGTTCAGCTCTTGAGAAGGCAGCCAGATCGGTTTGATGTTGTGGTGACCGATCAAACGATGCCGACCATGAGTGGAGAAACGTTGGCAAAGGCGTTGCTAGAGATTCGTCCCGATATTCCTATCGTGCTCTGTACCGGCTTTAGTCATACTATGTCTGAAGAAAAGGCCCGTCAGCTTGGCTTAAAAAGGTTTCTGATGAAGCCGGTAAATGGTGCTGTGCTCGCAAAAACATTGAAAGCCGTATTTGAGGATCTTGCAGGGTAATCAAGTCGAACCGTGTGCTGTGAGGGTTTCCCTCACTCTCCGGAGTCGCTGAAAAATTCCACATCATTCTTTCAGAGTATTCAAGAATCCGCTGGTTGAGCTGTGAGTTTTTCGACAGAAGCCAGCGCGAAAAACGTGTGACCTGAAGGATCTAGGCAGAGGAAGATTTTGTCGAAATTGGAGCATGGAGATCGAATTTTGACACCCAATCTACCGCATAACAAAGCTCTTGGAAATCCAAAGGCTTTTCAAAAACTCGATACACTCCGCTTTTAAAGGCGCGAAGGCGGACGGAGTTCGAGACGGCAGCTGTCATCAGAAAAATAGGAAGAATCTCATGGGAAAATTCCTGTTTCACCTGTTCAATAAAGGTCAATCCATCCATCTCAGGCATATTATTGTCAGTAATAATAATCGAGATAGATTCCTGGCGTAACACATCTAGCGCTTCTAATCCATTTATCGCTTCGACACACACATAACCTCGTCGTTCAAGAAATTCTTTGAGACAGGAGCGGTGCAGGTCGTCGTCGTCAACAAGCAGAATAGGTTCTGGGACGAACGTTGCGAGAGAAATGGAGGGCCTTGAAGTGGGTGTCAAGCTGAAAATATCCATAATGACTGCTTTCTGGGTTGCGGCTTCTCAAAAAAATGGTGGCGGAGGGACCATTGGGAAGGTGGCTGATGAGGAAACAAGACTCCGGGTGCGGTCGGAATCACCGTCTCCTTAAAACCAGTCCCTCCGCCGTGGGCTATAAATAGATTATTGTATGAAGCTTGCGTGCCCACCTTTTCTGACAACAGCTTGTATGGAATCTCCTTGTTGCTTCGGGGTTCTGGGTAATGTGGTATCGGCAACAATGTGAATTCGATGCCGATTGCCAGACATATCTTCAACAACCCAGAAATCTCCTTCTATAGTCAGCAGCTTTCCCTCTAATATATGTGGTCCAGCCGAGTTTGTGGTGGCTTCTAGGGCTGCACCCGGAAGTTGCTTGATTGTTTCGCCTCCCACGGAAGGTAAAATTGGCACAAGACTTAGTACGAAAATAAACCGGCAAATTTTAAGATAACGCGTCACCTGGCACCCTCCTGAATAAAAATGGAGATTTGTATAGATGAAATTCACCAAGATGCAAGGGGTATTCCAATGGCGAGAGGTGGCGAAAAAGTCAAATAAAATAAGTATTTACAAGTTCGTGAATGCAATTTTTTAATGTAGGTCATGGAGGAAAAAGCCTACAGCATTTCGGGAATTGCCTTCAGAGAGAAATTGAGCAAATGGGCATTGGCTAGAAATATCAAATCTGTTCCTTTTTTAAACCAAATTCAAAAATCCCAGGTATATGTTCATCGTGGAATTGACAGCAGTTCTAGTTAGTATTATACTAACTAGTATTAAGTACTCGAAGTTTTTCGATGGTTGCAGTGGAGTCTGTTTGCTGGAGGTGTGGAATTACTAAGGGAGCATGTATGCCAATACGCGATTACCAGGATGATCCATATTTGAGTCTGTTGCGGCCCTTGGTTGAGGCCTATCTTGCCTTTTATCGAGTAGGAAATCGCCATATTCAATCATTGGGATTAACTCCCGGCCAATTTGATGTCATCGCTGAACTGGAAGGAACGAAGGGTCTGACTTGCACACAATTATCAGAACAAACGTTAACCACCAAGGGAACATTGACAGGGGTGTTAGACCGCTTAGAGCATAAAGGGTTGATTGAGCGTGGGCAGGTTGGAGGGGATCGTCGAGCTACCAAGGTGCAGTTGACCATAAAAGGAGTTGACGTATTTCAAGACGTTTTTCCAGCCCATGCAGAATTCATGCGGCCGTTTTTTGTGCAAGCCTTGAATACGTCTGACGTGCAGATAGCCAAGCGATTACTTCGTCGTTTACGGGATAGCTTTGAGGGCATCATGATTTCGTCTGCAAACAAATCACCAAGCCACCCGACAGGAGAAAAAGAACGGCCTTCAAAAGTCAAAAAGATTGTAGAGAATGTGCACAAACGATCAGCGTCGGGGCAGGCCAAGAAAGCCCGATGAATGATGGGAGTTCTTATGAAATTCTTGGCGATCTACAATGTGTTCTTAAAGGGACAAGTCTTGGAATAATGATGTTCCACTTTTTCTCATATACAGATGTAGCTATGACAGTAACGGCCCAAGGTTTCGGAATTTGTCGCATTACCTCTCTTCATTCTTCTCATTGTTGTCTGATATTTATTTCCTTGGAGAGAAAGAGGCTATCATGAAAGCGCATTATTTAGGACATGTGGTTTTTTATGTCAAAGACGTCGAGCAGTCGCTTACGTTTTACCGAGATCTTTTGGGATTTCAAGAAGTCGGTCGAGTGTTCGAGGGAAAGGCTGTGGCCCTGTCTTCGGGTCGGACGCACCATGAGTTGCTTGTAATTGAGGTGGGGGACGCACCTGGTCCTCAGCAGGGGATTCGGCGTGGGCTCTATCATATTGGTCTAAAGATTGGTGATACGTTGGACGAACTCCGTTCTGCTAAAGACGAATTAGAACAAGCAGGAATTCCGATTTCAGGGATAAGCGATCATACTGTCACCCAAAGTCTGTATCTGCACGACCCAGATGGCAATGAAATTGAACTGTATGTAGATGCGCCAGATATTGATTGGAAACAAAACCCTTCGACGATTCTTGCTCCAATTAAAGCATTGAAAATTTAACATCCACCCTTTGGAGAATATGATTTTAAGAAGAAGATAATGCCGAGCCACAGAAAGGAATGACAAAGATGAACACACAATCATTATCTGATAGCCCTTCGCCGGCCTTATTTTTTCAAACGGCAACGGCACACATACGCACGGCTGCTCTCAAGACAGCCATTGAGTTAGATCTGTTTACAGGTATTGGAGAAGGAAACCGAACGCCTGAGTCTTTGGCGACATGCTGTGGGGTCTCGCAACGGGGGATGAGGATGTTACTGGATTATTTAACGATTAACGGTTTTCTGGACAAACAACAGGGATACTATGCCTTGACCCCAGATTCTGAGATGTTTTTGGCCAAGCAGTCATCAGCCTACTTAGGAGGAGCGCTAGAATTTATGCTGTCTTCACCCTTAATTGAAGGGGTGAAGAACCTTACTGGGGCTGTTCGAAAAGGTGGAACGGTCGTGAGTGAACATGGAACAACAGCCCCGGAGCATCCGGAATGGGTCACGTTTGCGCGTTCCATGGCGCCGCTAATGAAAGGTCCAGCGGAATGGATTGCGAACTGGGTGCGTCAACAGGCTCCCAATCCGCGAAAAATCCTAGATATTGCCGCAGGGCATGGCCTGTTTGGCGTTGAGATCGCCAAGAAGGTTTCTCACGCGGAAGTGACGGCCCAGGATTGGGTTAATGTGTTAGTCGTGGCGCAAGAAACAGCAGGAGCAGCAGGAATGGGCGATCGTTATAAGACATTGCCTGGCAATGTGTTCGATGTGGATCTGGGGCAAGGGTTTGATTTGGTGTTACTCACCAATTTTCTCCACCATTTTAATGTGGAGACGTGCGAGGTCTTGCTGAAAAAAGTTCATACTTCTTTGGCGAATGGTGGGAAGGTGATGACATTGGAATATATTCCGAATGAAGATCGTGTCACCCCACCGGAAATGGCGGGATTTGGCTTGATCATGCTAACGACCACACCAGAAGGGGATGCATATACCTTTAGCGAATACCAGCAGATGTTTCACAATGCCGGGTTCAGGCAAAGTGAGATGGTGGATGTCCCGGCGTCTAATCAACGAGTCATCATTACTCAGAAATGAGTGGAAGGGGGAGATATGGCAGTTCAAGTCTACGGTGTCAATCATGTGGTGATTGAAGTCGACGATGCCCAAAAGGCCGTCGAATTTTATGCAGATGTGTTTCATCTCGAAATGGTACGCGGCGGAGAAGGGGCAGCCTGGTGCAAGCTAGGGGAACACCAATTCCTGGCGATTTTTGAAGTGAAGGAATTACAGCCTGATCGGACGAAACATTTTGGGATCATGGTTCGTGATGACGCTCAGGTGACTGAAGTTCGAGAAAAGATTACCCAAAAATATGGCTTAGAGGTTCATCCAGATTTTCGTTGTGATTTTCGAGATCCATGGGGTAACCGTATTCAGGTGGGTGATTTGCATGATGAATCCCTTGTTTGGTTGCTCCCATATCGTGAGATTCAGGATTTAGGAATAAAATTTAATGAAAAGGAATCGTCATCATAAGTATTTTCGTGTAAAGAGCTGCATCAACAATCCGAGCTGAAAGCTGAGGTGCATATAATGGGTGGGCAACTGAGAAAAGTAAAAACGATTATTGAACCGACTCCTGTTGTTGAGGGGGCAGGTGTGCGCCTCAAGCGTAGTCTTGGGGGACCAGCGCTGAATTATCTTGATCCTTTCTTACTCTTCGATCATTTTGGGTCACCCAATGCAGAAGATTATCAAGCAGGTTTTCCTATGCATCCGCATCGCGGAATTGAAACCGTGACGTATATGTTAGCTGGAGAAGTGCAACACAGGGACACCCTAGGAAACTCCGGGAGCATTGGGGCAGGCGACGTGCAATGGATGACGGCAGGAGGAGGGATCCTACATGAGGAAATGCCTCAAGTGCGTCCTGAGGGCAATGGCGGATTTCAGCTCTGGGTCAATCTTCCGTCCAAACTCAAGATGTCCCAACCACGATATCAGGATATCCCCTCGGGAGAGATACCTGAGGTCATGACCGAGGAGGGTGGCAAGGTTCGAGTAATTGCTGGAAAGGTGGAAGGAACAAATGGAGGTGTCACGGGCATCGCGGCCAACCCGACCTATTTGGATGTCCGTATTCTTCCTGGTCAATCATTCATACAACCCGTTTCTCAAGGCCACACGGCTTTTGCCTATGTATTTGAAGGAAACGTTGGATTTGTAGAAGATGATGCCAAATCTCCAAAATGGATTGAACAGACAAAATTAGTGGTGTTGGAAGATGGAGATCTGGTCAAGATTCTGGCTGGGGATGAAGCATCCCGGTTGTTACTCATTTCCGCCAAGCCCTTGGGTGAACCCATTGCCCGCTATGGTCCCTTTGTCATGAATACCAAAGAAGAAATTGAACAGGCGTTATTAGATCTCAAACAAGGGACCTTCATCTGGCAAGAACAGGTAGGAGCATGATGCAGGCCCAATTTCCGCAAGAACAAACAGTAGATGGTCACTATGATCGGCAAGAAGATGAATTCCGTGATTGGGTGACAGACGATGGGAGTTCCGATTATCCCTCAGCCAAGGGACGCTATCATTTGTATGTCTCCTGGGCGTGTCCCTGGGCGCATCGTACGATAATTGTTCGAAGCCTCAGGCAATTGGAACATGTGGTGGGTATGACGGTGGTCGATCCTATTCGAGATGATCGAGGATGGGCTTTTCGGGAGGGCCCAGGGCATACAATAGATTCCCTTAACGGGTTTAAATTGTTGAGCGAGGCTTATAAAGCGACCGACCCGAATTTTCAATCGCGAGTAACCGTACCGGTGTTGTGGGATTCCGAGACAAAAAACATTGTCAGTAATTCCGATGACGATATTATGCGCATGTTCAATCAGGTGTTTCATCCATTCACTAAAAGTTCAATCGATTTGTATCCAAGAGATCTTCGGCAAGAGATAGATGAGCTGAATGCGTTCATTTATGAGAAGGTGAATAATGGCGTGTATCGGGCCGGGTTTGCGACTTCCCAGGATGCGTATGAGCAGTCCGTGACGGAGTTGTTTGACGCGCTGGATCACCTAGAAAATAGGCTTTCCACTCAGCGATATGTATTTGGCCAACGGATCACTGAAACGGACTGGCGATTGTTTGTGACTCTCATCCGCTTCGATGCGGTCTACCATGGCCACTTTAAATGCAATATTCGACGGATTGTCGATTACCCCAATCTTTTCGAATATCTCAAGGATCTGTACCAACAAGAAGGTATTAATACCACAGTGAAATTCGATCACATTAAACGGCATTACTACATGACGCATGATGATATTAATCCGACGGGCGTCGTGCCACTTGGTCCCACGCAAGATCTTCTTTCTCTTCATGGACGAGAACGATTATAAGTGCACGAACAGTTTTTAATTTTAGGAATCCCAACATTAAAAGGAGATTGAATCATGAGTATCAAGACTCAAGTTCAAGCCGTTATTGATGGTGTGTTGACAGGAAAAATTTTAGAAACCTTTGATGCGTATTATGCTGATCACGTCGTGATGAGTGAAAACCAAGCAGATGAGCGAGTCGGAAAAGTCGTCAATCGTGAATACGAAATTCAATTTCTCGATAACGTCCAAAAGTTTCATGGCGCGCAGGTAGGTCGAGTCATCGTAGATGGCGATCATGCGGCCGTTGAATGGTCATTTGATATCACGTTCAAAGATGGCAATCGAGTGAAGATGCAGCAAGTCGCCGTACAAACATGGAAAGATGGGAAAATTATACGCGAAGATTTTTACCACGGGTAGGAAATGCTGTTAAAATTAAAAGAAAACGAATATTAAGAACATCCTTCCTTGTGTTCTGGATTATGCCCATCTCTTCGGGTATTGCAGAGATTTATTCAGGAAGAGAGGATGGCTGGCAACGTCAAATAAGATCACATCAGATGCTGATGTGTTAAGAAGGAATTCGGTGGAGTCGCATCGCTCCCACCGGTGGCTTAGAGAATTCGTTGATGAGGAGAACCCTCATGCCATTTCTCTCACACACTCCCAGTTACTCTATTTGTGAATTCAAACGAGTTTGAAAATTGTTTACTCATGCTATATGTCAATCTACGATACAAGGATTGCTTATTCCAATGATTAACCCGTATGGCTGAATACGATCAAACTTTTTCTTCCTACCAAGAGCCCTATTTCTATAAGACCATCTTAGAGGTGTCCAAGGCTATTGCGGTGTATCGAGATCTGACTGATCTGATACGAGACTTGGCGGTGCGTCTTCCAGTAATCGTTCCCATGAATTTCATTGCGGTGGCGTTACACCGACCCGAACGCCAGGTCATTCAGGATTTCGTGATAGAAGGGAAAGTCTCGGCGGATATTCAGGGCGGAATAGAATGGGCATTAGATGAACATCCTGCTGGTACGGTTTTGACGACGCAGGAACCGTACTTGTGTTCAAATATTTCAGAAGAGACGTGTTACCCTAAGGCTTTTTCCGCCATGCAGGAAGATGGCATCTTGTCGTTATGTGCCGTGCCGTTAACAACCGCACTTCGGCCATTAGGGGCATTGCTTTTCGCGAGTATTCATAAAGCGACGTACGATAAGACGCATGTTGAATTGTTACAGCTCATCGGTAATCAAATCGCTATCGTCGTGGATAATATCCTTCACGTCCAGGAGCTCAGAAAGGAACGGGATCGCTCACGCCTCTTGTTGGAAGTCAATAATGCGGTGGTCTCTAACCTCGAGCTAGGCGAACTCTTCTCGTCCATTTGCACGTCTGTACGTCGTGTCATCCCTCACGAAATTACCAGTCTGTTTCGGTACGTACCTGAAACGCATTCCTTCAAAAGACATGTCCTGGATTTTCCGAGTGGGAAGGGCCTGCTTCCACTAGGAGGCACGATCAGATTTGACGATACTCCCGCGGGGCAAGCGTTTCACAGTCGTAAGGCTGTGCAATTAACTGACGTGGAGCTGAAGGAATATCAATCGCCTACATCGCAGCAATTGTTGGCTGAAGGCATGAAATCGGTCTTTTATGCTCCACTCCTTGTGGGAGACCAGGTGCTTGGGACCCTGAACATGGCAAGTTCCCAAGAGGGGTTGTTTGATGAGAAAGCCTTGGAATTACTCATGCAGGTCGCTGGGCAAATTGCTATTGCATTCGACAACGCGCTGGCCTATGAAAAAATAAGGGAGTTGAAAGAGCAGCTTGAACAAGAGAATGTGTATTTAAAAAATGAAATTCGTACTGAACAGAACTTTGAGGACATCATTGGGGAGAGTGCCGAACTCAAGAATGTTCTTCAGCAATTGGAAGTCGTGGCGCCGACTGATTCAACGGTGCTAATTCAGGGGGAAACTGGAACGGGCAAGGAATTGATCGCTCGGGCGTTGCACCATTTGAGTTCTCGAAAGGAGCGAGCGTTCGTCAAACTCAACTGCGCAGCGATTCCCACTGGTTTGTTAGAAAGCGAATTATTCGGCCATGAAAAGGGGGCGTTTACGGGTGCCATTGCATCAAAGGCTGGACGATTTGAACTGGCCAACCGGGGAACGATCTTTTTAGATGAAGTCGGGGAGATTCCCTTGGAACTGCAATCAAAATTATTGCGAGTTTTGCAAGAACAGGAGTTCGAGCGGTTGGGGAGTACTCGTACGATTCGAGCCGATGTCCGGTTAGTTGCAGCGACCAACCGTGATTTACTCAGCATGGTTGAGACAGGAGAATTTCGAGGAGACTTATATTACCGATTGAACGTCTTCCCCATCACGGTTCCGGCACTTCGGACTCGTTCAGTGGATATCCCCATTCTGGTTCGTTATTTTACACAACGCTATGCACGGCGTATGAACAAAACAATTGAAACGATTCCAACCAAGGCGATGGAAACCCTCTCACGCTATCATTGGCCTGGGAATATTCGTGAATTGGAAAATCTGATTGAACGAGCCGTCATCCTGTCACAAGGCTCTGCGCTCATGCTTCCCTTAACTGATCTGAAAGCGGCTCCACGCTTAGAAGGCTCATCTCCTCAGACCAAGTCCACGTTAAAAGGCGTTGAACGTGACCATATCTTACAGGTTATTCGCGAGACAAAATGGGTCATTGGGGGTTCGTCAGGAGCTGCCGCTCGATTAGATATGAAACGAACCACTCTGATCTCGAAAATGAAAAAGCTCAACATTTCCCGCCCGTCTTAATGTCGCTCCGTCATCATCTGTCGATATATCGTCTCGCCTCATTTCGACACACCGTGCGTGTTTTCAATTCTCATCAGAGAAATTCCTAAATAACTCAGGTAGTTATCAGTCATTCTCGTACCGTCATGTTTTGGTATGGCTTATGCCATGTCTTAGAACAAGAACGAACACAGGTAAGAGAAAAAATTGAACGAGCAATTATCAACGAATGATCAAGCAGGAGGTAGAACCATGAAAGGTTTTCATCCACAAGCCTACGCACTCATGCGCATCGTCACCGGATTTTTATTCTTGTGGCATGGAACACAAAAATTATTAGGATTTCCAGTGCCAATGCCAATGGAAGCCCCGGCGTTTGTTATTTACGTGGCTGGGCCAATTGAAATGATTGGCGGATTGCTCGTCATGCTTGGCCTCTTTACGCGGTGGACGGCCTTTTTATGCAGTGGTCTCATGGCTGCCGCCTATTGGATGGCTCATGGAACGAATGCGTTATTCCCACTTGCAAATGGAGGGGAACTTGCCGCGCTGTATTGCTTTGTCTTTCTCTTTATTTCTGCTAAGGGGGCAGGCATCTGGAGCGTGGATGATTCCAGGGGAATCCCTAATGATTGAGTGTAGCTCGTAAACAGGAACGTGCACCCCCGTTCATAGAGGAACGGAAATTAATTTCAATAATCCTAAAAAGGAGGAGTCAGTCATGAACAGAAAGATGAATCTTCACATCATTGCAGTCGCGGTTGTAATGGGCATGTTTTTTATGATGACAGGTGTTGGCCAAGCAGACACAGTCAGCGAAGGGCATCGGACAGTAAATGGGGTAGTGACCACTGTCAAAGGTGACCTCGTAACGGTAAAGGCACCTGGAGGCAATCAGCCTCTCAGTCAGAAAAACGCGCGTCAACATGGACATGCAGAATGGCAAGTAGGAGATGAAGTGACCATTCTGTTGGACATAAATAATGTTCCCATCGAGGCCCATCCTAAGGGTGACGAGGGTCATCATCACTTCCATACCGGGAAATTAGTGTATATGGGAAAAACGAAGAAGGAGATCAAGCTGGAGACTATCGATGGAGAAAAGGTGTTTCCTATTAATCGGCTTGAAATCAAAACAAAACCCATTGAGGAAGGGGAGATTGTTACGGTCGAAGTGAATGAGGGTGGTACCGTTATTGACCTTCGTCGTGGTTCGCATGGCGAAAAAAGTATCAATGCCATGCCGAAAACACCTCAGTGATGAGTTGGGGGACCTACTCATGAGTGACTCGATCTACCACCGACTGGTGGTAGATCGAGTTTATGGCTCTCCGATTGTTTTCGACGATCAATATCAGGAAAGAATGAAGAGACAGAATACGAACCAACATTTTTTTTAGGGAGGCTCGAAATGAAAAAAATCATAGGCGTTATCGTCATTATTGGCGTTCTTTTTGTGGGAACTGCCTTGGCCGAGGCGCTTCCGCCTCATACCGCCAAGATTGCACAGGGCGTGTATAGCTATGGGAACCCAGCGAATGGTTATTTCTCCATGTTTATGGTAACGAAGGACGGCGTCATCGCCATCGAATCCATTAGCTCCCAACATGCAGCAGGCATGGTCAAAGCCATCAAGGAAATCACAGATCAGCCTATTCGGTATCTCTTACACAGCCACAATCATTGGGATCATGCCAGTGGCGGAAAAGTGTTTCGTGAGGCTGGAGCCACCCTCATGGCCCATGAAGAGGCCTCTGCCTGGATGGAAGCCAACACTGGCCCAGACATGGTGGTTCCCGACAAAAGTTGGGAAGGCAATCGAAAAGACATGACTCTTGGCGACACCGTCGTGGAATTGCATTACTTGGGCATGAATCACGGGCTCGGCATGACCGTATTTCTCTTACCGAAGGAAAAGATTGCCTATATTGCCGACCTCGTCGTTCCGAATCGAGTCATGTTTAATATTGTGCCAGATTTCAATATTAAAGAATGGGAGCGATCGTTAAAGGTCATTGCACAAATGGATTTCGACAAAGCAGTCTATTCTCACAACAATAATGCCACGCCGTTATTAGGGGGAACCAAACAGGACGTGAATGACTATTTACAATTCATGCAAGACTTACGGGGAGCGATTTTTGCGGAATTTAAGAAAGGCACCAACCCGATGATGGTACCCACTGTCGTGCAGCTTCCTAAATATAAAGATTGGGCGATGTACAAAGAGTGGTTGCCGATGAATGCCTGGCGTATTCTCCTTGATGAATGGATGGGTCCATTTCCGTGGAGGCCGGATAAAAAGTAAGTAGAACAAACAATTGGTTTTGTATTGCGCAGATAGTGGTAGAGCTTGGCCGGGAGATATGGCAGAAGGACAATATTTCCGGGAGAACAAAGTGATGTTTAGAATTACCTTAGAAACAACCAAGGCCGGACCAACCATCAAGCTCGAAGGGCGATTGGTTGGTCCGTGGGTGGATGAATTTCAAAAATTCTGGCAGTCCAGCCGACTTTCAGATCAACGCGACCAAATCCGTGTAGACTTGAAAGCCGTCACCTCTGTTGATGAGATCGGGAAATCTCTATTAAAAGAAATTCATCAACAGGGCGGAACACTCATTGCTTCAGGATGCCTGACCAAAGCCATTGTGGAAGAGGTCACGGCTCAGGCACGGCCTGACTTGAAACAGACAGAATACGAATCTTCGATTCATAAAGGACTCTTGAAATGAAAAAGTCATGGGCTTTATCGTGATTCTTAGTTCGCTATTTGCGGGAGCTGTATTTGCCCAAAGTGCAACGTATTCAACCTTAGAGGTTACCAAGGATGTGTATGTCGTCACGGGGCCCGGGTATAACGCGATGTTTGTCGTGACTTCGGAAGGTGTGATTGTCGCCGATTCTAACAATCCAGAATTTGCTTCGAAAGTGTTGGAAGAGATCAAAACCGTGACAAAGCAACCCGTGAGATACGTGGTCTATTCTCATGACCATCGTGATCATATTGCTGGCGGACAGGTCTTCAAGGACGCTGGGGCCGTTCTCTTGAGCCATGAGGAAGCGAAGAAAGCCATTGTGAAACACCCCCACCCGGATGTGGCGGTTCCAGACTTTACATGGAGCGGGAACAAATATGCCCTCACGCTCGGCGATAAAACCATGGAACTCTTCTATTTCGGTCCCAATCATGGCACAGGTATGACGGTGTATTACTTGCCAAAGGAGAAGGTGATGTATTTTGCTGACATCGTCACACCGAACCGATTGCCCTTTACGATCATTGCAGATTTTGATCCGGATGCCTGGGGCAAGAGTTTGAAAGAAATTGAAACGATCCCGTTTCAAATGGCCGTGTTTTCGCATGAAGGTCCGATAGGCGGTCGCGCTGAAGTGGTCGTGCAACGGGAATTTTGGAGGATTTAAAGGCAGAAATCCTTCGAAAAATGTAGGCTGGCGACAATGTCATGGAGATTCCTTCGACCATCCAGTTGCCCAAATATAAAGATTGGCTCTTTTACAAGGAATGGCTCTCCTTGAACACCTGGAGACTCATGTTAGGCATTATCATGGGCTATTAAAAGTGTTTATTAAAGGAACGAACTTTCTGGGGAGAAAGGAGACACCATGAAAGCACAGTACTTGGGACATGTGGTGTCTTATGTGAAAAATATCGAGCGGTCGTTGATTTTCTATCGGGATCTTTTGGGGTTTCAAAAAATCGGTCGCATGTTCCATGGGAAGGCGGTGGCTTTGACCACGGGTCGGACTCACCACGAATTACTCTTGATGAAGTGGGAGATGCCCCTGGTACTCAGTAGGTGTGCGACGTGGTCTCTATCATATTGGGCTTAAGATTAGAGATAGCTTAGATGAGCTTCGGTCTGCTAAAAAAGATATCGAGCGAGCAGGAATCTTAATTTCTGGAATGAGCGATCATACGGTGAGTCAAAGCCTCTATTTTTCATGACCCTGATGGGAACGAAGTCGAGTGGTATGTTGATGATCCGGTGAGCGATTGGCAGAACAACACGATGTTGGTCTTATCGCCGTTAAAGCCTCTTGCCTTGTAAGGAATCGTGTCATGACTCTAGGAGACGGATAGGGGGTAGAAGAATGGTTTCAATAAAAAGTTTCGGCAATAGAGCGCTATTATCTATTACAATTTTTACACAGGCCATCATATTATGAAACCGATCTCTACATTTCCTCTATTTTTGGCCTTTCTTGTTATGGCTTTATTAGGTCTCACTGCGTGTCAGCAAGAAGCTGGAACTGCACCCGCTCCACCACCACCCGAAGTGAAAGTGATCACCGTTGAGCCGAAGACGATTCCGGACGAGGTCGAATTTATTGGCCAAACTGATTCGTTTCGGCCTGTTGAAATTCGGTCTCAAGTGACAGGGATTATTAAGAAAGTCTTTTTCACTGAAGGGCGCGATGTGCAAAAAGGCGATAGGCTCTATCTGATAGACCCAATCCCGTTTAAGGCGGCCGCTGGGAGTGCCAAAGGGCAAGTGGGTCAGGCAGTCGCGCGTTTAGCACAGGCCCGTGCAGAATTCACGCGTGTGAAGCCTTTGCTTGAAGAACAGGCCGTAAGTCAGAAAGACGTGGATGATGCGATTGCCGAAGAGCTGGCGGCTGAGTCTACCCTTGTTTCGGCAAAAGCCAACTATGATAAGGCCCGTTTTGACCTGAAAAACACGCTCATTGTTGCTCCCGTGTTAGGACGAATCGAACGAAGTCAACTATACGAAGGTCGCTTGGTCTCTGCCCAAACAGATCTCCTTACCAGCATCCATCAGATGGATCCGATGTACGTCAATGTCAATGTACCCGAAAGCTATATTCTCAAGCGTCAACGAGAATTATCAGAAGAAACGGTTCAGCGACCTGACCTGTTTGAATTGCGAGGCCTTATGACGATGGCTGATGGGTCGACGTATCCGCATGAAGGGATCTTGGATTTTGCCGGAACCGGGTTTCGTTCCGAAACTGGTTCACTGCAGTCTCGCTTTGTTTTTCCCAACATCCGACAGCGATCCGTTCCGGGTGATCGAGATGACCGTCCGATCTACGCGTTATTTCCCGGTCAGTTTGTCAAGATTCGTGTCAAAGGATACATGCGAACGAATGCGATGCTCGTGCCGCAGCGCGCGGTGCAGCAGGGACCACAAGGCACGTTTCTCTTTGTCGTCGGAGAAGATGATATGTGTGAACTGCGACCGGTCAAGGCCAGCTTATGGAAGGGTACTGATTGGGTGATCGAAGACGGATTGAACAGTGGTGACCGGGTGGTTGTCGAGGGATTTCACCGCGTTCGTCCTGGCAATCAAGTCAGGCCAGTTCCCTATCAGACCACCCCATCCTCAATAGAGCCAGCCGCAGGTGCTAGCAAAGCCTTAGAGGTTCAATGAGTCCTCATTTTTTTATTGAGCGACCAATTTTTGCGTCAGTCGTTTCGATCATGATTATGGTCGTGGGCCTCGTGGCAATTCAAACACTCCCGGTTGCGCAATTTCCAGAAATTACACCCCCCATGGTTCAAATCGATGCCGATTATCCCGGCGCGAGCGCTGAAGCGGTGGCTGAATCTGTCGCCCGGCCCATAGAGCTTCAGCTGCCCGGTATCGACAACCTCCTCTATTACGACTCTACTAGTACCAACGATGGTCATATGACCATGCGGCTGACTTTCGAAATAGGCACGAATGTAGATATTGCGCAAGTACAAACGCAAAATCGACAGAAACTTGCTGAGCCACAATTACCTCCGGAAGTCGTGCGTCAGGGTGTTTCGGTGAAAAAGACGTCCCCCAATCTTCTTGCGGTGATTGTGCTGGATTCCGACAACCCGAGTCACGACGCCTTTTTTCTTTCGAATTACGCAATCCTTCGAGTGCTCGACAATATCAAGCGATTACCGGGCGTTGGCGATGCGTCGGTCTATGGTCAACAAAGTTATAGCATGCGGATCATTCTTGATCCGGTCCGCATGGCTCAGCTCCATATGACACCGACTGATATTGCCACAGTGGTTCAAGAACAAAATCGGAATTTTCCCGCTGGCACACTTGGGCGAGAGCCAGCTCCGGCTGGGACGGAGTTAACTATTCCGGTAATTACGCAAGGTCGGTTGACTGAAGTGAAGGATTTTGAAAATCTTATTGTGCGTGCCCTGCCTGATGGATCAATCGTTCGCCTGAATGATGTGGCACGTATTGAACTCGGGGCTCAATCATACAACTTAGAGGGACAATTCAATGGCGAGTCCACTGCGCTACTCATTACGTTTTTATCTCCAGGGGCCAATGCGCTTGATACGATTGGGCGTATTCGAGCTGAATTAGAATCCCTCAGATCAGCATTTCCTCAGGGAATGACGTATGACATTCCTTATGACACCACTCGTTTTATTGAAGTCTCAATTAAGGAAGTGCTCCACACCTTACTCGAAGCCATGGTGCTGGTCTTGGTCGTGGTCTTTTTATTTTTACAAAGCTGGCGTGCGACGTTGATTCCCGCACTTGCTGTGCCGGTTTCCTTGATTGGGACATTCGCCGGAATGGAAGCGCTGGGATTTTCCATTAATACCTTGACCCTTTTTGGCATGGTCTTAGCGATCGGTATTGTTGTCGATGATGCGATTGTTGTGGTGGAGAATGTGGAACGGCACATGACCAAAGGAGGCCTTTCGCCGAAAGCGGCAGCGAAACAGGCGATGACCGAGGTCACGGGGCCAGTCATTGCCATTGTGTTGGTTCTGAGTTCCGTGTTTATTCCTGTAGCCTTTTTAGGAGGGATTACAGGGGAACTCTATAAGCAATTTGCGATTACGATCGCCTTGTCCGTCGCCCTTTCGGGTGTTGTTGCGCTGACCCTGAGTCCCGCTCTGTGTGCGTTGGTGCTGAAGCCGCAGCATGAAGCTCCCAAAGGATTTTGGCGGCTTTTTAATGACGCCTTTGATTGGGTACAGCAACGATATTGCGCAATAGTTGCGGTCATGCTCAGACACACGGTTCTGTCTTCTCTGGTGTTTGCTTTGTTGCTCCTAGCCACCTGGGGTTTATTAAAGATTGTGCCTGGAAGCTTTTTACCTGAAGAAGATCAAGGCTATTTTATTGTGGCCGCTCAGTTACCTGACGGAGCTTCCAAACAACGGACGGATTCAGTGCTCCAAGAGCTCGCAGAATTTTTTAGTCATGAACCCGCTGTCTATGGGACGCAAGCGCTGTCTGGACAAAACTTTATTTTCAACACTCGTGGAGGGAATAGTGCCACGATGTTTGTACCCCTCAAGCCATGGGAAGAGAGGACTGACCCGGCTTCCCATGCGAAAGCGCTGATTGGCCGGGCCTTTCAAAAGTTTGCCGAAATTTCTGAAGGTCTGGTGTTGGCCTTCAATCCTCCATCGATTCGCGGGCTGGGCTCGACAGGGGGATTTTCGCTGCAAGTGCAGGATCCGAGCAGTCGCGAGTTTTCTCAATTTTCTGAGGCAGTTCAAACGTTTCTAGCAAAAGCGAAAGAAGATCCAGCCATTGGCAATGCAACATCAAGTTTTCGGGTTACGGCCCCTCGTATGTACGCGCGCGTCAATCGCGAACGAGCCAAGGCTTTGGGTATTCCGATTTCTGAAGTGTTCGATACGATGCAAGCGTACTTCGGGAATTTGTACATTAATGATTTTGTGAAATTTGGCCGCGTGTATCGCGTGCAAACCGAAGCCGAACCAGAGTATCGGTCGAATCCGGAGGATATCGGAAAAATTTATGTCCGAGCGCAAAATGGACTCAGCAGTTCGATGGTTCCACTCAATACGGTGGTGACCATGGAATTGGCCAGTGGCCCAGATCCTGTAACGCATTTTAATGGATTTAATACTGCCCTTGTGATGGGGGCGGCGGCACCTGGGTTTAGTTCTGGTCAGGCCTTGGATGCCTTGGAGCGAGTGGCCCAAGAGGTGTTGGTTCCAGAAGGGTATAGCTTCGATTGGAGTGGAATTTCCTTTCAAGAACGAAAAGTCGGTGGACAAACGTCCATGATCTTACTGCTCGGACTGTTAATGGTCTTTCTGGTGCTTGCTGCCCAATATGAAAGTTGGTCAATTCCATTTGCCGTACTCTTTGCTGTGCCATTTGGTATCTTGGGTGCGGTGGCTGCAGTCTGGATAAGAGGCTTGGATAATGATATTTATTTCCAAATTGGACTGCTCACGTTAATTGGATTGTCGGCTAAAAATGCAATCCTCATTATTGAGTTTGCCAATCAACTCTACAATGAGGGCCGGTCGGCCCTGGATGCGGCGCTTGAAGCAGCCCGTCTTCGTTTTCGTCCTATTATCATGACATCACTGGCGTTTATTCTCGGAGTGATTCCTCTAGTGATGGCGTCTGGAGCCGGTGCGGCAAGTCGCCATTCGATCGGTACGGGAGTATTTGGAGGGATGTTGGCCGCAACGTTTCTTGCCGTCTTTTTCGTCCCGCTCTTTTTTGTCATCATTATGAAATTTCGGAAAGACACACGAGAAGTGCGCGAAGAACCATATTTGACGGTGGATGAAGCACTTCGCCAACAAGAAGAATTGTAATATGCCATTCACGCTTCTTCTTATACTCATGTTGTTGAATGCATGTGCCGTTGGGCCCGATTATTCTCGACCTGAACATCAGGTGCCCGAGGACTTTCGACAAGCCGAAACAGTGAGTTCTTTGGAGTCATTGGCAAATCTTCCATGGTGGGAACTTCTGAAAGATTCCACGCTGCAGAAACTTGTTCAGACGGCTCTTGCAGAAAATAGGGATCTTCAACAAGCAGTGGCGAGCATCGAAGAATTTGAAGCGCGACTCTACGCGGCGCGGACTGATTTTGCCCCACAGGTGACAGGTAGCGCGAGATTCCCGTCTCTTGGCCGAACCAGCGGAGGAATTCGTTTCCCTGCTTCTCCTGGAACTTTTAACTATTCCCTACTCGGAAATCTGGCTTGGGAGTTGGACGTATGGGGACGAATCCGGAGATCGACGGAAGCAGCTTTAGCCGATCTCTTGGCGCGAGAAGAAAATCGACGAGCTGTGGTGCTTGGCCTGGTCAGTGGTGTGGCCCAAGCCTATTTTGATTTGCTGCAATTCGATATGCAGCTTGATATTGCGAGACGAACGCTTGAGTCTTGGGAGGAATCTGTGAGGATTGCCAGTGCGAGATTGAAACGGGGGGTCACCTCACGGCTTGATGCGGATCAGTTCGAGGCTGAACGGGCGAATGCAGCCGCGCGAGTCGCGGAACTTGAACGATTAATGACTCAGAAAGAAAATGAGCTGAGTGTCCTGCTCGGAATGAGTCCTAGCAAAATTGAAAGAGGAACCTTTCTGACAGACCAAGTCTTTCCGCCAGAAGTACCAGCCGGATTGCCTTCAGAGCTCCTTCGTCGACGTCCCGATATTCTTCAGGCAGAACAAGAACTCGTTGCTGCAACAGCTAGAATCGGCGTGGCCAAAGCTGACCGTTTTCCAAAAGTGACTCTCACGGGAATACTGGGCGTCGCGAGTCCACGTCTTTCTAACCTTTTTAAGTCGGACACGGATTTTGGGGCTGCTGGGTTTGACCTCCTCGGGCCGTTGTTGAATGCTGAAGCGCTTGGCTTTCAACAAGATGTTGCTGAGGCCCAAGCCAAACAAGTGCTTGCCCAATATCAGCAAACGATTCTTGTTGCCTTTCGAGAAGTCGAAGATGCCTTGATTGCGGTTCAGACCGCTCGCCGTCAGCGGCAAGCCCAAGTCGAGCAAGTAGAGGCCCTCCGTTCCGCCTTACGGCTGGCGAATCTCCGATATAAAGGCGGAGTCACGAGTTACATTGATGTGCTCATCGCTAAACGAAGTCTTTTTGATGCGGAATTGTCTCTGGCCGAAACTCACCGTCTGCACTTGGTCTCTATTGTCCAATTGTACAAAGCCTTGGGTGGAGGCTGGTCTCCAGCGAATAATCCCTCACCAGTTGCATAAACTGTATAGGTAAATATGATGCGTTTACGCTTCTAAGTTATTTTTAGGACGTGGTGACGAATATTTGATCTTCACCATTCCTACCGTAACGCACAGGTAAGACACCGCGAAGATTTCACCAGGGGAGAATGTATTGCGAAAAATGGGAGGAAACGAGTAGGTTAGGGGACTTGGCTTCTACTTTCGTCATTATGCCTTAAAGAGGAGTACCTTCATGGGGGAGTTTCAATATCAGGAACTATTTGAGCATGCAGCGGACACGACCACCTACCGTAGGCTCACATCGGATTATGTGTCCACGACCATATTTGAAGGTCAGGAGATTCTTAAAGTCCAACCTGAGGCCCTGACGTTGTTGGCCCGTGAGGCAATGGATGATGTCACCCATCTCTTGCGATCGAGTCATCTCAAACAATTAGCAAAAATTTTGGAAGATCCTGAAGCTTCGGAAAATGACAGGTTTGTCGCCTTAGAACTTCTCAAAAATGCCAATATCGCCGCTGGGCGGGTGTTGCCTGGTTGTCAGGATACTGGTACAGCCATCGCTCTTGGATATAAAGGCCAACAGGTTTTTACGAGCGGGGATGATGTTGAAACGCTCTCCCGTGGAATCTTTGAAGCCTACGATCAGCGTAATTTGCGGTACTCGCAAATGGCTCCCCTTGATATGTATACCGAGAAAAATACTGGGAATAATTTGCCGGCTCAGATTGATCTCTATGCGAAAAAGGGATCGGAATATCGGTTTTTATTTATTGCCAAAGGTGGAGGGTCGGCCAACAAAACGTTTCTGTATCAAGAGACCAAAGCCTTGTTGAACCCGACTTCGTTGATGAAGTTTGTGGGGGAAAAAATTCGTACCTTGGGCACCTCGGCCTGTCCCCCCTATCACTTGGCGTTGGTGGTCGGAGGCATGTCCGCAGAATTCACCTTGAAAACGGTCAAGCTCGCCAGCTGTCATGACCTGGATGACCTTCCTACGTCAGGCAATGCACAGGGTCGTGCGTTTCGAGACTTGGGTCTTGAGAAGCAAATCTTTCAACTCTGTGCGGAGACCGGCATTGGTGCCCAATTTGGCGGGAAATACTTTGCACATGATGTTCGTGTCATTCGTTTGCCGCGACATGGAGCTTCGTGCCCTGTGGGTTTGGGTGTGTCCTGTTCAGCGGATCGGCAAATCTTGGGTAAAATTACCAAGGATGGTGTGTTTCTTGAACAACTCGAAACCAATCCGGCTCAATATCTGCCTGAGATTAAGGAGCAGGATTTAGATGGTGATGTCGTCAAGATCGATTTGAATCAATCTATGCCACAAATTTTAGCTGAACTGCGAAAGCACCCTGTGGCTACGCGTCTGTCACTCACTGGCCCTATCGTCGTGGCAAGAGATATCGCGCATGCCCGACTCAAAGAACAGTTGGATGCAGGAAAAGGCTTGCCTCAATACCTCAAGGATCATGTGGTGTATTACGCGGGTCCTGCCAAAAAACCAGAAGGTCATGCCTCAGGGTCCTTTGGTCCAACCACCGCAGGGCGTATGGATTCGTATGTTGATCAGTTTCAAGCCGTGGGCGGAAGCATGGTCATGCTGGCCAAAGGGAATCGTTCCAAACAGGTGCGCGAAGCCTGTGGGAAGTATGGGGGTTTTTATCTGGGATCGATTGGGGGCCCGGCGGCACGCTTAGCCGAACATAGCATTAAAAAAGTGGAAGTTTTGGAATACGAAGACCTGGGCATGGAAGCCGTTTGGAAGATCGAAGTCGAAGACTTCCCGGCTTTCACTGTCATCAATCACGAAGGCAAAGATTTTTATGCTGATCTAGATACTCAAAAAGCTGCAGGTCTCATTCAGGTAGGTGATTCTGGGAAGAAGTAAAAAGCTCTCCCTTCGAAAAAATATCTACTCTAATAAGGTTTGCAGTCAAGTAGGTTCTTAAGCTCTATCTCGTTTTTCGTATGATCTTGTGATTGCAGATAAAAACACTATTTATTTGTCGTAATAATTATTATCACATCTATAATTGTCTGCTTAGCACCCCTGTGTTGAAGGCCCCTTCTACCTTGAAGTTCACCGAAACTTTCTGCAACGTAACTATTTTCGTCGACAGCGGCATTTAACCTGTTGGAGCGAAGCGTTGCAGCGACCAGTTGAACTCACACATTCATGCCGTCACCAATTGCGCCGGTGAAGTCTCGACAAACGATCCGACCCACGCACCTCTGATCGGAATCGCAATGGATGGGTACAAGCTGCACGCGCAATTTAACCAGGATGGAGAGGAACCAGGCCAGCTCGACCGATGCCGCAGGCACGAGACCTCCACACTCGGGTATCACTACCACGCTGGAGCGCCTGGAGATAACTCTATTCTCCAGTGCCACACTGGCGAGACGGGATGTGCCAATCAAGGTGCCGACACTCAGTGTGATGCGACGAACCGCCCGCGCCCCACTCTTCTCGAAAAGAAATAACCATGAAAACACTCGCCAGCTTCTGTTGCATTGTTCTCATAACCGCGATGCCTTTTGCGGCAGCGCAAGAAGCAAGTTTCAGCACCGGTACCGCGTCGGTCACGGACAGCGGCCTGTTTGACTGCGGACCCCGAGCCCGTGTGAGTGCGGTTGGCATCATTACCGCTGAGGACAAAATGCCGTGGGTCGTTCCTGCAAAGACCCATTTCAAAACAGCGCCCAAAGCTGCCGACTTGTACAACGAATGTAGCGGCATTGAGATGGATAGCGTTTCGAAACTCGATCTGGCGTCGGTACCGCTCATAGATGCAGGCGGGCACGAGGAGTTTGTGGCGTATATCTTCGCCGACAATTATTTCGAGTTCTACGCGAACGGAAAATTGCTCGCGGTCGATCCAGTGCCGTTCACGCCCTTCAATTCAAACGTGATTCGCTTCAAGGTGGATCGGCCCGTCACTGTCGCGGTGATGATGGTGGATTGGGAAGAACATCTGGGGCTTGGATCCGAGAAGAATCGCGCTAAGGCATTTCATCCAGGTGATGGCGGGTTTGTCGCGCACATTCATGACGCGGCCGGAAAGACGGTTGCACTGACGGATGGGAGTTGGCACGCTCAGACCTTTTACATCGCGCCATTGAAAGACAGAGATTGCCTCAAGATCGACGGACAGGTGCGAGACAGCTCGGGTTGCGACGTCGCCGGTGTCGATGATGGAATGGGCTATTCAGCCGCGCATTGGTCTCTGCCTCAGGATTGGGCTGACCCTACGTTCGACGACACCAATTGGCCTCATGCCTCCACCTTCTCCAACAATACAGTGGGCGTGGACAATAAGAAAGCGTTCACGAATTTCACCAGCGTCTTCGACACGCCGGGTGCAGATGCCGACTTCATCTGGTCATCAAACCTGATTCTCGACAACCTCGTCCTGCTTCGCAAGACGATAAAGTGAACACAGGTACAACTGTGCTTATCTTGCAAGCTCTGCTGCAGAATAAGGAAATAACACCAGGAAAGTCATTAGCCTCTCGCTCGGTCTGGCCAGTATGTTTCAAAAATGCCGCGATGATTGCCTGCGTTTTTCCTTCATTGGCACGCTCAAGGAAGTGACGTAACTCGATATCTTCATCTTTAATTAATATCACATATATCTTTAACACTATATACGTCCGCTTTGGGTTGTGAGTTCAACTGATCGCTGCACCACATGCCTTAAATTTCCCTGCTGGTGTGTCGTATTATGGAATTTTTTGTTGAGAGTTAAGACCGTCACAAAACCTATTTCTTTTTTCTATCCTTCCGAAGTCGCGTTTTTTCCGAAGTCTCTGACGTTTAATTTTCGATGAAACAGCTCTAGGATCATGCTGTTGCTAATTTGTGTTGTTGCAGGATCGTAACGATAGCCTTCATCTCGAAGAAACGCATGCGCGTTATTGAACTCGTGCCATTGAAAGTGGACGTCGTGGTCAGTGAGAGCCTTGTAGATTGCTGCACGGCCTTCAAGCGGGATATGAGGATCTTGACGTCCCCAACCCATGAGGAGTTCCCCTTTAATTTCTCCCACGCGGTCCAGCGTATCATCTTGTTTGCCTTTCCCTAAACTATGGGTGTGGATATCAGTGGCGTAAAAACATACTCCAGCTAATACATCCTGGTTCATGGCCGCGCGAAATGCTAAATGCCCTCCCAGGCAAATCCCCATAACTCCAAGTTTTCCTGTGCAATATGCGTTAGTGTGGAGGTAGTCCAATGCTGTGCGTGCATCGGCATCATAGCTTGAGAGCGTCTTCGTAATTTTGTGTTGATTGCCACGGTCGGTGTCAGGTTTATCATAGTTGAGCACCGTGCCCAGTGGTTCCAGCTCATGATAGACCTCAGGCGCGAGCACAACAAAACCATGTCCGGCTAAGAAGGCGGCAATACGTCGAATGGGCCCAGTGACTTGATAAATCTCCGAATACAACACAATCCCAGGGTACCGACCTTCCGCCACCGGACGAAAAATATAGCTACGCATGCGGCCGGTCGCAGTGGGGAGGTCAACGGTTTCGGTCTCTGTAATCATCATAAGGCGTTCCCATTTTTAGAAAATTTATTGCCTCTTTAGTAACCATCATTATAGCTGATGATCGTGTTCACCACTGATAGAAGAGGGAGGAGGTAGTCAGAGTGATCTCGGTTTATCTTGCGCGATGCCAGTTCTCATATTTCAGACTATTGGCGCAACGTTCCCCATCCATAGCTGCGCTCATAATTCCACCTGCGTACCCGGCACCCTCTCCACAAGGAAAAAGGTTCAATACCTGAGGATGATGCAGATGTTTTTGGTCACGTGGAATACGCACAGGGGTGGAGGTGCGAGATTCTACACCAACAACGACAGCCTCATGGCTCAGGTATCCACGCATTTTATCACCAAATGCTTGAAAGCCTGCTTGTAAGGCCTCACTGATCATGGGAGTCAGCATCTGGTGCATATCAACAGATCTGATCCCGGGTTGATAGCTGCAACTGGGAAGTGACGAGCTGATTTTGCCGGTCATAAAATCAGTTAACCGTTGAGCAGGGGCGACTTGAGATTGACCACCGAGAATCCAGGACTGATTTTCGAGTGTCTTCTGAAATTCCAGCCCAGCTAAGGGACCATGTTCTTTGAAGGGTTCAAAGTCTCCGAGTTCAAGCCCAACGACGATGCCGCTGTTGGCATAGGGATTGTTCCGTTTGCTGGGACTCCAGCCATTAGTGACCACCTCCTGCTGTGCTGTCGCGCAAGGGGCGATGATGCCACCTGGACACATACAAAATGAATACACGCCTCTGCCAGGAATCTGTTGAGTCAGGCTGTAACTGGCTGCAGGAAGGTACTGGCGTGCGCTGTGCACGTCTGCCAGAGTGCGGCAATGATATTGGATATGATCGATGAGTTCTTGAGGATGTTCGACTCGTACGCCAACTGCAAAGGGCTTCGCCTCGACAAGAATGTGTTTGCTGTGCAGCAGTTCATAAATATCTCGCGCGGAATGACCTGTGGCCAAAATGAGATGCGTGATCGGCATCTCTTTTGTGTTTGTTTCGTTTTCGATCGTAATGCAATCGATCGTATGACCGCGTGATTGAAAATCGATAAATTTCGTGTTGAACAGAATTTCCCCACCATATTGTAAAATCGTTTTTCGGATATTCTGAATCAGTTGCGGTAATTTATTGGTGCCGATATGAGGATGTGTATCAACCAAGATGTCTTCGCTGGCACCGTGAGCGACCAGAGTTTTTAGAATTTTTTTTATATCACCTCGTTTGTTGGATCGCGTGTACAGTTTGCCGTCGCTGTAGGTGCCTGCGCCGCCTTCGCCAAAACAATAATTACTTTCCGGGTTGACTCGGTGCTCCTTATGGATAGCCGTGAGATCACGGCGACGCCCTCTCACATCTTTACCTCTTTCGATCACAATCGGTTTGATGCCTAATTCCAAGCAGCGCAGGGCGGCGAATAAACCACCTGGACCGGCTCCGATGATGTGGCATGTTCTTTTTGAAGAAGACACGTCCTGGTAATTCAATGAGAAATCTTCACGAGGAAGCTCTTCATCAACGGCGACAAGAATTCTGAGATTGATCCGAATGGATCTGCCACGAGCGTCGATACTGCGTTTTAAGATCTTGTACTGAAGGGCGGAATCCTTTTTGAGAGAAAGGTGTGCTCTGATTTCTTCAGCAAGCAAAGGCGCATGTGAAGCAATGTGTGGAGATGTCTGAAGATGTAATGTTCTTTGCATGTCTAGGTCGAGGTCGATTTTTCAGTGAGAGGACTCTACTTCTGGGAATGTTGAAAATAGTCGCCAGCAGCGTTCTCGCCTCTTTGCTGTGCTCACGTGCTGAGAGTACGCTCCGCGTGCCAAAAGGGCTGCAGCTTTGCTGGACGAACTTTTTTGAAGATTCCCTTAAGGTAAGACAAAAGGCTACCCTTTGCAAATGGATCGTCTCAATGCTGCCTGTCAATACACAAGATTTTTTTGAGGAGATGAGGGAGCAGTCTGCTGATGGTGGCTTCAGCTCATGAGAAAGCTGAAGCCATCACTGGATTTTGTTCCTGATCCGTCTAGAGGAGTGGATTTCATTACTTAGGAAATATAGTTGGAGGATTCATCTGCCACCCTTCGCCGTTCAAGGAATGTAAAAACTCTACAAGGTCCTCCTTTTCCTGATTCGATAATTTTAACGGTTGCATAAATGGATCCTTGTGTGGATTGGCAATGCCGCCTTGGTCGTAAAAATCCACCACCTGCCGCAGGGTGCCAAAGCGGCCATCATGCATGTAGGGAGCTGTGCGTGTGATTTCCCTGAGGGTCGGAGTTTTAAAGGCTCCCATATCCTTAGGTTTTTTGGTCACGCTATAACGCCCGAGATCCACATGATCAGAATCCCAATCAACACCCAGATTATGAAATTTTTCATCTGTGAAATTTGCTCCGGAATGGCACGTGAAACACAGAGCTTTCCCACGAAAAATCTCTAACCCTTTCTGAGCGTTGGCAGATAGTCCGTTTGGATCTTTGCCGGAATTAAATTTATCATAGGGGCTGTTTCCAGAAAGAAGTGTCCGCTGAAAGCTGGCTATGGCTTGCCCTATGCGGTCCTTGGTTATGGGACCTTGAAAGACCTGCTGAAAAAGCGCTTTGTATCCTTCGATGGTCTTGGTTTTAGCAACGAGTTCATCATGATTGGCAAAGCCATGTTCAATGAGATTGGCAAATGGGCCGGTCGATTGATCTTCCAATGTAGCCGCGCGACCATCCCAGAATTGAGCAGAGCTAAACAAGCGATTGATGGAGGCTGGTGCACTACGGCCTCCTTGTAAACGATGAATCCCTGTTGAGACCGGTTGCCCATCGGTAAAGGCTAAGCTTGGTATGTGACAACTTCCGCAGGCGATGGTGTTATTTTTGGAAAGGCGTTTGTCGAAGAAGAGGAGTTGCCCTAATTCGACTTTTTCTTTCGTCATGGGGTTATCTTTGGGAATCACAATAGCATTACTATCTAACCCCAACGGGGCCTCCCAGCCTTCTTCTCCCGGAAGGGATGCCCAGGACATGAAGGGAGTGCTGGCTATGAAGAAGAAGGTGATGATCATCAATGTGCCGAATGTCGCCTGCTTCCTACTTATACCTGGTGTCTGTAATGTCGTTAGTGGTGTCATGGTTACCCTCCTATATGGATGAATGTTGTATGATATTCCTGCTCAAAATAGTGACCTTAAGAGAACGGATGACTGTTTTTCGATCGGTTAATTTCTCATGTTGTGACAAGTTGGTGTTCCATCCCCCTTTGGTTTCTCTATATGATATAGGTATCGCAGGAATAGTGGGATAAGTACAATTCTTTTTTTCTATACCCTGATAGTTATTATCTATCAAAGAGGCAAGACGATGACCTTAACTCAAAGTGAATATATCTTGACGGTCGCGAAAGAGAAAATTTTTCGTGGTGCTGCGGATGTGCGTTTTGTGAGTCAACCGACTCTCAGTATGCCCTAACTGGGTCATGTTGGCCTTGTTACATCTCTACTCAAGCTATACTGCGTTGGTAAAATGAGAGGTTTTTCGAAATTTATAGGCGTAACTTACTGATTCTAGAGGATGGAGTTGTCAGAAATCTGTTTTTTAGGCCATTGTTCACGAGGCCTATTGAAAGTTTCTTGGCGTTCATTCTTGACTCCGTGAGAAGAGACTTTTTACAGTTTAAGAGTTGGTGATAAACCAACGATATTGAGATGTCCATTTTTTGAAGTGCGTGCGGATAGGGAGGTGTAATATGAAGCTACGAGATCGAGGGTGTTGGGGACGAGAAGTCATTCAAATCGCTATTGTGAGTGGCTGCGTCATTGTTTTGTTGACTGGGTGTAGCTCTAGACTCCGCACGACTATTGTCTCTGGCGATCGCGCACAGAACGCTCGAGTGGCTCAGGTACAATCAGAACCTGTGGTTGTTGAAGAGCTTGTGCCTCAACCAATTCAGGAAGTGGAAAATCTGGCGAGTTCGACTATGGATATTCCTGTGGAAGAACCGGCGAGGCCAGTAATCAGGCGAGAGCCAGGATCGGAAATTTTTGCGACATCCAAAACTTCCGGTGTCCCAGCTGAAATTTCTACCCCTTCTGAGCCTGAGTCCGTACCTCTAGATGAACCAGTAGCATCATTTGTGCCTCAAGATTCCTTTGTCCAAGGGTCTGAAGCAGAGGTTCCTCCTATTTCTTTTGAGCCGGAATTGCCAGCTCTACCAACATTTCGTCACGAATCAGTTGCTCCAATTGTGCAAGAAGATTCGATCCAACCTGAATCAGAATCGCCAATAGTGGCTCAAGCCGATGTTCCCATAGAGCCCGAGCCTCCTGCCGAAAAAGAACCAATGTTGGTGGCTAAAGTGGTGCCGCAGGAACCTGAGCAGATTGAAATTACTACCGAAGCGTTAGAGGCCGCTCTCAGCGATATTTATTTTGATTATGATCAGTTTGCCATTCGGGAAGATGCAGGTTCATTATTGAAAGCCAATGCTCAGTTATTATCAAAACAATTCGCTGAAAAGCAGATTGTGATTGAGGGCCATTGTGACGAACGAGGCACGGAAAGTTACAATATGGTTCTTGGAGAACGCCGAGCAAAAGCCGTGAAACATTTCTTGCAGGATCTTGGTGTGCCTGCGGAAAATCTTCAGGTGGTAAGCTATGGGAAAGAGAAGCCTTTTTGCACCGAACAATCGGAAGATTGTTGGCAAGAAAACCGACGTGGGCATTTTGTCATCAAATAATAATCCACTTTTCTGCCTCATAATGCCTTGGGTTCTGTCATGACCTTGGCGTGGTTCTCTACCCGCTTCTAGAGGAGACTTCTGGGAAAAATTGTCGTTCGATGTGCTCTATTCTGCGCCACTGTGTGGGTGTTGAATTGGGGCTTCTATCCCAGTTTGAGCGTAGGAGAAGAATCTTCTCTTGCCACTTTTGAAGAGTTTTCTCTTCCTGATACGTCCCTTCTCTATGTATCAGATTATCTTTCCTTTGTAGGCGAAGATTCCCAGGGACGTGTCGCGTTTGCCTTAGACAATAATCGAGGACAAGACGGAGAGACTTGGCAAGCAGAACATTTTGTCGTACTGCATGATGAGCACGAGGGATGGGTTTCATTACAGGGTTCTGGATCGTATGAGAACCCAACGCATGAATTACAAACTATTCCCCCTTCTTCTTTTTTTCACATTGAAGGCGTTCCTCGAACAGGAATGTCGATCTATAGCAGTCCAAATAATCTGACGCTATCGATTAAGCCTATTCCGATTCGACTTTCCCGGGAACATGAGGGTGGCCGGTATTGGTTAGGATCGGCGGCGGCCCAATTACAGTGGAACGGTCGAACCTTACAAGGGCGGGTGATTTATGAATATTTCATGATGCCTGGGTTTAACCGTCTTTCCCGAACATATTGGGGCTTATGGAAACATTTTCAAGGATTGTATGTCGTGGTCGAGGGACTGGGTGATCTCTATGTTCACTCACAAGAAAGTGACATGATGGCCCCGCTCGTTGGAACTGTGAGTGGATTTTTAGCGGTTCAGGGGAAAACGCAGTCTCTACAAGCGTTGCAAGTCACGCTTTTTGATCATAACCAGGCCTGGGGACTGTATCGATGGCCAAGTGCGTGGGGTTTGAATTGGGTCAACAAATCGGGAGCAGGTCGTGCTCAATTAGAGATTCAAGAATTCAAGACAATGGGTAATTGGGGCATTGGAGGTTTTGGGATGGGAATCGTTCATGGAATTGTGCATTATAATGGGAAGGATTATCCGGCCTATGGGTTTGCTGAACTCATCATGTAGGTCATGTGCAAATGATTGCCTCTGAAACATTCTCATATCCACTTTTTCATTGAAAAATTATCCACATGAATATTAATTCTCAGAGGTTCGTGAGTGTTACTGGAATCAGTATTGTTCTGACATGTGGGAGTGCGTGGGATGTGTTTTCAGAAAATTCTTTGTCATCCAGCAAGCAAGCAGCAGTGATAACATCTGCGGCAAAGCAGTGTCCTAGGGATCTCTCCTCCCTCCAGCCCAAGATGGAAAAAGCGTTGCAATTTATTAAATCTGCTTCCTTTCGCAACACGATCCTCACTTCATTGCACGCTTCTATTCCAGAGGCTATTGTGCGAGCGGATGGACTGGCTCAACAGATTGCTTTTCTCAAACAAGAAATTGTCAGTCAAGAACAGGAACGTGCTCATGCAGAAGAAGTGGCACGGGACGTTCTCAAGGATCCTTCTCAACCGCTCACGCCTTGCCGCCATGGAAAGGAAGGAGCCTATTGTCATGCGATGGACCAATATCTTGCTTCCATTGCCGCAAATCTTGCAAATCAAAGTTTTTTGAACGCACTGCAATGTTATCAGCAAGAAGGTGTGCGGTAAGGAATGTGATAGATGAACTACCCACCAATATTTTTCAAGGCATTCCTGAAGAACTCAATCAGGAATTGGTGGAGAAATTAATAGAACAGGATTCTATCCGTATAGAAAGGATTGTGTCTCGGGGGCAGGTTTCACCGAATGGATTTTGGTACGATCAAGATGAGCATGAATGGGTCGTTGTCCTCGCGGGTGGCGCGCAACTTCAAATAGAAGGACGAGAGGAGCCGGTTCTGTTAAATCCGGGAGATACCTACAATTTGCCGGCTCACATGAAACACCGCGTTGTTTGGACTTCGCCGAACCAAGAGACGATCTGGCTTGCCGTGTTTTGGAAGTCAACATGACGAAAAAGTGACCTTTATCTTATAGGAAAGATGCGATGCTGCAATTATTCTTTCACTTTCCTTATTGGTTGATCTTCTCAGAATCCTACCAAGAATTCTCACGCCGCCATTCATTCTAAAATTTGAAATGAGTATTTTTATGGAGATACTTATTTGACAATAGTTTAAGTTTAAACTATATATACAGAAATCATTATGGAAGTGTTTGATCTGAAAGATGATCCCTATTTAAAAATCCTTCGTCCATTGGTCGAGGCCTATCAAGCGATTTTTCAAATGGGGGATCGACACATTCGTGCCATGGGCCTTACTCCGCCTCAGTTTGATGTGATTGCTGAACTCGGGGGGATCCAGGGAATGACCTGTGTGGAATTGTCACAAGCGACATTGTTGGCGAAGGCCAGTCTCACAGGCATTATTGATCGCTTGGAGGCAAAAGGGCTGCTTGTGCGGCAGGCCGTGCTACATGACCGACGTGCCACCACTATCCGTTTGACGAAAAAAGGAGAGGTTCTCTATCGCAAAGTGTTCCCTGCACAGGCGAACTTGATGCGTCCGTATTTTGAACAGGCCCTCACGAAACAAGAAATAGTCATCATGAAGGATATGTTAGTTCGGTTAAGAGAGAGTTGTCGAAAGGAAACATCATCATGAAAATTATTGTGATAGGCGCCACAGGGACTATTGGGAGTGCAGTATCGAAAGAATTGGGAGAACGTCATGAGATCGTAAAGGTGGGCAGTACTCGAGGTGATGTGCAGGTAGATATGACTTCCCTTGATTCGATTCGTCAGATGTATCAAAAGATTGGAAAAATTGACGCTATGGTCTCTACCGCCGGCAATGCGCATTTCGGTCCGTTGGATCAACTGACTCAAAAAGAATTTGAGGTGGGCCTTGGGAGTAAATTTTTAGGACAAGTCAATTTGGTTCTCTTGGGGCAAGACTTCATGAATGATGGTGGATCATTTACCTTGACGAGTGGAATTTTAAGCCAGGACCCTATTCCAGGTGGAACAGCAGTGACTCCAATAAATGCAGCCGTTGAAGGATTTGTCTTGGGTGCGTCTATTGAAATGCCTCGAGGAATTAGGATAAATGCGGTGAGTCCAGGTGTTTTGGAGGAGTCCATGGAACAGATTGGTGCATTTTTCCAAGGGCATGTTCCGGTGCCAGGCTGGAAAGTGGCGAAGGCTTATAGTAAAAGTGTGGAAGGCCGTTTGAATGGGCAAGTGTTTCGTGTGTGGTAAGGTGAGGAGCTGGGGAACTCATCGTATGGTTCTGCTCGTTTGGAATATCTAAGATGACCACTCCCACGCTGATTTATATTGCGGACCCAATGTGTTCCTGGTGTTGGGGTTTTGCGCCTGTGCTTGAAGAGGTTACTCAGCGGTATCAGGGTCGAGTGATATTTCAATTGATGTTAGGTGGATTGCGTCCAGGTAATACCGAACGATTTGATACATCCAGACGTGCGTATATTTTGCAACATTGGAAGGCGGTCCATCAGCGAACTGGCCAGCCCTTTAACTTCGACTTTGAGATGGGGGACACGTTTACGTATGATACAGAGCCAGCTTCCCGAGCAGTCGTGGTGACTCGACAGCTCGTTCCACAGAAAGAATGGGAATATTTGAAACGTGTGCAGGAGGCATTTTACGTGCAGAATGCTGATGTGACCAAACTCGAGGTTCTCGAAGGTTTAGCGATTCAGTTGGGAATCGATGCTGCACCGTTTCGTGAAGGGTTTCAGGACACACAGATAAAACACGTGGTTTGGGAAGAATTTGATCAGGCTCGGGAGTTTGGCGTAGATGGTTTTCCCACTTTGCTTGGTAAGCAGGATCAATCAGTATTTACTCTTATGCATGGGTATCAAGATGTTGAGAGTGTAGTTCTATCAATAAATAAATTTCTCGAAAAAGTAGCATGAGGTTGCTGCTTTCTTTTTGTTCATAGGAGGTGACGTGATGAGAGCGATGATGAAATGGGTAACGTGTCTTGGGTTCGTGAGTTGCGTGAGCGTGGGCATGGCCGCGATGGCATTTGGAGAAATGTCCAAGTGGAATTTAGATAAAGATCATACGACTCTTGGTTTCGAAGTGGTTCACATGGTGGTGTCCAAAACTAAAGGGAAGTTTACGGAGTATTCTGGAACGGTGGAAATGGATGCCGAGAAACAAGAATTTAAAACGTTTGATGCGGTCATTCAAACGGCCTCAGTGACAACGGATCACCAAAAACGAGATGACCATCTGCGTAGTGCTGATTTTTTTGATGTGAAAACCTTTCCGACGATGACCTATAAGATGAAAAGCTATACGAAGTCAGGCGATCAATACACGGCGGTCGGTGATTTCACGTTGTTAGGCGTGACAAAAGAGCTGATCCTAGTTGGCACGTTTAATGGTGTGGCACAAGATCCCTGGGGCAATACCCGCGCTGGCTTCACTGCCGAAGGCACCTTAAATCGGAAAGACTTTGGTATGAAATTCAGTAAGTTGCTGGATAATGGCGGATTGATGGTCGGAGATGAGGTCAAGCTGAAGTTAGAAATTGAAGTCATCAAAGAAAAACAAGTGAAAAAAGTTAAGCATTAATCTTAGTTTTTTCAGAAGTCAGCCAAAGGATACTGGCGGCCCAATCAATGCGAAGAATATAAACCAAGATTCTAAGAAAGGAGATGTAATGGACACCAAAGAAATCGGAATGGAATTACTCGCGCTATGCTGATAAACGAAAAAATCCGAAGCCATTGCAAAGTGTTATAGCTCAGATATCGTGCGTCTTGAACCTGTAGAGATGTCAGGAATGGGACAGGCGCAAACCGGAATTGTAGCAATTAAAGGGAAAAATATATGGCTGATTGAAAATCATGAAATGCATGGCGGAGATACCCAAGGCCCCTTTCCTCATGAAAATCATTTTCTCGTGTATTTTAAATTCGATGTCACGCCTAAGCATACCGGCAAGCCGATGAGCATGGAAAAGATGAGCGTATTCACAGTCGAAAACGACAAAATCATCAAAGAAGAATTTTTCTATAGCATGGGAGAATGTCGCTGAGCTTGTCCTAATCTTCTGAATGCTTGCCTGACATTTTCACATTATGGAGCGGACGCGGTGCTAGATTTCCGTGAAGAGGTGAGTTGAGAAGTGGGGATATGGCTTGCAAAGACTTGCATGAGCCCGAGGTCTTCATCTCATCCTGCTCGAGGACAGGAGTTAAAGCCAGGTCGGTATAAGATTTTTTGTGTGGGTCAGCCTTGACTCGTTTTGAAATCCTTTGAAATTTCCAGACGAGTAATCCCCATTGAAGGCCGGTTAGAAGAATCCTGAAGAATCGCTTTGGATAAAACCATAGCGGGCTTTCTCGTGAAAAAGTTGGGCGCCGCAACGTACGAATCTTTCGGCGGAAGATCCCACCTTCTAATGGATGAACACCTTCAATCGTGGTGCATCCATAAAACCAAGTGAGTAACGATGTGACTTTGTTGATGTTTTGCCCTTTGGCTGCTGCCCGTCGAATGACCGTTTCCACATGTTCTAGTGTGTAATATTGTTCCCAAGCTGTTCGGTAGACCTGTTGCCAGGTTTCGTTGGACATGACGGGATGGTTCACGGTGACATGCTCTAAATCATAAGAATTCAAATCAGGTTCCATCCACACTTCGGTTTGGTTGAGCACTTTGTGATCTTCTGATCCTGGAAGCGGAGTTAGACAGAAAAACTCCAGGCAATCCAACGGTATTTCTTTTTTAATAATTTCGATATCGCGAGCAATGGTTTCAGGTGTGTCACCGGGAAACCCCAGGATGTAGCCAGCCACTGTTGTGCAGCCGTGGTTTTTCCACATTTGCGCCATTTTGCGATATTCCCAAATTTTATTTTGATTCTTCTTGGCGCCGATCAAGGAGTCCGGATTAATATTTTCCAACCCAATGAACACATTGCGACATCCCGCTCGTGCGCATTTTTCTATAAATCTCGGAATCTTATGACACAATGTGTCGACTTGAATGCTAAATGATATTGGCAAGTGTTCATTTTCACGCATCGCAATAAAGCGATCGACAATAGCTTCCCAGTCTTTATTGCGAGCAAAATCATCGTCGGTAATAAAAAAACGACGGATCCCTTGGTTCAAATTCTCGCGAATGAGGGTTTCAATATCATCTGCTGACCGCCAACGAGATTTCCGGCCTTGCACATTGATAATCGTACAAAAGCTACATTGATATGGACAGCCGCGTCCCGCATCAAAACTCGACAGACGGCGCAATGTGTTCTTGATGATGTGCGCAGGAAGAAATGGGGAAGGAGCTTCTTCTAATCCAGGAAGTTGATCCATCACATTATAGAGCGGTTTGAGCCGATGGTGGTAGGCGTCTTGAAGTAGCGTGCCCAGGTGTTCTTCGGCTTCTCCAGCAAACAGCGTTATGCCTTTGTCCATAGCTTGTTGCATTTCTGGTGGTAGGGAAGGCAACATGGCCAAGCAACCACTGACATGAAACCCCCCAATCACGACGGGAATATTTGCCTGCAAAAAGTGATCGGCCAAATCCATCGCATGAGGAAACTGGTTCGTTTGCACACCCACGAATCCAACCAGGCCATTCCCCGTTTCTTGAATGGATTGAATGATTTTCTTGATGGGTAGTACCGTATTCGTTTCATCGTAAGGTTCAACAACTAACTCTACATCTTCCCCTAGGATGCGTCGTTTGGCGCAATCTAGAACTAACCCATATAGAGCCGCTAAAGTATTGGAGGGAATCGATGACCGAAGCCATTGGATGACGTACCCCTCGTCATCATAGTGAGATGGTTTAATGAGGACGAGCTGAAATGTTTTTGTCGAGGTGCTGAGCAACGAAGTATCGAGTTGTCTGGAGTTTGCGTTTCTAGAAAAAAGAAGGAATCATCGGCGTCTTGATATACCATACTAGGCTAGGACCATGAATGGGTCAATATCACCTCATGGTTATGCTAGAACGGTGTCGTCAAGCTGGAGAACTTGAAGGGGGGTGAGTTACGCGGATGGAGAAGAATCAGTAGGCAAGCGAGTTTCTGAAACAGCAAATGGTTCTGGTGTGCCAAACGGGAGGGATTCCACATAGAGGGATGTAGAAGGAAACGCAAAGCTTGAGCCATGCCCCTCAACGATCTCCTTGATTGTATACGCCAGCTGTTCTTTGACGGCTAGCCATTCTCCCCAAATCGTAGTTTTAGTAAAACAGTATAAAAGAATATCCACGCTCGAGGCGCCGAAAGAATCTAAAAAGACAAAGGTCTTTGCCTTTGCAGGATCGGTTTCAAAGTTTGGGTTGTTGTGAAGATGGTCCCGGATGTCCTGAATGATCCCTCCAAGTTGTTCCTTCGTTGTTCGATATTCTACTCCTATACGCCAGTAGATTCGTCGTTGTGTCATACGGGAAAAATTAATCAGTGCCTCATTAGCCAGTTTTGAATTTGGTATGGTCACTAAGGCTTTATCAAATTGGCGGACTTTGGTAGCCCGAAATCCGATCTCCTCAACATCGCCTTCAACTTCAGATGATTTAATCCAATTGCCTTTCTCAAACATCCGATCGAGAAAAATGGTTAACCCTGCAAACATATTCTTGATGAAATCTTGTGCCCCAAGTGCGACGGCCATCCCTACTAATCCCAAACTGCCCAGAACGGCAGCGATATTAAAGCCCCATTCTTGGAACACCGCGGCAATGCCTAAGCACACCACGATCGCTTTCGTGACTTTAACGAAGAAACCTTTGATCGTTTCATGCATGCTTTCGCTGCCAAACAATCCGATTGCGCGATCGAACAAACTTGAGAGTGGATCGATCACTCGAAAGATGGCCCAAAAGATGGTAATGGCAATCATGGACCGGACAATTTGTGCAAGAATGTGCGCGAGAGTTTCAGACAATGGCACAAATTGGCCAGAGACGTAGAGTCCAACGACCACAAAGGCGAATTCTAATGGCTGTTTGATGGCTGCAAGAATTTGATCATCAAGAGTTGTCTTGGTTCTTCGAACCATTAATTGCAGAGATTTGACAGTGGTTTGGAAAAATATTTTTCGCGCAAATAGAAAAACTAAGAAAATTCCCACTGCCAGAAAGATGTCACCTAGGCCGGTCCCCAAGATCCCTTCATCCCACACTTTTTGAACTTCTTTCCAAAATCCTTTAATCATCTAGGTTATTCTTTCTTAAGGGTTTCGTGCCTGACTACAGTGAGAGAAGGAGTACAATAGATTAATGGCAATTGCCCTTTATTTGGTCGAATGCGGCTTATTTTTGAAGTTGTTGACGAAATGTCGCAAAAGATTGATGTTGAGCTTTGCTCACAGTGGGATAGTGTAGGTCAAGATTTTCCAAATTTTTCGCTATGATCTCGGCGACACACATTCGCATGAACGGCTTATCATCAGCGGGAATGGCATACCATGGGGCCCAGGTTCGAGATGTGGCATCGACTGCGTCTTCATAGGCACTCATATATTGTTTCCAAAGTTTCCGTTCTTCAAGGTCTTTTTGTGAAAACTTCCAATATTTTTTTGGCTCAGTCAAGCGTGAAAGCAGTCGTCGACGTTGTTCGTTCTTTGAGACATGGAGCCAAAATTTCAAAATAATGGTTCCATTCTTGGCGAGATGAAGCTCGTGATTACGGATTGATTCGTAGCGTTCTTCCCAAATATGAGGACTTATGGGCATGGGGAGTTTCTGGTGTTTGAGGTACTCGGGGTGTACGCGAACGACAAGAACCTCTTCGTAATAACTTCTGTTGAAAATGCCAATACGCCCTCGCTCTGGGAGATGGCGGGAAGTACGCCATAAAAAATCATGATCGAGCTCCAGGTGAGAAGGTTGTTTAAAAGAGAACACTTGGCAACCTGCGGGATTTACGCCTTGCATCACCGCGCGTATCGTGCCGTCTTTCCCCGCTGCATCCATAGCTTGGAAAATGAGTAAAACGGAAAAACGGTCATGAGCATAAAGTCGGCGTTGTAAATCGTCTAATGCCTTGATGGATTTTTGTAATCGCTTTTCACAAGATTTTTTGCTCGGAGCTGATTTGGGAGGTTGCGTAGGCGCTTGTTCAGAACGAAATGACTGATCTGGAGGAACTAAATAGGCGTGAGGAATGGCGTCAAACATGGACGATTCATGCAAAAAAATTGGTTGATGAAGGAGGACATCGAAGTGCCATGTCCTCCTTCTCTTTTCTCTTAATTAGCCAAGATGAATGTAATCTTCATCGTGACGCGATATTGTACAATCTTTCCTTTTTGGATTTCGACAGATTGGTCCTTGACCCAAGCGCCAGACACGTTCTTCAATGTTTTATTGGCGCGTTTGACTCCTGCAGCCATAGCATCGTCAAAACTTTTGGGTGAACTTGCAATGATTTCTGTCACGCGGGCAATGGTCGCCATCTGAACCTCCTTGGCAAGAAATAAATAAATGGCATTGATGGATAAAAGAAAGGATGAGACTTCCTTGTACAATCATGCCTGAGGGGGTTGGGTACAACAGTATGAGGGAAATTCCAGAAGAGTTTCTATTGCCATCTCAAAATGAGATTTTTTAAATACAAATGAGGGTAAAAGAAATCATGCCATAGGTCAATCAATTTCAAGAGGTCGAACAATGAAACGCCATGATTTGAAAAAATAGTTGTAAGACGTTCTTCGGGAAAGAGTATTGTCTCATGTAGTCTTCTGGACACCTCTAAGGATTGTGCTAGGATGAGACTGTCATTAATTCCCTCGAAGCAAAAGGAGTGAAAATATGAGATGGTTGAATGTAATCCTTTGTATCATGAGTGTGGTAGGGCTCACTGCGTGTGCAAGCCATATATCTGAGCCAACCTCGCATCAAGCGGCTCTTGGGCAAGGAATTGTCGAAGGCACAAAAGGCTATCAACAGTTGCAAGAAGACTCAATGATGAGGAATGGGGCCGTGACCAAAGTGCGAGGTCAAGTTCAAGCGATTGAAGGGGCGGCTTATGTCGTTCATACGAACGGTCAGAACGAAGTCCGTCTCCCTTTTGATGAAAACACGGGAATTGACCGCCCGGCGCATAAAGGGGATTGGATTGACGCCTATGTGAATGAATCTGGTCGAGCAATCGTTATCAGAAATGTAGATGACCAGGTTGAACTAGAATAAGTATATCTTTCTCTTCCATCCCCTCTCAATATTCTGATTTTTTCACGTCTTGCGGGAAAACCATGGCTCCTTTTTCATGCCAATTCCAATTTAGCTTTGTTGCTATATAGAAATTCTTAGATGAAGCTTTGGCGTCTGTCTAAATTTCCGCTAGGAAATGAAGGGCTTCGCTGAAGTATTTCTGCAAACCATTTCACATGTCGTGAGTGGAGTCAGGTTTTGGGACTTCCACTTCCATCCCAGGGAATTCGTCACGTAGCGTCATCGCAAAGGCGAGAGATTGGCGTTCTTCCCCATGCACCACAAAAACTTTCTGTGGCAATGGATGAATCGCGCGAACATATGCCAATAAATCGTTTCGATCCGCATGGGCTGAAAACCCATTGAGCCGAACGACTTGTGCACGCCTTCTGGTTGGCTTACCAAAGATGGGCACGGTATCCCATTCTTCTACGAGTTTCCGTCCTAGAGTATGTTCGGCTTGAAACCCCACCAAGACAATCACATTATCCTCATTTTCAATGGCATGCTTGAGGTGATGGACCACTCGCCCACCTTCGCACATTCCAGAGGCTGAGATGATGACACAGGGCCCCTTCCGACGATTCAATAGCTTGCTGTCTTTGGCGGTCGAGACAAACTTAATGTATTTGGCTGCAAAAACATCACCTGTTGCGGTAAAGGTTCGATAGGTGTCTTTGTCATAGCATTCCGGATGTTGTCGAAAGACCTTTGTGGCTTTTAGCGCAAGAGGGGAATCAATAAAAATGGGAATGGGGTCCACTTCTCCATTTTTGACCAATGCCTTAATGCGCATGATGATGTCTTGTGTGCGGCCCACGGAAAAGGCTGGAACGATAATTTTGCTCTTATGTTGAATAGCATGTTGAACGAGTTGTTTGGCGATGTCCTTGCGGCGATCTTCCTCATCACGATGGAGGCGGTCGCCGTAAGTCGATTCAATAATGAGGACATCACATGGCGGAGGCGGAGAGGGGTCACGGAGAATAGGCATATTGGCGCGGCCTAAGTCACCGGAAAAGAGCAGTGACGTTGAATTGCCACGATTGCGGTGTTGAAGCCAAATAGCAGAGGATCCAATAATGTGTCCCGCATCATGAAATCTGGCTGTCACATTCGTAGCTAATGAAACTGCTTGTGTATAGCCTGCCCCCTGAAATTGCTTGACAATTTTTTGTGCATCATCGCTTGAATAGATCGGGCTTATACATTTTCGTCCTCGACGACGTTCCAGTTTATTCACGTATCGGCAATCACTCTCTTGAATGCGTGCGGAGTCGGCCAACAGAATCTCAGTTAAATCGGCAGTTGCGCTCGTCATGTGGACGTTACCTTTAAATTTTCCTTTAGCCAACATGGGGAGCGCGCCGGAATGGTCAATATGTGCGTGGGAAAGACACACCGCATTCACGGATTTTGGGTCGAAACCTAAATGCTGATTACGTTCTCGAGCGAGATCACGCCGGCCTTGGAACATGCCACAATCAAGTAAGATTCGAGTTTTGCCGGCATCGACCACATGTCGACTCCCTGTGACAGATCGAGCCGCGCCATGAAAGGAAATTTTCATGAGTCAGTCCCTTCGTGATGTTCTTGAACAATAATTTCCCAAGCTTCTCTAGCCGTTTCCGCATAATGAAACAAAGATAAATCTCTTGGACTAATCAGACCAAACTCGACAAATTTTTTCCAATTAATCAGGTCTTCCCAATAGGCCTTTCCGATTAACACCACAGACACGTCCTGCACTTTCCCTGTTTGGAGAAGAGTCAGAGTTTCAAAGAGCTCATCCATGGTGCCAAACCCTCCAGGGAAGACCACTAGCGCTTTGGCTCGATACAGAAAATGCATTTTGCGAAGAGCAAAGTATCGGAATTTGAAGCAGAGACTTGGGGTGATATACGAATTAGGCATTTGTTCAAAAGGCAGATCAACATTCAGTCCGATGGATTTGGCCCCTACATCGGCTGCACCGCGATTGCCGGCCTCCATAATGCCTGGACCTCCTCCCGTCACGACGACATATTCACAACGTCCGTCAAATTGACAAGCCGAAGATACAAGTCGGCCAAACTCTCGAGCTTCATTATAGTAGGGGGCTAGAGATAATTGGTTCTTGGCGATCTGAACAGCGCGTGTTTTTTCTGGATCATTGGGAGAATGTGTTAATTCCAATTCCGCTTGCTGTAGTTTGTCTTGGGCCGCAGCGGGTTCTAGTAAGCGTGCACTACCAAAAACGACGATCGTGGACTCAATGCCCTCCTCTTGATGAATCAGTTCTGACTTTAACCATTCCAGTTGGAGACGAGCTGCTCGCAACTCGTCTCGTTGAAGAAATGCTGGATCAGAATCTGCCCGCGTATAAGCTGATGAGGATGATTGAGGTGAATCTGACATTGATGCCCGAGAAGCTGAAAGAGGAGAATGAGGGATTATAAAGATCTCATTCCAGAATAGGAACTGCTGAAGGCAACGTTCAGGAAAGTCTAGACATTGGGGCTGTTGATTATTTCACTTTTACCGGAAATATATGATGAGAGGGGCGTTCTGGCAGTAGGTGGTATGGCAAGAATGTCGTTGGCGGCAGTTTCCATATTATGGATTGTTGCTTTGCTAAGTCTGAAGACTAGTGAAGTCCAGTCAATCTCATTACAATCCAGGAGATGACTTTTTTTGATCTCATTCTTATTTGGCTTCATCTGATAGGAGCGACTTTTTGGCTTGGAGGAATGCTCTTTCTCTCTCTTGTTGCAGTTCCTCTCCTCAAGCAGTCCTCTGATCCCGCTTTTGCCCAACGTGAGTTTGTGAACCAGGCGTGTCGGTTTCGAATGTTTGTGTGGGTGGCTTTGTCGATCCTTCTTGTGACAGGGGCTATTCGGTTGCCCCATGTGGTGAACCTCTCCGAGTCAATCGTCAATTGGCCACCGGCAGTACTCAGTAAATTGGTTCTCGTTTTTTTGCTTATTGTCGTATCACTGGCTCATGATCGATTCATCGGCCCTAAAGTAAGAACCCTCAAAAACAAGCCAATTGCTGAATTGGTTATAACAGAAAAGTTCTTTCTCCGGATCTCTCCGCTCATAGGTCGTCTCACGATGTTGCTGGGTTTAGGAACTCTCTTAGCCGCTGCCTTCATGGTTCGTGCGTAATCTTGTAGAAATAAAAAATCGAGAAAGATTAAGTTGACCTCTCCCGCTTTCATCGCGGTATTCTATTTGGTTTCAGATTTAAAATCGGCTGCGGCTTCTTCTTGCGAAGACATTCACACAAACTCGAGCTTGCAGGTTAGGCCGTGAAAAATTAGGGAGTTAAAGTTGTAGTGTTTCTCTTCAGTGGCGGAATAGAGGGAAGAATCAAAGGCTTTATTGTTTCTAAAGCCTATAGTAGACCCGATAGTTTCTTCTATAATTTATGGGGCTGAGATTTGGTTTAAGTAGCCATAATTTGATAGCTTTGCTGTTTTCAAAAGGTTGAGCTTAACTAGAAGGTGAAACAGCGATGAATGGGGATCAACAATTTTTGGATCATGTCATTGCTTTTGGCAGGGAAGGAGAAGCCCTAGACGTCAATACGTTAAGGCCCTATACGGACAGAAAATATTTCGATAGCCATATTCAACACATACTCTCAAAAATTCGAAAATTCCAAGACACGTCGCACTCTCATGGGGAAAAAACTTCCGTGTTATTTTATGTGCATGGCGCATTAAATACTCGCAAAAGAGCGAGGGCAAAGGCGGCACAAGAATATAAGAAGATCTTAGATGATGGGAAATACCCGATCTTTATTAATTGGGACGCAGGTATGTTGAGTGCCTATGGTGAACACCTTTTTTGGGTTCGACAAGGTCGAAAGACTGCGAAGTGGGGGATCGTCACTTCTCCCTTTTATTTTTTATACGATATCGCCCATGCATTCATTAAATTTCCACTGACGTGGGGCTATCAAATTCGAAACAGAGTCTCTGGAGAATCAGGTTTCGGGGCATTTGAGCGAAATGCGGCTTGGAACAATGTCCGACTCCGGAAAATTTTCGAAACAGATTCCTCCCAAGAGGGAACGATTCAGATTTCTTCAGGTTCAATAGAGGATAGCCGAACCTTTTGGAAAAAGATTCAGGCGTTATCTATCAATATGTTAATGGCTCCTTTTCAACTCGCTATTTCTCCATTTTTGGCATCAGCAGGAACAAATGCATGGAATATTTACAAAAGAAGAACATATAACTTATTTCGGATGCCGAGGGAGTTTGATGTTCGGCACGAACGAAAACATGATTCCGTCGATTTGCCAGCTTATAGACGAACGGGGGATCTCGCGTATTTCCTCGATGCCATGGTGACGCAGTTAGTCGCCAAGTCAGGTCAGGACACTGTTCCGGATAGCACCCAACAAAGAACATTTCAAAAGGAATTTTGTATCGAATTGGTGGGTCATAGTACTGGAGCCATTGTGCTGAATAATTTAATCACAGAATATCCTGATCTCGATTTTTCCAGAATTGTCTATATGGGAGCCGCTTGCTCCATTCGAGATGTGTATCGGACTGTTATTCCCTATTTAATTGAAAATCAGAAGAGTCGGTTCTATGTGTTGGCGTTGGATCCTCGTGCTGAAATGAGAGAGATGCTCTCTCCTTGGCTCCCGGTCGTTCCGACGGGCTCTCTGTTAGCCTGGTTAGATATCTATTTTACCAACCCTCCTCAAAATCTTGATCGTACATTAGGACAATGGATTAACTTGATGGCGGCTCAACACATTTTTCCCAAAGAAGTTCGGAATAGGGTCACGCTAAAAAAATTTGAATATGCTAACGACGGTCATCCCCAAAAGCATGGGGAATTTAATCATTTCGGTAATTTCCATAAAGAGGAGTTTTGGTCAGTTTCGTAAAAAACGAAACACGAGTCGTGTGTTGTCTTAAGCCCGAAGGGCATTCCCCATTCCAGATTGTTCACTTAGTAATTTAGCTCACACCGTTAGACCTCTGTGGCGAACATAGGTTCTTCACGAAATCGAAGATATCAAAATAGGATAAGCCAATAAAAAAAAGGGAGAGGCTCATTGAGCCTCTCCCTTTTTTGTCAGATGTATTGGTTCTAGTTTTAGAAGCGGCTGCGGCGTTTGTCACCATATCCGCCTCCACCAAATCCACCACCGCCGCCGCCTGTTCGTGGGGCTTGGGGTCTGGCTTCATTGACGGTTAATGTGCGGCCACCGAACTCCGTGGAGTTCAATGCCTCGATTGCGGCTGTGGCTTCTTCTTGCGAAGACATTTCCACAAATCCGAATCCGCGTGATTGGCCGGTAAATTTGTCACTAATAATGTTGGCTGATTGAACGGTGCCGTGCGCCGCAAACAAATCAGTTAATTCGTCCTGGGTTGCTGAATACGGCAATCCCCCTACATACAGTTTTGAACCCATGGGGTTCCTCCTTTTGAAAAATGATATTGCTTTTAGCTCGAGATGCAACAATCATTGGGAAGGGGTCGGCCGCGGACGCGAAATTGAGGCGACTGAGGTCTGGCACTTTCCAGGAAACTCTCGGGCAAAACAACACCGGTTATGGGCTTTCGTGATTGAATAGTGCAGAGCCAAGCCCCTCGCCCTACATTAGGAAAACCCTAGCATAACCCTTTTTGAAAAGATAGAAGGGGAAGTTTTTTATGATTTCCCAAATGGTTTTTTCTTATTGGGAATGACCTGCAAGTAGTGCCGTTTGTTATTAACTAGTTCCCCCAACATTTAGATTTTGTATGAAAAGTCGCTCAGCCTTCCTCATTCTAGCTTAATTCTCATCCTCAAAATAGTTATACTGATATGAAGGAATTTTCTGAATGATTAAGAAACGACAAAAATCCTTGGATATTATTCCAAGAGCCTGGTTGTTAGGCCTTGGATTAGTGGGAATTCTCTGTTGGGGTACAGGGACTTGGGCTAAGCCATCTCCTAGTCAAATTTTACATCTGCAGGTTCCTATCTTAGGGACCTCGGTCAACACCCATCATTTGCCCATCGGACTTGTTTCGAATATTGTCATCGATCTCTATGAACGTCGGGATCAGGGGGGCTTACGGATTCAATTCCATACCGAGCCTGGGCAGTTTTCCTTGTTAGCTAGGCAAGCGATCCATGATGCAATCACTCGTGCATTGCATGCCGCGAATCTTCCGGTCGATTCATGGACGGTTCAACTCAAATTTCCCTATGTTGGGTTAACTGTTTATGGAGAAAGTCTTTCAGCCATGGTGGCATTAAGTGTCGTTGCCATGGTCAAAGGCGATGGATTATTGGAGGGCCGGATTTTGACTGGTACGATTACCGATCAAGGACAGATTGGAGCAGTGGGTGGGTTGCAGCTCAAAATTCTTGCGGCTTACCAGCAACATTTTCAACGAGTCTTCGTTCCTAGCGCGTATGATGAACGGGATGGTGATTGGCAGACACCGTTTCTCATGCATGTGTCTCCCGTCAGTACAGTTCAAGAAGCCTATCAGGGTCTCACAGGGCGTCAGTTAATTTCTACACATTAGTGATCTGTCGGTCGGAAAAATTAAGTGGGACTTTTCAAAGTCCTAGCCTCATCGTGTGTCGATTTTATGCATCCGTGGAGTGGGATTCGTGGTTCGATAAGTGATGAACTTGTTGTTCCAGTTCTTCAATGCGTTCCAGTAATTCCAAGGCCACGGTGACACCTTGCCAATTAATTCCGAGATCGTGATGCAATCGAAGCCCCCGCTGTAGGCGGTCGAAGGCTTCCAACGGAAAAAGAATCGTTCCTTGAGAGTCGGGTTCTGGTAATTGAATGATTTCCCATCGTAAGCAGACTTCTAAGATATCATCTCCAATGCCTAATCGAGCACAGACTTCTTCTCGCCGCATCAGGCTTTTCGTGATGATTTCTGCAGTCACCTGCTCCAAGGTCGGTTGTGATTCGTCATGCATGGGTTGCCTCCCGAAGCAAGGATGAACGGGGATCAGGATGATCAAATGTGGCTAATTGTTCGTAAAGCTGGTGTTCTTCTGGAGAAGAGTCTTTTGGCAGGACAATATTCAATACGACAAACTGATCGCCATGTCCGCCTTTCCGCTTAGGAAGGCCTTTCCCTTTTAGGCGCATGCGTTGTTGTGGTTGACTACCGGGCGGAATTTTGAGACGAACGGATCCTGATAATGTTGGCACTTCGACATCGGTGCCTAATGCAGCTTCCCAAGGCCATATGGGAAGGTTCACAATGATATCGGCATTTTTTCGTTGAAAGACTGGATGTGGGGCGATTTGGACATGAAAAAACAAATCTCCGGATGGACCTCCACCACGTCCCGGTTCGCCTTTGCCTTTCACGCGAAGGCGTTCCCCGTTTCGTACTCCACCAGGAATGCGGACTTCAATTTGCCGGGAGGTTCCAGTTGCATCGGGTAATGACAAGGTACGACGAGTTCCGGTAAAGGCCTCTCGAAGGGAAACGGGTAAATCTGTTTCCAGATCTGCCCCGGCCATGGCGAAGCCTCTGAAGGATGCGCCTTCCCGCTGACCCCCACGTGCAAACATCTGTTCAAACATGTCGCTAAAATCTCCACTGCCTTGAGAAAATCCAGGGTGAGGTTGTCCGCCAGGATAGCCTCTGCCTGCCTCTTGCCGTGCGCGCTCATATGCTTCGGCTTCTTTCCAGTTTGAGCCGTATTGATCGTATTTCTTTCGGTTTACGTCGTCACCGATCACTTCATACGCATCGTTCAGCTCTTGAAACTTCTTTTCCATCGCGGCTTTCTTCTCGCCTGGATGTAAATCAGGATGATACTTGCGGGCTAGCCGTCGATAGGCTTTCTTGATTTCTTTCTGCTCAGCGGTCTTAGGCACGCCTAAAATGCTGTAAAAGTCTTGGGTGGTGTTGGCCATAATAGATCCAAGGGTTTTAAATGTGTCTCAAGATCTTATGATACCGAAATGTCATGGGATGATGAAATGGTTTTCTGCAAGGAGATGGGTGCTATCTTCCCCACTGATGATCAACAGGAAACACAGGCATGGGCCAGTCAAATAGGATAGCTCAATTTTTATGAAGAAGAGGAAACATGGAGAACCGCTGCGCCTTGAACAGTTCCCGACTTGAGATCTTGGAGTGCGGCGTTAGCCTGTTCAAGGGGATATGGAGTGGTATGTGTACGAATAGGAATGGAGGCCGCCTCCTTGAACAAATCCAGTCCGTCCTGTCGGGTGTTGGCCGTGACACTTTGGAGCGTGCGTTCATGAAAAAGATCGAGGGTATAGTCCAACAACGGAATCGGTGTCATGTAAATACCAGCTAAGGCCAGTGTCCCGCCTTTTTCTAACGCCCGCAAGGCTAGTGGGACAAGTTCTCCAGCTGGTGCGAAGAGAATGGCGGAATGAAGGGTGCGGGGCGGCATGTCCGCAGCTTCACCAACCCAAGCGGCCCCTAATTGCTGAGCTAGGTTGCGATGTTCTTCGTGAAGCGAGCAGACATAAACTTCACACCCCCTATGAAGCGCGATTTGAATCGTAATGTGGGCTGAAGCCCCAAATCCGTATAGTCCCAACCGTTGGCCTGGCCTAACTTGGCTACGCTGCAGCGCACGATAGCCGATAATACCAGCACATAAGAGGGGAGCCGCTTCCTCGTTGCTAAAAATATCGGGAATGGGATAGGCAAAGCGTTCGGACACTAATGCATATTCGGCATAGCCGCCGTTCACATGGTAGCCGGTAAACATGGCGCGTTCGCAAAGATTCTCACGTCCACTTTGGCAGAAATGACAGGTTTGGCAAGTGGCCTGTATCCACGCGATGCCCACACGATCACCTTCTTTAAGCTGCGAAACTCCTGATCCCAGTTGATCAATGATCCCCACGGTTTCATGTCCAGGAATGATGGGACGAGTGACTGGAGGCAATTCCCCTTCGATGACATGCAAATCAGTTCGACAAACACCGCATACATGCACTTTCACGCGCACTTGTCCTGGGCCTGGCTGGGGGATCGGGATTTCACGAAACTTCAGCGGGCTTGTGGTGACATCGCCGTCGTGTTCGAGCACCATGGCTTTCATAATATTCAGTGCAGAAACTGAGAGTTCATTATTCCATTTCGGTTATTGAACAATAAAATCTTTATTTGTCTCCGGCATGGGCAGAGTCTTATGCTGAACGACATACAGATGGATATCCACAGTCGAATGTTCATCACAGTAAGGTCGTTGGGATTCAATGAGTCGAATGGCGAGCTTCGCGGCGGATCGGACTTCAGGATTGCCCTCTTTTTCCATTAATTTGGCTAGAGGAGAGAGGAACGACGAATCGCCAATTTTGCCAAGTTGAGTCAGGGCTGCCACGCGCTCATTGGCTTGCGCCTTACTGGCGATGGCCCAAAGGGCTTCTTGTGCTTCAGGCGTATGAAACACGCCTTTCCCCAGTTCCTGAATGATATTCAGTCGGGCACGTTGTTGGACGATTGCCTGGTTTGCCCCTCGTGCTCCTGCAGAATTGACCAAATTCTGTCGGGTTAAGGGGCGCAGTAATACCTCGAGCAGGATGTCTTGTGCATTCTGGCCCTGATGGATCTGTCCCCAGATGAGATCTCCTACAAAGCAATAATAGGGATCTTCCTCCAGATTCGCGATGGCGTCCCAATACAGACTCTTCAGGGGAATTGGGTTCGGTTGAGCTTCAAAGTCATGTGAAAAGATCTCTCCTCTACCTTCATGCATCAACTGCATTCGATAACGGATGGCCGTTCCCTGTTCCAATACTTTAAACTGCCCGTTGGGTATTTCTTCATACTGAATTCGGAGATTTGCATCATGCGGTTGGCTGGGGTGAAAAACTACTTGAAACCCCGCATCTTCCAGTTTGATTTTCAAGGTCACTCCGACTTTGTAAGGCGGGGTTGGTGCATCCAACCAGGTTCGAGCGGTACCCGTCACGAGTATGGTGTGAATGTCCTGTAAGGATTTCTGATCTTCCTGGGATATCTGCTGGTTATCCAGCGCGAGAAGTGAACTCGGTCGTATCATTGCCAGCACCAACGTGAGGAACAGGACGATCCAGCGATATGAAGCCTTTCGGCGCTGGTTTGCAGTCCACGGCAGTGGCGGAGCCCCTTCATTTTCCACATTCTGAGGTGGCAAGGGAGAGTAGGTAGCGATCCTGATCGGTGGGCTTAGGAGATGAAGCATAGCCGGATCCAAAGAGTTCGGGGTGATGAAAGATCAACGTTCTTTCTTAATACCTGTTTAAGGGGTATTTCATCATTCAAACATGGTGTTCGAGCAACATGATTTTCATTCTCGCGTTGGCTTTCTCTGAACAAAAAAAGGCATGGTTTCATCCTGATGGAACAGCTGAAAAACGAGAGTCGCCATTTTTTTAATGCTTCATCATAGCGAATTCCTGAGACCGAGTGAAGTTGATGCCAAGGAGAGCGAGTGAGTAATGCCTCAGGAAAGCGGAAGGGAGTTCGTCCTAACCGTCCACTCTGGAATTTTGGTCAACGTCCCAAAGGGCGTACTCATCGCAATAGACGGTTGAGTTGGATTCGAAAAACTCCTTTTAAGATGATCTTGGGTATCATCTGTGTGTTTCTTCTGTTCGAAATCTTCACGCTTCCCATTTTTTCCATTTTCAGTCTTGATACGGATAATCCAAAGAGGACGGCGCTCATGCAACAGCGCATGGAAGAGGCCAAGGAACAAGGCAAGAGCATGCGCATCAAGCACCGCTGGGTGCCCTTATCAAAAATCCCTAAGCATGTCAGAATGGCAGTCTTAGTAGCAGAAGATGGCGCATTCTTTTCTCATGCTGGAGTGGATTGGCATGAAGTCGGGGAATCGTTGGAAACTAACTGGGAACAGGGGAGAATTGTCAGGGGGGGCTCAACAATTACGCAACAGTTGGCAAAAAATCTTTATCTTTCGACTTCACGCGATCCTATCCGAAAATTGAAGGAACTCCTGATCACCTGGATGTTGGAAGCCCGGTTGAAAAAGAATCGAATTCTCGAACTGTACCTGAACATTATTGAATGGGGGCCAGGGGTGTTCGGCATCGAAGCCGCCGCGCAACGCCACTTTCACAAACCGGCTGTCCAACTCACGAGAAAAGAAGGCGCCCGGCTGGCAGCCGTCATTCCCAGCCCGCTCCGGCGTCGTCCCACGGACGACAACGACTACGTGAATAACAAAGCTCAACTAATCCTCAAACGCATGTCCACCCGCTGAGCCAGGAGTTTTTCCCCTTTTGTCAAAGGGGGATTTGACCATTTCCGTGAAAAACTCTCGATAACCCCGTTCCCTAACCACAGACTCCCTGGTTGACTTATTTCATCAATTTGCCAAGAATCCGCTTGGTCCATTCCTGTCCAAGCAGATTACCCTTGATATGAGGCAATTGGGTTAATAATCCCTCGGCGATAAACTCTGGGGGGTGTTATACGGATAGAAACTCTAGGATCCACAGCTTAGGCGGATCCATCTAATCATTGTTAGGTGTCTGTAATAGCGGATTCCATATCTAGCGGATTGGCGTTCCTTGAAAGAGGAGTAAAAAACGGGGGAGGCAAATGGCGTTACCGGGTGAGCCATGTGAGATCGAACCGCAATCAAGCTGGACTGAACCGGAGCGGTGGGTTTGGAAGAAGGTTTGCGAAGGTAGAATTGCCAACTTCAATGACGGTGAGAAATACGGTGGAAAATGCGACCCGACGCTACTCAAGGCGTGGCAGCAGGACCGAATGCTTCGAAATGGGTTCCTAGAGACGATTCTGCTCCATGAACCCTTTCGGAGCTGCTTGCCTCGGCAGGGCGTGCAAATAGTCGGGGCTTGGTTTAAAGAACTTTTAGACTTATCCCATGCGATACTTGCTCATCAATTGTCTTTAGAAGGTTGCCGCTTTGAGATGGGCGCTGATCTCAGTTTTTTTCGAACATCGAAGGTTTTTCTCCTCAAAGGCTCCGTATTCGAAGCTGAGGTCAATCTAATTGGGGCCAGAGTCGGTGGCTATTTTGATTTGAGCGGCTCCACCTTTAAAGCCAACCTAAATATGAACGCCTTACTCGTCAATCTTTCACTTTTAATGCGTAAAGTCACAGCACATGGCGAGGTGGATCTGCATGGCGGCAATATCATGGGTCAAATCAGTATGATCGGTGCCCACTTTAAGCGCAAGCTGAACATGAATGGCTTGCGGGTCAGTGAGCTCCTCTCAATGCGTGACGGAGCCGAGTTTGCAGCCGTAGATTTGACGAGCGCCAATATCGGAGCTGGTCTTGACATGGTCAATTCAAATTTTACGGATAGCCTGATTTTGGATGGTGCGACAGTCGGCGGGTCTCTTTTTATGAAGGAAGGATCAAGATTTGAAAAAGAGGTCAGCCTTATTAAGGCTAAGATTGAGGACGACCTAAATATGATCGGCTCCCACTTTAAAGGCGACCTGAACATGAACGGTGCAAGGATAGGTGGGAGTCTCCTAATGCGTGAGAAGGCTTCGTTTGCAAAGGTAAGTCTTGGCTCGGCGCAAATTTTGGGCAGTGTTGATATGAGAGGATCATGTTTTAAGCGTGCCCTGGAAATGCGTGGCGTAAATGTCGGTGGGATGCTCACAATGGGCTATGAGGCCAGTTTTAGGGATGCGAATCTTTCTGGGGCAAAGATAGAAGGGGCACTCGAGTTAAGTGGTTCATCGATTAATGGCAGGCTGAATATGTTCGGCCTTCGTGTTGGCCAAACCATGCTTGCGGGAAATACACAGTTTGTAGGTGGAGCTGAGGTACAACTGATCTATGCCGACATTTCTGGAAATCTTGACATTGCAGGTAGCACCCTTCCTTCCTTCAATCTTACGGGAACTAAGGTCCGAGGGGAGTTTAGGCTCAGTTCAGAAGAGCATCCCACAATTAAATGGGAACAGAATGCAACTCTGACCCTTCAAAACACGGAAGTAGGAGCTTTGCAAGACAGAATTGGTGCATGGCCTAGTAAATTGGAACTTGATGGTTTTAAATATATATCTTTTAGCAGGTTATCCCGCCGTAAAGTTTGCAGTCTTATCGAATGGTTAAAAAAACAGCCGCTATATTCACCACAACCGTACGAACAACTAGCAAGCGTTCTTAGGAAAGCAGGTCAGCAGGACAAGGCAAATGAAATTCTTTACGCTGCCTCGGAGAGGGTACGCGATGGTGCTCGATGGTCCCGTTGGCTCTGGCTGACAATGCTTAAGATATTCATTGGTTATGGATACCGAGTCCTTACTCGTATTTCCTTCTGGGCGTTTACCTTCACTGTTCTTGGAATAATTGTGTTAAGGGCATCAGCTGAAGGACCAGCTCATGGGATGCCTTATGGCATTTTCTACAGCTTGGACACGCTATTGCCGATCATAGAAATCCGTAAATATCACTCCGGCGTCGATCTTTCGGGCTGGGCGAGATATTACTTTTACTTTCATAAGCTCATGGGTTGGCTCCTGGCGTCGTTCCTGGTTGCAGGTTTATCGGGTCTCACAAAGAAGTAGTCTCACTGTAGGAAGAAAAAGGACATCCAGTTCCTGGATAAGAGCGGTTATCAAATTGTTGTACCGGACCGCCTGACGGTAGCCGGTGAAATCAACCGTTAGGCATCACTCGATAATGCGCTATTTGGGATGGGCTTTCGCAATTCTCCTTATACTGCTTGCACCAAATCTCCTCTGGCTTGGCACATCTACGCTGAGGATTCAGAACGTCTCTAACTTGCCTGTTGATTCAATCGCATACATAGTATGCGAGACCATTCATCCTGTTGGCGCGCTAGCGCCTCATCAATCAATCTTCCGCTTCTTGCCTTCCTGTGGAGACGATACTCTGGAAATAGTGATAGGAGAATCAAAGTTTTGCCAGATGTACGTTGAAGGCGAGCTTTACCACGTGGATGCGATGATCGATACTGTTGGTAGTGTGAAGTGCACATACGATGATCTATTGTCTAGCCTCTTAGTTGTAACGGTGTTGTGGTAATTCCTTACCGACTGATAGTTCGAGCCACAACTCCTCAAGGGAGTATTACACCTCCATTCGAAAATTTAAGGAATAGCAAACAACCCGTTCTAGAATTACTGAATGGGCCCGTACTCTCTTTTTAATCTTCGTTCCTCAACGTTATCCACATACTTCTCTATGACCTTCAGGCTGTCGCAATTTTGGCCGATGAATTCCATGGATGATTGGAGATAAGCGGTTTATTAGAGGAATTCACTATGCCTCCTAATGATCAACATCAGGATCTCTATTTCCCCTCCAAGCGGGACTGGTGGATTGTTGGGTTGATTTGGTTTGGTGTTATCGTGAGTGTGGTGGGCGGAATTGTGCCATTGGTGCTTGGCGGAGCCTTTTGGGTCGAATTGATTTTCACGGCAAGTCTGATTGTAGGAATGGATGTGTTGATGTTGTGGGTATTGTACGGCACCGGCTATAGAATCACTTCTGATCGACTTTTGATTCGATGCGGACCTTTTACCTTTCCTGTGAACTTAAATAGTATCGATTCTATCACGCCGACGAGGAGCCCTTGGTCTAGCCCCGCCTGTTCCTTAGATCGTTTAAAAATTGTGTATGGGGTATCTCACCAGAGCATGATGATTTCTCCTGAAGATAAATCCGGCTTTCTAACCGCTATTGTGCAACATTGCCCTTCTTTGATGGTATTTCATGGTGGAGTTCGAAAAAAGTTTGATACTACTTCGACTTCGTTCGCTCAGGCGATTCAACCGCAGACGATCATCTAAGCCAATTCGTTTCCTTCACTTTTCCCTTCTTTACTCGTTAATCGTTGGGACATGTGCGGTCTAGAATGTAATAGACCGGACAAAATCCTGTGAATCCGCTTTGCAATAGAGTGATGCCTAAGATTCCTGGTAGCAACAGCCAGAGTGGATTCACATAATAGCCCAGTGCGACGCCTGCAGTGATAAGGGCTCCGGCAATACCATCATGGATTTGTCGTTTTCGATTCATTGAGAAATCTCCTTTGAATGAAGGGATAGGGAAGGGCCAAATCTCTATGGATCTCAACTGGCCTAGTGCATTGAACGTTCAAAGGCACATAATGATGCTGGGGGATTTTCTCCTATGTGGCCCCTCAGAGGAGTACACTTTTTGGTGAAGAATTTCTTCAAGGTTTGATGCTCATTCCTGAATCAGGAGTGGTTTATGAAGGAGACGGCGAATCTCTAGTTGCTTGGTTTTTTCCGGAGTCATTGTGTAATTAAAACCGGTATACATGATGATCGGCAAATTGAGATTTAGGCGATGTCATTCAGTGGATAGATTTTCTCCGGTGATTTTTTGCATGGTTTGATCTGTGATCACGGCATGAAATTGTTAAGGATTGGATTGTAAGGCTTCTAACGCCATGATGCCGCTGTTACAGACCGTAACGGTATATCCTAAATGTTCGAGAAAATATTATCCCATTGTGGAGAGGGACTCTTCGTCATCTACGAAGAGAATATGCCCCTCTTGTTTTTTGCACTCAGGACGTTCCTGTTTGTTGGAGAAAACAGCTGGGCTGGAATCGAGATAGGGTAGGAATATGTGAAAGGTCGTTCCTGCTCCCAATTGACTTTCAACTGTCATGGTTCCGTGGTGGGTGACAAGGATGCCATGAGCGACGGATAGGCCCATGCCAGTTCCCTCACCGACGTCCTTGGTCGTGGAAAAAGGATCAAAAATTCGTGAGAGAGCATGAGACGGCATACCCATTCCGGTATCGGCGATGCTGAGACGGAAATAGGGACCCGGGGTGAGGTCTGGAAGTTTGCTGATGCTTTCGGTATCTAACAAAAGATGTTCAAGTTTCACCGAAATACTCCCTGGTTTCCCTCGCATGGCATGTTCCGCATTCGCAAACACACTGATTAAGACCTGATGCAATTGAGTAGGGTCTGCGAGGATCATACTAGGGTCGTCCGAGATGTCAGTGCGGATTTCAATGGTTGTAGGCAACGTTGCCCGCATGAGCTCTAGTACTTCCTCAAGAATGGCACGTAGTCGAACCGGTTGATGTATGAGATTGGTTGGTCGACTGAATGTGAGAATTTGTCGGATCAGTTCTTTGGCGCGATCGCCGGCCTTGTGGATCTGATTAAGATAAGCCTGAGTGGGATCATCCGGAGCGATTTTGAGTTGGGCTAATTGGCTAAATCCCAGCATTGTGGTCAAAATATTGTTGAAGTCATGGGCGATTTCACCGGCTAAGGTCCCCATCGCTTCCATTTTTCTGGCCTGCCGTAGCTTCGTGTCACTTTCCTGTATTGTGTTTTCGGCTTCTTGGCGCCTGGTAATATCGGAAAAGCTGATGACCGCGCCCACAATTTTCCCATGTTCATGAATAGGCGTACAGATATAGTCTATAGGAAAGGAAGTTCCGTCTTTACGCCACACTAATTCATTCTCTCCCTGATGTGATTGACCTCGTAAGAATTTCCCATGGAGGGGGCATTCGGCTCGGATATAGAGCCTGCCATCTTCCTGGGTATGGTGCATGGTTTCATGCATGGGTTTGCCTAAAAGTTCATCAATGTCATAGCCCAGCATTGTTGCGCCGGCTGGGTTGATAAAAGTGACTTTTCCATGAAGATCTATGCCATAGATCCCTTCGCCGGCAGCATTTAAAATTACTTGCACCTGCCGCCCAACTTTTTCTAGTTGCTCCGTCGCTAATTTGCGTACTTGGATTTCTGCTTCAAGAGATTGCTTGGTTTCTCGTAAGGTCATTGTTCGTTCTTCAACTGTTTGCTCAAGGGTTGATGCCGAATTTTGTAAGGCGTGAGATTGCGTCGTGAGAAGGCCAATGGTTTGCGTCACGGTCTGTTCTAACCGTTCCAAATGTCCGTGAGCTTTTGTGGTTTCGGGTGCTGAATGAGGAACGGGAAGTGTTGCGTTAGGGACATGTGGGTCCGACGTTTCTCGGCCGGTAAGTGTGCCGGGGAGCTCATTGCTGACGGATTGTAAAATGGAGGGAATATTATTTTTTGACCAATATAAACTGAGAATGCCGGCTCCAATGAGGAGGATTGTCATCAGCGTCATAGTCAAGAACAATTCCATGTCCTGCTGCTGGACGTTTGCCATTGAAAAGGTCACGCGAATCCAAGCCTCGGCTTCTGCTTGACCCTGGAGGGGTGCTACTATGATGAGGAGCGGTTCTCCTCTTCCGTTCTCTATATAGCGAGCGACTTTTTCTTGTTGTTGTTTCATCTCCAACCATTGCAGATTCTCAAGGACGAGACCAATGCGGTCGGGATGTTTCGAGGCCATGACCATGTTGTCGTTATCGACGATATCTATGCCAAGAATATCCTGACCTTCCGGATAGCTCATGAGTGCTTCTTGAACTTGGTATAGATTATTTTGGATGGCCGTCGACCCTCCGATAGCAAAAGCCTGTGTGAAGGCTAATCCTTTCGTTTCTGCCGCGTGGTAGAGCATGCTCCGTTGTTTCGAGAGCATGATGCCCGCTAACACCATCATGATGATGAGAATGATCCCAGATAACAGGAATGTATAACGAAAGCGAAGGCTTCCCTTCCACTTTTCGCGAAGGCGCGTCAATACAGACAAAGGGGCTTGAGAATGATCCGAATGAGGCATGGAATGAAAAGGATAAAGCAGATGTCATAGGAAGTAAATACGAGCTTGATTATAGGTGTATCTTGACCGTCTTACGGTCGGGAGATAGACTCAAATCATTCGTGATTTCATAGACTGTCGCTTGAGGGCGAGAGAATTAAGACATGTTCCAAGATACAGAAGAACGCCTCATTAAAATTCATTTCACAGGGTCGACACAGAAACTGCATTTGCGTTTGTGTCGGTTGGTTGGGCAAGCGGTGGCTGATTTTTCGATGATCGAAGATGGGGACACGGTCATGGTCTGTCTGTCCGGAGGAAAAGATAGCTATGGGATGCTGGATATTTTATTGTCCATGCAAGCTCGTGCTCCGATTTCTTATACATTGATTGCCGTCAATCTTGATCAAAAACAACCGGGATTTCCTGAGCATATTCTTCCAAGCTATTTGACGAAATTAGGCGTGCCTTTTCATATTGAAGAGCAGGATACCTATTCGATTGTGAAAGAGTTGATCCCCGAAGGAAAGACGACGTGTTCCCTCTGTTCGCGATTGCGTCGAGGGATTCTCTATGGCCTAGCGGAAAAACTTGGTGCGACCAAAATCGCTTTAGGACATCATCGGGACGATATGATGGAAACTGCCCTCTTAAACTTGCTATTCAATGGGGCGTTAAAGGCGATGCCACCAAAATTGCGTTCTGATGATGGCAAACATGTAGTAATTCGTCCGTTGGCCTATGTTCGCGAAAGCGATTTAGCTCGATATGGCGAGCTTCGAGACTTTCCCATCATTCCGTGCGATCTCTGTGGTTCGCAAGAAAATTTAAAACGGCAAGAAGTGAAAGCGCTGCTTAAGGATTGGGGAAATCGCTATCCTGGTTCTGGGGATAGTATGTTTGCGGCGTTAACAAATGTGAGGCCTAGCCATCTTCTCGACCGGCAATTATTTGATTTTTCCTCGATAGATCGATCCGTTCAGTAACTTAGATTTTCGGTATTTTGGTATACCGGACCTCGGTGCTTCCTTCAATTCTTGAGTCAATCCCCTCTATCGTTTCTCACTGTGGGTGTATTCGATAGGGAGGGTAATCCCCCATGATTTACCTTCAATTACTTTTCTTGATCATTGTAGCAAATGGTTCGCCCATCATTGGACGGCGCCTTTTGAGGAATCATTGGGCAAATCCCATTGATGGTGGGATTATCTTCATTGACGGTCTTCCACTTTTGGGAACATCCAAAACCTATCGTGGTGTGCTGTGTTCATTTGTGGCTACGCCTATTGCGGCCATCGTAATTGGGTTGTCATGGGACGTGGGTCTAATTGTGGCTATTGGGGCGATGACCGGGGATTGTCTTTCAAGTTTTGTGAAACGTCGTTTGAACTTGCCTTCTTCTGCCATGGCATTAGGTATCGATCAGATTCCAGAAAGTCTCTTCCCCTTGCTGGGAGTGTGGAATCAGCTTTCTTTAGCATTAGAGGGAATAGCATCAATAGTGATTGGGTTTTTCATCCTAGAGCTGGCACTGTCGATGATATTGTACAAACTTCATATTCGCAGGCATCCCTATTAACACTCATATAATGTTATGACAGGCGATCCCTCTTCAGACTCGTCTAATACACCACTTATTTCCATTGGCGTGGCTATTGTGGTGGTGTTACTGGTGCCCGTCGTGCTCTATTCCGTCGGACCAGAAGGGCCATTGAAAGTGGGGGATGTGGTGTTTGCGACAGACCGGCATCGTGTGAAGTTTAGCGATCCCCAAATTCCACAACCCCAAGGGTACCGAGGGTTTTGTATTCTGGAGTCGAGAGTGCAGTTGATGATACAGAAAATTGACGCCGTGTCACGGCATGTGATGGTTGCCGAGCCTATTGGTGTTGAGAAAATCGATATACCGTTTTGTCCTCCTCGAACATCGGTTCTTCTAAAGCCTTATCAGGTAACATTAAAAGCCGACCTCTGGGGTGGCTTGCGGGATACGCTTTCAAATTTAGTACCTCTGCGAAGATAGAGGAATGAGGCGGAAAACCGTCAATTTAGGATTTCAGTTTCCCCGAAAATTGCTGACGGAATTTAGCAACTTTGGGTCCGATAAGGTAGGCACAGTATGGTTGAGAAGGATTCTGAACAAAATATTCTTGGTGATATTGTTCAGCAACATAGAATGTCGAAGCTGGAACAACTTCCGTTACAATGGGAGAGTCGAAGATTTGGTCTTTCGTTATTTTTTCTATCACTTCTTTGGCTGTGGTTTCTTGTTCAGGCGAATGATAAAAAATGCCTGAACGATATTGAGTGCCGGAATCGTTTCCCTGTCGGTTTAATGTTGTTGGATCGTGAATGCCGAAAAATATTTCCAGCAGTTCCCGAAAAGAAATAATTTTTGGATCAAAGCGAATTTGGATGATTTCTGCATACCCCGTCGTTCCTGTGCAGACCGCTTCATAAGTAGGATTAGGACGACCTCCTCCCATGTATCCTGACTCTACAGATTCCACACCCTTGACCTGATCAAACACCGCTTCTAAACACCAAAAACAGCCTCCACCTAATGTCGCGATTTCATTTCCGGATGTTGCTGCTTGAGCTATATCTGTCATGGGTGACTCCATTCGTATGTGGTTGTCGTTGAAAATTCACATTCATTCCTTAAGCTAAATGGTTATACCATGGCATGTTTCCTTCGGCTACTGAACGTCGTATACGTAGCAGCTGTGTGCTTTGGAAGTGAACATGTTGGTTGTTTAATCACTGAGCAGTTTCCTGGGTTTTTTGCTAAGGTAGGCATCAAATGAGAATCGTTTGGGCCACAGATATCCATTTGAACTTTCTGCGTCCGCGTAAGCGTGCAGATTTCTTTGAGAGCATTCGAAGTGAACATTCTGATGCCGTCTTCATCTCTGGTGATATTGCGGAAGCGCCGTGCTTACAGGAACTTCTACGTGAAATGCAGCAAGCGATTGATGTACCGTTGTATTTTGTGTTGGGGAACCATGATTTTTATCATGGGTCTATTGAAACAGTTCGACGGGAAATTCAAGCTTGGTGCCTGACTCAATCTGGGCTTCATTATCTATCTGCCTTAGGGCCTATTGAACTTACACCGAAGACCGTTCTTGTTGGACATGATGGATGGGGCGATGGACGATTCGGAAACTACGAGCAGTCTCCCGTTAGACTCACCGATCAAGAATTGATACGAGATTTTCAGGGTCTGAATCGTGACGCCGTTCTTGCCAAGCTGCATGCTTTGGGAGAGGAATCTGCCACTTATCTCCGTGCAGTGTTAAGCGAGGCGTTGGAATCATATGACCAGGTCATCTGTCTGACTCACGTGCCACCTTTTAAAGAAGCTTGCTGGTATCAAGGGAAGATGGGTAATGACGATTGGTTGCCATTTTTTTCCTGTAAAGCTGTAGGTGACGTCTTAATGGAAGTGACGCAAGAGAAATCAGCCACTAAGGTGACGGTGCTCTGTGGGCATACGCATCATTCTGGAACCGTCGATATGTTACCAAGCCTTCGGGTTATTACAGGCTCTGCCGAATACGGAGATCCCTGTATTTCTGATGTCCTAGAAATTTCCTGAAATATCGCACTGAACATTTTCTTCAGCAAGATATATGTTGGTTGAATCCTTTCAGCCGCCTTGGAAAAAGAGAAAATCTTGAGACTCGCATGTACGAGCTGATCCGATGGGTGGTGCCAGTACAGCGCCATGAGCTTCCAGCTCTGCTCTGGTCGTTTCTCTATTTCTTTTGTGTTCTGGCAGCTTACTATATTCTGCGCCCGGTTCGAGATGAGATGGGGGTGTTATTAGGAGCGCATAAACTTCCCTGGTTGTTTTCTACCGTATTTCTCACGATGCTTGCCATCATTCCTCTGTTTGGATGGGTGGCAGGGCATTTTCCTATTCGTCGACTCTTGCCAACAGTCTATGGGTTTTTCATCATAAACTTGTTGGCATTTTTTGTGGCGTTGCACAGTGGAATTGCGTTGCAGGCGATTGGGCCAGTTTTTTTCGTATGGTTAAGCGTGTTTAATCTTTTTGTGGTTTCGGTTTTTTGGAGTTTTATGGCCGATGTGTTCTCCACCGATGCGGCTCGTCGTTTGTTCGGGTGTATTTCCGCTGGAGGCAGCCTTGGTGCGATGACCGGTCCTTTCATCACGGCGATGGCAGTGAAGGGTGTCGGAATTCAAGGACTCATTTTGGTATCGGGGATGTTTTTGTTTTTTGCTATTGGATGTATCGTGGCCTTGCTGAAGTGGTATCACGCTCATCATGGAATTGATCTGGGCGGGACACATCTGTCTTCTTCGAAGGGCCCTAGTGCGACTTCTCCTAGCCTATGGATAGGGGCCGTGCGTATTCTTCGTTCTCCATATTTGAGAGGCATTGCCTTGTATCTGATGTGTTATTCCGTTCTTTCGACCTTTTTGTATGCGCAACAAACTATCCTGATTCCCGAAGTCATGCCAAGTTCTGAGGATCGAATTCAATTGTTCGCGTCTGTAGATCTTGGGATCAATGTGTTGGCCTTTACGCTGCAGTTTTTCGCAATAGGCTGGTTGCTGACACGGTTTGGGGTCATGCTCATGTTAGTAGTGATGCCAATTGTGTCATTCGTTGGCTTTGGTGTGTTTGGATTAGCAACAGTATTGCCGGTACTGATTGGATTTGGTGTGTTACGACGAGCCGGAGAATTTTCCATTACCAAACCGACGCGTGAAACGCTGTTTACCGTAGTGCCTCGTGAGGAAAAATACCAAGCCAAAAACGTGATTGATACTGTCGTCCATCGAGGGGCTGATGCGACCGGTACGGGGATAGTCTCGTTGTTACATACCTGGGGAATTGGATTGTCTCAGATGGCATTCGCGGCTATGCCGATTGCCGCTTTATGGATAGGGACTGGTTTATGGTTGGGGCGACGACATGAATACATCCGCCGAAATCAGTCATGAACTCCCTAAGTTTTCCTTGGAGCATGATAATCTATGAGGATGTTGCGTCTCTAAGGGTAATCCTAATGTTTGCATAACTTTGATTCTCATGAAGACCTCTAAGACAACATTGATGCTGAGTATGCTTATCATTCTTGCACTTTTCGGAGGCGCGTTGATCTATTTCACAATGGAGTATCTATCAGCCGTGACGCAAGGTGATGTATCACCAACACCAGCGACCATTGATCAAATTGGGCTAATTTTTTTGATCGTCACAATGATGGCTGGGTTTCCTGCCGTAGGGATGGGAGCGTATGTGATGTATATCGGGTCAAGAATTAAGGCTACGAGACAATGGCCGCCCGCAGGGATGGGTTTTCAGTCTCAATCACCCCTCATGTTAGGTGCCAGGAGTAACCTTGTTGGATTCAGTACAATGGGCTTGGGTGGCATCCTCGCGATTACTGGATTGCTCTTACCTTTGTTGGGATGGCGAATGATGAACATATTTGGCGTATAAAAGGTTTCCTTTTCTTTTTTCTTCTTAAAAAGTCAGCTCGTTATCAATTCCAGGAGCACACACGATGACTAAGTGGGACTGGGCCATTTTACTAGCCTTTATTGTGTATGCTCTTTATGCCGGATTTCGTGAACGAGGGCAGGCCTCAAAAAATCTTGACGAGTATTTCTTGGCAGGTCGGAGTCTTTCGGGGTGGAAAGCGGGGTTGAGCATGGCGGCTACGCAGTTCGCTGCCGATACACCTCTTCTCGTCACGGGTTTGGTGGCAACCGCAGGGATTTTTGCGTTGTGGCGTTTATGGATATATGCCTTGGCCTTTCTCCTTATGGGGTTTTTGTTGGCACCAAGTTGGCGTCGCGTGGGTGTGTTGACCGATGCAGAATTAACTGAGGTGCGTTATGGCCATGGTGCCGCTGCGGCACTACGTGGAATCAAAGCCATTTATTTTGGCACGGTTATCAATTGTACCGTCTTGGCTATGGTTCTTTTGGCTGCGACTCGTCTGGCTGAGCCATTTTTGCTTTGGGATCAATGGCTCCCTTCTGCCATTTTTGAAGCATGTATTCACATGGTGCATTGGGCTGGTGTGCCGTTTGCTGTTGGAGGGTTGGAAGCAGACACGATTTGGATTCGTTCCACCAACAATTTATTTTCCATTGGTGCCATTATGTTGGTGACGATGTTGTATTCCACAACCGGTGGATTGCGAAGTGTTGTCGCAACGGATTTAGTGCAATTGGCTATTGGTCTGGTGGCCAGTGCGGGATTTGCTTGGGTGGTTGTGGATCATGTGGGTGGCTTGTCCGTACTCACTGAGCGTATTCACGAGCAGTTCAACACGTCTGCAGGTTACCCTTTAACTGGCAATGAGCTCTTGGCATTTACACCGTTTGGTGCCAAAGATGTGACCATGATGGTCCTCTTGGTTTATGGATTTCAATGGTTGTTGCAGATGAACGCGGATGGCACTGGGTATCTGGCACAGCGCTCTATGGCTTGCAAAAGCGATCATGATGCACGCTTAGCGGCTGTTGTGTTTACGGTGACACAAGTTCTATTGCGAAGTTTCATTTGGTTGCCCCTAGCCCTGGGCTTATTAGTTGTTTTTCCTCCACTCCCAGGCTCTATTGATATGGCAACTCGCGAGTTTACGTTTATCCAAGGCATGGATGAACTCTTACCTGCTGGTTTGAAAGGGTTGATGTTGGTTGGCATGTTCGCCGCTTTAGCCTCGACAGTGGATACGCATTTAAATTGGGGGGCATCCTATTGGACGAATGATGTGTATCGCCGCTTCATTTGCCAAAGTTGGTTACGACGCGCGCCGTCAAATCGAGTCCTCGTGTGGGTGGCGCGAGCGAGCAATCTGCTGATTTTAGGTATTGCTCTCTGTATTCTCCCATGGTTGTCGTCGATTCAAATGGCGTGGCAAGTGAGTCTGTTATTGGGTGCAGGAATGGGAATGTTGCTTGTGTTGAGATGGATCTGGTGGCGTATCACAGCATGGGGCGAATTAGCCTGTATATTGGCATCGATCATCATGGCACCCTTGTTATTGTGGGGTTTGCCTGATCAAGACGCTTTGCGGTTGCTTATCATGGGTTTTGGTTCTGGGCTAATTGGAATAGGGGTCTCGTTATTCACTGGCCCTGAAGATTATGATCGCTTAGAAAAATTTTATCAGCGAGCGAACCCGCCAGGCTTTTGGAAGCCCATTGAGCAACGCGTTTCTCCTCATCATGCAGATGGTTCTCAACGGTTTTGGAAAGCCATGTTGGCAATTGGATTTGCAGCTTTGTCGATTTTTTGTTTGTTGACAGGCGTTGGTTCCTGGTTAGTTGGTAGTCCAGCACCGCCATGGATACCGTGGCGTGGAGGGTGGATTGTGGGTCTTCTCTTAGTTGGAATACTGTTATGCCCCGTATGGATCAAGCTTGGTTTTCAACAGTCTGATTCTGTGAAACAACTGAGTTAAGGTATGGAAGGAAATCAGCTATTATGGTTTCTTTTGGAGAGGAGCTTTTCTCAAAAGGATGGAAAGCAAAAGACAATTTACCCTAGCGATGTATGTTGGGAAAGAATCAAGGCTTTATGCTAAGTCGCACTCGTGACCAACATTTGTTTGATCCCGGTCCTAAACGTATTCTGGCCTTAGATGGTGGGGGAGTCCGTGGAATTCTAACTTTGCAATATTTAAAGCGAGTGGAAGAGCTTTTACGTAAACGGGCTGGCAATGATCCCCATTTTCGACTATCTCAATATTTTGATCTGATTGGTGGGACCTCGACGGGGTCGATTATTGCCGCAGGACTTGCCTTAGGCTGGTCGGTAGAAAAACTGGAGAGGCTTTATAACGAACTCGCAAAGCTCGTCTTTCAGAAGTCTGTGTGGCGCTGGGGAATTTTGCAGGCCAAATTTCCACGGACCCCGCTCATGAAAATTTTGACTGAACAGTTTGGAGACCGTACTTTGGGAACCGAAGATTTGCAAACGGGTTTGATGATTATGACAAAACGATTAGATACGGGAAGCGCGTGGCCATTGATGAATAATCCCAAGGGCCGTTACTTTGAGCCTATATCCAAAAAAGAAACGGCAATGCCCAATAAAAATTTTCTGCTTCGCGATATCATACGAGCCAGTACGGCGGCTCCTCATTATTTTAATCCCGAGCGATTGCGAATTGGAAAAGGTGGCGATGGGGCGTTTGTAGATGGTGGAGTGAGCCCACACAATAATCCGGCCCTTCAGTTATTACTTATGGCAACGACTCAGGGTTTTGGATTGCAATGGGCCACGGGGGCTGATCATCTCTTGTTGGTATCGGTGGGTACGGGTACGCAGGAAATGCGTATGTCAGCGAATGAGGTGATGGCCATGTCCTCGGCGAAAGTCTCTCTCCAAGCCTTAACTTCTTTGATGAATGATTGCGATGTGATGAATCAAACCATACTACAATGGATGTCTTGTAGTCCGACGGCTTTGACCGTGAACCCTGAAATTGGAAATTTACAAGGGGATGTCTTTAGCGGGAGGGAAGTGTTTTCCTACTTACGATACAACGTCGTGTTGGAGCGTGATTGGTTGCAGAATAACGTAGGCGTAGAACTTAAAGCGAAAGAAGTGAAAGGGCTTCAGGAAATGGATAAACCACAAAACATGAGTAAGTTAGCCTTGCTTGGTGCGACTGCTTCGCATGTCCAAGTCCAACCCGATCATTTTTCCGCACGATTTGATATTGAGTGAAAGAGACCCAAAATGAGGCATGTTTGAGAATGGAAACTCAATAAGGTATTAGTGAGGCTCGTTAAAGCGAATCGCCGAATAGCGATTGCGCATCAGCCCACACCATGCCATCCGGTAATCCTTCAATCCAATCTCCTGCTTCATTGGCTAGTCGATAGGCATATTCCCTGTCAATTTTCTTGAGGATGACTTCCCCACCATTCACCCAGGTTTGAACGGTTTCTTTGTCTTCTACCCACATAGTCCCCTCCGTATGCTTTTGTTGGAATATCTATAATTTACTGCAACAACATCTTGACTAACCATTCCTCAAAAGGCCTAGTCAGGACCTCAGCTCTCTAAAGAATCTCATCCGTAGTTGATGCAAAATTTGAAATATTTATTTCGTTTCAGTTCTAGAGGTATATCAATTGGAAGCATGAGGAGACAGGATGATTGACGATGCAACAATAGTTCTTACGCTCGATAATAAGAGACTCGTTGTTCAGCAATCATGATTGCTGGGGATGGAAGGCTTTTTCAACTTTCCGACAGTAGGATAGAGAAAAAGACTAGAGAAAATTGTAGATCGATTTGGGAATGTGGAATTTCTTTTTTGTGTACACAATGCCGAGGATATGACCTTCTCGTGCAAGAATTTGATTTTTCACGTTTTGCACGATAGCAGATCGGGTCTGTTGGGCTGCAACTACGAGGATCACCCCATTCACAGATTTGCAAAGCGCAAGGCTGTCTGCTGAGACGTTCACCGGTGCTGAATCAATAAGAATAAGGGAAAACTGGCTCCGTGCGGCTTTCCACATATCAGTCGAATGGGAAAAACTGCGTTCAGGAAGAGATCGAAAAAAATAAGGAGACAATGTAGCCAGAAACATGTTTGATTGTTCAATCTGAGAAATAACTCCGTTAAGGGGATTTCCTTCCTTTAAGGCATAATCTAAAGGAGGTTTCGCTTGAAGAGAAAACGCGTGAGCCTGAGACGGCTGCTGGGAATCAGCCTCGACTAAAAGAACGGGCTTACTACTGTGCTGCGCGACGGTCAACGCAAATTCTCGAATAAGAGTAGAAGTCCCTTCGCCTGCTTGCGAACTAATAAATTGAATCACATTTTGATCAGGGTTCGGAAGGCGTGCTGCAATGTTTTGAGCTAATGCTAGCAGTTCTGAATTTTCATGAAACCGTGGAATAGGTAGATGATTGTGGCATGTTTGAGATGAAAGGGATGAAGGTCTGTGATCATCGATCAGTTCATTGCCCGAGGGTAACCTTCCTCCCTGAACCGATTGTAAGGTTTCGTAGAGGTTACTCATTGGAATTCCTTAATACTATGCGACTCGGTTAGTACAATAGAACGATTTGGCAGAAAAATAACTCTGGCTAATCTCATATTCTAGAGAGACAGTATGACGCCCGAGACAAGGGTTAGCCACCAACAGATGTTCTGAGAAGATTCTTCTCCCACACTTTTCCAGTCAACATGGCTATTCATTGATCGTATGCCTCCGTTTGTCTAAAGAAAGTCTACGGAGGCACGTCCATACTCACCATTCCTCTATTGGGGAATACTCGATGACCTGAGTGCTCTGGGCAAGATATTCCGTTTCCTGAGTACGTTCGGAATATCCCTCACTCCGTTGGAGGTGACCCTGGAATTCTAGGATATCTGTTAACAACTCAAGCAGTATGACCATACGAAATGCCAGACACGTGTTTGAGTGTTTAGTAAGTGGTGCTGGACAAAAGGAGAATTTTTCCCATGAATAGGCTAGTTTGTGGGCCGTGTTTTTTGAGGGTTTGAGGGTTTTGAGACAAGGAGTAGACTTCCAAGCTGTTAACCATTGACTTTTATTATGGAGTCTATGATGATTGTGTTCGTGTGTAATTGTTCGTTATGTAGATGGTTTTAACGCCAATAGCCATGTTGATTCGTTTGAAGAATTCTGAAAGTTGTCAAGGTGACTTAAGAAGACGAAAACGACAGGATGGCAATTGGCAACTAAGGATGAAAACGATATGAAAACTCAAATGTCGGGTACAGCCATTCACCGTGTTAGTCTCATTCTTTTGCCTTCTTTGCTTTTCTTGCAAGGAGGTGTCTGTCTCGCAGAACTTCAGGGCCTGTCATCTGATTTTTATCAAGAAGAACAAAGTATAGAAAATCTAGTTATTGATACAAAGGATATGGCCGGAAAGAGCCGTCTTGATCCTTATAGTCAATGGATTCACAAAATTGAGCTTTCCGAAGACACTGCGGTATGGAATCAGCGAATGCGGAGGAATTGGAACACGGGTGACACAGCATTATCCGGCCAAGACTGCTCGAAAGGTTCCCCCTGTTCATCGATAGCCATAGGGAAGGGAGCCAAGGCCACAACCGGGACCGTCACGGTGGACGGCCCGAAGATCACGGGCACAGTGGGGACCAAATCCCGTGTTACTCAGTCGTCCAATATGGCCATTGGCAAAGAGGCCACGGCCAATATGGGAAATGTCACGGTGCACGGCTCAAAAATTAAGGGTATGGTGACCAATCAATCTCACGTTAAGCAGTCGACCAATAAGGCTATCGGGAAAGGGGCTACAGCTAATATGGGGTCTGTGACCGTGCAAGGCTCGAGAATCAAGGGCATGGTGACCAACCAATCTCGCGTCAAGCAGTCAATTAACCAAGCCCGCAGCGAAGGCGCCACGGCCAACATGGGGTCTGTGACCGTCGAGGATTCGAAAATCAAAGGGACGGTGACGAACCAGTCTCGTGTGACGCAGTCGGCTAATAGGGCGATTGGCAAAGGGGCCACGGCCAATATGGGGTCTGTGGGGATCGATTGATTTTAAATAGCTAAAGAACCAGTGTATGCAACCTTTCGGAGCACTGATGAAAAGCCTGCTTGGCTTGGATGAGTCCTATAACCGGTTCAATTATTTATGCTCATAAGCACTTATCCAACAGCCAGTTGATTCTCCCCAAGGAATTCCGCCATCTTGTTAGTAGTACCTGGTTAGGTCAACAGACAAGCTATTGGTTGAGTCAATGTCGTCCTGAACAAGTGTACATCTGATTATATCTTGTCGATTTAATTCTCACTTCAACTGCCAAATACGCCCGTTTACTTTTTAGAACGATGGGGGTTCTAAATGGGCATCCAAAGTAATATCCAGAGCTTAAAAGTCTTTCTGGTGCTGGGCATCGAGCGCTTCTTTGACGGCTGGTTTGTGGGCCAGGCTTTTATATGTGACACCGTGCGTAATTTCGTATTTATCTCCATGCAGAGCATGTTCGATGCTCGTTGATTTGGTATGCCATGTTGCTACCAATTTTAACTGCCCTGTGGCAATCGCCGTTCGGCGAAGATCAGGTCGACCTTTAAGGGAATCGTTCAGCCAGGTTTCTTGCTCGTCGCTCGGCGTCCCATATTTTTTTTTGAGAATCGTGTGAATTTTTTCATAGTCTTTGAGGTATAGGGCATTTTCTGAGTGCCTGTCGGTGAAAAGATAGAGGCTATTAACCAATTTATCGTCTAGAAATACGTAGACAACTCTGACGGGAGAGCTAGCAACCCAGCGTTCATACGTGAGGACCGTCTGTACCAAGGTTTCGTCCACGAGGTCCTGACTATTTTCGCCCTCAATGGCTTTGACCTCCTCTGTGCTCATTCCCCAGGATGTTTGTCGAAAGTTAGTTTCGGCTGCATACGTGCTTATGGTCGAAATCAAGAGAATCCCTATCGCCAATGAAAGAATCTTCATAAATTGTTCCCTCCTAATTGTACTATGTGTATAGATGTACTTGCTTATCATGGTCCAGAGGCAAATGGTAATTGTCTTCGCATGAACCAGCTCTTATTTTTTTATTATGCCGTATGTCTTTTGGTGCGTACCCTATAAAATTCTCCGAATTAAGGGAAGCCGATACCTAAGAAAGACGAAGAATGAGAACTTTTGCATAAGGGTTCTATTGTTATTCACCACTTCTTGGATGCGAAAATGCGAGAACTATGCCATTAGTTGAACTCATTCATATTTTCGGTCAGATAGTCTGATTTATCCTAAAATCCGAGAAGGATCTTGGTGTGGATGAGTCCAATTTACATAGAGGCTGTTAAGAATTCCTCCCTCCTTCTTTCTCCCCTGGCGCGTTAGCTAGATCTATTTCAAAATTTTTCTTTGTGGAAATCTAAATCGTTTGCTCAATTTCCCGATCCTCTTGGATAGCCTGACTCTTGAGAGGTAAAGCAATACGATTTGAAATGTCTCAAACTGAATTTGCTCTTTTTGAAATGAGATACGATTGTGTATCTGCTCGGATACTTTGTCTGACATAAATAAGGTATTCCCTCCCTGCCGGTAACCTTTCTCGTTCTCTCAATCAATCAAGAAAGCAGTTGGCAGTATGGGAAAATAGGACTCTCGGGTGCAATACCTTATCTGGCACTAAGATTGCTTTATCAAGAACTAACGGCAAAACGGAAATGATATCTAGACAAGGAGGTCGCTATTATGGATGGGATATTATTAGGCATTACCATTTTCCTAGTTCTTGTTGGCATCCTCTCTCTTTCTCTTATATGGGGTGACCATCATTGAAGTGCAGTTCAATTGCTCAAGAAAGGACGGGAATCAATGCATACGAACACCTTTCTCAAATTTCCCATTGAAACAGTTGATCATGAGGCATTTGCTCCTATCTATCCTTTTCGCTTTAACGGTCCAGGGGATCTCTATTGTGGCTGGTGTTTACATGACCTTCGTTTGGTGAGTCGAACTAAGACGGGAGTAAGCTGTGCAGATTGTGGACAAAACTTAGACATTGCCCCTCAATCTTTCCTTCATGATGATTAATAACAAAAATTTAAATACGAACTTAATAATTCTCTTGATCTAGTTTTCAAGTAAAGGAGGGAACGGTGAGACAAGTGTATGGTGAAATGGCGAAATATCGATGGTATAAAAATAATCCTTTTCTCCCCATGCACCAAAGGAGGCTTTGGCAGGAAAATATCCTTTGGGACAAGGCGGCGTCCATTTCTTGATAAATTCACTGGTGCTTAGGTCATCTTGTGCACTGGTCTCTCGAAATCCTTCAGGATGAACGCATATTTGTGAAAGCTTGGCTTTCACAATAGATTTCTCAGGGCCCTCCGCGTTAAAGACGATATTTCCAAACGTCCCTGCCTTATCTTCGTAAAAGAATGCTGTGACCACATCGGACATATCACCAGGGGTGACGTCACGACAGTTGCTAGGCTCAATGGAAAACAGTCCTTGAATGATCCCACTGTCCGACCAAAAACTCTCCCGCACGCCGAGGCTTGCAAAAAAGACTTCCACGTTTCCTTGATTGCAGACGTTTACGGTTTCTCCCCCAAACGCAGGAGCATTCCAATACATCAATGTTCCGAAACCCAAGCTGATAATGCCGAGTAGATTTCTCATTTTCCACAACAACAGGAGATCCTCCTTAAAGTATAGAAAGGCTTATTGCAGAAATTCTCCCAAAGTAGGTGATGAAAACAGAAAATTCCTATATCTCTAACTCTCACGAGCTTTCTTGATGAAGAAAAGTATGAGGATAACTATTAAAAATTGTCAATGGAAAGGAATGTCAGATCTGATGAAAAGGCCTAGGTGCTCGCTTCAGGCATCTTGTTCGTAGACGACTTATACCCCATCTAAATGGTCTGGACTATAAAGTTCGCTGAGCACTAGAGGGTACTAAATTCGAGTCTAGCAAGCTCGACACAAAACGAAAAACCTCTCATCCGTCAGGACAAGAGGCTTTCGTTTAGAATGTATATGCGGTGTGCCTCAAGTTTTTTCTGTGTTCCACCACTGCCAGCCGGTTAACCATCATTCCAGTATGGAACAGCAACATGGCTGAAGGTGTCGGAACAGAAGCTACCTGAATATTCGAAGCTAACGGGCGCTCTGGTCTGTGCCATAGTCGTTGTGCTGATAAAACATTCTGGATCTGAGTGACGGTGGAGACCCCATTGCTATAAAAATCAGTAAGGTCCGGTGGGCAGGTGTCTATAATATAGTCTAAGGGCCGATTACTTGGTTTATCATATAGATTCCCGTTTGCTAGGCTTGATTGGCGATTGACAGGAAGCTCGGAAGAAGTTGAAGACCCTCTGTGTCAGTTCCCAGAATGAGGTGAAGTATTGAACTATGCTTTCGTCGATGATGTGAGAAAAAATACGAATGGGCCAAGAATGGAGGGTGGATCGGACCGTGAAGGATGATCTTCGTGATCTCAATCAACGTCATGACTGACAGACGTGTAGTTGAGATGGGATTTTCGCTTGAATCTGAGATGTCGCTGCTGGTTCCGTTGATGGAACAAGTCCAGGTAATTCGGAAGTACTCGATCTTGTAAACAATACTGCCCAAGGGATGGCCAATGGCTTCGCCGTCCACGAAATAGCTTGCTTGCCAGAAGTACGAAGGTCACAATTACCATAAACCACAACCACGCCAGGATTAATTCCAGAACTATAGAGAGTGGGAGGGGTTGCCATACATACAGAATCGCCCCCCAGAAAATCACGACCAACCAGCCAACACTGGTTGAGAATTTTTTTCCTTTATATTGATAACTATACCGTCTGCCCATGTTGTGACTCCTTTGATGAGAGTCTTCATAGTACCCATGTGTGTCCAGTCTCAACCATTCCTCAAAGGAACGAGACGGTATTCACTCAAATTTGTTTAGGCCATGGTGCTGAAGTAACAGATACATGAAGGACTCCCTGCCTCATTCGAGGGGGTAGTGTCTGAGAGGAGAAAATCGCAGAGTTTCAGTTGTGTTGCTGACTCTTGAGTTGGGAAGCTGCCCACCCAAGACAGTGAGACCCCTGGGTTGTGACCTCCACAAGCGTCGTGGTGTTTCTGGAAAGGGCCCAGGGCTAACTATGTACAGAATAGACGTATTCTGCGGCTTCGTGTTCAGAATCATAAATCGGGATGATCTCGGAGATATGTGACCAATCTAACTGATTCCGAATATGATCCTGTGGTTTCACAATACTGATCTGTATTCGGAGAAGTCGCGTGTGATGATACCAGAGAAACAACTCTCCTAGGCCGGTTGAATCAATATCAGTGACGCCTGAGAAATCGAGAACAATATGACGACAGCCTATTTTGGGAGCTCCAACAATCTGGGCTTGTATGCCGCGTGTGGTGTGACAATTAAATTGCCCTGTGAGGTTGAAAATTCTGGTGTGAGGGTGCTGTTGTTCACGAACCTGAAGCATAGGATCTACCTCCTGGTTATGAAAAGAGTGTAGGTCCTAGTGAATGCCTTTCTGCCTGGAGGCACAATTCATCAAAAGGAGTAGGGAGGAATCACGTACAAAATCTTCTTCATTGACTAGCTTTTAATTCTTTTATCAAGTCTTCTCTTATCAGCTTGATATCAGAAAGTGCTGTTAACACATTTGGATGGAAGTCTTTAGGCCATCTCTTCCCTTCTATATGTGCTGTTGATATATTGAGTTCCTTCTCTATTCTCTTCTGAAATAATTCTTGGGTAGAATGTTCTAAGTATTCTTTTATGCTTGAAGCAACTTTTTGATCATCAACTAAATAAAACTTAACTTTTATCAGATCTCGAATTTCGTCATGAAGTGGCAAGAAATACTCTTTCCATACAAATTCATCAATTTTACCCCTGCACTTGTTATCGACCTTATTGAAAATTATTTCTCGGATACGCCATACATTAAAAATTAACTCCATTCGACTAAGCAAAGGACCGTAAAATTCTTCTATTTGCCGCTCAATTTTATTGATCGTGGATTCGATTCTAAGAGTACGATCCTCTCTCTTCTTCGCGAGGTAGTGAGAAACATTCCAACCAACCACGGTCACAATGACCGCTATTCCTGCTATTCCGGCTGTCACCATGGTGACTGAAGAATCCGCCATTAATAATTGATCCTTTCCCTATGCCGAACGAGAAATAGGCGATGTCATCTCAGGTTTTCTTATAGGGCACAAAGTCATAAAATCGAAAAGCTTTCGGATGTTGTAACTATTCCTCTCTATTTTCCCACCCTATAAAAAACGCGCAATAAAGTAAACGTCACTGCGCTTCCCCTATCGTTGAAATTGATGGGCGATGATGTTCACTTTTATGAGTGCATCTCCTATAAGGGGAAGACAAATTCCTAAGCATCTAGCGAATTTTTTCGTCACGAAGATCTTTCTGCCGATCATTTGATCAATCTCGATCTTTTGCTCTCACTCAGTCAACATACTTTATCCAATGAGATACGATTAAATATCGGTTTAGATACGTTGCTGTTCATGGTGTATGAATGCTCAAACTTTTTCTTCCTTCCCATCTTCCTATTTCTTCCTATCAATCAAGCAGTTTTCTGAATGTTTGTGAGTCAGTCCAATGCCAGAAAAGACCTGGCATTGAGTTTGCTGTTCCATTATGAAGAGCAAATAGAGGACAACTCAAAAACAAGGAGGATCTATGAGCATGATCAATTACATCAAGATTGCGGTCATGAGCGTCGTGATGTTCTGTGCCTTGAGTGACATGAGTGTTGCGCAGCAATGGACAGGATCGGCCAATGCCAACGGTAAAATCTGGCGACCGGGAAACGTGGTGATCGGCTTGCAACCGAAAACCAATAGGATAAAAGACACCGATGCCATACTTGAACTGAGTCGCCCCATAGCCGGGTCAGGTATTCCGTTGATCAGTGCGAAAACCACCTACCAAGACAATATCAGCACGATTTTTCAGGTTGATACGAAGGGCGTCTATGTTGGGGGGGCTGTGTCAAAAACCTCGCGATTACCATCGGGCGTCTACGACTTCGCGGTGGGCCGGGGGGCGGTCATTGGGCTAAATAACATTTCGGAGAAGCTTCCAACAGATTATAAGCTGGCGGTAGGAGGAAAAATCATCGCTGAAGAGGTCCGCGTGAAGCCGATAGCAGATTGGGCTGACTACGTCTTTGACCCAGACTATTCGCTACGAAGTCTGCCTGAACTGGAAAACTATATCCACACACACCATCATCTTCCAGACATGCCCAGTGCGTCCGAAGTGAAACGAGAGGGTATTCATCTTGGGGAAATGCAGGCAACGCTGCTTCTCAAAATTGAAGAGCTGACTCTCCATATGATCGAACAGCACAAGACCATTGAGACGTTGCAGCATCAACTTGCCAGCTTGGAACAAAACGAGGATCTCCATCCATCTTCGGATCTTCACTGACTGTCGATCCGTATGGAAGAAAGGACGAACCCATGAAAACTACCCAACCATGGCTACTCACTGTCTTGCTATTGGCCATCAGTGTTCCCTCCGTTTCTGGAGAATCTGGATTGGGAATTAACGAAGTGGTGAAAGCCGGCGGCCAAAAAACCTATTCCCACCCTGAAATGGTTGTTCTCACCGACGGGTTTTGGGCAAAAACGGGATCCAATGTCACCGTGAGAACCGCTTTGTCTCTTCTTCAGATGTCAAACGAGCCACCTCCGAGTCCACCACGGGACCCCAATATTACACATGATCGTTCTCCAATTCCTTTTCATGCGGAGTATTCGGGAGTGCCGGGGACCAAATCTGTTGAAGTCGATATTGGGCTGAACGCGAAGCTTACCAATCCAGCCAACTACTATGCGATTAACGCGATTGAGGTCAGCGAGATGGGCAACAACAATCCTTGTTTGCTGAGACTGTGGGGCAATATGGTGGATCCGCGTTATTCGAAGGACCAAGAGAGATTACTAGTGGCTCGCTATGAGCTCGATAAATGCTCGCCAGTAATCACAACTATTGACCACAAATTGGTTGGGTTCCAACCCTCCCAAAAGCGATTCATTCGAGCCCTTCAAGTCTGCATTGGTCACACTTTTGCTTTACCTCAAGAGTTGTATGTTGGGGGGAAATGGGAAATTAAGGGGCTCCGGGTTCGACCTGGCAGCGTACAATCCAATAGAGAGGGGGTCACGTCCGTGAACAAGGTTCATGAATTTAAACGCCCTAACTGTCTAAAACAAGATGCTATTCCCGGGCCAGGGGATTTGAGTCAACCTGGCTGGAGCGCTTGGAACTCTTGTGGTCCAGACCAACTGGCTACCGGTGTGACTCTCTATATCTGGAAAGACAAATTCTTTTCTGGAATGGCTATTAAATGTAAGTATGTTCGGCAACTTTCAGGGTCTGCTCCGGCAGAGTTTTGATGATTCAGCGCCAAAGGGGTACTCCATGAAAAGAATGACTACTAACTGTCCGGGCTTTCAGCTATCTCGTAAACTCGCCATAGATAGGACCAAAGAATCTCGCGGCTCTGTAAGAACGGGATGGCAGGTGAGGAGGACAAGAGGTATTTTTTACTGCAGCTGGTTTACCTTTTCCGGAAGGTGGTGGCTGGCGAACATCTGCCTTAGTCTCTTCTTCATAAAAAATTTTCTTCTGTAAGTGAAGAAATTCATCATGAGGTCATGGCGACCCCTGGGAGTAGATCTCCACAGGGGTCGTCGTGTGTTTGAATCAGATATCACCATAGGGCCTGTAAGATTAAATGTGTAACTGGTTATCATGAGAGTTTTTTCATAACGAGAAAATGAGGACCAAGCCAGACACGAAAACGGATGCGTTATTAGATCATGTATTGAAGGACTGTGAGGTGCCCGAAGACATTTCAGGGGAGCATGATCTCTTGAAAATTTAACAAAGCCGCTGGTGGAACGCGCATGGGCAGCGAATTAACTCCCCATCTTGGCATGCCCCTCATATCCGGGCCACTTCTCAGGAAAGAATACTCGTAATGACCCTAGCTCAAAAACTATTCAGATGGACCATACGTGCAGATGACCGTGGCGTCTGAGTCAACGACATTAGCTTTTGTACGGGGAGATACTCTGGGGCGACCATCTCCTTGAGGTGTACGTCGAGGAAATTATGCCGATCTCAGTTTTCCGTCCCTTGGGACACCACCCACCATGAGAGAGGCCACAGCGAACAACTGCATCAAGTCCACCACGGTCGGCTCCGGTTTAGCCGTCTGAAATGATTTTGATGATCATGACAGGAGTCTACTATTCTGAGCCAGAAATTTCTTTACAATTTCCCAGCCTGTTGCAGGTCAAACAATAACAACAAGATGACTTGTTCGACGACGGCATCAAAAGCATCACTGATGGTCATAGGCTTTAAACCCTCAGGGGCACTCGCGCTACCAATAGTCGAGTGAATGGCGTGTTGGTACTCCTTGGTGATGGGCTGAGAGTCTGCATGCTCGTAGGCAGCAGAGATGAGATAAGGATCGATCGTTCCCGTTCCAATAGCCCCGAATGTGACACCAGTGGCAACAGGGCTCCCCTTTGTTTTTCCGCGGGTATTATTGATTACGACTTTCAGCCTTGCCTCTGTCTTGATAGAGAAAACACCTCGCTTAACCGACGAGAAGACATTCGCTTTGTTCAACACTCGTAAAACTGTTTCTCGTGCCTGTTCCGTCACCGGCGTGAACGGTTGCCCAGATCTTTGAAACTCAACGAATACACCAAGCTCAGGACCCTTTTGTGTAGTACTCAGATCTTTATAGCTAACAGATTTCAACTGGGGATCTACATAGCCTGTCATGCTGATGCAACCCGAAAGGGTACCGAGAAAGAACAGCCCAACAATGATGCCCGACGATGATTTCATGATGATATTTCCCTTTTTATTCCTTGCTGTGATGGACCAAGTTGACCAGCAAGACCCGGATACGATTCTTTTTTTAGGAGTCATAGCAAAATCGGAAAAAAAAGAAATCTAGTCTAGGAGATAGATCTAGACATTTGCCTCGGGCAGCTTCGGTAAAGAATTCCAGTGGTGGGAGACCTGATGCCGCTGTAGGCTATACACCTTCTTCAATGATTAGCTGAGTGAGCCTATCATTGAGTTCGGAGTAAAGGACTTCTTTGGCTACGTCACCCTGGAACACCTCATAAATTATTTCAATCTCTTCATGAGCAAGCTGTGCCACCTCCTCCAAGTGTTCCATAATGGGATCAATCCACTCTCGCTCAAGGTCAAATGTGGATACGTCTCTCGACAGTCGAATCGCAAAAAAAGCCTTAAACTGGCTAATCTTAAATTCAAAATTGGTCTGTCGAAATTGCTCGAGTAAGTCTAAGGATTTTTCGGAAATGTCTCCCGACAGTATTGGTCTTATGCAAGGCAACTGAGGGGCATCATCGAGAGTCGGCCAAGGGTCTCCGAGTTCGTAAATTCTCGCAACTCGATCCAGAGGCAATAGGGTCTGTTCCGAAATGAATTGAACCGCTCCCTCCATACTTAGTAACTCCGTCATACGGGCATTAATTTTTTCAATAGTTTTCATGATCAGTACTTGGGGAAATATTTCCCTTTCTAAAAGACAAGGATTCATTCCAATTTTACAAAAACTTTTCAATAAACGGAATAGAGAACCTAAACGACCTCCTAGGCATTCGCCTCAGGTATCTTGTTCACGGTCTGCTTGTCTATTCGAATAGCTGGATAGTCCGCCCTAAAAGCACCTTGGGGTGAGCCGCTGAAAGCCCATGGTGAAGGGTTACTTCCATGAGTTCTTCAATGACCGCGTTCTCTTGAGCGATGAAACGTTGTGATGATGGGGATTTGGTTGAGGTGAGGCAGCCTTCTGTTTCAGCACTGTGCCAGGGTAATTATCTTTTACTCGTTACTCTTCCAGTATACTTTATCGATTGAGATACGACCGTATATCGGTTTAGATACGTTGTCGGTCCTTTGTTCATGGGTGCTCAAACTTTTTCTTCCTTCCCATCTTCCTATTTCTTCCTATCAATCAAGCAGTTTTCTGAATGTTTGTGAGTCAGTCCAATGCCAGAAAAGACCTGGCATTGAGTTTGCTATTTCTATTTGTTTATGAAGAACATTAAAAATATTTGATCTTTGCAACCCTGCATTCATCATTAAGGGCTAGCCCCATCCGGCAGGATGGAGACAAAGGGACTCAAGGTTAGTGAAGGACGAGTCCCAGCAGGGATTGACCACGTGAAGGAATGCTGACACGAGGGAAAAGAAACAGGATTCACCTGACTGGAAAAAGTTATAGGAGAATACCATGATTCAACAATCTATCACCGTTGTCACAAAGTGGATGAAAAAAGATAAACTCCTGCTCATAGGATCAGCTGTTAGTGCTTATGGGCAATGGGTTTACACGGAATGTAATTGGGAATGCGAGGATAGTGAATTGAATAAATTGCGTTCGGGTCGTCCTCTTGAGCAACTTCCTGCATTGATGAAGGAAGTAGAGGCATGGGCAGAAAACAACGGCTTCAAACAAACACCTGTTTAGGATGTGTACTTTTTTTAATTACTGCCAAGCTTTCACGCAGTCCGAAGTATCATTTCTTGGATTATTTACCATCGGACCTACGAAATGCGCTTCCATTTCCTCCGGCAGATAGGGTTGAAGCAGCGACGACAGTATTGTGGGGTCCTGAATACTGGAGTCCAACCACGTATCATAGTCCTTCGGATGAAGAATCACGGGCATTCGGTGATGGATGGGTTCAATCACGGCATTGGGACCAATGGTCAACATGGCGCAGGTTTCCAGTGGACTGTTATTACCGTGATCCCAGCGTTCCCACAATCCAGCAAAACAAAACATGTGCTGGTCCTTGAATTGTACATAGTAGGGTTGCTTAGCTTTGCCTTCACGTTTCCATTCGTAATACCCATCCGCTAATACCACACAGCGTTGTTGCTTGAAGGCTTTCCTGAAAGATGGTTTCTCCGCCACCGTCTCACTGCGTGCATTAATCATTTTATTGCCAATGCTGACATCCTTGGTCCATGAGGGGACCAGACCCCATTTCAATTCAACGTACTCACGATTGGTTGATTCTGCATGAGAACGTACACAGGCAACCATCTGAGATGGGGCAATGTTGTAGTGAGGTGGACTATCTCGCGGGAAGATAGTGTTCAATGCCTCCGCGAGGTCTCGGTCCTTTCCTTTTCGCGTGAAGCGGCGACACATGGGAGATCACAAAATGAATTTATTCGGATACGGGTGCGACAAAATAGTTGTAGTAGCCCCACATCGGTAGCGGAGGAAACGCAGAAAACTCAGCTTGATGAATCTCTATGCCCCTTTTGAGAACTGTAGCTTTTGATGAACTCGAAATAAGGGTGCATGCTTCAGAGGTTTTCATGTCCTCAACGTCCGTCTCATCTGTGATTTCATGTAAGAGTTTGGACCCCGTCAAATTATCCTTCCCTTTCGCCGCTGTAAGAAAAGCCTTCATGGACTCTTCCGTCACACAAATGGCCAATCCCTCAGGGTATCTTACTTGGTCTAGTTGGTAGGTTTTGCCAACGACAGGGAAAGGATTCGGAGCTGTCGTTGTAGCCTCTTTGGGCGAACCGAAATAAATCGTGAGAAAAAAGGCTAAGAAAAAGAAGAAGACTCCAAGGAGAAGAAGGTTGAAAAGTGTCTTCATTCCCGTAACCTCTCGATCATAAGGCGTGAATAATCTGGTTTCCGTTCATGATGAAGAGACGCGAGATTACTTCTTCTTGGGCAACAGCCCCTTCTTTTCCATGATCTTCAGGGAAGGGGTTGTGGTCCTGTACCTAGAACGCCGATTGGGCGATTTCGCTCAATATTCGCTTACCAACAAGGATCCACGTACACCGCACTATAACCACGCTGACTCCTCAACTCCCAGTCGAGCAGTGGAAGATAGGGATTGATCGGGATGACTCCCATATACGCCCTGCCACGATAGATTAGAGGGGGCCTCGTGGTGTAAGCCGTCTGGATACGGTTGTTGTTGTAGGGACGGCCAGATCGACGAAATTGGCTTTGGGGGTTCAGACGGCTGGCCCGACGAAATGTGTTACTGCTGGGGGGGTGTACAGATTGTTAACACGGCTAAATTGGTGTTTGGTGATATTCATCGGCGCATCGGTCGAACACGTAAGACACCGCAAGTATGTCGGCTCCGCCCAAGCACTGGTCATCAAGAGCGTGGCAGTGATGAGCATTGTGAATAAGCCTGTCTTCATGGCGTGACCCTCCTTTGGTGTTGGGCATTTCCATCATCATACACTAGTTTTCATCTCCGAATCTTTCTAATCACGATTTGTGGAGCATGAGTGAACCAATTCATTCATTTTTCGAAAGACCCACGACGAGACGAGAATTACTTCTCCTGCAGCAATAGGCCCTTCTGTCCTAGCGGTCCATACATGAAGATGACCGTGGAATCAGAGTCAATCACATTGGCTTTGGTGCGGGGGAGATACTCTGGAGAGACCATCTCGTTGAGGCGATATTTGACCGGGATAACCTCAGCTATGCGCCCATTCGGACACCAACTACCATGAGGCAGACCAGAGTGCATGGTTGCATCAAGTCCCCCACGGTCAGCACCCGTTTGGCCGTCTGAGATAAGTTTGGTGATCATGACAAAGAAGATTGAAATCTCTATCGAATGATCTCTTACCTCTTTGGGGCTGTTGAGGTTTTGGGATCTGAGGAACTCCCTGAAGGAGAGTGAGAATCAATAATCGTTCCTTTCAGAAGTTCTCCTTGCAGATGCTGCTCTCGATGTTCCAATGCCTGGTTGATACAAAACCGCAAACGTTCTAATTCTTGAAACGCTAAACTCTCGGGATTCTCGCTGAATTTGTTAGCCAAGTTGAGACACTGGTCATCCGGAGGCTCTTGTGCGGAAACCAAGCCACCACTGAAGATGATTCCAAGGAGCAAGCTGGTCAATAGGTATCTCATAGTTCACCTCCTAGGCGCGAAAGCCAAGACGAGTTATCGTGTGACCATCTACCCTACAAAAACTTGTGAAAAAAGGAAATAGATAATCAAGAAGGAAGGGTTAAGCATTCGCCTCAGGCATCTTATCGGCTGCCTGCTTGCCCCATTCTAACAACTGGATGGTGCGGCCTAAATAGTACCTCGGCTTGGTTGGCAGAGAGGCCATGCTTTAGAACCACTTCCATGAGTTCTTCAATGACCGCGTTCTCTTGCGCGGTGAAGCGTTGTGATGAGGAGTCGGTGGTGTTGGAAGAATCAGCTTTCTGTTTAAGCTGTTTAGCAAGAGTAATGATTTCTTCCTTTGTAATGAGGCCTTTTTGTTCCAGTAATTTGCCAAGTGCTTCCAGCTCATACATGTTATCAATAGAGAGGTCACAGAGGTTCTTAAAGTCTTCGGGGTCGATGGGGTCAGGCATGGGAATAGCCTATAGCGAGGTTAACGGGGATGCAATGATAGGTCGCTCTAAATCTTTGGAGGGGTGGCAGTCTATAGGGTTATGAGGCAGGCTGAGAATTCATAATACGAACTCTTGAGTGGGGAGTAGTCGCCCGACTCTAGGCAATGCGAGCCCTGGAAATTGTGACCGCCACAGGGATCGTGGTATTTCGTGGCAGATTCTTTCCAATGAATACAGATGGTGGACTCAGTCTAATCTGAAGAAGCCCAGTAACAGGTTTTACGACATCGGCTACCGATTTCGGTGCTCAAGGTGTGTCTGCTGCCTCCACGGCGTTGGCAAACTTCTTGGCTACGAGTTCAAACCCTCTATCTGTTGGATGAAGCTCATTGTCCCACCACTTCTTGTAGGTCGAATCATTTGGTAATGTCGTGCGAAAATCTACGTGTGACACGTGTTTGAAGTCCGAAATCTTGCTTACGCCCAGTAACATGTTGTTTAAACGGTCAATGAGGTCTTGAACCATAGCTATTCTCTGATTCATATTTTGGTATCCTTTTTCTCGGAACCCTGGCTCAAGCCATGGGCCGAACCACAAATACCCACGACCGTCAGGCACCGCATAGTCATACCCATGAAGTAGAATCGGAATCCTCTGGCCTAACCGCTTCTTACATACCTGGGTCACAGCACTGATGATGGTCACATAAGCGTCTTTAATTCGCTCCTCAACGATCTCCTTTACCAAGGGAATATTCAAACCTGGTTTTGGTGCACTCGCGTGGTTGAGTAAGACCGCAAATTCTTTTCCTGCTACGTCATTTCCACCACCCGAAAGCAAGATGGCCTTGGGCATGTTACCGCCTCGAATGACCTTTTCAATTTTTCGAGTAAATTTCTCAAGTTGCCCTTCGTTGTAAGCCATATCCTGAATACGATCTCCAGGGCTCGCGACATCCTCCACTTCGTATCCATAATTACGTTCTAATAAGGAAAGTATGTCTGGTCCTGGGTAGTCGAACCATGAATCCCCCTCAGCTACAAGCACCCCATTATGTTCTGGACCTCCTACTGCTGCAAGTAATTTAGGTGAAACGGTGGACGGAAGCTTTTTTGAAACCGCCGAATGTTTTCTCAAGACGGCTGCTCGTATTTTCAAAGCCTTATCTCGTTCCGCCAAGACCTCCATAGCTTGTCGATTCCCTATGACCATCGCTCGATTCGTGGACGGATCCTTCTTCATCGCACACTCCTTTCTGTAAAGGTGAATAGCCCGAGGCCATGAATCCCCTTGACGTTCCTTCTTGTAAAGGACTGCTCCACGTCAAAGACCATCACGCCTCCAGAAAGAGACTGTCAAAGAGATTTTATGTATTCCTTAGAAATAAAGGAATAGACGTCGGAGTATACCCACTCCTTTTTTTTCTTTTAGATAGTCGTGGAATCAGCGGAATGTCTGAATACAGGCCTCACTATCATTCCTCGGATTATTCACCATCGTACTCACCGGATAGGCTTCCATTTCTTCCGGTGGATAGGGTTGTAATAAGGATGAGAGTAACTCTGGAGTCTGAATGCTCGGGTTCAACCACGTATCATAGTCACACGTCTGAAGAATCACGGGCATTCGATGATGGATGCGTTCCATGATAGTGTTTGGTCCAGTAGTTAGCATGGCACACGTTTCCAATGGTGGGCCGTTATTGTCTTTTGTCCATCGTTTCCATAACCCCGCAAAACAAAACATGCGCTGGTCCTTGAACTGAATGTAATAAGGCTGTTTATTCTTGCCCTCCCGCTTCCATTCATAATAGCCATCGGCTAACACCACACAGCGATGGTATTTTAAGGCTTTTCGGTAGGAAGGTTTTTCAGCCACCGTTTCTGCACGGGCGTTTATCATCTTGTGGCCTATACTGACATCCTTAGCCCAGGACGGGACGAGGCCCCACTTCAATTCAACGTAATCACGTGTGGGTGATTCGGGGTTATTACGGACACAGGCCACCATTTGGGATGGCGCGATGTTATAACGTGGTGGATTATCGAGGGGAAAGATGGTGTTTAACGCCTGGGCGAGCTGTCGATTCTTTTCTTTGTGCGTGAAGCGGCCACACATGGGGGAGGCGCTACGCTCCCTCCTCCAGTTCGCGCGTGGTTTGATAAGTGCCAAAGGCTAGTCGAATCCGATGCTCCAACTGCTGTACCCACAGCAGGGCCTCTTCATGAATGCGCTCTCCATCGAATTTAATGTTTTTCCCCTCGACAATCGTCAACCACCACTCGCTTTCCGTGTACGAAATGTTGACCGCGACATAATGTTTGGAGCGTCGAAGGGTGGATGCGCGAATTTGGCCTGGCTCAATTTTTTCCGAGTTCCATCCAGTATAGCCGCGGAGTGCCCCAAAGATTTCCCCCGCCACCATTTGCCCAGTGGACTGGGGGTTATCCCATTGGGTTTTATGGCTATTTTGAAGAGATTTCAGAATGATTGGTTTTACCTGATCTAGAGGAATATTCGGGGGGATGAGGTTTTTGGTGGGTGCAGGAATAACGGATGTATTGCAGGCGCTCAACACGAGCGCGGCAAGGATAAGACCTAGGGATCTGTTCATTTTGGTATCCTCCCAATCCCAATTTGTGAATTACGGTATTCAGGGCTGACGTTTATTAATAATTTTCGAAAAAAGAATCAGCTGCCCCCATGGAAGCAACTTAGCCTGAGCAGTGAGGGGTGGAACTGTCAGGCATACAGCCTTAAAAGCCAGTATTCGACCGCTGTTTATACTCGTCCAGAAGATCCCTTCGTTCCAGTTCCTTCAGAACGTCCTGATTGACCCGAGAATCCTGGAATTGTCGATTGGGCTGTAAATCACTTTGGATGCCTTGTTGGATACGATCCACGGTATTAAGAGGTGGATTCACCAGGTCATTGGGGTTAGGAGCCGGTACGTTCAATTGTGGTATCGGTGCAATGGCAGGCACATTATTTAAGGCCTGATCTGGGTAACCCTGCCCAAAGGCAAAACTGGTTGAAAGAATAACGCATCCTGTCAAAAGAAGTGTTTTCATGGTTGTACCCTTCCTATCACAATACGTGAATTGATCTATTGCAGCAGCATACCAGAATAGTTGATAGATTATTTCCCCTTCGGCAACAGCCCCTTCCTATCCATGACCTTCACGGAAGGAGGGGGTATGGTCCTATACTTTGATCGTCTATCGGGGGATTTCGCTCAACACTCCCTTACCAACAAAGATTCCCACACACCGCACTATAGCCACGCAGACTCCTCAACTCCCAATCGAGCAGTGGACGATAGGGATTGGTCGGGATGACTCCCATATACCCCCAGCCAGGATAGGCGAGAGGAAACCTCATGATGTAAGGCGTCAGGAAGCGGTTGTTGTAGTCAGGACGGCCGGGCCGACGAAATGGGTTTTGGGGGTTCAGACGGCCGGGCCGACGAAAGGTGTTACTGCTGGGGGTGGTGTACAGATTGTTAACACGGCTAAATTGGTGTTTGGTGATATCCGTCGGCGCATCGGTCGAACAGGTGAGACACCGTAAGTATGTCGGCTCCGCCCAAGCGCTGGTCATCAAGAGCGTGGCAGTAAGGAGTATTGTGAATAAGCCTGTCTTCATGGTGTGACCCTCCTTTGGTGTTGGGCATTTCGATCATCATATATTCGCTTTCATCGCCGAATCTTTCTGATCACGATTTGTGGAGCTTTAGTCAACCAATTCATTCATTTTGCGAAAGACCTACGACGAGACGAGAATTACTTCGTCTTCAGCAACAGGCCCTTCTTTCCTAGCGGTCTATTGACGATAGACATAGTCGATGAATCTACAGCCAGATACCTTACAAAATTCCCCGAATAAACGGAAGGTCTGGAAGCTCAGTGATCGTTCCTCTGGCCAGGGAAATCTCCAGCGCTAACGGTCTGGCCTACGTATGATTGTACTTTTCCACAGAAAATTTCCGACAAAAATTTTGGCAGACTCAATGCGTTTCATTTTCCCAAAAACCCACTAAAATTTTTCGCATGGGTTATGAACGCCCTGGTAGGAGTCCCACGTTTTTTACCCTCCACCCCCTTTGGTGCAGGATGAGCGGCGATGGAATATTAATGTCCTCTCCATCTGGGCTCAGATGGCACCCTGACCGAGGCGAATAAATTGGAGTCATTCAATTATGTGGTGATTATTTGCTTGGCGCTGGGTCGTCTTACAACTGCGAGGGGAGCCGCAATTGAGGAGGGGAAAGTTGCTGGTGGTACGGCGAAAATACGGCCGCAATTAATATAGTAGGTGAATTTCTTTTCGGAATTCGAGGCTTACGGAAGGATGGTGCCGAAGGCGGGATTTGAACCCGCACACCCCGGAGGGCGCCAGACCCTGAATCTGGTGCGTCTGCCGT
>CAKZPV010000051.1 GCA_937139405.1 uncultured Nitrospirota bacterium
TCAGTACAAATGAGGCAATTGGATAGTTGCTCCTTTAAGGCATGCCTTGTAGATTGTCTAATGTCTGCTTTGGGTCGATTTGCGACGGTTGGGCTGAAATTTACAACGTCCGCTTTGGCCGTGAAAACCCTAAGCGTACGATAATTTCCTAATCCTCTATCGTCCCCATCTATGCTCCTTTCTTGTTAGCTCCCATAGTTTGGGAGTTCTCCTGTACATGCCTGAACTCGATGCCAGAAGTCCTTCAATATCTCTGAAGACTCCTTACATGCGGCCGACCAGGACAACAGACAATTTAATGAGATCACGCAGAAGCTCCTTTTTTCGGCGAACTGTTTTTCGTTCGGACTCAGCATTGGAGTTTTGCGTTGTTCGAAGACTGTATCCAACGGCCCGTTATAGAGAAAGACGCCCTTATGAGGGCTTGGATGAGTCGGTAAAGGTTGAATGGCACCTTTTGTTTTGTAGGACCTATTTGGATCTTGCTTTATGTAACCACGTTTCCTAATTTTGTCTTCGCCGGACAGCTCAAACACCCAGTCGTCGAGTTGCCTAAGGTTTTCTTGAGTCGGCCCCACCCCTTTTCTGCCAGATTTCACCTCTATAACCAACGGCATGGAATTTAAAGCGAAAGAAGGTACATCAACAATCCAATCCTCAGCTGTTGAGTTGCGTCCATTGCGAACAATGAGGCGCATACCTTCTAGTATTAGACGGACTCGAATTTCTAAGGCCCTTCCCCCCAATTGGTAGTCAGATTTAAGATGGACCACTTCCTTCTGAACCAACCCATATATTGCGTCTTCGAACTGCTCATATAGCTTATCGAAACTGCGGACCTTCGAAGCCTCTACCAAAGCCGTAATGGCATCACTGATGCTTTCAGTCTTAGGTGTCACCCGAAGAATCCTTTACCCACATGACTAGCATGCATTGCCAAAATCCACTGCCTTTGAAGCATTACTGCTGAGTTTTGAGGACGATGAAAAACGCGCGGGATTTGCGGATGATACGGAGGAGTACGGTTTGCCCAGGCTTGACGTTCTCTAAAACCTCTGAAAATTGCGCGACATTTCTGGTCGCCTGTCGATTCACTTCCGTGATGAAATCGCCTTCTTGAATGCCTTCTGAATGGGCTAGACCACCGCGTTCGACTTTGGAAACTAAAACTCCAACCGTTTCTTTAAGTTCAAACTCTTTTGCGAGAGCGGCAGTCAGAGTCTGCACGTCCAATCCTAATTTTACTTCTGATTTTTGGTAGGGGAGAGAAGCCAACGTGGGTTTTTCTGGTCGCTCTGCCATAGGTACATGGTACATCATTTCTTTGCCGTCTCGGAGAACCAGGATTTTGGCTTTTTCTCCAGGACCGACTCTCGCAACGAGGCGCGAGAGTTGATTGGGGGAGTTAACCGGCTGGCCCTCTACCTTAAGGATAATATCGCCAGGCTTAATACCTGCTGCATAGGCCGGATCGTCTTCATAGACTTCGTTGATCAAGACACCTTGGCCTTCCTTGATCCCAAATTGTTTTGAGAGCTCTTTCGTCAAGCCTTGAATGCCTACACCTAGCCATCCTCGAACGACACGACCTTTCGAGACTAATTGAGCCACGACACGGGAGACCATATCTGCCGGGATAGAAAAGCCAATACCTTGGGCCATATGAATGATGGCGGTATTAATACCGATTACTTCGCCTCTAAGATTAAATAAAGGACCACCTGAGTTTCCTGGATTAATGGCGGCATCCGTTTGGATAAAGTTTTCATATTTCGACAAGTTTAATCGTTCTCGGCCAATGCCGCTAATGACCCCCAAGGTGACTGTTCGGTCTAACCCCATGGGATTACCCACAGCTAGTACCCATTGGCCAACTTTTAATGAAGAGGAATCTCCAAATTCCGCAGCCGGCAATTTTCTGTCAGTTTCAATTTTAAGCACGGCTATATCGGTTTCTTTGTCTCGACCAATAATTCTGGCAATTTGATGTGTCTTATCTGAAAGCCTCACTTCTGCCTCTGTTGTATCTTCACCCACTACATGATTATTGGTCACAATGATGCCGTCGTCTCGAACAATGACCCCTGATCCGCTTCCTTGTGTGTACGAGCCTTTCCGTTTAAATCCTTGTGAGGAGGTAATTTCTCGAATCGGCGTAATATTCACCACCATTGGCGTAACGCGTTCCGCCAGGCTGGTGATGGTATATTGAATTTCTTCTAGAGCCTGAAGACCGCGAAGTTCTTTGTCTTTTGGCGAATTAGACCATGATAGATTTATGCCTAAGCTAACATAAATTATTGAAAAAATGGCTATTTTTATTAAAATTTTCATGCACTTTACAAGATATCGTAATGTCGCATAATAAATATTATGTTAATTACGGAATAGGCTCATTTTGGGTTCTGTTCCCTTGACCAGACGAGAAATGTTCTCTGTATGACCATACACAATTAATCCTAAAATACAAAATGAAAAAAGAATGAGTGGGATGTCCCCGATGAAAAGGTAGGCCAAAATGGGAAAACTTAAAAATGCCGCCAATGCTCCTCCTGAAGAATAGTGAAAAACCAAGACAGTCCCAATCCATACTCCTAATAGGCAAAGACCCAGAACCGCTTCAATTCCCAAAACAGAGCCAAGCGCTGTGGCTACTCCTTTACCTCCTTTGAAACCTAAAAATATCGAAAAGATGTGCCCAAAAACAACCGCAAAACCCATAAGGAGTACCCATACGCTCGACGCTCCAAGACTTTGAGCGACGCCTGTAGCCAATACACCTTTTCCAATATCCCCAATGAGCGTGAGAATGCCTGCTTTCTTGCCTGAGACTCGAAGCACATTGGTAAACCCAATATTTTTACTCCCCATGGTTCGAGGATCTTGTTTACCTAAGGCTTTACTGATCAGTAATCCAAATGGAATAGAGCCCAATAAATAGGCTCCCACTATGGCTAGCACATACACGAGCATTTGATTGTCTTGAAGGACTAGCTTACCAATATTGAGGGCTAATTTTTTTGAAGATAAGGATGAGATAACGCCAGCCGGAAACCAATGACAATACTAGCGCCATATAGAGGAGAATGATACCAAGTAAGGAAAGAGTATTCTGCCATTCAGGCCAAGCACCTTGGAGTATGAGACACAGAATTCCACCAATTTGACCAACCACTTTAAATTTTCCTAGTGAATCGGCTGGAACGATAAACCCTTCTTTGGCAGCAACAGCTCTGGCACCTGTCACAATGAGCTCTCGTGCAATCATCACGATGGCCAACCACACGGCGACTTGTTGAACTTGGACCAGAAGGATCAAGCCCGAGGCGACCAAGAGTTTATCAGCCACAGGGTCAAGTAATTTCCCAAGGTTAGTAATTTGTCCACTTCGACGTGCTAAATAACCATCTAAAAAATCAGTGAAAGCGGCAGCGGCAAAGACAAGTCCTGCCCATAGGGCGCGTTCTGGCGTTGGCTCTAAATACAACCAGACAAAAACAGGAATGAGCAGAATACGCAGAAGGGTAATAGAATTAGGAAGATTCAGACTTGATTCCCCTTCTCCTAATCTCGGGTTAGTTTTGGCTTTGATCGTGTCTGCCGAATTCATATGTTTAGGTTTAAGCAAAAAGTTAAGTTAATGAGGGAAAATCGCCTTTTCTGGAAACTTCCCAAATCACTTGAAGTTGAAGAAGTAATCCTCGGAGTTCTTGTAACCGTACCATATTAGGACCATCAGATAACGCTTCTTCAGGTTGAGGATGAACTTCCATGAAAAAGCCATCACACCCGACGGCAGCAGCAGCTCTGGCTAATGGGGCAACAAATTCTCGTTGGCCTGACGAACAGGTTCCTCCCCCACCAGGTAATTGCACACTATGTGTCGCATCAAAGATTACTGGATACCCAAGATTTCGCATAACAGGCAATGAACGCATATCCACGACAAGATTTTGATAGCCAAAACTGGCACCTCGTTCGGTAAGGCAAATACTTTTGGTGCCGGCTTCTTCTAATTTTTTGACGACATTACTCATGTCCCATGGTGACAAAAACTGGCCTTTTTTTACATTCACCACACAGCCAGATTTGGCAGCAGCGCTGAGCAAATCGGTTTGTCGACAGAGAAAGGCTGGAATCTGTAAAACATCCACAATATCTGCCACTGCTGCCACATCTTGCACTTCGTGGATATCCGTGAGAATCGGCACACCAATTTCTTTTTTAACCTTGCTGAGGATTTGTAACCCAGCTTCAAGGCCTAATCCTCGAAACGATGAAATTGATGTCCGATTGGCCTTATCATAGGATGCCTTAAAGATATAAGGAATTTTCAACTCTTGGGCAATGCTCGCAATGGCTGCGGCCGTTTCTAAGACGATAGCTTCGTTTTCAATCACACAGGGACCTGCAATCAATATATGCGGAGAGTCACCGCCTACCGGAATGGAGCCTATATGGACGATGTTAGAAGGCGGCATGAGCAAATCCGGTCGGTTAGGTGCCGAATTTTCGTTGGAGCGCGGCACCAATAAAGGCGGTAAATAATGGATGCGGAGAACATAGCCGTGAGTGGAATTCTGGATGAAACTGTGTGCCAACAAACCAGGGATGGCCCTTCAGTTCGATAATTTCTACGAGCTTGCCATCAGGAGACGTTCCGCTCACAATTAATCCTTTTGAGGTTAAGGCTTGGCGGTAATCGTTATTAAATTCATATCGATGCCGATGACGTTCCTGTATATCGGATTGCTCATAGGCGGTTGATGCCAATGTGTCAGAAATGAGTGTACAGGGGAAGTTGCCTAAGCGCATGGTGCCGCCTTTATCCTGAATAGCCCGTTGCTCGGGCAATAAATCAATAACGGCGTGAGGCGTCTCAGCATTGAATTCCGCACTATTGGCATCTTCTAGCCCAGCTAGGTTGCGCGCCACTTCAATCACAGCACATTGCATCCCCAGGCAAATTCCTAAAAATGGTATATTTTTTTCACGCACATAACGAATCGTTTCGACCTTGCCTTCAATTCCTCGAAGGCCGAACCCTCCAGGAATGAGGACACCATCCACGTCGGCTAAAAGGCGCTCTGGACCATGTTTTTCAATTTCCCCTGACTCTACCCATTGAATCTTAATGCTAGTCTCGTCTCGCAATCCACCATGGACTAGGGCTTCGGATAAACTCTTATAGGATTCACGCGATTCGACATATTTGCCAACAAGTGCGATCGTCACCTCATGCCGAGGGCGTTTGATTTTTTGAACTAACATATCCCAGTCGCGAAGGTTTGGAGGTCCGGTTTCAAGTTTCAGCAACCGAACAATGAGTTCATCTAATCCTTCTTTTCTTAAAACAACGGGAACTTCGTAAATAGATTCCACATCCTTCGCTGTAATGACCGAGTCTTTCTCGACGTTACAGAACAAGGCCATCTTATCTTTCACCTTCGGTGGGAGGTATCGATCAGTTCGACAGAGGAGAATATGAGGTTGAATGCCAATTTCTCTCAATTTATTCACGGAATGTTGTGTCGGTTTTGTTTTGAGTTCTCCTGCTGTGGGTATGTAGGGCACAAGGGTCAGATGGATATAGAGTACATTTTCTCGACCAACGTCATAGGGTATCTGGCGAATTGCTTCTAAAAACGGGAGGCTTTCAATGTCTCCGACGGTCCCGCCAATTTCCACAATTACCACATCAACACCATGCGCGACGCTCATAATTTTTTGCTTAATGGCATCGGTAATATGCGGAACGACTTGTACCGTGGCACCAAGATATTCCCCTTTTCGTTCTTTTTCAATGACGGATTCGTAAATTCGTCCAGTTGTACAATTATTTTCGCGACTTAATTCTACTGTCGTAAAACGTTCGTAATGCCCAAGATCTAAGTCTGTTTCAGCACCATCATCGGTGACATAGACTTCCCCATGTTGGTAGGGATTCATCGTGCCAGGATCTACGTTGATATAGGGATCCAACTTTAAAAAAGTAATGGTCATTCCCCGGCTTTCCAAGAGGTGGCCGATGGCTGCCGACGACAGGCCTTTTCCCAAGGATGAAACGACTCCACCAGTGATGAAAATAAATTTACTCATAGTTCAGATAAGGGTAGCATTGGTAAAAATGTGGACGACCCAAGACTTCACCATATTTTTCTCTCTCTTTTCAAGCCTCTGAATAACTCACACATTCGTGCTCATCGCCATTTCCTATTTCCTGAGTAGAAAGGATTCTGCCATAGCCAAATCTTCTGGCGTATCGATGCGAAGAGACTCATGTTCGGTCTCCCAGACCATGATTGGCATGCCATGCTCTAAGGCTCGCAACTGTTCTAATTTTTCGGCTTCTTCAAGGCTTCCACTGGGAAGTTCGCTGAATTGTTGTAAGGCAGATTTTTTAAAAATATAAATCCCCAAATGCATCCAGGCGGCAGTGTCAATCCCAGTAGGTATGCCGTCTCGCCAACATGGCACGGGACTACGAGAAAAATAGAGTGCCCGTCCTTGATCGTCTGTGACAACTTTTACAATCGAAGGGTTCCCTCGATCTTCTTGCTGGAGAATCTTCCGTTTTAATGTTCCAATACCTATACCGGAGCTCAAAAATGGCTCAATCAGATCACTCAGCAAACCAGGATGGAGGAGGACTTCATCGGCCTGAAGATTTACGACATAATCATAGGACAGTTGCGTGGCGACTTTCGCGACCCGATCTGTCCCTGTCCGACATGGTTCAGTGACTAAGCAGACTTCTCCTCCGAAGTTTTTTACCGTTTGCGAAATAGCATCATGGTCTGTGACAACCAAGATTTGTCCAACCTGTGGAACGTGCATGACCGCTTCATACACATGCTGAATGAGTGACTTTCCCGCTAAATTCGCCAGTGGCTTACCAGGAAACCTTGAAGATCCCTGACGAGCCGGAATACAGATACTCACCATAGATTCAGCCGTTGTCATGCGTGAAAACATCTTGAAGTTGCGACCGCGTAACCGTTGCCGTACCCACCATCCCCACGACAATTCCTGCGGCTTGATTCGCTAATAATGCCGCATCTGCAATAGGAGCCTTAGCACTTAAGGCTAAGGCCAAAGTGCTCACAACGGTATCGCCCGCACCAGTCACATCATATACTTGGCGAGCGACAGCGGGAATGGTCCACGAATGGCCATTTTTTTCAAAAATGCTCATCCCCTCTTCTCCTCTGGTCACCACAACCGCTTGGCATTGCAAGCTTTGTTGGAGCGCGCGACCAATCTGTGTAATAGAGATATGTTGAGTCGGAAGGAAACCCGCCCCTTGTTTGGCTTCGAGGTAATTAGGGGTAATAACCGTCACTCCAGAATAATACGGCATATGCTCAACTTTTGGGTCAACAATGATAGGGACGCCATGGGCAGTGGCTCGCTTTTGAATCTGATGCATCAGTTCTTCGGTAATAAGACCTTTCGCATAGTCGGAAACTACGATGCAGGAAAGATCATGAAGCCGTGAATTGACATGCTGAATGACTTTGCGCTCAATAGACTTCGAGATTTGCTCCCGTTGCTCAACATCAAAGCGAACAATTTGTTGATTGTGAGCAATAACCCTGGCCTTTTTAATTGTTGGGCGACTTTTGTCGATGAAAATTCCTAGCCCCTCCTTGGAAATTTTTCGAATGTCTTTTAATATTTGTTTTCCGTAGGGATCATCGCCAACTACACCACAGAGTTCAACCTGACCACCCAAAGTAGCAATATTATGATAGACATTCGCCGCTCCTCCCATGCGATATGATTCAGAGTTCACATGAACCACCGGCACGGGCGCCTCAGGAGAAACTCGATTAACCGTCCCCCAAATATAGTGATCGAGAATAAGATCGCCAAGTACTAATATTTTTGTTTTTGAAAAGCGGGACAGGTAGGTCTTGAGTTTTCGAGAGGAAAGAGCTGGAACAGATAACGCGTTTTTCATTGAAGAGTACGATCAAAAAAAGCTCGGCTCAATCAGCAGGAACATGTCTCTCATTCAATAGTTTTTCCGATTCGATTCCACCGAACCCAATCAGTCCATGAGCCTTGCCCATTCCATGACCAATAGACTAAAAAGGCGCGGCCCTTAATTTTATCCATTTTCACAAACCCCCAAAACCGGCTATCAAGGCTCTGATCTCGATTGTCGCCCATCACAAAATACGAGTCTGTGGGGACTGTGATCGGGCCAAAATTATCGCGCGGATTTATTCGACCATCAATAATTCCTGGATCGACTCTTTGGGTAAAATCTTTGTCAATAAAAAGCTCTCCATTGACAAGAACAGTTTTATTGCGAATTTCAATAACATCACCAGGGGTCCCGATGAGGCGTTTAATGAAATCTTTATTTTCATCCTCAGGATATCGAAACACAATGACATCTCCACGTTGTGGAGGATCAAAATCTAGGACAATGTTGGAAGAGAAGCAAGTAACCGGTGGGAACGCCATTTGAAATTCACAGTCCTTCGGCAATTGAATACCATAGGCGAGTTTCGAAACCAGAATATGGTCGCCAATGAGCAACGTGGGGATCATGGACCCAGAGGGAATTTTAAAGGCTTGGACGACAAAAACCCTGATAGTGAGAGCTAAGATAATGGCGATAATCAGGGCTTCGGCATATTCACGAAAAATGGATTTTGTAGAAGAGGTGTTATCTGACTTTACGGATGGCTCGGAAGTTGGCTTCTCAAGACTCGTCTCTGCTGGTTCTGTAGGCTGTGATTCTTGTTGTGACATCAGCAGTTTAACTCGGGTCCGTCTTCAGAATGGCAAGAAATGCTTCTTGAGGAACTTCGACACGCCCAATTTGCTTCATACGTTTTTTCCCTTCCTTTTGCTTCTCCCATAACTTTCGTTTTCGAGAAATATCCCCACCGTAACATTTAGCGGTCACATTTTTCTTGATAGCCCCAATGGTTTCTCTGGCAATGACCCGCTTTCCAATGGCTGCTTGTATGGCAATTTCAAACATTTGCTTCGGAATAAGTTCTTTCATTTTCTCTGCTAATTGCCGCCCACGATTGACAACTTTGTCTTTATGAGCAATCATGGACAACGCATCAACTGTTTCTCCATTGAGCAAGAGATCCAGTTTTTCCAACTCGGATTTTCGATAGCCCAACAATTCATAGTCTAAGGAGGCATAGCCCTGGGTCCGTGATTTCAAACGATCATAAAAGTCTAACACAATTTCATTTAAAGGCAGTTCATACGTCAGCATGGCTCGAGTTGGATCCAAATAGGTTAAGCCGACTTGAATGCCTCGACGTTCCTGGCACAGTTGCAAAATATTGCCAATATATCCTTCGGGCACAATGATTGTGGCTTTGATAAATGGTTCTTCTATGCGTTCAATTCGAGAAGGGTCAGGGAGTTTCGAAGGATTATCAATGTCGATCAACTCACCGGTAATGGAATGTACCCGATAGACAACAGTTGGCGCGGTGCTAATCAGATCAAGTGAATATTCTCGCTCTAAGCGCTCTCGAATAATTTCCATGTGGAGTAAGCCTAAAAATCCACATCGAAAACCGAAACCCAACGCTAATGAAGTTTCTGGTTCATAGACAAATGAGGAATCATTTAGCTGTAATTTTTCTAACGAATCACGGAGATCCTCAAATTTGGCATTGTCTGTCGTATAGAGACCGCAAAACACAACAGGCTTTACATCTCGATAGCCAGGTAATGGCTCGGACGTGGGGTGCTTAGGGTCTGTAATCGTGTCTCCAATTTTCGTGTCGGACAGTTCCTTCATTCCTGCGCAAATATACCCCACCTCCCCAGGGCCCAATTGGGGGACTTTCATTCGCTTGGGAGAAAACGTGCCAACTTCCAACACTTCAAATTCTCGTCCCGATGACATCATTTTGATCATCATATTTTTGCAAATCACTCCATCCACGACCCGAAGTAACACAATGGCTCCTTGATAGTTGTCAAACCACGAATCAAAAATCAAGGCTTTTAAGGGTTCATCCGTCGAACCGGTTGGAGCAGGGATAATCTCGACTAACCCTTCAAGGATTTCTTGGACTCCCCGCCCATCTTTTGCGCTCACGAGAAAGGCTTCATGCTCAGTCAGTCCTAACACATCACGAATTTGGGTTCTCACACCTTCAACATCTGCACTAGCTAAATCAATTTTATTAATGACAGGAATGATGACTAAATTGTTCGCAATGGCTAAATAGGCATTCGCGATCGTTTGGGCTTCAACTCCTTGCGTGGCATCAATTAATAAGAGTGCGCCCTCACAGGCGGCTAGACTCCTGGAAACTTCATAGGCAAAATCAACATGCCCAGGCGTATCAATTAAATTAAAGAGATAGGTCTCCCCTTTTGACGTTTGAAACTGAGTAGTCACAGCATGGGCTTTTATGGTAATTCCCCGTTCCCGCTCCAAATCCATGTCATCGAGATATTGAGCACGAAATTCACGTTGAGAAACAGCTCCAGTCATCTCCAAAAACCGATCGGCCAACGTGGATTTGCCGTGGTCAATGTGGGCAATAATAGAGAAATTTCGTATGTGGGTTTGCGGGAAGGTCTTACGCATTCGAAGTGTCAGTGATTGTAATGAGGCTCTAAAAGCTTGTCAAAATTAATCATGTATCTTTGAGAAACATATGCCAAAGCGATCAACCTCGTCAGTTAAACAATTGCAAAAAGATGCACAATCGTATATCTGGCACCCCTTTACGCAAATGCAGGAGTGGGAACAGCAGCCTCCCCTTCTTATCGGTCGTGGAAAAGGGACTTTCCTGTATGATATCGATGGGAACGCCTACTTAGATGGGACATCATCTATTTGGGTTAACCTTCACGGACATCGACATCCCACGATCGATCGGGCAATCCGACACCAACTGACCCAGGTTGCTCATTCCACGCTTTTAGGACTGTCTCATCCTCTAGCGATCCAATTAGCGAAAGCCCTGATTAAAATCGCTCCAAAGGGCCTCAAGAAAGTCTTCTTTTCAGATAATGGATCAACAGCTATCGAAATTGCTCTTAAAATGGCCATACAATATTGGCAACAATGCCCTTCTCCTCAACCACGAAAAACGCAGTTCATCCATCTTGGTTTGGCCTATCATGGTGACACAGTTGGAGGCATGAGTCTCAGTGGTATCGAATCGTTCCAAAAACCATTTTCTTCACTGCTCTTTCCCGGTCGACAACAGGTTGATGCTCCCTACTGCTACCGTTGCCCACTCACGTTACAATTTCCTGAATGTCAGATGGAATGTTTGACGCCGCTGAAAACTCTTCTTCAAGAAAAACATGAAGAAATCGCCGGAGTGATTGTGGAGCCAATGGTTCAAGGGGTGGCAGGCCTCATTCCTTCTCCCCCAGGATACCTTCAACGTCTCTATGAATTGTGTCGAGAATATCAGGTGTTATTCATTGCCGACGAAGTGGCTACTGGATTTGGGCGAACCGGTCGCATGTTCGCTTGTGAACATGAAACGGTCAGTCCAGATATTATGGCAATAGCCAAAGGGATGACCGGTGGATATCTTCCTCTAGCCGCAACATTGACAACCGAGAAAATCTACGCAGCATTTTTAGGTATGCCACATGAAGGAAAAACATTTTTTCACGGCCACAGTTATACGGGGAATCCATTGGGATGTGCCGCAGCACTGGCCAATCTCTCTATTTTTAAAACCGAACGAACGTTAACTAAGGTTCAACAACGTACTCCAAAACTTTCCGCTTTTTTGAAGACACTTGCTGCTGATCCATGGGTAGGAGATATCCGGCAATGTGGATATATGGTAGGCATCGAGTTAGTTCGGCATCAAGAAAACAAAGAACCGTTTTCTTTAATGGATCGCATTGGGCATCGCGTTGCCATTGCCGCCAGAGCCCTTGGTCTTCTTACTCGACCAATTGGTAATACGATGATACTCATGCCTCCCCTATCCGCAACATTACAAGAATTAAAGCAAATGGTCGGAATTCTCAAAGTTGCCATTTCTATTGTCCGTGCTTCAAAGAATGCCTCCTAGCCATAAGTAAAGGGTAGATATTGATAGAGCCAAGTTTCGGTGAGGGTTCGATCACCGAGCTTGAGGAAGAGGCGGAGATTGACTGGATCATCGCTTTCGACATAAAGGTCAAAAAACGCCCGCCAAGTCTTAGTGCCAACCACCTGTAGCGCGTAATTATTGTCGATTCGGCCTTTGGTCGTGCTGATGACCGGTTCAACCTTGTCTAGCTTATCGATATCATGAAGCGATTTACCCTCAAAATCGATAACGAATTTCCAGCCGCCTTTCGGGCGTGGCTGACCAGGGATGCCCGCATTGCCAAGTCGAGTATGGCTGACCTGGGCGACAGCGTTCGAAGCATAGGGCTCGGACGATGCCCAATGAAGCCTATAGGTATACTCCCATGCTGAACCAGCTTTCACAGGTTCTTTAGGGAGCCAATAGATGACGATATTGTCATGAATTTCATCGTCAGTTGGAATTTCAATCAATTGAACTTCGCCTTCGCCCCATTCACTGGTCGGCTCGATCCAGACGCTTGGCCGACGATCGTAAAATACGCCATCATCCTCGTAGTGGTAGAAGGCACGGTCACGCTGCAGTAGACCAAAGCCCTTGGGGTTGGCATCAATAAAGCTGTTGGTCATTACCGATGACGGATTGTTGAGTGGACGCCAGAGACGCTCGCCTGTGCCTGTCCACATCGCCAAACCATCACTGTCATGGATTTCTGGCCGCCAGTCTCGAGCTTGATGGCGATTGTTCTCGGCGTACCAGAACATACTCGTCAGAGGCGCAATCCCCATGCGCCGGATATCCTGGCGTGCGTAAAGATTTGCATCGATATCCATGACAATCTGTTGGTTCTTGACGCAGTCCATGCGAAAAGCGCCGGTAATACTTGGCCCATCAAGCATGGCGTAGACCACAAATACATCGCTCTCTGGGGTGCCAGGCTCTAACCAGAACTCGGTGAAACGGGGAAATTCCTCGGGAGTCGGTAGGGCAGGATCGATAGCGACCCCCCTTGCCGATAGGCCGTATTGATTAAGCTCGCCGGAACTACGAAAATAAGAGGCACCAAGAAAAGCCAGCCAATCGGTGGTTACACCAGGGCCCTCTTGGAGGCGAAAGCCTGAGAAGCCAAGATCATCCGGCAAGATCTTGTCCAGGCTGGTTTCGCCGAAGGTGAAGTAGTCGGGACGGTAGAGAATTTCCATGGCCTGCCCACTATCAAGAACATGAAGCTTCACGGGCACTTTGAAATAGCGACCAAGATGGAAGAACTGGGCCGGAAAATTGACGCTGCCGTCCGCGCCTAATTCCTGCTCGCGGTCGAATATGATCTGCTGAAAGGCGTCGTAGTCAATGGCATCCAATACGTCGCTGTGACGAATTGCCGGTTCTTGATATGGCTTCCTGGCCATAGCTTGAGCGCGACGCTTCAACTCATCAAAGGTGAAAGACTTAGCCTTACTGAATTGAAGACCAATCGTCTCGGCTCCACTCCGAATCGGTCCTAGGCCAGTCAGAGTGCTGACAGTGGCCATTAGGAATAGAAACTGGCGGCGATTCAACATATCATGAAAATTAATTTGAGGAGGAACGTTGCCTGGAAGTAAATTCCTTGAGACGGTTTCCCGTTCTTATTCCGTGCTGTTAGGAAATGCTTGCATTTTAGATTAACGTTACTTTTTGTCCAACCTGTAATCCGCAGCGTTCGACAGCTCGACCTTGTTTTACAAAAATTTCAAGATGCCCATTGCTATTGATTAACATCTCCGGAAGCCCTGTGGCCCCTTCTCCATAATACATTTTAAGCCCTTTAATGGTTAGATCGCCAACCGTGAGGCCGACAGGTTCTTGTTTGGTGACTGATCCAAAGGTTTCCATTTCGGTCGGCGTGATATTGGTGATCGCGTTTCCAAAATGATCAATATACATGATGCGGCCTTCAAGGACCTGTTGATTCATTTTTGGAGTATCATCTGGAAGTGTGACGTAATCATAGATCAATCGTCCGTAAGATCCAGGGCTTTGCCCTTTCGTCAACCAGGCTGCAGATGGTGCAAATAGATCTCGCCCATCAAACGTGGCTCCGGCCGAATCCAAACGATACTGTTTATTTTCAATGGCTCGAACTTCTACAGAAGCTTCTTCTTTGAAAATATTACTAAGCACTCCATTATCCGGAGCAATAAAGAAATAGCGTGAGGTTGAAACAAGAATCGCGCGACGGTCACTTCCCACGTCTGGATCAACCACAACTACATGGACTGTTCCGTCCGGATAATATTCATAACAAGATTTTATGAAAAATGCTGCCTGCTCAATACCATGCGGCGGGATAGCATGAGTCAGGTCAATGGTACGAATTTGAGAATTTATCCCTAACATGACGCCTTTCATGCTCGGAACAAAATAATCCGTTTCGCCAAAATCTGTTAGTAGGGTCACGAGTGAAATAGCTGATGCCATTAGGTCTGCTCCTCAAAACAAATGGATTGAATTTCATATTCAATCACTCCGGCCGGTCGATGGACTTCGACAATATCACCCACTTGGTGACCGATCAATGCTCGACCAATGGGTGACTGAACAGAAATCGAACCATTTTTTAAATCAGCTTCATCTTGTCCAACCAAAGTGTATTGTTTGTTCTCCTCGGTCTCCATATTTAACAAGACAACTGTCACACCGAAGACCACGGTGTCACTTTCCCCACTCGCTATATCAACAATCTGAGCACTACCTAACTTATGCTCTAATTCGGCCATTCGAGTACTAAGGAATTGTTGGTATTCTTTCGCAGCTTTATATTCAGCATTTTCCTTTAAATCCCCATGTTCCCGAGCTTCGGTAATGGCTTGAATGTTCTTAGGTCTTTCCTCTCGTTTCAAACGAGTCAGTTCAGCTTGTAACGCGTCGTATCCTTTTTTCGTCATAGGAAAGTTCATAAGTAACTACTCCACATGAAATTCTTGAATGTGACAAGGGTAAGCATGATCTCTGTAAAGCAATCAGGCATGGCCATGATGATACTCTTGTAAGCTTTTTACAGTCATCGCTGTTTTTTTCATAGCCTCAATGCCACACACTGCAGCTTGTGCTCCTTGCATCGTGGTAAAATAGGGGACATTACTAAACACCGCCGCCGTTCGAATTGATGCCGAATCTTCATGCGACGTTTTATCACCAACCGTATTAATCACCATAGCGAGATCATTATTTTTAATTAAATCTCCAATATGGGGACGTCCTTCATTGACTTTATTTACAGTTTGCACGGTGATACCATGTTGTTGCAAGATGGCTGACGTTCCCTTCGTAGCATAAATAGAAAAGCCTAAGTGCTCTAGACATTGAGCGATACCAAGAGCCGATGGTTTATCGGCATTTTTCACGCTTAAGAGAACCGCGCCATCCAACGGGAGAGCCATTCCGGTCGCGGCTTGAGATTTTGCGAAGGCCCATCCGAAACTTTTATCAATTCCCATCACTTCCCCAGTGGAGCGCATTTCCGGACCCAATAACACATCAGAAACCCCGAGCTTGGTAAATGGAAATACGGCTTCCTTTATTGCGATGTGAGAGATTTTCGGCACTTGCAGAAAACCTAAATCTCGCAATGCTCGCCCAGCCATGACTTTCATGGCTAATTTTGCCAAATGTACACCAATCGCTTTACTGACAAATGGCACCGTTCGCGAACCACGAGGATTGACCTCTAGAATATAAATTTGATCACCTTTTACAGCATATTGAATATTCATGAGACCAATGACTTGGAGTTCTTTAGCTAAAAGAATGGTTTGCTCTTGAATGGCGTGAATAATACTTTCAGGAAGGGTATGCGGAGGCAATGAACAGGCGGAATCACCAGAATGAATACCCGCCATTTCCACATGTTCCATAATGCCAGCCACAACAACATCTGTTCCATCGGCAATTGCATCAACATCGACTTCAATTGCATCTTCTAAATAATCATCAACGAGTAAGGGATGCGAGCTTAGATCAAATGAGGCATTCTGAAGATAGAGATCTAAGGATTCGGCATCATATATAATCTGCATGCCCCGTCCACCTAACACATAGGAGGGACGCACCATGACAGGATAGCCAATATTGATGGCAATGATATGAGCTTCATGAGCCGAGCGAGCGGTCCCGTTTTGGGGTTGTTGCAGACCTAACTCCGTTAACATATCACTAAATCGTTTTCGGTCTTCAGCTCGGTCAATGGCATCAGGCTGGGTTCCAATAATCACCACACCTTCTTGGGACAAGGGTACTGCCAATTTTAGGGGTGTTTGCCCTCCAAATTGAACCACGACGCCTTCCGGTTGTTCTGTTTGAATGATTCGTAAGACATCTTCTTTGGTTAATGGCTCAAAGTATAATCGATCAGAAATGTCATAATCTGTACTAACAGTTTCAGGATTGCAATTGACCATGATGGTCTCAATACCTTCTTCGCGCAAAGCCATGGCTGCATGTACACAACAATAATCAAATTCAATGCCTTGACCAATCCGATTAGGTCCACCTCCAAGGATCATAATTTTACGTTGTTGACTTGAATACGCCTCGCAGCTCGTTCCAGCTGTGGAATAGAGATATGGGGTATGAGCTTCGAATTCCCCGCCACAGGTATCGACTCGTTTGAATACGGTCACGGAATCCCCTTTACCATTCTGTCGTATATCGCGAATCCAATCTTCATTGCGTCCGATCAATTGACCTAATCGTTGATCTGAAAAACCATTTTTTTTTGCGTTATGAAGTTGAAAAAGCAAGGCCTGTGGTAATTCTATCGATGACTCTGTCATCGTTTTATTAGCAAGATAGGGCACACAGGCGCGTACCCATTCGGCTTCTTGGATGACGATTTGCTCAATTTCTTCTAAAAACCAAGGATCGATTTTTGTACATTCATAGACATCCTCAACAGACATCCCAATTCTAAAGGCATCGGCCACGTGCCAGAGTCGATCAGCTGTCGGCTTTCGTAGAGCAGCTTGAATCACATTAAAAAGAGTGTGAGATGCCGAATTAGTTTCTTGCGTGCCATCAAGTCCATGTAATGACACCAAGCCACAACGATCCGTTTCCAGAGATCGAACAGCCTTCTGTAATGCTTCTTTAAACGTTCCTCCTAGGGCCATCGCCTCTCCCACCGACTTCATATGAGTGGTGAGAGTGCGCTCAATGCCTACAAATTTTTCAAACGTAAATCGTGGAATTTTGACGACGACATAATCTATAGTGGGCTCAAAACATGCTTTCGTGACCTGGGTAATATCATTAGGAATTTCATCAAGGGTATAGCCCACTGCTAATTTTGCAGCAATTTTTGCAATGGGGAACCCAGTCGCTTTTGACGCCAAGGCAGAACTTCTTGACACACGAGGATTCATTTCGATGACGATCAGTTCACCGTTGTCTGGGTTTACAGCAAATTGAATATTTGATCCACCAGTATCGACGCCAATTTCACGAATAATCCGCAGCGCGGCATCCCGCATATATTGATATTCTTTATCCGATAATGTCATGGCTGGCGCAACGGTGATACTATCACCAGTATGCACACCCATAGGATCGACATTTTCAATAGGACAGACAATAACCACATTGTCTTTAGAATCCCGCATGACTTCTAATTCATATTCTTTCCAGCCCAAAAGAGATTTTTCCACTAATACTTGTCCAACCGGACTGGTGACTAATGCCCAATCGATATAACGATCAAATTCTTCGCGATTGTAAGCAATGTTCCCCCCCGCCCCACCTAGAGTAAATGAAGGACGGACAATGGCTGGAAATCCAATCTCTTCAATTAATTGAAGCGCTTCTTCTCGAGACCGGATTGATCCACTTGAAGCTGTTTGAAGACCAATGCGTTCAATCGCCTGCTTGAACAGATCTCGATCTTCAGCCTTTTGAATAGAAGCATAGGATGCGCCAATGAGCGTCACGCCATATTTTTCTAAGATACCCCGTTTGACTAATTCAACCGTCACATTTAACGCGGTTTGACCACCCATTGTCGGTAAGAGGGCATCGGGTCGATCTCGTTCAAAAATAGCTTCTACCACTTCTACGGTAATCGGTTCTATATAAGTTCGATCAGCGAGATCAGGGTCAGTCATAATCGTTGCGGGATTGCTATTAAGCAACACAACCTCATAGCCCTCTTCTTTCAGCGCTCGACAAGCTTGAGTCCCGGAATAATCAAATTCGCAGCCCTGTCCAATAACAATGGGGCCAGACCCAATTAAAAAAATACGATTGATATCATTTCGCCGAGGCATAGAAGAGTTCTCAGATTCGTTTTAATATTATTGAGGCGAAGGTTTGGATATATGATCGGTCTTCAAATCAGATGACTCCGGATGATAAAACCGCATAGCCTGTGGAATCCAGGCTTCGATCTGATTAATGCGAGTCACATCTGACGGATGAGTCGACAAAAATTCTGGAACAGCGTTTTGACTACGAAAACAAAACTTTCCAATCATTTTTCTTGGGCACCCACTCATCCGTTCCCAAAAAGGTACTGCTTCGTGTGGGTCATACCCAGCTTTGGCCATCAATTGTAATCCAATAAAATCAGCTTCTGTTTCCTGCTCGCGAGAATTAGGCAAGGCCACGCCAACACCATAGGCACTCATGGCTCCAATCGCCACACCTGGATCAATTCCTCCAACGGCTGCTCCAGCCAAGGCACCAAGTTGGCCTATCTGCTCAAGAATTCCCCGACTATAGCGCTCAGCACCATGGCGCTGTAGGGCATGGGCTACCTCATGAGCCATGACGGTGGCTAGACCAGCTTCGGTTTTGGTTAATTTTAAGATTCCAGTGAAAATGGCGACTTTCCCACCAGGAAGCGCAAACGCATTAATCTGTTCATCATCGTCAATAACGGCAAACTCCCAGACATACTCTGGTTTATTCGCGCCCTTCGCAATTCGTTGTCCAACTCGATTCACCATGAGGGTAACTTTTGGATCCTTACTGAGCCGAGCATTTTTTAGGACTTCCCGAAAAGCTGAAAGTCCCAACGCAATTTCTTTTTCTTCAGAAATATATATTAATTGATCGCGTGCGGTACCCGGTGCTTTTTGACAAGCCACAGCAAGTATACAAAGAAGCCCGAGGCAGAAAGATTGCAACATCCTTCTGTTTGTGGGGAACCTTCGTTGGAATCGTGATAGATGATTCATACAAGAACTCAAGGGAATCAAGGAATCCACATATACATCATGTGAGGAGTTCCACTTTGTAAAGCACCAAGTACAGTCTTCGCATTTATTTGAGGAAATCCTAAAGGGCCCACTGTTGGGGGCTCAAAATGAGAATAAATATTTTGATGTGTTTCAGGACTACTTCGTGTGTAGGTCACCACTTGTGCATCAGTTAATTTTGCGTGTTCTTTGGCTTGCTCAATGGCATCATCGAGATAACCAATCTCATCAATCAATCCCTCTGTCTTGGCAATATCAGCTGTATAAATTCGCCCATCAGCCAATTCTCGAATTTTTGACTTCGACAACTTGGGCCGTCCTTCTTCTACTACGGTAAGAAAACGAGCATACAAGCGATCAATCACATCTTGAAAAATTGCGCGTTCTTCATCCTTCATAGCTCGAAACGGGGATCCCATTGATTTTTTAGGACCCGAAACAATGGCCGCTGGTTGAATGCCCACTTTTTCCAGTAATCCTTGGGTATTGAGTGTGAGCATGATTACGCCAATGCTTCCTGTAATTGTCGAAGGATGGGCAATAATATGATCTGAGGCCATCGCCACGTAATAGCCTCCAGATGTTCCGATATCCATAATTGACGTGATAATGGGTAGCTTGTGTTTCTGTTTAAATTCTTGAAGTTCATGATACAAAATATCTGATGAAGTAACCGTTCCCCCAGGGGTGTTGATACGGAGAATAATGGCTTTAATGTGATCGTCTTTTTCAGCTTTCGTCAATTCTTCTTTGAGGCGAGCTGGAAGGCTCGGTTCAGAAAAAATCCCAGATTCTTTGCTTGTGGATAAGGTCCCAGAAATATCAATCAACAGTATTTTGTCAGATCCTTCTCCTGAAATTTTTGTTTCCTGTAGTGATTTTCCACCTGAGAATAAATCGACATGAATGCATCCACTGAAGAAGAAACACAGGAGAAGTGTCCAACTGAATTTGTTAGCCATCTCTGGCCCCCTTCATCATGTCGATAAATTGTTGAAAGAGATAGGACGAATCATGAGGACCTGGAGAGGCTTCTGGATGATATTGAACAGAAAGAACCGGACTATCCAACCCAACCATCCCTTCACAACAGCCATCATTCAGGCTACGATGGGTGACTTCCATCCGACCAATAGACGTATCAAAAGGTTGTGTCGCCCAGAGAACTTCTTCTTGTTCATTATGCGGAAGATCTACGGCAAAGTTATGGTTTTGAGACGTGATTTCAATCTTTCTAGTCCGAAGATCCATAACCGGATGATTGGCTCCATGATGTCCAAAAGGTAACTTATGTGTATCCAGGCCCAAGGCTAACCCCAAGATCTGATGTCCTAAGCAAATACCAAATATGGGCTTCCACCCGAGCAAGGCTTTCACGGTGTTCACCGCATAGGGAACACCTTCAGGATCACCTGGTCCATTCGATAAAAACACCCCGTCAGGCTGTCGTTCACGAATATCGTCTGCACTTGTGGAGGCAGGCACGACCTGAACCACACATCCCATATCTACCAAACTCCGAAGAATATGATGCTTCACCCCAAAATCCATCACCACAACTTTATATGCAGTCGATGAAATAATAGGTTTAGTGGCAACAGCGTTATTTCCATCAGAACAGAGAACCAAGCTTCCATTTGACCACTGATAGGGAGAATCACACGATACCTCCCGCACTAAGTCTCGCCCGACAATGGAGGGGGCAGATTGAGCCTTAGCGCAGAGCGACGATTCATCAAGATCCACATGCGAAATGACGCCCATTTGAGAACCTTTTTTTCGTAGATGACTCGTTAACGCACGAGTATCAATCCCTTGAATACTCACAATTTTATGTTCGAGCAAATATTCTTCAAGAGTTTGACGCCCCCGCCAATTACTCATCCGTCTAGACGCTTCTCGTACAATAAAGCCTTCTACCCATACTTGCCGAGATTCGTCATCTTCAGGCATCACACCGTAATTGCCTATTTGCGTACTGGTCATCAACACGATCTGGCCTTTATAAGAAGGATCAGTCAGAATTTCTTGATACCCGGTCATAGCCGTATTGAAAACCACTTCCCCAATTGTCTCTCCTGCAAATCCGAGAGCCTGTCCTTTAAACACGGTCCCGTCAGCTAAAGCTAATACCGCCGGCTTCATATCATCATCACCCTAGTATTGCATTCTATGAAACTTCGCACTTTCAAGAAAAAACTCAGTGAGCAACAGCAAGACGATGGACAAGTATTTTTCGTAATTTCAGAATAAACAACGAAAAAGCAAGTCCAACATTCACAAGATGTAGTGCTCGAACTATCATATGCAAGCGAAAGAATTGTGAATACGCCAATTCTTTGTGTTCTTTCGAAATGGCTTCAAAGGCTTCCTCTTGTAAGGCGACGGCTTGAGGCCCCAAAATTCCTAGAATTCCCACCGTGACCATGAGCATTCCGCCAAGAAGCCACCATTCTCCGGCGGTGACTGAAAATAAGAAAGAAGGGTCTTGTCCGTAGGTCCGAAATCGTAAGAAGGAGACAAGGGTTAGAACACATAATATTCCGACATTCAGGTACCCATAGCCATCAAAGACACGACGTAAAAATCGACCGGCTGGTTCCATGCCAAAAGAATTAAAGACTGCAGGGATGACCACGGCTATGATAACGATCAACCCACCTACCCATAAGGTCAATGCGCAGATCTCTACAAAAAATCCTACTATACCCCAATTTACGCGCCTCTTTTCCATAGGCTAGCGAGCATCATAAACCAATCGACCTTCCACCAAGGTCATCTTGACTTTTCCTTTCACCGTCATACCACCAAACGGAGTATTCCGGCTTTTGGATTGAAATTGTTCGGGGTCAACCACCCATTCTTCCTTGGCATCAAAAATCACCATATCGGCCAAGCTGCCGGGTGCAAGTGAGCCCACTGGAAGATGGAACAATTGGGCTGGTGCGCGAGTCAACTTATCAAGAGCCTGTTCCATGGACAAGACACCATCATCAACAAGTCGAAGAGTCAGTGGCAGGGCGGTTTCAAAACCAACGATTCCGAAGGGTGCTGTATCAAATTCTAATTGTTTTTCTTGAAGTGCATGTGGTGCATGATCGGTAGCAATCACATCAATTGTGCCATCAACTAATCCCTGTCTAAGCGCCTGCATATCTTCATCAGTTCGAAGAGGAGGATTCATTTTGGCATTAGCCTTGTAGCCGCGGACGGCTTCTTCAGTAATGGAGAAATGGTGCGGGCAGACTTCCGCACTAACTGGAAGCCCTTGGGCTTTCGCGTGACGAACAAGCTCAACAGAACGTGCGGTGCTTAAATGTGCTAAATGTACACAGACGCCAGTAAGGTCAGCCAGAGCAAGATTCCGAGCGACCATCACTTCTTCCGATGCATCAGGAATGCCGGGCATACCTAATTCAGTGGAGACAACGCCCTCGTTCATACATCCACCGTCAGTCAAATGTAAGTCTTCACAATGATCGACCACAGGAACGCCAAAGGCTTTGGCATATTCCAATGCGCGGCGCATGACTAAACTATTCATGACAGGACGACCATCATCCGATATAGCGACACAACCAGCTCCGACCAGTTCACCAATATTGGCCAGTTCTTCACCATCTGAATTCTTCGTAATAGCCCCAATTGGGAAAACTCTGGCCTTCCCGGCCTCTTGACCTTTGGTCAACATAAATTGGGTAATCGCGGCATTATCATTGACTGGCTTGGTGTTGGGCATCGCACAGATTGAGGTAAAGCCTCCGGCCACAGCTGAGTCCGAACCGGTTTGAATCGTTTCTTTATATTCAAACCCCGGTTCTCGCAAGTGGCAATGGAGGTCGACTAACCCGGGAGCCACAATCCAACCACTGGCATCAAGAATCGTGACAGAATCATCTTGTTCTATAGAATGTTTGAGTGGATAACCCACCTCCACAATTCTTCCATCTTGAATTAACACATCAGCTCGTCCGTTGACATGGCCCGGGTCAATGACCGTTCCACCCTGAATGCAGACAATTGATGAAGGCGTGTGATTGGACAATGTGTCGTTCATGGTTTCCTTATTTCTAATAATAGTTAAGCAGCGCCTGACAATAAATACATTAAAGCCATTCGGACCGAAACTCCATTCGTCACTTGATCTAAAATAACAGCCGCTGGACTATCTGCCACAGCCGGCGAGATTTCAATTCCTCGATTCAATGGACCCGGATGCATAACAATCGTATCAGGTTTCGCCAACCTAAGGCGTTCTGAGGTGAGACAAAAGAGTTTGGCATATTCTCGAATACTCGGGAGCAAGGCTTGCCCCAGCCGTTCTCGTTGCAATCGCAACATCATAATGACATCCACTCCATTGAGCGCATCCTCGAATTGGTAATACACTTTGGCACCAAGTCGTTCCACATACAGTGGCAACATTGTCGGCGGTGCGACAACTCGGACCTCAGCTCCCAATTTGGTTAAGGCAACAATATTCGATCGGGCGACACGACTATGCGCCACGTCTCCAACGATTACAATGGTAAGCCCTTGGATCTCTTTCTTTTTTTCTTTGATCGTATACACATCCAATAGCGCTTGAGTCGGATGCTCATGCCATCCGTCTCCGGCATTAATCACAGAAGATTGAACAAAACGGGACAAATGTTCGGCGGCGCCAGGAGAAGAATGTCGCAGAACAATAATATCGGCTTGCATAGACTCAATATTTCGCGCCGTGTCGAGGAGTGTTTCTCCTTTGACAACGCTGCTCGTCGAGGGAGAAAAATTAATTACATCTGCACTCAATCGTTTAGCCGCTAATTCAAAAGACGTTCGTGTCCGAGTGCTAGGCTCAAAAAACAAGTTCACAACTGTTTTGCCACGAAGAGCCGGCACTTTTTTGATATCACGCCCACCCACTTCTTTCAACGACTCAGCCGTCGTCAGAATCAGTTCGATTTCTTCTATCGATAATTCTGCAATGGTCAGTAAGTCTTTGCGCTTCCAACCCATAATCGCGTTATCCAGTGACGATAGAAACCCGATCAACTTGCTCTAGTTCTTCAAAAAAAACTTGCACATTCTCCTCACGAGACGTGGGGATATTTTTCCCAACATAATTGGCACGAATCGGGAGTTGTCGGTGTCCTCTGTCAATCAAGACTGCAAGTTGAATTTCCGCCGGTCGTCCCAAATCCATCAGCCCGTCTAAGGCCGCCCGAATGGTGCGGCCGGTAAACAGCACATCATCAACCAAGACAATCTTCAAATCTGAAATATTAAAGGGAATCGTGGTCTTTCGTAGCTCTGGTTGATCTTTACGAATCGACAAATCATCTCTATAAAGTGTGATATCAAGTTCCCCTAATGGAATATCACGTTGTTCAATTTGCTGAATACGCATGGCAAGCCGTTGCGCCAAATAGACCCCGCCGGTGCGAATTCCCACTAAGGCTAAATCTTGAGAACCCTTATTGCCCTCAAGGATCTCATGACTAATGCGCGACAATGCTCGAGACATATCTTGAGCATCCATCAATAATCGTTCGCTTTGAGCTAATCCCATAATTATCTTAATGCTCTACTTGAATATTTCAGGATAAAAAGGCAAAAAAAAACCCTTCTCAAGATCACATGAGAAAGGTCTGAAAGTTTTGGCCATTGAGAGGCCACTACCATAAGTTGCTCTCCTTACTCACCTCACTGGATGAGTTTTAAAGGTTTCTTCATCCTATTCAGGACACATGTTCCTGTCAAGAGTTCGACTATAGGAAAAGGAGAGAAAAGCAATCTACCCGTAGGCTTCCGACATAAAATATAAAGCCTAAATGACATTCTTTCCAAAAACTTCAAGAAGCACAGAGAAATATACAAAAGGAAGACCGTTCAAAGACAATATCTTCTCACCCATTCTATAGCGTCTTCCAAGCTTTGAATCTCTCCATTCAATTGTTCCTCAAATACGATTTGGAGAATTTCACCCATCTGTGGTCCCGGAGAAACCCCGAGCTCAAGCAAATGCCTTCCTAAGAGAAACGGCTCAGTACCTTTATTTTGAAGATTGAGACTATGGGCCACCTCTAACATCGCGGTCATGTTGAGTGGCATTTTTTTTGGTAATGGAGGACGTCCACTATGGTCCGCTTCAACTAACCGACCGAGCATTTCAAGTGTTTCACCAGCAGCTGCCAACGATACTGACAATCGCCGTACATGCCGCAACGAATCTTTGAAGTCAACGTGCGTAAGATGGTAACGACATAATGCAATGACCCGCTCGACCGTTCCAAATGGCGCACCGATTCGAGCGAGAAAGGCTTGAAAAATCTCGACAGTATCACAATGCCCACGAGACCGGATTCGGCCATCAATCGTTTCCGTCGTCGAGGGTTTCCCCAAATCATGACAAAGAGCAGCAAAAATCAAAACGACCCGCTCGTCTTTGGCTAGTCCGTCTCGTTCCGCAATTGCTGCAGCCTCATCCGTAACCAACAATGTATGCGTCCAAACATCGCCTTCCGGATGAAATTCTGGGTCTTGAGGACAATCAATCAAGGACTTCAGCTCAGGATAGACCCGAATCCACCCCGCTTGAAGAAGAAATTTCAATCCAGCTGAGGGTAGAATTGATTGGGACGCCCATTTGTACCATTCTCCCCAAATACGTTCGATAGGCAATGTGTGATATTCGGGCAATAAATCTTGCGACATCGCTAGTGTGTCAGGGGCTCCTCTCAGGGCATATCTTCCAGCAAATTGCATCCCTCGAAGCACACGCAATGGATCTTCTTTGAAACATTTCGTGGTATGTCGAAGAATCTTTTCCTCAAGATCTATTAGCCCACCAAAAGGATCAAGTAATTCCTGGCTTTCTGAATCCCACGCCATGGCATTGATCGTAAAATCTCGACGACCAGCAGCTTCTTCAATAGTTATAAATGGATCTGAATACATATCAAACCCCTCATGTCCTAACCCTCTTTTTGACTCTCGTCGTGGGAGAGAAATATCAATCGGCACTCCCTTTAGTTTGATCACTCCAAAAGCCTCTCCTACTAAATCGAGAGGAAAAGAACTTGAGAGAAGTTCAACGATCTGTTTGGGTGGAATACCATACGCCTCAATGTCAAAATCTTCAGGTGTCAGACCCAGAAGCCAATCTCGAACACATCCACCGACAAAAAGAGCTCGTCCATTCGCGTTTCTTATCACACGCATAATCTCTATGTGTGCTGCTCGTACAATAGGATCAGCTATCAGAAACGTTATATGTTTTTTCATAATTTATACTTAAACAGCTCGTTGAGAATTTTTATATTTCGTGCCCTTTTACATTATTAATTTCTTGCAGATTTCATCTAGAATAAGTGAACAATTTGTACGTTCACTCCTTTTAATTATCAAATCTCCTAAGCCGCGCTTTCGAATAGCACTGGAATTTAATATGGATTCCCAGTCATTTTGAGAAAATCTGTCAAAGAGCCAAAAGGGCAAAAACCCGGCTCCGTACAGGTCACTCGAGGCAAGTTTTTATATATTGAATGCTAAGATGAACGCTTGGGACGTCTCAAAGGAAAGACGCCACAAGAGCTTATCAAAAGCAGACACTGCAATCTCCTATAGTTAAACTTTAGGAAGTTCTTCTTCTACCTTGATAAGCGTATACAATGCTTTCTTTTACAGATGTTATTTCATCCGTATTTTGCAACATGCAAGTGGTTGATTTCATAGAAAGTAGAAAACTGTGGCAAAAAGGATTGTTTTTACAACAAAACTATTCTTGTGAAAGAGGGGGAATGAGCTTGTCTCAACAGCGTCGGTCGCATGATCACAATTAGCAAAAATCCTCTCCTGCTCCATTGTCACGTTGCTTGGAAGAACTTTTTACCAAAATACCAACGCACCTTGTTTTATTTAGGTTTACCTTATAAACTAAAGAATTATGCCTCCTTTTTCCGATCGTATGTTTTTACACTCCAATCTTGTTCAAAAATTTTCACGAACTTTGTAGAGAAACTCTTTCAAAGGGTCGATCGTCGTAATACCCTGTTCCCAGGTAACTCCTTCCAGGCTGTTATCATCCTAAAACCTGCTTGTCTCTGCTGGCCTTCCTCATGTTATGAGGAAATGCTGCAAATGACTAGCGCTGTGACAATTTACGGAGATCAAAGATTATGTCAGATCATAAGCCAATCGTATCTCGAACTGGAAAAACGGAATTCATCAGGATGATCCGCTACAAGAGCGAAAATCACGTGGGTGTATTAGCAAAATTTATGACTGCCATTGCAGACGAAAGCGGAAGTGTGGGTGATGTCAAAACACGGAAGCTTGGAAAATTTTACATCTGGCGAGATGTCACTATTATTGCTAATGATCGAGAACACTTTGAGCGCATCCTCAAGGCCATTCGAGCATTGAAGAAGACTACGGTTGAGCAGATCATTGATGAAGTGCTTGAACGACATCAAGGTGGAAAGATTAAGATGGACATCAGCCACCCGATTGAGACGATCAACGATATGCGGGCAGTGTATACCCCAGGGGTGGCGGATGTGTGCCGCCTCATACAGAAGGATTCTGATGAAGCCTATAATTACACCTGGATTCACCAGACTGTTGCTCTCTTGACCAATGGAACCCGTACCCTAGGGTTAGGGGACATTGGTCCTGTGGCGGCCATGCCAGTGATGGAAGGGAAAGCCGCCCTCTTTAGAAAATTTACGGGCTGTAATATGATCCCCATCCCTATCATCTCCAAAGACCCGCAGAAGTTTATTGATACCGCCATTCAGATCTCCTCAGGATTCGGGGCGATTCATTTGGAGGATATCTCGGCCCCAGAATGCTTTGAAATAGAAGAAGCGTTGGTCAAACACCTAAATATTCCCGTCATGCATGATGACCAAGATGGGACCGCCGTTGTTTGTTTAGCTGCCGTCATCAATGCATGCCGAATCGTCAAAGGGGATCTCGAGAAAGTCCAGATTGGTCAGGTTGGGCTTGGTGCCGCCGGGAGCGCCATTGCCCGACTGATTATGGCCTATACAAAACGTAACGTCTGGTGTTGTGACAACAATCCTGCTGCAATCGATCGTCTCGAAGAATTTCGTCAGAACAGGGCCACCTTAGAAGAGATCATGGAGCGTTGTGACGTCGTTATTTCCACGACGGGTGTTGAGGGCTTAATCGACCCGTCCATGGTGAAACCGCAACAAATTATCCTGGCGTTGACCAATCCTGTTCCAGAAATCACCGAGGAGCAGGCCTTGAAAGCCGGAGCTGCCTTCTACTCGGATGGTCGCTACGTCAATAACCTGCTCGCCTATCCTGGCATTTTCAAAGGGGCCTTGGAAACCCGAGCAACGGGGATCAACGATCCTATGCTGCTTGCCGCCGTCCAGGCCATCGTCGATGCCACGCCACAAGGTGAAATTGTCCCCAGCCCACTGGACCCCACGGTTCATCGGGCTGTCACTAAGGCTGTCGCCAAGGCTGCTATGACGAGTGGTATCGCGCAAAAGGATTTGGATGAGGAATATTTTGATATTGAAGAAAAGGTGTAAGGAGCACCCACTTCCGATACACCTTGTAACACACAACAAATAAAGCGTTAACGTGCGAAACAATAAGAAACCCTTCACGATGAATAATCTTAATGATATTTAGTGATATAATAGTTCGCAGGTAATTGATTGGAAAAAATCTGCTGCCCTTTTGCGCAGCTCTTTTTCTGCCAGGACCCCCCATACCAAGATATAGGCATACGAAAAAACATGGATTTATCAAACAAAACATCCTCTAATCAAGCGTATTTGTTGATGGTTTTCGATTTTAAATTTATAAAAATATATAACAAAAAAAGAGCGCTTTTTAAACGCTCTTTTAACTCTAAAATTGGATTAATCTAACTAAAATTTTAATTGAGAGATAAAAAAGTCAGGTTTTACCCTGACTTTGTCGATTAATAGCACTTAATCAATAAGTAAACCCCCTCGGTCACCTAATATTTTTATATTGTATTAAATAGTTATCTAATTTCTGATTCAAATATCAACATTTTTCTACCTTAAATAATTGCTATTTGTATAGTTGGTTGTGAAAATTGTATAGTTGGTATTTTAAATTTAATAAAACGTCATTCTATTTATTTAAACAAACTTAATACACATAAAACTTGACTAACTATACAAATTACGAGTCACTACATTTAATATATTATTATATTTGAAATTATGATTAAAGCAGTAATAGTTGATGATGAGCCAAAAGCTATCCAGAGTTTATCTTGGGAGCTTACCAACTTTAGTAATGAGGTTGAAATACTTGAAACATTTTCAAATCCTGAAGATGCTATTGTGTATTTAAACTCAAATACTCCCGATTGTTTGTTTTTAGATATACAAATGCCAACTATGGATGGTTTTCAATTTCTAAAAAAACTATCAAATAAAGAATTTCCTGTTGTAATTACTACTGCTTATGACGAGTATGCGATAAAAGCTTTGAAACATGAAGCTATAGATTATTTATTAAAACCTATAGATTCTGACGATTTACAAGACACTATTCAGAAAATTAAAAAATTTAATTCTAGACTTATTAATTCTTCTAAAATTGAAGATGTTCTTATTAGTTTTAATGAGAAATACGATAAAAAGAAAATCACGATTAATACCGACGGAAAATTAATTTTCTTAGATGTTGATGATATTTTGTTTGTAGAATCTGATGGCAATTATAGCACTATAATAATGAACGATTCTCAAAAAATAGTCATTACAAAAAAGCTAAAAGAAGTAAACGCTATATTGCCAGAGCATCATTTTTTTAGAATACACAACTCCTACATTGTTAACCTAAATAATATTAAAGAATTTATTAAAAATGAAGGTTATGTTATTATGAAATCTAACCATAAAATTCCAGTGGCTAGACAACGAAAATCAGATTTTTTAGAGAAGCTTTAATAATGCGTAATAACAAACCCAAAAATATAAAACAGATTATAGGCTTCATTTTTTTGATGAATCTTTTTACATCTATAAACTTACAAGCTCAGAATAGTATTGAAACTGATTTTGAAGCTGATTTAAAAACGCTTTTAGAGTCTAAACCAACGCCTTACAAATCAATTCATGATTTATTTTCAAAATATAACAGAGATAGCTTAAAAATTAAACAATTTGTTGAGGCTTCTAAAATGGCATCATATATAGAAGGCGAAAGTTACGCCTTAAATGCATTGGGTGTTTTGTATAGAAATATCTCATTGTATCAACAATCGATATCTACTCATAAAATTGCTGAAGCTCTAGCCCAAAAAGCTAAAAATTTAGAACTTCAGGTTATCAACCTTAATAATATTGGTGTGGCTTACCGAAGAATAGATTTGGTAAAACCAGCTCTAGATTTTCACACCAAAGCTCTAGAGATTGCGCAATCTATTAAAAATCCTTCTGATGCTTTAAAATACAATATTGCAGTTTCTCATAATAGTATGGGAAATATTTATTTGATTTTAGAGCAATATGATTTGGCTAATAAGCAATTTCAAGAATCTTTAATTATCGAAAAAGCTTCTGATAACAAACTAGGATTGGCTATTAATTATCAAAATATTGGTTATGCTTTTGAAGCTCAAAATGAGTTGGATGAAGCTCTGAAAAACTACAACTTGTCTTTAGATTACAACAATCAAATAGACTCAGATTTAGGTCGTGTTATTTGTTTTAATAGTATTGGACAAGTTTATATTAAACAAAAAAAGCTAGGTGAAGCCAAAACTATTATTGAACAAGCTTTAGAAAAAGCCTTAATTATTGGCGATCAATACTACATAGCATTATCTTATATTAATTTAGGTTGGGTGAAAAAAGAATTAAGGCTTTTTAAAAATGCTGAAACCAATTTAAAACAAGGATTGCATGTTGCTAAATCTTTTAGTTTACAATCTTCAGTTGTTGATGCTAGCAAACATCTATCAGACCTTTATTCAATTAAAGGAAACCATAAACTAGCCTTACAGTATTATAAATCTTCAATTGAAATCAAAAAAACGATTAATAACGATCGTAATTTACGCTATGTAAACGATGTTATTATTCAATACGAAAACGAAGCTAAAAACAATCAAATTGAAGCTTTGGCTAATGAAAACGAACTTGTAAAATCTAAACTAGAGCTTAATGAAAAAATGCTCTGGGGTGCTTTTTTCGCTTTAATAATTATTATTGCAATTATTATTGCGCTTTACAGAAACAGGCAGTTACAACAAGAAAAGCAGATTCTTACTTTAGAGCAAGACATGTTGAGAAGCCAGATGAATCCGCACTTTATTTTCAACTCATTAAATTCAATAAAGCTTTATTTTATTAATAATGAAAAGGAAAATGCTGTTTATTATCTAAATAAATTCTCTAAACTCATCCGTAAAATTTTGGTAGCTTCTTCTGAAAAAGAAATCTCTCTTGAAGATGAATTAGATACCATGAAGCTATACATGAATATTGAAAACATAAGATTTTCAAACGAAATAGACTTTAAAATTAATGTTGACGATGCGATTAATACTGCAAATACAAAGGTTCCTTCTTTAATGTTGCAGCCTTTTTTAGAAAATGCTTTGTGGCATGGTTTATCTTCAAAAAAAGAAAACGATAAGAAGATTACGCTTAATGTTTTTAAAACCTTAGATGATTTTGTAACCATCTCTATTGAAGATAATGGTATTGGTAGAGAACAGTCTCAAAAAATTAATAAAGACAAACTTTTAAAACGTAAATCTGTTGGTATTGCTATTACAAAAGCACGACTTGCAAACTTCTCTAAAAGCTTCACCAACGATTACAAAATTGATATTGAAGATTTATATGATGTAAATAGAATTGCCACTGGCACAAAAGTTATTGTTAATATACCAGTGGCTTAATTTCTCTCAATTATTTTATAACAATCTTTTTGTTTATTGATTTTCCTTCGCTACTAATTTTCAAAATATAGATTCCCGTTTTTATATTATTTAAATTAAGTGTGTTTGTGTTTTTAAAAACAGCTACACTATTTCCTAATATGGAATACACCTCAATCTTATCAATTTTAGCAGTTGAATTAATATTTACAATTCCGTTCGTTGGGTTTGGATAAATTGATACGCTGCTTTCGATGATCTCATCAACACCCAAAGCAGTTTGCATACATTCCGAACCACGAATTATTTGACCTCTAACTTCACCATTTGCATTTGCAGCAGTGTGAACATTGACATACATTTCGTTGTTTCTAAATTTCAATTCTGCTGCTGTGTTCATCGGCACTGCATCATCTCCAGTTAAATATCCGTACGCACCATCAGTCGTTCCTGTTGAA